>JAPKMW010000119.1 GCA_026645575.1 Caldilineaceae bacterium
CATTTTCCATGAGTTACATCATTTTGTTTAATTCTCCCCTATCCCAATTTCTGGATGGATACTAAGTGTAACGCCAGTCATCGCTCAGGACGTTAAAGCAATCGGAGATGCTTTCTAGAATATTGCGATAACGCTCATCACTCGCGTGGCGGGCTTGTTCCGCTTCTTTGCGTGCGGTAATGTCAAGAATGGTGGCAATGGTACGAAAGGGTTGACCATACTCATCGCGTAAAAGGGCGCCGGTGACAATGACCCAACACACCTGACCATCTTTACGGAGATAACGCTTCTCACTCTCCCAGTAGGATTGTTCCCCACGCAGCACAGGCAAGGCCAGTTCGGCATCACGTTCCCGGTCCGCAGGGTGGGTAATGTCGGAGAAAGTGCGCGCCAGCAATTCCGCTTCGCTATACCCGGTTATTTCACAGAATTTGCGGTTAACCCGCAAAAAGCGGCCGGTCGCCGGATCGGCTTGCGCCTTCCCAGAGCCTGCCAGATCAAACATCGTGCGGAACTCTTGTTCATGAATCCACAGCAACGTGCGCTGTGCCTGTTCGCGCCGCAGGGTCTGCTGTAGGGCAAAGATCAGCCAACAGATGATCGTAGCAACTACCAAGAAGCCAGTCAGTTGTGTATAACGCCAAGCAGAAATGATCAAACTGCCGTAGGACGGAAAAATCCAGATGATCACTACCAATGCCGACAAGCTTATGGACAACAAGCCGGGTCCCAATCCCCCATACCAGACGCTAACAACCACGGCGAGAAAGAAGAAGACGAAGGGGGCGCCATTGCGAATTGCGGGGAACCATAGCGTGACCAGTAATGCTAACATCACGGCGCCAACTGCGCTGCTGTAGCATAACCAAGATGAACGTTTGGTTGGGAAAACGGTGAGGAACAGAGGATCGGGTAGGAAACGCATAGGATCCTTTCTCGACGATTCACTCGCCATCATACCCTGGCGCTGGTTCAGTTGACAAACTGTTCTTTTGTAGCAAAGCGGATTTACTTACACCGATGATTAGGAACCGCCCAATGAGATCGGTATTGCTATCTTACCTTATTCTGCAACCATCTTCAAGTGAGAAATAATCCAGCAGTAGACGGGAAGGGAACGGCTGTAAGGTCGTACCTTTCTGGTGCCGCCCTGGAGCGTTGGTTTCTACCAGATTGACAAATCGATTGAATCCGCCGATACTCCTGATTATCCGCCGCAACCTAACGATCTGGTACTTCTGAACTTCCAATGAGATCAAGACTTACGCAACAGGCAGAAGTTCGACTTTTGCCTAAGTCCAATTAGAAAGCAGCTTCCCATGCCCAAACCCATTACCATTCGTGATATCCAAGTGATCACCACCCAACCCTACAGCTATGCCCGCATGGTCATTGTCAAAGTCTTGACCTCGGAGCCGGGGCTGTATGGGGTGGGCTGCGCTAGTTTTACCACCAAGTTTCATGCCGTGGTGACGGCGCTGGAAAAACACCTGAAACCCTATCTGCTCGGCCACGATGTGTCACGTATTGAGGAGATCTGGCAGATGGCAATGCTCCACGGCTACTGGCGCAACGGGCCGGTTTTGAACAATGCGGTGTCGGGCGTCGATCAGGCGCTGTGGGACATTCAAGGCAAGCAGGCCAACATGCCGGTCTACCAGTTGCTTGGCGGCAAGACGCGGGAAGCGGCCCACGTCTACACCCACGCCGACGGTCATACACCCCAAGAAGTGGCCGACAATGTCAAACGCTTGATGGCCGAGGGCTATCGCTACATTCGCATTCAACTGGGTGGCTATGGCGGGCGGGGCGATACGATCATCAAGCCCGACAATGCGCCGGAGGGGGGCTACTTTGACCGCAAAGCCTATATGCGCAACACGCTGCGCATGATCGAGTATGTGCGGTCAGAGGTGGGTGAGGAGGTCGAACTATTGCATGACATCCACGAGCGGCTGCACCCAATTGAAGCGGTGCAATTTGCCAAAAAGGTTGAGCCGTTCAATCTCTTCTTTTTGGAAGACCCGCTGGCGCCCGAAGACCTGGAATGGTTCACCCGCATCCGCGAACAGTGCGCTACCCCGATTGCCATGGGCGAACTGTTCAACAACCCGCGTGAATGGCAACCACTCATCGCCAACACCCTCATCGATTTTATTCGGATGCATGTGAGCCAGATGGGCGGCATTACGCCGGCCCGCTCTGTCACCCTCTTTGCCAATATGTTTGGCGTGCGCACCGCCTGGCATGGCCCCGCCGACACGTCGCCGGTTGGTCATGCGGCGAATTTACATCTGGATGTGTGGGCGCCCAACTTTGGCGTGCAGGAGTGGGTTCGCTTCCCAGAAAATGTCTACGCGATCTTCCCCGGTCTGCCGGAGGTGCGCAATGGCTACATGTACCCCAATGACAAACCGGGGCTGGGCATCGACATCGACGAGAAGCTGGCGGCAGAGTTTCCTTGCCGCGAAGAGATTTCGATTTGGCCGCAACCACGGTTGGCGGATGGGACGCCGGTACGTCCGTAACACTACAGCGGATTTGGGAAGGAACGGATTTTCCGTCGAGCAACGGCTGCGCTCGAAGCAATCCGTTCCCGCCCAAATCCGCTGTAGTGTTTGCCCTTCACCGATACGCCGGCAACCAGGGCTGCAACGCCGTCACCATCTCATCAACCATCTGGCGGATTTCACGCAACGAGAGTTTGGCGGCGGTAAGCGGGTCGAGGGCCACGGCTTGATAGAGCGCGTCGCGACTGCCTTCCAGTGCCGCTTTCACGGCCAACTCCTGCACATTGATATTGGTGCGGTTGAGCGCGGCCAGTTGCGGCGGCAGGTTGCCGACATAGCAGGGGTGAACGCCCAGGCGATCGACCAGACAAGGCACCTCCACCACACAATCGGGCGGCAAATTGGTGATCAGTCCCGTGTTGCGCACATTAACATTCACCCGACAGATGCGTCCCGTTTCTATCGACTCGATGATGGACGAAGAGTACTCACTGGTGCGGTCAAGCGGAATGCTGGTTTCGCCGGTGGCTTGGCGCTGCAACCGTTCATGCTGCTGCTGACGCCGGCTCTCCCAGCGTTTGGCAAAGGCGGCAAGATTCTGCGGTTTGAGGGCATAGCGTTCGAGCAAGGCAGCGTCGCGGCGGAAGTAGGGTAGGTACTCCGAGAGATGAGGGGTCGATTCGGTGACGTAGTAACCAAACTGGCGGAAAAGGTCGCGGCGCACAGTGTCCCACGACCAGGGGTCATTGCCATAGTAGGGGCTTTCCGGGTGGTTGGCAACAGAAAGACCGGCGTCACCATTGGCGGCGTCCCATTCCGCCAGCCGTTGGCGCAACAGTGGGTAGGCGTCCTTGCCCTGCCAGGTGAACTTGAGGAACCAGGCCATGTGGTTGATGCCCGCCACCCAATAGTCTACTTCGGCATAAGGCGCGCCAATGTGGCCGGCCAACTGCTCCGACGTGTGCTGCACACTGTGACACAGCCCGACATTTTTGATAGTCGTCGCCTGGTTCACGGCCCAGCAGAGCATCGCCATCGGGTTCGTATGGTTGAGCAGCCAGGCGTCGGGGCATAGCTCCTCCATATCGCGACAGATGGCGATCATCAGCGGGATGTGCGCTTGCCCATAGAAGACGCCACCCGGCCCGATGGTGTCGCCCACCGCCTGGTCAATACCATACTTGAGCGGAATTTCCAGATCCAGCGCCGTCGCTGCCGCCCCGCCGACGCGATAGGTGGTGATCACATAGTCGGCGCCGGCCAGGGCGACGCGACGGTCGGTTGTCACTTGCACTTGGGCCGGCAGCTTGTGTTGGGCAATAAGCTGTTCGGCAAAGGCTTTGATCATCGCCAGTGCGTTGGGATCAATATCGACATAGGCCAGCGTACTGGCGGCCAGTTCTGGTACACTTAAAATATCTACGGTCAGGCGGGTGGCAAAGACCAGACTGCCTGCACCGATGACGACAATTTTTGCCATAATCTCTCTTTTCGTTTGGGAAGTAGCGGTTGCACACATACACAGGCAGGTCATTATAAATTCGGCCTGCCGGTTGGTCAAACAAGCGCAACGATTCGGGGCACGCCTTGCCAGCCATAGCTGGCAAGGCGTGCCCCGAATCGTTGCAGTGGTGAAGAGAATTTAACTGAAGGCGTTGATTGGCTTACAGGCTCGCTGCCAAGACCACCAGGCGATCATCAGAAGAGTAAGTCACCATGTCGGACTTCACCGGGTTGAGCCGTACGCCGTAAGTCTGCGCCGGATCGTGGGCGTGGCGTAAGAGGCGATAGCCGATAGCCACCTCGCCCCGTTGGCGGGCGGCCTCGACCAGGGTGTAAAAGGTAAGCGGCTTGCCCACTTCCACATAATCGCTCACCGGCTTGAGATAGATTTCGGAGCCGTCGGCATCGAGCAGCTCAGCAAAGACCAAGGCCAATGCTTTATTTTCCGCCAGTTGCGCCAACACCAAGCTCACCAGCCGTTCGCTGACAATGAAATCATCGGCCTGCGTCACGGTGGCGAGATCGCGGTTTTGCACATCCAGCATTTCACTGGTAATGGAGAGTTTGTGTTGTAGCTTCTCGCTCAGGTCACGCAGATGGAGCAAGGTGATCAAGGTGCGCGCATCGGCGGCTTGCGCGTCCAGTCGCTCACTATCACTGAGAACAAGGATATGATCATACTGGCTAATCTGAAGTTCATCCAAGACAGATCGTCGAGTGGTTTCGCCTTCTTGCAAGGTAAGGGCGCTATTTTTCAAACAAAGCGTGGCGCAAGCCGCCCGTAGATCAGCTTCCGGCAGCGCCGCCACTACCACCGTCTGCGAAGCCGGCGGCACATATTGGTCGAGTTCAGCGATCATCAACGACGCCCGTCGATTCCATCCCAAAATCAAGGTGCGGATTGGCCGCACTTCGCTGGGAGAATGCGCCGGACGTAGGGCAGCAAAATCAATGGGGATGGCGTTGCGCCCGGAAACTTGCACCTTGTCATCGTCGGCGGCAATGGCAATAACCTGATCACCAGCGGTAATGGGAGTATTCATCGGCGGGTTGAGCTGGATGCGACCATCGGCAAAACGCAGCCCTAGCAGCGCCGCCTTTTCATAGGCCAGCAGCGCCTCGCCAAAGGACTTGCCCCCTAATGCCGGCGCCGGGGCAAAGTAGATCTCATCACCACCAAAGTCAAAGAGTTCGCTATAGATCACCGAAAGGCCGGCCTGCAAGCTGGTCTGCACAGCGAGGCGCGCCGTGAAGTCATCGGCTAGCACCACTTCCACTTCCTCACGGCCGACCATTTTTGCCACGGCGCAGTTCTCCGTATCACGCAGGGTCGCCACAATATGATAGGGGGTCTTGCGTCGGTTGGGATTGTTGATGAGCGCCAATATGGTCTTGATGACCTCCGTATCCGGGTCAGCCATGACCGGTGTCGGAATGATGATCGAGCGGGCACGGTGGGGGTTCACAATCTCTAAATCGGTCAGATCCAGAGGACGGCCCCGGCGGCAGACAATGCGGGTGTTGCCCGTATTGCCCACCTTGTCGCGCAGTTCATCTTCCATCTCGATTTTGTCTTTGTCGCCCAAAATGGTAATCACGGGCCGCTTGCGATTGGCGTTGGCCACCACCAATTCACTAATGAGGGTAAAGACCTGGGGACTCCACCCCAGAATGACGGTGTGATTCTCCTCCACCACCAGCGAACGACCCTTACGCAACTCTTCCAGTCGCGCTTCAATGCCGCTCGTAATGATGCCGATGAGGATACTCACCAGAAAGAGACCAACTAACGTCATGCTAAACATGGTGAGCCGAAAGCTCCACGGCCCCTGATCGCCGGCAATGGTTCCGGCATCGAGCGCGTGCATGGCGCTTGACCAGATCACCTCAGCCAGCGATGGGTCGGCGCCACTCACTTCCACTGGAATAATGTGCGCGGCCAAAACCAACCCCGAAAAGAGGAGAATGATCACCAACGAGGCCACCAACAGCCATCCAATTAAGGCGACTGCGCCGCGCGACATGGTGTTGTCAAAGGCGTACCGCAAGCGATCAAAGGAGGTAACTTCCCGCATAAACCGTTCCTATCTTTTTTCATGAGCATGAACCAACCACAGCACCTGCTATTGTACTCCCGTTCAAAAAGAAAAACGTAAGCAGATTTGCTGATCCTAGTTGAGGTTGATGATGGAAAATAGGCATTTGGGTATTCACATAAAGTCACGGCTGAAACCATTGTCAGTACACCGCAATAGAAACTGAGTTTCTCCAAGAAACTCAGTTTCTGGCCTTAAGTGCGTTGCGGTCTACTGATTGTGGAAAATTTAAGCGCAACTGCAGGTGGTCAGCGATAGCCGTTGTTCAGGAATAATACGATTCTAACAAATTGCCCATTGACAAACCTTGTACACTCTGTTATGATAGCTGCGACAGGGGAGTAGCCGCTTGCAGGTACAAGTGGTGGTATCGCGCAAATTTGGCATATCGCCGTGCAAGTCGAGCAGTCGTCATTACAGAGGCAAACTGGTGCGGAGAAAAGCACCCCAGGCGCCTCTCGGCTGTTCGTAAGTGTGCAAACATGATCGGCAAGACCGTCACGACAGTAATTGCCGTGCGGTCTTGCCGATTTTTTTTATTGGCCGCAATCATAACAAGCAAGAGAGGTTGATGATGGATCTGTTGATCGTCGCAATGTTAATCGGTGGGTTTATTCTGTTGGTGGTGGGCGCCGAACTGCTGGTGCGTGGGGCAGCACAGGGTGCAGCGCTCTTTGGCATTTCGCCACTGGTCATCGGGTTAACGGTCGTCGCTTTTGGCACCAGCGCCCCGGAACTGGCTGTAAGTATTCAGGCCGGTCTCGCCGGCAGCGCAGATATTGCCGTGGCGAATGTGGTGGGCAGCAATATCTTTAATATTCTCTTTACACTTGGCCTTTGTGCCGTGATTCAACCGCTCATTGTTGCAAAGCAATTGATCCGGTTTGATCTCCCCCTGATGGTTGGCTTATCGGTTCTTGCTATGCTACTGGCCCTAGACGGACGGTTCAATTGGGTTGACGGTCTCCTGTTAGTGGCCGGCTTGGTCGCCTACAATGGCTGGGCCATCTACAAAAGCCGCCAAGAGAGCGCTGCCGACAACGTTGAAAACCCGCAAGAGGACGGCTCCCCCTTGCCGACACTGCGGACCCCAATGGCCATCAGCAAAAATATTGCGCTGGTTGTTGCCGGCTTGTTTCTGCTCATCTATGGCGCCCAATGGTTGGTCGATGGGTCGGTGGCGTTGGCCCGGCTGCTGGGCGTTAGCGATGTGATCATCGGCTTGACTATTGTGGCGGTCGGCACTTCCCTCCCCGAAGTCGCTACCTCGATTGTCGCCACCATGCGCAAGGAACGGGATATTGCCATCGGCAATGTGATCGGCAGCAATATTTTTAATATCCTAGCGATTCTGGGCATTGCCAGTGTGGTGACACCGGGCGGTTTGGTAGTGGCGCCGACGCTGCTCCAATTTGATCTACTGGTGATGGTGGCGGTGGCCGTGGCCTGCTTGCCCATCTTCTTTTCCGGCTACACGATTGCCCGTTGGGAAGGGGCGCTCTTCTTTGGCGGCTATCTTGCCTACACGGCTTATCTAATTATGAATGCCACAGGCCATGAGGCGCTCCCGCTCTTTAGCAACGCCATGCTTTTTGCCGTGTTACCATTGGTTACGGTTACGCTGGCGGTTGTGGGGCTACGCGCGTTACGCTCGCAGGGACTCCAGCAGCGCAGTGTTTCTTAAATTTGTTGAAGCACAAATATTACTATTATGGAGAATCTTCTATGGATCTGATGGTTATTGCGATGCTGGTCGGCGGGTTGGTACTACTAGTGATCGGCGCCGAACTATTGGTGCGCGGCGCCTCGAAAACAGCGGCGATTTTCGGGATTTCACCATTGGTCATCGGCTTGACGGTGGTGGCCTACGGCACCAGCACGCCGGAATTGGCAGTGAGTTTACAGGCGGGGTTGTCAGGCAATGCCAATATTGCCGTCGCCAATGTGGTAGGGAGTAACATTTTCAATGTTCTCTTTATTTTGGGCATCTGTGCCGTGATTCAACCCTTAGTGGTGGCACAGCAATTGGTTCGGTTGGATGTGCCGCTGATGATTGGCCTTTCCGTACTAACCTTTGCGCTCGCCTTTGATGGTCGTTTGAATTGGTTCGACGGGCTGTTCCTGACCGCCGGAATCATTACCTACACCGTTTGGGCGATTCGCAAAAGCCGCAAAGAAACCGCGGCCGTCCAAGCTGAGTATGCCAAGGAGTATGGCCCCCAAATTGTCGAATCCCATAGCAAGGCCGAAATTCTCAAACAGGCCGGCTTTATCTTGTGCGGGTTGGTTGTTCTGGTCATTGGCGCCCGTTGGCTGGTCGATGGCTCGATTGAACTGGCAACGTTTTTGGGGGTAAGTGATACGGTCATTGGCTTGACCATTGTCGCCGCCGGCACGTCATTACCAGAGTTAGCCACTTCCATTGTCGCTACCATCCGTGGCGAACGAGATATTGCCATCGGCAATGTAGTGGGTAGCAACATTTACAACTTGTTGGCGATTCTTGGCATCGCCGGGCTTTTTACACCGGGTGGGTTGCTGGTTGCGCCGTCCATGCTCAGTTTTGATATTCCGGTGATGATTGCGGTTGCGGTTGCCTGCCTGCCCATTTTCTTTACCGGTTATAGCATTGCGCGCTGGGAAGGTTTTGTCTTCTTTGGCAGCTACGTTGCTTACACCATCTATCTTGTTTTGGACGCGACGCAGCATGATGCGTTACCAATGTTTAGCAGTGCCATGCTCTTCTTCGTCCTGCCACTTATTGCCCTAACGCTGGCGGTTGTTGGGATACGGGCATTACGAACGCAAGGGACAGCAGCATCTGCAGCTTAATCAAAGTCATTGCTTAATCAAAGTCATTGTAGACAGGGAGAAATTGGCATGGATCTGACGATTATCGGGTTGTTAGTTGGCGGCTTTATCTTGTTGGTGGTGGGGGCCGAGTTTTTGGTACGCGGCGCTTCCAAAGTGGCGGCGCTTTTTGGCATCTCACCGCTAGTCATTGGCTTGACCGTGGTGGCCTATGGCACCAGTACACCGGAACTGGCAGTGAGTATCCAAGCCGGGTTAGCAGGCGCAGCGGATATTGCCGTTGCCAATGTAGTGGGCAGTAATATCTTCAATATTCTCCTGATTCTGGGCATCTGCGCCATGATTCAGCCCTTAGTTGTTGCGCAGCAGCTTGTCCGGTTGGATGTGCCGTTAATGATCGGCCTGTCGGTGTTGACCATCCTCTTTGCCTTGGATGGTCGCATTGGGATGCTGGACGGCATCCTCTTTGTTGTCGGCTTGATCGTCTACAATGTCTGGGCGATTCGCAAGAGCCGCCAGGAGAGCGCCGCGGTGAAGGCCGAATATGAACAAGAGTATGGCGCCCAGAATGCGCCGCCGCTAACGGCAATGGAAATTGGCAAAAACGCCGCCTTTATTCTCGGTGGTCTGGCGATCTTGGTCGTCGGATCGCGCTGGCTGGTTAACGGCTCGGTGGCGCTGGCGCAAGTGTTAGGGGTGAGCGACATGATCATCGGTCTGACGATTGTCGCCGCCGGCACCTCGCTGCCCGAAGTGGCAACCTCGGTGATTGCCACGATCCGCAATGAGCGGGATATTGCCATCGGCAACGTGGTGGGCAGCAACATCTACAACATTCTGGCGATTCTGGGCATTGCCAGCGTGGTGACGCCCGGCGGATTGGTGGTGGCGCCGGCGATGCTTAGCTTTGATCTAATTGTGATGACGGCGGTGGCCTTTGCCTGTTTGCCTATCTTCTTCTCCGGCTATAGCATTGACCGCTGGGAAGGGGTCGTCTTCTTTGGCGGCTATATTGCCTACACCGCCTATCTGGTCTTGTCGGCAACCCAGCACGATGCGTTGCCCATGTTTAGCAATGCCATGCTCTACTTTGTGCTGCCCTTGGTGGCGCTCACGCTGGCGGTGGTCGGCATTCGTGCGCTGCGTCAGGGAGGGGAACCCAAAGCCGCCTAAAATGGTAACTACTCAGCCGACCCGCTCTTCGCCAGTCCGTGACTGGCGCCGGTCACCGGGAACCCCGTTGGGGTGCGGCTAGGAGCAGGCTGCGTAGTTACCTAAAATGAAAAAGTAGGCAATGGATGAAAACTACTGCATAGCATGGCTCAAATCGATTATTCTTGTACAGAAGTGTAGTACTCCGACTGGGGAGTAGCCGCTTGCTTTGACAAGTTGAACAGTCGTCATCACAGAGCATAGGCTCTCGGCTGTTCGAGGTGGTAACAACCATTTGGCGAGACCGTCTGACGATATAGTGGTTCTAGGTGAGTTGTGGCAACCTCTGTAATTTTACACGGGGGTACCGCAAAGTAGCGAGGAACAGGCTATATCGTCGTGACGGTCTCGCTTTTTTGTAACTACCAAGCCTCTGCCCGCTCTCGGCTGGTCCGTGACCGGCGTCTAGGGCGCTGGTCACGGACCAGCCGAGAGCAGGTTTTGTGGTTACGTTTTTTAGCAATCTTTTTAAAAAGATATAGGATCAACGATGAACTGGCACCAACGGACAACAAAAGATATAGCCAATGAGTTGAAAAGTGATCTGGCCAATGGGTTAACATCGGCGGAGGCGGCGGCTCGTCTACAACAATATGGCCCCAATGAGCTGGCCGAACAGGGTGGGCGCAGTCCGCTCAAAATTTTGTGGGAGCAGTTGACAGCCACCATGGTCTTGATCCTGGTGGCGGCGGCAGTTGTCTCCGGTTTTCTTGGCAAATGGAATGAAGCGATTGCCATTCTCGCCATTGTCTTGCTCTTTGCCCTCCTAGGCTTTGTCCAAGAATACCGCGCCGAGCGGGCAATGGCGGCGCTCAAAAAATTAGCAGTGCCCAATGTACGGGTGCGCCGTGGCGGTGCGCTGCAAGAGTTGCCGGCGCGGGATCTCGTACCAGGCGACCTGGTCTTGCTCGAAGCGGGCAATCTAGTGCCGGCGGATTTGCGGCTGGTGGAAAGCGTCAATCTGCGCATTCAGGAAGCGGCGCTCACCGGTGAATCAGAAGCCGTCGAAAAAGAGACCGAGGCGTTGGAAAAAGCCGACCTACCGCTGGGCGACCGGCTGAACATGGCCTACATGGGCACCACCGTCACCTATGGTCGTGGCATGGGCATGGTCACGACGACGGGGATGCAGACGGAATTGGGCAATATTGCCAGCCTGCTGCAACAGAGCGAAGATGAGTTGACGCCCTTGCAAAAACGGCTGGATCAGGCCGGTAAGGTGCTGGCTGTGGTTGGGGTGATGATTGCCGCCGTGGTGGCCGGCATCAACTTCTGGCGGGGTGCGCCCTTGGTCGATGCTTTTTTGGTAGCGGTCAGCGTAGCGGTCGCCGTGGTGCCGGAAGGATTGCCGGCTGTTGTGACGATTACCCTGGCGCTGGGGGCGCGGCGCATGTTGGCCCGCAACGCGTTGATTCGCAAGCTGCCGGCGGTGGAAACCCTTGGTTCTGTCACCACGATTTGCTCAGACAAAACCGGAACGCTGACGGAAAATCGCATGACAGTGACGGTGTTGGACGTGGCCGGCCATCGGGTCGATGTGACCGAAGAGACGACTGCCGCCGGTCAACTGCGGCTGGATCTCAGCACACCGGCGACGGTAACGCCGCAAGGTTCGCTGGGGCTACTTTTGATCGGCGGCGCCCTCTGTAATGACGCCCAATTGACAGTGGATCAAAATGGCGGCAATGGGCACAAATTTCATGCCATCGGCGACCCGACGGAAGGCGCGCTGGTGGTGGCGGCGGCAAAGTTTGGGCTTTTTAAGGAAAATCTGGACGCCAACAAACCGCGGGTGGCCGAGTTGCCCTTTGATTCAGAACGCAAACGCATGACCACGGTTCATGCCCTGGCCCACAGCGAACAGTCAGCGATTCGCGAATTGATTGCCGTGGTTGCGCCGGGCGCCCCCTACCTGGCCTTTACCAAAGGGTCGGTTGATGGCCTGCTTGACATCTCCTCCCATGTGTGGACCGATGGCATCCGCTCACCCATCTCGGCTGCGTTCCGCCAGCGCATTGAGGCGGCCAACCGTTCATTAGCCGAGAATGGGATGCGTGTGCTGGGGGTGGCCTTTAAAACCCTGGACGAAGCCAGAGCGACTCCCAGCCTGGAACGAGACTTGACCTTTATCGGCTTTGTCGGCATTATTGATCCGCCGCGGCCCGAAGTGAAAGAAGCGGTCGCCAAATGTAAGAGCGCCGGTATCCGTCCGGTGATGATTACCGGCGACCATCCGCTCACGGCGCTGCACATTGCGAAAGAGTTGGGCATTGCCCAGGATGGTGACCGGGTCGTAACCGGCGTTGAACTCAACAACCTGCCCGATGGCGCCCTCGATGGGCTGGTGCAACAGGCGCCGGTCTATGCGCGTGTTTCGCCGGAACACAAGTTGCGCATTGTCGAAGCGTTGCGTCGTCAGGGTCACGTCACCGCGATGACGGGCGACGGCGTTAATGATGCGCCGGCGCTTAAAACCGCCGATATTGGTGTGGCGATGGGCATTACGGGTACAGACGTTTCCAAAGAAGCAGCTAAGATGGTCTTACGCGATGACAACTTTAGCACCATTGTCGCTGCCGTGGAAGAGGGGCGCGTCATCTATGATAATCTGCGCAAGTTTATCAAATTCAGCATTGGCGGCAACATCGGCAAGGTGTTGGTGATGCTGGTCGGCGTCTTGCTGGGCATGGCGAACCCGCTCCTGCCACTACAACTGCTCTGGCTGAATCTGCTCACCGATGGCTTATTGGGTGTCGGCTTGGGCGTCGAGCCAGCGGAACGCAATGTCATGCGCCGCCAACCGGTGCCACCCCAGGCCAATATCTTTAGCGGCGGTGTCGGCGGTCAGATTGTACGCTTCGGCTTGCTGATTGGCGCCCTGTCGTTGGGGTTAGGCGCCTGGTATTTCTTTACCGGCAACGAAAATTGGCAGACGGTCATGTTTACCACCCTGGCCTTTAGCCAGGTCTGGCAGGCGTTGGGCATTCGTAGCGGCAACGATTCGCTCTTTCGCGTGGGTCTCTTCTCAAACCTGCCTTTGTTGGGACTGGCGCTGTTCGTTGCCGGCGTGCAATTGGCCGCCATTTATGCGCCGTTTTTGCAAAGCTTCTTACAGACCAGTTCGCTGGCGCCGGTCGATCTGCTCTTATGCTTCGGCGTTAGCTTGCTTGTTTTTGTCTATGCGGAAGTCGAAAAAATCTTTTTACGGCGTCGCGAAGTCAATTAGTCCGCAGTCCTGAGTCCAAAGTCAGCTAGTCCATAGTTGTCATGCAACAGACTGTGGACTCAGGACTACGGACTCAGGACTACGGACTCAGGACTACGGACTAGTATTCCTTAAGCATGGAGGCTGTGTATGAATTGGTCCTTTCGGATTGCGCAAATTGCGGGGATTCCGATCAAGTTGCATGTCACCTTTTTTATTATCATTCTGCTGGGCGCCTGGCAGTGGGCAGGGCGTAGTGACGATGCGATTGCCGGCGCACTCTTTGGGGTGGCGTTGATGTTGGCGCTCTTTCTCTGTGTAACGCTCCATGAATTGGGCCATAGTCTAACGGCGCGCGCCTTTGGCATTCAGACACGCGAGATCCTGCTGCTGCCGCTGGGCGGGGTGGCGCAGTTGAGCAAGAACCCGGATCAACCGGGCCACGAATTATGGATCGCCCTGGCTGGACCGCTTGTCAATGTGATCATTGCCTTTGTGCTGATTCTCATCGGCCTGACGCCACAGATTGATCTCTTTGCCTACCTGTTGGATGGGCGCGGCTTAACCAACATCTTGAGCAGTGACATCACGCTCAGCAACTTCTTACTCTGGCTGCTCAGCGCCAATGTCAGCCTGGTGCTCTTCAATATGATCCCCGCCTTTCCGCTCGACGGTGGGCGGGTGTTGCGGGCGCTGCTGGCCATGGGCATGGGCTTTCCTCGCGCCACACGGGTCGCTTCGGCCATTGGGCAATTCGTCGCCATTGCGCTCGGTCTCTTTGGGCTGCTAACCGGCAACCTGATTCTGGCCTTGATTGCGGTCTTCATCTTTGTCGGCGCTACGCAAGAGACGGCCGTCGCCGAATCGAAAGTGGTCTTGACCACGCGCCGTCTGGGCGACGCCTACAACCGTCATGTGATCACACTGCAAAATGGCGACCGCCTCAGCCGCGTGGTGGACTATATCCTCACCAGCTATCAACCCGACTTTGCGGTTCTCTTTGGCAAGAAGTTGTTGGGTATTGTCACTCGCGACGATGTCATGCGTGCGCTGGCGTCGCAGCCCTATGATCTTTATGTCAGCGAAGTGATGGTGCGCGACTTTGTGAAGCTGGATGCCAATCTCACCCTGGATGAGGCGCGTGACCAGATGGCCGAACGCAGTGTACGCGTTGCCGCGGTCTATGATGGCGAAAATTTCCTGGGGCTGATCAGCATGGAAGACATCCAGGAAGCCTTCTCCGTCCTCATGTTTAATCAACGCCATGTTGAGCTAAAACAGGAAGCAGCGGCGCAATAAATATAGAATTTACGCACAAATCAAACCAGATCTGTAGGGGCTACGAGACACTACAGATCTGGTTGTGAATTCACCTTCCATAATGTATCCTTGTTTTTTGCTGATTTCCAAAAATTTTCCTCACAAAATTGCACTTAGTCAAACATGGCCGCCTTGTGCTATCATAAACAGACAGAATTTCACAGGGTAGCCAGTAGTTTTACAGACGCAGATGTAGGAACCGCGGATTGCAAGCCTTTTGATCCGCGACTCCTACATCCGCGTCTGTACCCCCAGCCAACCCAATTGCTTAATTCACCAACCGAACAACAAGGAGAAGTCGCATGGCGCTGACGGTCTATGATTTTCGCACAGACATTCGCAATATTTTTGTGACGCCGCAGATTCGTTCCCGTTTTCTACGCTTTGAAGTCGGCACGGTGGCCCAGCGGCATAGTCATGACCTGGGCCACGAAATCTTTCTGGTGCTTTCTGGTCGCGCCGAGTTTGAGATCGACGGCGAGAAGGCTGAGCTTGGCCCCGGTCAACTCTGTATCGCTGCCGCCGACCAACATCATCAGGTGCGCGTCCTGGGTGACGAGCCGATGATCATGTATCTCTCGGTCACGCCCCACATCCAGCCGACCCACACCATGTGGACAAATGACGGCTGGGGCGAAGATACGCAAAAGCTGCCGCCCCGCTTTGTCCCCAACAAGTCTTATGATGTGCCAATCGACACAACCACACCCACTGAAACGTTGGTGGATCGTTGCCTGGCTGGCGCCGAAGCGGTGGCGGAGGCAGTGGCAGCCAACACAAGCGCCCAACGGGAACAGGTGGCGGCCTATAAAGCTGCCCTGGCCGCCGGGGATCGCAATGCCGCCAATCAGGCGCGTGATGTCATGTGGGCCGCACTCTACGAAGTGCATAAACAGGTTGCGGCTTGGGATGACGCCTGGAATGCCTTTACTGCCCGTACCGTAGAAATGGAGTGAGATCGTTTATGAAACTTGCAGGCAAAGTCGCTTTAGTCACCGGCTCTGGGCGTGGATTGGGTCGCGCCTATGCGCTCCATCTAGCGCGGCTGGGGGCCGATGTAGTGATCAACGATGTCAACCTCAATTCCGCCCAAGAATTTAATGAGCAACTCAATGCACCAACAGTAATGGCGGAAATCGAAGCGTTGGGGCGCCGTTCGCTGGGCGTACAGGCCGATGTCACCAATCGCGACGCCGTTGATGGGATGTTTGAAGAGATTGCCGGAACCTTTGGCCGGTTGGACATTCTCGTCAACAACGCCGGCGGCAACCTACGCCACGAAGGCGCCGATGATTCGGCTTCCACGTCGCCGCCGGAGCGCTATCAGTTTATTATGGACATTAACCTGACCAGTTGCATCCTCTGTTGTCAGGCCGCCAGCCGCCTGATGAAGGCGCAACAGAGCGGCAAGATTGTCAACGTGGCGTCGCAAGCCGGGTTGTGGAGTGGCCGCAACGGCGGTGGCATGGCCTATAAACTCGCCAAAGCCGGCGTTGCGCACTATACACGGGTCTTGGCGGCGGAGTTGGGACCGTTTGGTGTGAATGTCAACTGTATTGCGCCTGGCTTTATTGCCTCGTCACGCACCAAACCCTTCTGGGAAAAGGCCGGTAACGACCTGACTGATCAGATCGCCTTGCGTCGCGTCGGTCAACCGGAAGAGGCGGCCAAAGTGATCGAATTCCTGGTCACTGATTTGTCGGACTATGTGACGGGGCAGTGCATTCCGATCTGTGGCGGTTATGTGGCGTGGGGCTAAAAACGCTCCTTTCTTATTGACTTTTCCTCCATCATCAATACAATGAGAGTGAGTAATTTAAGCCCAGGTGACAAGTTGTTTTTGGTGGAGGTGGCAAACACTTATGCCCCCACGGCAAACTTATCTGATCCACGGGAGGAGATTATGGAAGCATTAGCCGATATCGAGATGACTTGGGGCGATCGGCTGCGCGAAGAAGGGCGCAAAGAAGGGCGCAAAGAAGGGCGCAAAGAAGGCCTACTTGATGGTGAGCGGAAAATTTTACTACACATGCTTACCTTGATGTTTGGCCCATTGCCTGACGATATAACGCAACGCATCCAGGCGATTACTGACGAAAAGATCCTGAAAGAAGTAAGTCAACAACTTTTACAAGCGAAAAGTTTAGCTGATCTCAAGATTCCTACCGCACCTCCAGCAAAAAAACGTCGAGCCTGAGTGAGGGCAACCATGCAAAATTACCAAGTAGTCTGGCCGGAGGCCGGCATTGCCACACTGGAACTGTGTGACACACCGACGCCTGGCCCTGGGCAATTGCTCATCCGCACCCGCAGCACGTTGATCAGCCCCGGCACCGAGCGAGCGTTTTTTCTGGGCTTGCCCAACACCACCCAGCGCTTTCCCCAATATCCGGGCTATAACAATGTGGGGGAAGTGGCGGCGGTCGGTGATGGGGTGACCGGGTGGCAAGTAGGCGACCGCATTGCGACGCCAACCCGTCATGCCGCCTATGTCCTGGCTGATGCCACCATTGGTGTCCGCATTCCTGACGGGTTAAGCGATGAACGCGCCGCCTTTTTTGAAATGGCCGCCATTGCCCTGCAAGGGGTGCGGAAGGCGCGCATCGAGTTGGGCGAGCCGGTGGCGGTCATCGGCGGCGGATTGATCGGTCTCCTGGCGATGCAATTGTCCAAGATCCAGGGCGCGGCGCCGGTCATCACCGTTGACCAGGATGAGCAACGATTGGACTTTGCCCAGCAGGCCGGCGCCGATGCAGTTGTCATGGCCGATAGTCATCTTACCGAAGAAATTAGCCGCTTGTGTGGCGACAAAGGGCCGGCGGTTGTCATCGAGGCGACCGGTCATCCCGCTGCCATTCCCACCGCCTTTGACCTGGCTGGCTGGTGTGGACGGGTCATCCTGCTGGGCAGCACCCGCGGCGAAACCGAGCAGGTCAACTTCTACCGCGATGTCCACAAAAAAGGACTCACCGTCATCGGCGCCCATAACTCCACCCGCCCCGCCCATGATTCGCGACCGGGCTGGTGGACACGCATCGAAGACCAGCAGACGGCCATAAAGCTGCTGGCTTTGGATCGGCTGGTGATTCATCCCCTGATCACCCATCGTTTTACTTGGCAACAAGCGCCCCAAGCTTATGATCTACTCAAGCAGTGGAACAAGGATGCATTGGGGTTGATTTTGCGCTGGGTGTAATTGTATTCGCAACGTGACGACTAAGCCCGCTCATCGCCAGTCTGGGACTGGCAGTCCCACCACCAGTCATGGACTGGCGATGAGCGGGTAGGCGGTAATTACGCCCATTTTTCTACATTGTCTCCCTACTCTTCTCAATTTTATAAATGCAAGGAAGGAATCAAGATGTCCAAACGATTACGTCTGCTCTATGTGGGCTGCCTGATCCTGGCTGTCGTCTTGTCGGCTTGTGCTGTACCGCAAGGGGCGGCGCCGGGGGCAGCGACGGGCGCGGAAGGAAGCGCCAGTGGGAAAAAGCAAGTAACGATGTGGCTGAATGCCAACGACACGGCGGATTGTGTGATCAAGGCGGCGGTCGATACCTTTAATGCCAAGAGTGAGACCATTGAAGTTGTGGCAGAGAAGAAAGCCGATATGATCAACGCGGTGCGCCCTGCCCTGGCCGGTGGCGCCGGCCCTGATCTGGTGCCAACGCATGGTCCGGCCTTTGTCGCCGAGTTGGCCTTGGCCGATCAGGTGTTGTCCCTGGATGATTTTGTCGATGATTTTGGCTGGGACGAACTCTTTGTGCCGTGGGCCTTGAATATGGGTCGCGTCAACGGCACCCTCTACAGTCTACCGCAAGAGTTGGAGACGGTAGTACTCTACTATAACAAGACGCTCTTTGAAGAGAAGGGCTGGGCGCCGCCGAAGACAATGGATGAATTGGTGGCGCTAGCCGACCAGATCAGCGCCGAAGGGATCATTCCCTTTGCCGGTCAAGCGGGCGAGTGCCAGGCGTGTAACGAGTGGTATTTCACCGAGTTTGTGAATAAGATCGCCGGCCCGGAGAAGGTCTACCAGGCGCTCAAGGGTGAAATTTCGTGGACTGATCCTGATTTTGTCCAGGCCATTACCGTTCTCAACGATATGGTGCAAAAGGGCTACTGGATGGGCGGCGTTGAAAACTTCCTGGCTGCTGATTTCACCAGCTTTAGCACCGCCTTTGCGGAAGGCAAAGCGGCGATGAACATGGAAGGCACTTGGTTCTATGGTCGCGAAGCCGAGTACTTTGGCGAAGCCGCCGGCAATAGCAACGAATGGGATTGGGTGCCCATGCCTTCCAGCAGTGGGGAGGCAATCTATAGCATCGGCATTGGCGGCACCATGTCGATCAACAAGAATGCCAAAGATCCGGCGGCGGCGGCGGAATTTTTGACCCACTACTTCTCGCCGGAAATCCAATCTGCGCTCTTCGCCCAGTGCCGCCTGGCCATGGGGCCAATCCGCGTAGAAGCCGGTCAAATGGAAGGCATTGACCCGCGCATGGCTGCCATCTTCGCCGACTTTGCCAAGTCATCGGATGAAGGCAACTATGGGTACACCACCTGGACCTTCTGGCCGCCCAAGAGCGACACCTATATCTACGAAGAACTGGAAAAGGTCTGGGTCGGCGACATTACCCCGGAAGAATATCTGGCCGGTCTTGATGTGATCTTCCAGGAAGAGCGCGAAGCCGGGGAGACGTTACAGGTGCCGGATCGCTAGTCGGTGACAAGATGACAAGGTGACAAGGTGACAAGGTGACAAGGGAAATTACACGATTATGTCATCCAGTCATCTTGTCAGGCATTGGGGAAAGGAAACGTTGCTTTGGAATTGACGACAAAACCAGCCGGCAGCACTTTGGTTGGGAAACCGCGGGCGCCGTCGCTGTGGCGGGGGAATCGGTTTCGCAAGCAGGTGTTACCCTGGCTGTTTATGGCGCCGATTACACTGCTCCACCTGATTGTGGTGGTGGGGCCGTCGCTATCGGGGCTTTATTATTCGTTAACCGATTGGTCGGGTTATGGCGCAGCGGAATTTATCGGCTTGCAGAATTTTCGCGATCTGTTGGGCGACCGCAATTTTCGCCTAGCCTTTCAACACAATATCTGGTGGCTGGCCTTCTTTATCACCGTGCCGTTTATCATGGCGCTGGTGGTGGCGACCCTGTTAGCGCAGGTGCGGCGGGGGGCCATGTTTATTCGCACAGCCTTTTTTGTTCCCTATATTCTGCCGAGCGTGGTGGCGGCCTTTATTTGGCGGATGCTCTATAACCCCGAATTAGGCTTTGGCGCGCAACTGGCGCGGTGGGGGATTCCCGGCCTGGATCATGCTTACCTGGGTGACAAAAACCTGGCGCTGGCGGCCATCATGTTTGCTGACAACTGGCATTGGTGGGGCTTTCTCATGATCCTCTTCTTGACGGCTATGCAGAACATCCCGCTGGATCTCTATGACGCTGCCAAGATCGACGGCGCCAACCGCTGGCAAGAATTTCTCAATGTCACCCTGCCTGGCATCCGTCCCACGGTGATGTTTATGTTAATGATGACAGCGATCTGGTCTTTTCTGGGCTTTGATTATGTCTGGATTCTCACCGAAGGGGGGCCAGCCGGTTCGTCGGAATTGGTCGCTACCTACTTGTACAAACAGGCATTTCAGCGCTTCGAGGCAGGCTATGCGGCTGCCATCGGCATTACCATTAGCGTGATTGCTGGTTTGATTGCCACCCTCTTTGCGATCTTGCGCCAACGGGGTTGGGAGGTATAAGCAATGTTTCGCAAAAAAGGCAAAACCAATTTGACCCCCAATTACATTATTCTGTTGTTGCTGGTGGTCTTTTCATTGGGACCGATGGTGGTGCTGCTCTTCAACTCGGTCAAAAGTAACCTGGAATTGGGCAAGAACCCGCTCGGTTGGCCGGCCGCCTTTTATCCCCAGAACTTTTGGGAAGCCTGGATCCAGGGACAGTTTGCTGTAACCATGACCAACAGTGTCATCTTTGTCATCGGCACGGTGATCGGTGTGCTGTTATTGGGTGGAATGGCGGCCTATAGTCTGGCGCGCTTGAATCCCCCCGGCGGCGGCGGGTACATGGTCTATATGTTGACGCTCTCGACGCTGCCCTTCTGGCTCTATGTCATTCCCCTCTTTATCATGTGGCGGAACTTTGGTCTGCTCAATAGCCGGATCGGCTTGATGATCATCTATGTGGCGCTCAATTCACCCTTTGCGATCTTTCTCCTGCGCTCCTATCTGCTCAGCCTGCCGCGTGATTTTGAAGATGCCGCACGCGTCGATGGCGCCAACGAATGGCAAGTGATGGCGCGGGTCGTATTGCCGATTATGTGGCCTGGTTTCCTAACGGTGGGCCTGGTCGTCGCTCTGGCGATCTGGGGTGAGTTTCAGGTGGCGTTGATCTTCTTGCAAGATGACGCGTTGCTGCCGGTTACCACCAGTTACTATAACTTCCAACAACGCTTTGGCCGTGATTGGGCCTTGACCAGCGCCGGCGCCGTGATGATGATCGCCCCCGTTTTGGTCATCTTTCTTGCCCTGCAACGCCGCTTTGTCGAAGGCTTGACCCAAGGCGGCGTCAAGTTGTAAAGAGAAGCAGAACGCCATGAACACACTTCCCATCGCCTTTGGGCTGTCGCTTGCCGACGACGCGCTGATGAGCCGCTATGATAACCATATTGTGCGGCGGTTGTCGTCGATGACCGGCTATTATCTCGACGCCGATGCCTTCCATGCACTGGTCGGCCAAGATGATCCGGTGCATTATGAAGTCCATAGCATCAACCCGCCTGCCGTCGCCGGTGAGTTGAGCAGTGGCGTCACCCGTTTGCACCCCGGCAAAGTGGGTCAGGAATATTATATGACCAAAGGCCACTTTCACGCTGTGTTAGAGACCGGCGAGGTCTACTACGCCCTGCGCGGAAGCGGCATGTTGGTGATGGAGACGCCGGAGGGCGATTGCCAGGTGGAACCCTTTGCTGCCGGTCAGGTGGTCTATGTGCCGCCCCGTTGGGCGCACCGCACCGTCAACACCGGCAACGAAGATCTGCTCTTCTTCTGGGTCTACCCCGCCCATGCCGGCCATGACTACCGCACCATCGAAGAACGCGGCTTTCGCAAGTTGGTGGTTGCGGTTGCGGGTGTTCCAACAGTGATCGATAACCCACGATGGTTGCCACAATAGTACTTGGTAAGATAACTCTTGTCTGGTTGCTCCGTCCCAGAGGGACGCCTGAGTTTAGAGAAGAAAAAGGAAAAGAAAAGCTTATCCTGCCCTAAACTCAAGTGTTCCTCTGGGACAAAAGCACCATAAATTACATTTTGTCACCCTGTCACCTTGTCATTTTCCCTGGAGGCGCCGTGAGACTCAAGCAGCAGATAAACTTCGAGTGGAATATCGGCGATGACGATTGGGGCGCAGCGCTGGTCTTGCCTAACCGTTGGGGTTCCGCCGAGCCGCCCTTGACGTTGCCAACCAGATGGCGGCGGGGAGATCGATCGGTGGCGGGTGACGCCTTGGGAACGCCCACGATGGCGCCAGGACAATGGATCTCGGCCGGCGAAGTGCAATTTTTGCGTAACCGACTGCGCGACCTCTTTTTGCTGGCGCTGGCAGTGATTCTCCTGGGCAGTATGCCCTTTACCCCCGATCAGGTGGCGCAACAGCGGGCGGAAGAAGGCGTCACCACCATGCTGCTAACAGAATATAACGCCTGGCAACGCAAAGATCGCGACGCCTTCACCGCACTGATCGATCTGCCGGTGGCGGAACGCTGGCAGTGGGAATGGCGTGACTACTGGTCGTTACCGCCGACGGATTTCGCCGATTTGGGGTTGACGGTGCGCCGAATTGATCGCCAGGGCGAACTGGTGCGGGTTGAAGCATTGGTGACGAGGCCATCAACCAAGTGGTGGCGTTCCAGCCCCTACCGGGAAATTCGCTTCTACCGCGAAACCGAAAACGGTTGGCTACGCACCATGCCGTCCGATAGTTACTGGGGCGAAGATCGGGTCATCGAAACCACCCATTTGCGCTTTGAATATCGCGCCCATGATGCGCCGACCATTGAAGCGCAAGTGGATCGGTTGGAAGCGCTCTATTTGCAACTCTACCAATGGTTAGAACTGGATCCGGAGACCAAATACAAATGGACCTTTGTCCTACTGCCCGATCGCACTGATGGACGCACGGGCTACTATTACCGCAGTGAGTTCACCTCGCCCGTGCTGGCTGAAGTGCCCGACATGCTCACCGACGAGGAGTATGTGGCGCAGATGATCGTCAGCAGCATGGCCAGCCAGGCGGTCTATGGCGCCAGCCCGACCCGGCGTAACTATCTCCATCGCTGGGAGATGATTGTCTGGTCGCTTTATGGCTGGCTGCGCAGCGATCTGCTGGAGCAGCGCTCACCGTGGCACGCCCAGGCGCAAGAGGTATTTCAGGCTGCGCTACCCACCCACTTCCCCTTAACCCTGGATGATATTGAACATTGGGCAGACGACAGTCGCCCGGCGCAAGAACGGGTTATGCGCCAGTACATGGTGAGCGAATCCATCGTTGACTTCATCATGAACCAGTACGGGCGCGACAAATTGCCCCCCCTCTTACGTGCAATGGAGCTGGAACGGAGTTGGGATGAGTTGACGATGGCCGTCTTCGGCGTCTCCGCCACCGAGTTTGAAGCGGAGTGGAATCGCTATGTTGCCGCAAAATATCTTGATAACTAAAATGATAGGAACCACTGATGACCACGGGAGTAAAGTCATTTCGCCTGGCCTTGACGGCTGATTTTTACAACAGCAGCGGCGCGCTGCAATACAAAGATATTGGGCTTTCGTTATTAGCCAATGAACCGCAACTGCCCTACACCACCTTTGCCGAACATCGACCGGAGATCGGCGCCGATCAGCTTGCCGGTGTCAACGGCGTGATGGTGCTGACGCCCAAAGTGACTGCCGCGTCCCTGGCCCAGGCCCACGATCTGCTGGCGGTTGGCCGCTTTGGCGTTGGCTACGACAGCGTCGATGTGCCGGCCTGCACCGCCGCCGATGTTCTCCTCTTTATTACACCCAGCGCCGTTAGCCGTCCTGTCGCCGAGGCGACGGTGGGCTGGATGATCGCCTTGACCCATCATATCAAGGTCAAGGATCGGTTGGTGCGCACCGGGCAATGGCATGATCGCAACCAGTACATGGGTAGCGAATTGCGTGACCGCACCTTTGGCACAGTCGGCTTTGGCGGCATTGCGCGCGAAACCATTCGCTTGCTCAGTGTCTTTGGCATGAAACAACCGCTGGCCTACGACCCCTTTGTGGATGCGGCCACTGCCGCCGCTGTGGGCGTTAAGCTGGTTAGCCTGGACGAGTTGATGGCGCAGGCGGATTTTGTCTCCGTTCACTGTCCGCTCAACGAGCAGACCCGCAACCTGATCGGCGCCCGTGAACTGAGCTTGATGAAGCCCGATGCCTATCTGCTCAACACGGCGCGCGGCGGCATTGTCAACGAAGATGCGCTCTATGACACGCTCAAGGCTGGACGCATTGCCGGCGCCGCTCTCGATTGCTTTGTCGGCGAGCCGATTCTCACACCCCATCGCTTTGGCGAGTTTGAGAATGTTCTGCTGGCGCCCCACTCCATCGCTTGGACCGATGAACTCTTCCGCGATATTGGGTTGGCCGTCTGCCAGGGGATGATCGACCTGGCTTATGGTCGCCGGCCCAACGGGGTTGTCAATCGGGAAGTGCTAGAACGGCCAAGCTTTCAGGCCAAGTGGCAGCGCTTGCAGATTCAATAGGGTACGACAATGTAGGCATTACAGAAAAAAGGGAGTTGCGATGGTAGTTCAAGTCTCAACCATCCTGGATTGCCCGGCCGAGAAAGCTTGGCAGGAAGTACAAACGACACGTCTCCTACACTATGTCACAGCGCCGGTTCTTGCCTTTGCGCCGGTTGACCCCCCGACGCTCCCTGAACGGTGGGAGGAGGGCAAGTATCAGGTTGCTATGAAGGTTTTCGGGGTGCTGCCCTTTGGCAAACAGTGGATTGGGATCAGCAAGCCGCCCATGGACAAGCGGGCACAGCCGCAACGGTACGAAGTGATTGATGATGGTTCCGGCGATATTGTCTCCCGCTGGTATCATCGCATTATCATCCAGGCCACCGTCGATGGCCGCACGCACTATACTGACACCGTCGAGGTCTCAGCCGGTGTGCTGACTATCTTCATTTGGCTCTTTGCCCAGTTCTTCTATCGCCATCGCCAACGGCGGTGGCGAAAACTTGTCAAGAATGGCTTCCGCTATTAAGTATACGACTTTCCATCAACGCAATTTTTCTAAAGGAGAGACCATGTCAACTGATAACATCCTCACTTGTGACACCCTTGTTATTGGCGGTGGCACGGCAGGAGCGATCATCGCTGGGCGGCTGGCGGCGGATGAGGCGCATTCGGTTGTGTTGTTGGAAGCCGGGCCGGATTACGGTCGCGCCGATGCCGGTCACTGGCCGGACGATCTCTACGCTGGGCGCGTGGTTGCCCTCAATAGTCATGACTGGAACTATACCAGCGCGGCCCGTAACGGCAAGCCCAACCATGCGCTGGAACGGGCGCGCGTATTGGGCGGTTGCTCGGCGCACAATGGTTGTATCGCCATCTGGGGCAGCCAGATTGACTATGATGGCTGGGCGGCGTTGGGAAATCCCGGCTGGGCGACGGCGAATCTGCTGCCCTATTTCCACCGGGCAAACGAAATGCTGTGTGTACGCCGCTTTGCCCCGGAAGAAGTGACCCCATTTCATGCGGCAGCACTGCAAGCCATTCAACAAACTGGTGTGTCGCTGGTGGACAATCTGAACAATCTCACCGAGGATGCCGGTGTCAATACGGCGCCGGTCAACATGGTCGGCGCCGTTCGCTGGAATAGCGCCTTTGGCTATCTCGACCCTATCCGCCACCAAGCCAACTTAACAATCCGGGGCGACGTGATGGTGGACAAAGTGGTGTTAGCCGGTGAGCAGGTAATTGGCGTCGAAGTCATCGGTAGGCAAGGGCGGGAGCGCATTATAGCGGGCCGGGTTGTGCTATGCGCCGGCGCCTATGGCTCGCCAGCCATTCTCCTGCGTTCGGGGATTGGTCCGGCCGACGAACTAAAGCAACTAGGCATTCAGCCGTTACTGGATCGCCCTGGCGTTGGCCGCAACCTGCATGACCACCCGGCCATCTATCTACAATATGGCGGCAGCGCTGACCTGGATCGCCAGATGAACGCCTTTGCCGCCGCCGGCCATACCATCTTCACCGAGCAGTCGCTGGCCAAGTTGCGCAGTGACTTTTGCCGGGAAGCCTTTGATCTGCATCTGTATCCCTGTAGCAGCCCGGCGCCGAATCCAAGCGGGCGGTGGGAAGCGACCTTGCCCATTGCCAATATGACGCCACAGTCGCGCGGCAGCGTCCGTTTGCGCGATGCCAACCCGTTATTGGCGCCGCTCATTGACACCGGATACTTGAGCGATGCCGACGATGTTGACCTGACCGTTTTGTGGAGCGGCGTCGAGATAGCGCGTGAAATTGCGCGTCAAGCACCTTTTGCCGGCTTGCTTGGCAACGAGACCGAACAATCCAACCAGATCGACAGTAAAGAAGCGGCGCGGCGTCACTGTCTGCACTATTATCACCCGGTTGGCTCTTGTAAGATGGGAACGGCGCAGGATCAACAGGCAGTGGTGGATGCACATGGCAAGGTGCATGACGTCGCTAATCTCTATGTCGCCGATGCCTCGATCATGCCAGTGATCCCGCGCGCCAATACCAATCTACCCACCGCAGTAGTCGCTGAGCGCATTGCCGATTGGTTACAACAATAATCAGCATACTACCCTCGCTTATTCTGCCGGGTAAATCGTGTTAAGCCCGTCCCGTAGGGACGCTTGAGTTTAGGCAAAATCTCCGCGCCTAGACTCAAGTGTCCCTACAGAACAAAACACGCGCAGCACAGAGTAACGAAACCGCTCATTCTTTCTTTACCGCAATCGTACCATCCCGTGATACCGCGTCCACGCGTGTGATCAACTTCACAGCTATTGAATGCAGCACATAACCGCTGCCATCCATCCTGTGTCATACACTACAGACACAGGCCGTTCTGCGCTTCCTTCCACCGATCCACAGCGCGCACCACGGTTCTGTCATGTGCTTCCAGCAGCCCCGGCGCTGCTGGAAACATGCGGAGTCCTACGTCCGCTTATTCAGCCGAAAAGGAGCTACGCAGATGAGTCATTTGTACCCACCGCAGTTGAAACGGCAGTTGAATCATTGGTCTTCCCTGTTATCGGTTGCTATGGTCTTTGTGGTTGTCTGTTCTTCGGCATTGTTGCTGATGCCCATCCTCCTGGCGGCGCCTGTCGCTGAAATGAGCGCGGCGATCGCCATTGTTCCTGTTGCCCAGCCCCCGATCAACTGTGTCTTTACCGCTGACCCCAATTGCGTGATCACCCCCACTGATATGAGCGACACCTTTCCCTTGCCCGGTTCGTTTGGCGGCGTAGGCCGCTTGATCACCCGCCAGTGGCCTGTGGGCGAAAAAGGAACCCAAGGCGAAGGCTTGTATGCCTATCTCTATCGCATTGATTTAAGCGGGGTCGAGGCTGGGCGCGAGACGGCTTGTGTCGAATCGCTGTCGATTGACTTTGGCCCCGTCGAGGCGCTGGATTACAATGGCGATAAAACGGTCGAGCAGGTCTTTGACATTGTTGAAGGCGGGATTGGCGTCATTGGGCCGGCGTCTGCCGATCTGACTGGCCGCACCGTCACCTTTACCTTCAAGCCGCAGCTTTGTCCGGGCAATGCCAGCGCCAATAACACCCACTACTTTGGTCTGGCTTCCAAGCAGCCGCCGCGCGATATTACAGCCAAACTAACCGGCTCCAATAACTTTGGCGTCGAACTCAAGGCACGCGCACCCCAAGAAGTAATTGCTTGTAGCGAATTGTTGAGCGACACCCAGATTCCCAGCGCCGCCCGCATCGACTTTGATAATGACGGGCTGGGCGACGCCGCCGTGATCGGCACGCACTACCAGGCCAGCGACGGTGTAACTTTTGAGGACAGCGCCACCAACAAGGCAATCATCTATGACCATAGCCTGCACCCCGAAGAATCGACCGATCCCCGCTCTGCGCCGAACTCGGTTGTCAACAATGCCCAACATCCCAACACCAGCGCCGGCGTACCGCTCCTGATTCGCTTTGCCTCCGCCAAGACCCATGTTGGCATGTACATGGGCAATGGCGCTCCGGTCGGCGCTGCACCGTTAGTTGCCGTGTTACGCGCCTTTGACGCCAACGGCCAGGAGATCTGCATTGTCCGCAACACCCCTGTACCGGATGATGTGACCGAGTTTATCGGCGTCCACGATCCCGCCGGTCGCATTACCAGCATTACGTTGGACTATGGCAACACGACGATTGCCGAAGTGATCGACGATCTGGTCTACGCGCCGGCGTCACCGGTCACCCCCACACCGACCGCGACGCCTACCAGTACGCCCACTAGCACAACAGTGCCATCATCCCCCACACCGACCAACACGCCAACGGCGACGAACACGCCGCCGGCGCCATCCCCCACGCCGACGAACACGCCGTTGGTGGCCGGTCCCATTGTAGCGGCGCCCTACTTCCCGTTAGAGCCGGTGATCGTTGCCCCCTTCTTGCAGAGCGATCTCACCATTGCCGGCATTGAGATCACCCAGGGTATCCAGTGCTTTGATACCAGCAAGGGGCTGGCCGGTTGCGCCGATAACGCCATGCCGGTCTCGATCAAAAAGGACACGACAGCGCGCATCTACTTGAAATGCACCAATCTGCTTGTGGCCAATTGCAGCCGCAACAACGTGCCGGTGCGCCTGCACATCTTTGCCAATGGCGTCGAGTATCTCGCCAATGCCCAAGGCAATGCGCGCAATACCATTGACCAAGGCACGCTCGACAGCGCTGAAATCTACTTCAATGTCAACTTTAGCAACGACATCCCCGTCACCTTCTACGCCGAAGTTGACCCTGATGGGGCCATTGCCGAAAGCAACGAAGGCAATAATCGCTTCCCCGCGACCGGCACAATCAACCTGACCTTCCGCAAGCGCGATGCGCTGAAAATTGTCGGCACGCGGCTGCGCTACCACCCCAGCGGCTACACTGGTACCCAACATGCCGGCGGTTGGGCGGTCAATGGCGGCGCGGCGGACTGGTTGGAGCAACTGTTGCCCATTCGCAACAATGGCATCAACTATTCGCTCTCGTCCGGCTACCTGGATTGGACCGGCAGCCTCGGCTCCGGCGACGGCCAGCACGATTTGATTCGTTATCTGAACAGTTCTTATGTGTTGCAAAATGTGCTGAATGCGCTCTTTGGCATCAACGGCGCCTATGTCAATGCCGACCATGTCTATGGCTGGGCGCCCAATGCCGGCTACAGCGGCGGTCACGCCGACATGCCGATCTACCCCCATGCCGGCGGGTTAGGCGTCGTCGGCATCGGCACCGACCGCATCAGTGACGGTTCCAACACCACTGACGATCCCGGTGGCGGTGCGCTGATCTTCGGCCATGAACTGGTGCATGACTATGATGTTCTCCATACCAACACGGCTGACGCCTGTGGTTCCAGCGACAGCGGCTCGGACTTCCCCTACGCGTCGTCCAGCATTCAGGAGTATGGCTTCAACCCCATTACGGCTAAAATCTATAACCCGGCCACCACACATGACCTGATGAGCTACTGCCCAGCCGGCGGCTCGAAAGAAGGGTGGATTGCCCCCTTCACCTGGAACAAGATGGCGGGCAAGCTGGACGCTGCCGTGACGGCCGCCGCTGCCAGCCACGGCGTGGACAACCGCAACACGTTGCTCTATACCACGGCCATGTCGCAATCGTTGGTGGTCAACGTCACAGTCTACAACACCGCCACGATCACCAACCCGGCCAAGCTCGGTGAAATCGGCGACCTCTACCTGGTGGACACCGGCGTCGATATGCCGGTCATTGGCGGCGACTATGCCATCGAGCTGCGCAACGGCGACACGGTGCTGGCGAGCAAGCGCTTTGTAGTCAACTTCGAGAGCGAATATGACCCGCACGGCGCAGGCCATAGTCACGCCGGTCATAGCCATGATGCCCATGCCGGCGAAGAGCCGGGCGATCCCAGCCCCACCAGCAAGGCTGATCTCACTTTTGTTATGACCTGGATGCCGGGAACCACTCATGTTGCCCTGGTCCACAACGGTCAGGTCCTCGATAGCCGCGCCGTCAGCGGCAACAAGCCGCGCGTCACCGTCACCAACCCAGCGCAACCGGTCGAATGGCCGGCGGACAGCACCCAAAGCCTGGCCTGGAGCGGCAGCGACGCCGACAATGACGCGCTGAGCTATACGGTTCTCTTTAGTGCGAATGGTGGGGCCAATTGGGATGTGATGGCGACGGAACGCAGCACGCCGACGCTAGAAATCGATGTCAACGCCATGGCGGGAACGGACAACGGCTTGTTCCGTATCATTGCCACCGATGGCGTCAATATCGGTTATGGCGACAGCGCCCCGGTGAAGATTCCCAATAAGGTGCCCATTCCGCTCATTAGCGAACCAGGGGCCAACCGCGTCTTCCTCCCCGGCCAACTGGTTGTCCTCCAAGGCAGTGCGCTGGATCTGGAAGAGGGCCGCTTGGGTGAAGAGAAGCTGAACTGGTCGAGTGACAAGCAAGGTGCGCTAGGGGCAGGCGCCTCGCTGCCCACCAACAACTTGCAAGCGGGTGAGCACGTCATCACCTTGAGTGTCAGTGACAGCCAGGGCGCCACCAGCAGTGCGACAGTCGAAATTCTGATCGGCCATGAACTCTTCCTGCCGCTGATCAACCGCTAGGACATACAGACAGAAATAGGTAGCCCGCGTAGCGCATGACCTGTCATGCCGCTACGCGGGCCTTATGGATGGATGATAGACACGATGCAGGTTACAAAGTATATCAAACCCTCACCGCTGGACGATCACTGCCGCCGGCAGATAACCCTGATAGAGCAGATTCTTCCCACCAGGGTCGGACAGTTGGACATAGTACCAGCGCTCGCTGCCATAGGCTGTGGGGCCGGTCGCTTCAAAGAGGAGTGTCACGGCGGCGCCGACTGGGGCGTCGATCAGGGCGCTCTCTGGGTTTTGCCGATCGTCCCGCAGGGGATAGGCGGCGGCATTCTCGACGCTGATGATTACGCCATAGGTAAAGGGCGTCTTGCTCTCGCTTTGCACAGGGGCCGGCGCCGCCACGCGATATTGCAGGGCGATGGGCAGACGGGCGGTATCACCAGTGTAAGTGAGCGCATAGGCTTCCACCCATCCTTCTGTACCGTCGGCGGTCGCCACCTTAACCCAGTAAGCATCGGCTTGGAGAACCGTGAGCTGCTCTGGAGCGCGCAGGGTGCGCAAAACGGGCGACTTTTCCGAGGCATCGGCATGAAGATTAATTTCAATGTCAGGCACAATGGCCGTGATGACCGCGGGGGCAATCAGCGCCTGGGCGGGCGTCACAGTTGTGTCGTCATCCTCATCCGGCGGTTCGTCGCCCTGGTCGCCGCCAACACCTGTTGCACTGCTGCTGTTCACACTAGTCACGACCAACGTGCGGGTAATCGGGAGGCTGGCGATCACGGCTGCAGTGGGGGTGGCTGCCGGCGCCGGCGGGGCAGTTGGCGTCTGCTCGGCGGGCGCGACAGTGGACGTGGCGCCGCTGCGCTCCTCAGGCGCTGGCGCCTGGTTAATCGGATTGACCGTGGCGCTGATGTTGCGCAGGATCGTATCCAGGGCAACAAGTTGTTCCCCAGTGTAATTGAGGGCAGCGGAGAGATGGCTCAGTTGGGCCTGTTTCTCCAACAACTCCGCCTCGGCGGTGCGGGCGGCAGCGGCTTCCATTTGCGCCATTGCCTCGGCCGTTTGGGCCGCAACGGCTTGCTGTTCAGCCTCCTGGCGAGCCACATTGGCTTCCTGACTATGCCGATTGGCTTCAACGCTAAACCAGACTGCTGCGGTCGCCAAGAGAATCGCGGCGGCGGTGATGACACCAAGCAACCAGGCCCTTTGGCGCAGTTTACTGATAAACGCACAAGTTTGTAATGAGAGCGAGTGATGCTAAACTAGCGTCATGGAAAACATGCAAAACAAG
>JAPKMW010000120.1 GCA_026645575.1 Caldilineaceae bacterium
CCTCCCCCAGGTTGGGGGAGGGGGCGTTGGTGGCGGGGGTGGGGATTGGGGTGGGGGCGAACTTGCGGAGGAGGGCGATGCTTTCGGCGCGGGGGAGGACGCCGACGGGGATGGGGGTGACGTTCTGGCTGCCGCTCCAGCGGGCGCGGCGGCTGGTGACGATGATGTGACAGCCACCGTGGGTGGGGCGCCAGGCTGCCAGCAAGGCCGGATCTTCGCAGTTGTCAAAGATGAGCAGGCGGGGGAGGGGTTCGTGCCAGGCGCGGCGCACCATCTGGATCTGGTCGGGGAGGGGGAGATGGGTGACGCCGGTGGGCAGGTCGCTCATCCAGGCGGCGCATTGGGCAACTTCGGCGCTGATGGCGGCGGGGTCGGCAAAGGAGAGCCAGTAGACGCCGCCGAGAAAATATTGGCCGTAGTGGTGGGAAAAGGCGGCGGCCAGTTGGGTCTTGCCGATCCCCCCCAAACCAGTGGCGGCGGCGGTGTGGCCGGAAACGATGCCGGCGGTGTGGCCGCCTTTGAGGGCGCGGGCCAGCGCCAGCAGCTCGGGTTGGCGGCCAACAAAGTAAGGATTGGCGGGCAGGGGCAGCCAGGAGCCGGCCGGCAGGGCGGCAACCGGGGGCACGTGGTCGGTCGGTAGCTCGGCCAGGCGGGCCAGGGCAACGGCGAGGGGGACGGGGTCGCGCGCCGGTGTGCCGGCGGCCGGGAAATTGTACTGGTGGAGGGTGCCGGCGTTGAAGAGGCCGCCGCCGGTGTGGACGCCGCCGCTGATGTTGGTTTGGGGGCCGAACAGGGTCGGGCCGGGTGGGGGTGGTTGGTTGGTCATGGAAGTCCTCGGGAACTGGAAAATGGTCAACCGGGCGTCATGTCGTCGTTTGGTCGTTTGGTCGCGTCGTCGGTTTATTAGTCGTTGGTCGGCAGCAAGCGCTATGGCGTTGCGGTCGAATGGATGTTCTGGTGTGTACCAATGCTGCCTGGTGTCGAAGCGGAGGGATGGGTGGATGTGGGGTGCGGTAGCGTGCCTGCCACGATCCTCTGCTGCCTCCGGTGCTAAGACTCAGCAGTGGGCCTTTGGTCGGGTCAGCGGTGCTGGCGCGACGTACTATGCTGTCGGTTATTGATGACGATGTTGTTCACGTAAAGTTGCGATAAGTATAGCGAAGGGGCGGGGTTTGTGCAAACACAACAACGGACTCAACAGCGGATTCGGGAAAGGAACGGATTGGTTGGAGGGGAGGAGGGGGTGGTGCGTTATTGGGGCGTAGTACGTTTGTGCGATAGGACTTAAGGAATGGTAAACTGGAGCAGTCCAGAGTCGCGTAGTCCGAAGTTGCGTAGTCCAGGCCAGTGAGTTCGATGCCTGGCACCTTATGGTCTACGGATGTTCAATTGATAGCATGGAAATTCAAAGGCGATGAGTAAGGAGCAGAGGCGGCGGGCGTTAAGCAATGCGGGAAAGAGGCCACGGCCGGCGCCGGTGACGCCAAAGGGGAACCAGCGCGCTGGTGAGGCGATTTCGTGTAATCATACAGTTGCGGCCAATTCCGAAAATTCCGCTTTGGGTTCGCTCCCAGAGGGCACCCGCTCACCCACCGCCTCGACAAGCTCGGCTACCGCGTCGTTGGAGGCTCCGAATGAAGGGGCCGTTGAGCCAAGTCAAGGGCTGATCACCTATAGTTGGTATCAGGAGTATGTGGCGTTGACTGAACGCTTTCCCTGGCGGTTGGCGGCTTATATTGCGTGGGCGGCTTCGCCGGTGATTGGGCGTTTGCCGGCAACACAACTGGAATTGGCACAGGCATTAGGATTGAAGACAGATCGCACCATCCGCCAGTGGAAAGAGAAAAACCCGACGATTGATGAAGAGATTGAGAAGTTGCAGGCAGCGCCATTGTGGCGTCATCGTCGGGATCTGTATGATGCGCTGGTGCGGACGGCGGTGACCGGGGATGTACCAGCGCTGAAATTGGCGTTGGAGATGACTGGGGACTATGTGCCGCGCATGAAACAGACGGTGGATAATACGATCAAGCCGGGGAGTTATACGGCGGATGATTTGGCGGTGGCGGAAAAGGAATTGGGGGAGTGGGAAGGGAGTAGGAGAGGTTGATAGGAAGAATAGGATGGATAGGATAGATACTACTCTTCTGGGGGTGACAGGGTGACGCCGGAAAGACAAAAGCTGGAATGGCTCAAGTGTTCTAAGAGTATGACTTATTTTTTCGTGACTTATCTGCGCTTGTTTAATGCGACAGAGCAGGCTTGGGTGGGCTTTGACTTGTGGCCTGGGCAAGAGCCGGTGTTGGCGGCGCTGGGGGCGCAGCGGCAATTGATCATTCTAAAGGCGCGGCAGTTGGGGATGACTTGGTTGGTGTTGGGCTATTTTCTGCACCGGATGTTGTTTGCGCCGGCGTGGACGGGGTTGCTCTTCAGCCGACGGGATGATGAGGCGATGGAGTTGTTGAGCGAAGAGCGGTTAAAGGGCATGTATAGCCGGCTGCCCGATTGGATGCGCTGTCGAGGGGTGACGGTAGATAATGCGCATGAGTGGGTACTCTCCAACGGGTCGCGCGCCTTGGCTTTTCCAACCACTGCTGGCGATAGTTATACAGCGAACGCAGTGCTGGTGGATGAGGCGGATCTGGTGCCGAATTTGAACCGGTTGATGCGCAGCGTGAAGCCCACTATCGATAATGGCGGTCAACTCATTTTGTTGAGTCGGGCCGACAAAGAGGCGCCCCTAAGCGAGTTCAAACAAATCTACCGTGCTGCCAAACGCGGGGAAAATGGGTGGCATCCCGTTTTCTTGCCGTGGTCGGTGCATCCGGGGCGGGATCTGGCGTGGTATGGTGCGCAGCGATTGGATGCGCAGGCAAGGACAGGGGCGCTAGATGATTTATATGAGCAATATCCGGCGACGGATGAACAGGCATTGGCGCCCCGGCAAAAAGACAAGCGGCTTGCCCTGGCCTGGATTGAATTTTGTAAAGTGGAGAGTGTACATCTCCAAGTGGCAGGGATGCCGGCGTTGCCGGGGCTGACGGTCTATAAGTTGCCGGAGCCGGGCCGGCGATACATGATCGGCGCCGACAGCGCCGAAGGCAACCCAAGTAGTGATGACTCGGTAGCGTGCGTGGTTGATGTGCAAAGCTGGACGCAGGTGGCGACGCTGGCGGGTAAGCTGGAGCCGGGGACGTTTGGGGCGCAGATCCGTCAGGTGGCGACCTATTATAACCGGGCGACGGTGATGCCGGAGCGGCAGAATCATGGTCATGCGACGATTTTGGCCTTGCAGGCGTTTGGCGATGTGACGATTGCTTATGGGCTGGATGGTCGGCCCGGTTGGAATAGTGACGAACGGGGCAAGGTGTTGATGTATGACCTGACCGCTGAAGCGTTACAAAATGGATCGTGCCGGGTGGCTTGTAGTGAGACCCGCTCGCAGTTAGCCAACATTGAAAACAACACGTTGCGGGCGCCCAATGGGCTGAAGGATGATTACGCAGATGCTTTTGCCTTGGCGCTGGCCGGGTGTCGGTATGGGATGGTGTCAAGTATGGCGTAGAAGTTACGAATGACGAGTTACGAGTTACGCAGCGGGGCCAACGTAATTCTAAATTCGTAATTCGTCATTTAAAAGGGGGTGAGGGGTGCATCGGGCGTTTGAATTGACGGAGCGGGAACGGGAGGTGTGCCGGTGCTTGGCGGCGGGGCAGGCGCCACCGGAGATTGCGGGGGAGCTACGGATCAAGACGGATTCGGTCTACCGGTATCTGGTGACGATCAAGGAAAAGCTCGAAGTCCCGCACCTGGTGGCGTTAGTGGTGAAGGTGTGCAAAGAAGAACTCTAAACCGGGGCAAATTTCCGCGCCCAGGGGCTCCCGCGGAAATTTGCCCCGGTTTTTTATGGCGCTAACGGGTCGGCGGCGGCGGCAATGAGGAGGGTTGGTTCTTCCCAATCCGGTGCGAACACGATCTTGTCATCGATGACGCAATATTTGCCACTCTGCCAGTTCTGCACCAGATCCAGCAGCAAGGTGGCGCCGCCGGCCAGCTTGGCAACGGCGATCACCAGGGTGTTGATCGGCAACGTAACCACCCGGTTCTCCATTAGCAACAACAACTTTTGTTCAAACCGCTGCGTGTTCTTCTCATAATCACTCTGCTTGACCCACTTGCCGGCGTTGGCTTGCAGATAAGCTGCTTGCCGTTCCCCATCGGCAGCCACCGGCACCGCACGACGCAACTGGCCGGCCACGGTAGCAACGATTACGTTGGTGATCACGCCGTTCTGATGTTCCACTATCACATGCATATTGCCCTCTCCTTTGTCACAACGCATCTGCTCGAAGATGCGAATTTGTGAAAACGCATCTGCTCGAAGATGCGAGGCTAGATACTATCGTTGCTGTTGGTGGTTGTCACCGCCACGCTGGCGCAGTTGGAGAAAGCCACGCCGCCGACCAGTTGGTTGCCCAGCATGGGGATCGCATTGCGGGAGACATCTGACGATTGACTACGCATCACCGGATTGCCGGCCACATTTTGCACCAACGTGTTGTCGATAAAGCGCGCCCCGGTCACCACCGCTGTGGCCGAACCACCGTTGATCACCACTGAACGCGGCACGCCCGAACCGTTGTTGCCGGCGGCATTGTTGATCAGGGTGTTTTGGGCGACCAAAATAGCTTGGGTGGTGCCGGCCCAATTGCTGCCCGGCACATAGAGTGCGGCGAGGGTGAAAAAGGCGGGGGTGCTGCTGACTTCACCAAAGCTGTCGATCAGCCGCATGGTGTTGGCGCGGCCTTGGGCGGCGATCAAGCCGAAGGCAATGCCGGGGCCAACGGAGTGACAGTTGCGCAATAGCACGTTTTCGCCCCCCACCTGGGCATGAATATAGGGATCGGTGCTGGTGGTGCGGCTGCCAACATCATTCATCGTCAGGTTATTGATGTTGTTCGACATGATCGCTCGGCCGCCGGTGCTGAGAAAGCCGATCTGCTCGATCACGAGGTTGCTGGCGTCGAAGCCATCCAAATTCAGCGCCGTGCCGGACGTGGTGACAGCGGGGCGGTAGACACTGCTGCTATCGGCAGTGAGCCAGGCATCGACCGGGGCTGTGGTCCAACTGTAGCCATTGCCGGGGAAGCTACTGCCGGCGCCGGCGCTGTAGTGAATCCGGACGCGGTCGGCATTGATGATGGGCGCCGGCTCGGTGGTGTTGCCACGAACCAGGATTTGATAGGTGTTGCCGGCATCGTTGGCATTCTTCCAGGCCAGCGCCGCCGTTACCGTCGCCAGATAGTCGTTATTGTGCTCATCTGGGCTGGCTACCTCCAACACGCGGGCAACCGTGATCGTCTGCGCTGCGGTCGCCGTCGCGCCGTTGGCGTCGGTCACGGTCAGGGTCACATCATATTGCCCCGGCGCGCTAAAGGTGACATTGGTCGTCACCGCTGCCGGCGTCCCCGGCGTCCCCGTTCCTGTTGTTCCGCTCCGTGCCGCCACCGTCCACGCATAGGTCAAGTCATTGCCCTGTTGCGTGCCACTGCTGGCCGCGGCGCTGTAACTGGCAGTCAGTCCGATCTTGCTGGTGCGCTGCATCTGGGCGACCGGCGCCGGGTTGGGGAGGTTGAGCGCGTCGCCGGCGACGGTGGCTTTGCTGCCGGCAGCGGTGGTCAGACCCCGCAGCGCCGGACTCTCCACATTGGTGGCGTCGCCGATCTCATTCACCAGCCAAACATAATCGGGATCTTCCATATCGGCGGCGGGGTTGCCGGGGCGGTTGTAGACAATCTGGGTGCCAGGGCCGAGCGCGCCTTGGGCATTGATCCAGGCGTCAGCCTCGGCCTGCGTCGGGTTGGCCGGGTCGGTGAAGGCGTTGGCTGGAATCTCCAACGTGTCACCAGGGCAACAGTCGCGCAGATGCGCCGCCAGATAGTCCAACATCTGTTGTGTGGTGACCGTAGCGCCGGCGCCCAGGCCCAGCAGGTTGTGGGGGTCGGCGGCTTTTTCTTCCGTGGCGGTTTGCGCCGGCACCGCCACCGGCGCGCCCGTCGGCGGGGTGATGGTGAGGGCGCCGGTGGTGGCATCGTAGGCGATTTTATAGCCGGTCAGCTTGTTAGCGTTGGTGCCGTTGCCGATGATGGTGACGCCATCGGCGACCACGGGCAGCAAGAGCGAGGCGGGAATCGTGAAGGAACCGCCGCTACTGAGCGTAATCACTATGTTTTCGGTAGCGGCATTGTAGCTGCCGCTGACAGCGTGAATGTCGGCGCCGCTTTGGGTGATGAGGGCGGCCAGGACATCGGCCAGGGTAGTGCATTTGTTGAAGGTGACACCGGATAGGCCGGGGATCGGCTTGTCGACGATGATGCTGTGTAAGTTGATGAGCATAGTTACCTCTGTGATATGTGTTTCATTACAAGACAAGAAGAATTTGATGATCTTCTTCTTGTCTCCTTGTCTTCCTGTCTTCTACCCGGTCATCCAGTAGATCACCACCAACCCATGACCACCTGCCGCGTCCACCATCGCCCCCGGCGCCCCCACCCCAACGCCCGTTTGGTAGTCGGGATCGCTGCTGTTGGGCGCGGTGCGTTGGCCGTCTGGGGTGGCCAGCATCACTACATTGGTGGCGCCGGCGATGGTGTAGCCGCTGCCGCCTTCGCCGCCATAGGGCAGGGTGGTGGCCTGGCCCTGAATGCTATCGCGATAATGCTTGCTGCCGCCCCGATAGCCGCCGCCTCCTCCGCCGTTGGCGCTGGCATTGCCCTCCGTGTTGTCTGAAATCCCCTGCATCGAGTTCTGACCGCCGCTGTAGACGGGATCGTTACCGTTGCCGCCGCGCGATTGCGTTGTGCCGGCATAGTCGGCGCCGCCACCACCGCCGGCGATGATGAGTGCATAGTGCGCTTCACTGGGCAGCACCCGCACCGGCCCCGCTTTGCGAAAGATGCCACTCAACCCACCCCCGCACCCGTGATTGGTCGCACCCGCAAAGCCATACGAGGTGACGGCGGTCGTCGCCTGCCCCACCACCACGCGTAGTTGTTCCCCAGGGGTGACGGGGATCACCGCCTCGGTGTAGCCGCCAGCGCCGCCGCCGTGGGTGATGAGGTAGCTTTGGGCATGGCCCCCGGCGCCCCAGCACTTGGCGCGCAGCTTGGTGGCGCAGGCGGGGACGGTGATCACCTGGTCGGCACCGGTGTAGGTGAAGACTTGGCGGTAGAGTGTGCCACCGGATAGCAAGCTGGTCTTGACATCAGTCGCAAAGCGGTTGCAGCTATCGGTCACGGTGAGGGTGACGCGGTAGTTGCAGAGCTGGCCGCCGACTGCCGACCAGTCGATCAGGGGCAGGCTATAGCTACCGCTCACCACATAGGGCGAAGAGCTGGCGTCGGCGGTCGGCGCACCGGCAAAGGTGACGGCTCCGTTCGTGGCGAGATTTTCCAGGGTCCAGCGATATTCGGTCAACGGCCCACAGGCGGCTGAGGTGGCGACGGTACTGGCGAGGGGGGCGTTGCGATTTATGGGAGTTAATAGGATGGATAGGGGGGAGCCTTGGCCGGCGTTGTCGGCGATGCGTTGGCCGAGGGCGGCGAGTACGGTGCAGAGATCATGGCAGCCGTCCAGGGCAAGGCCGGGAATCGGGCAGTTGACTTTGATGTATTTGGCGTCCATTAGTCGATCAGTCCCTGTTTTACTGCCATGTAGACCATCTGTTCTGCGCTTTGGGCGCCCAGCTTCATCTGGATGTTATAGAGATGGCGCGAGAGGGTGGCGTAGGAGATCGCCAGATCGCGCGCCAATTCTTTGCGACTTTTGCCATGCGCCAGGGCACGGATCACCGCAACCTCGGTTGGTGTTGGCGCTGTGCGGTGGCGTGGGTCTAGCGATTCTCTCACAATTTCACCTTTCGATAGTGGAGATAAATTTCCCGCTGCGGATCATTGGGGGCAATTTGCACCACAGTCGTCACACTGAGCGGGGTGTTGTTACCATCCACGAGGGTGATCCCCCATTCACCGGTGAGATCCAGATCAGGGTGCAGGAAGCGTGGGAAATCGATCTTGGCGTTATAGGTCTTGTTCTCCGGGCTGGCCGGGTCGGCGGGCTTCGTGACGCCGCTGACAGCGTAGCTGCTGGGGCCGCTGCGCCACTGTTGGCCGGCATGGGTGACCAGCAGATAGAGATCGCCCACGATGGCCTGGTTGTCTTGAATCAGGGCATAGGCGACCAGTGTATTGGCTTCGCTGTGCCGTTCCATGGCCACACTATATGAGCGCATCTCCTCGCGCCCCCAGGCCCCCGGATGCGCTTCTGAGTCGCCATAGCTGGGCAAGCGCGTTGGCGTCACCGTTGGCGCAACGTTCCCGGCTGCGCCCGCGCTAACGACCGGCACGGCGCCGGCGTTGCCCTCCGACACCCCCAGCGCACTATGAATCCATGCCGCATCCACGGGGATCCCGTCATTGACGGTCACTTGCCACCATTCCCCGTTGCGCCCCGTAATGGGGTAGCGGTTGCCGGCATGGGTCACGCCCAGGATCGGGTACTCCGTCCCCGGCCCGCCGCGCAGATTGGCCAGCGGCTGTTGCACCACAAAGAGTGCCGCGCCCGCGCCCAGTGGCGGGGGCCCACTGGGCGCGGGCGCGGCTGACGTTGCCAGCGGCAACATCACAGCCGTCGGCGCTGGCGTTGCAAGGTCACCAGCAACAGCCGGCTTTTCCGCCAATCCGCTGCGCGCCAACGGGGCCAGGGTTGCCCGTGGCCACACGCTTTCTGCCGCTGCGCTCAACGCTTGCTCATCGGCCACGCTGTTGCTGCTCATGCTGCCTCCCTGGTCCGGTCCCAGCGCCCAAGCATGAGCGGTGTTGTTCACGCCGGGCACGATCTCGGCGTAGCTTTGCACACGCACCCCCGGCCCTGTTGGCTCTTGTAGGGTTGGCGAGCTTGTCGCGCCCAATGGGCTCCCGCCCCACCCGCCGACTGGAGAGCGATCAAAGAGATTGGCAACACTGCCGGCGACCAGGAGCAGCACCACCAGCACCGCCAAGACTGTTACTGCGCGCACGGTGCGCCATACATTCTGTTCAATTTCGTTCATTTTGCCGTTCCTTTCTCTAGTTGGCGTCAGGGTTCCCCTTGACGCTGCGCAACAAGGGCAAAATGATGCATCGATTCGTTTCCTTTTTGAGCGCACCTGCTCGGGCCCCAGAGGGGCTCCCCGGTGCGCTTCCGATTAGGTGATCCAGCCCTGACGCAAGGCCAATACCACGATCCCCAACATTGAACGTTTCTGATATTTCAGCCGCATCTTTTCGATATGCGAGCGCACCGTGTAAAGCGAAATCACCAGCCGTTCGGCGATCGCTTCTGTGTCTAGATCGTCCGCCAGCAGGGTGATCACCTCCAATTCGCGCGGCGTCGGCGCCGGGGGCGGCGCCAATGTTTCGCCGGCCTGAAAGGCGCGCACGAGCAATGAGGGTTGAGCGGCTAGATCCGCTATGCTGGTATCGGGTGATAAGATTGGCTTGGCAAAGCGTCGCGCTTTGGGCATGTGCCGCCATCCCCTCAGTTAATCGAGTACAAGCTACTCGACCAGTTGCCCAGCGGGTTGATCATCTGGGCATCCCAGCCGCAAGTGCGCAATTTACCCTTGTCATCGAGGGCGACGATGGTACAGGAATCGTCAAAGCCGAAGATCCGCCCGGCGACCACGGCGTTTCTAATTCCCACCTGTCGCCACTTGGAGCGGTAGGCGGTATCATCCTGGCGATTACCCAGGCCGCGCTGACCGTAGGCGTTATAGCCCACGCTCCATAGTTGCCCGTCCGTGGTGATGACATAGGCGGTGGCGCCGTTTTGGCCGGCGCACTGCACATCTTTGACTTTGGTCTGGAAGGGCGCTTGCGCTGCCGTGAGTTTGACAAAGTTCGTTCCATTCGCCACATTGCCGCCACCCAGGCCCAACTGGGCAAAGGCGTTGTCGCCGGCGACCCACAGTTCGTTATTGGCATCCACCACATAGGCGGAAAGACGGCCATAGCCATTGGCGCGGATTAGCTTCGCCTGTCCGGTGAAGCTGGTCGCCTGCACCCAGGCCGTGCTGTTGGTGACATTGCCCCGGCCAAACCAACCTGTACTATTCCCGCCACTGCACCACAAGGCGCCGGTGGCCGCGTCGATTACAAAGGTGGCGGTGAGCGAACAATGCACATAGGCGCAGCCGGCCCGTGACAGCACCCAGGTGTTTTGCTGCGTCGTGTGGCCCAGGCCAAGCTGACCCGCGGCATTGAACCCGGCCACAAACAGCCGGCCATCGGCCAGCAACGCTGCGGCCTGTATCGCACCCCCTGCCGGCCCGATGTGGATTTGCACCACCGCCGACCCGCCAAAGGGTGCACTGGCCAGCGTTGGTGTGCCAGTGTCCGTGGTGTTGCCAATGCCCAACTGACCCAAGTTGTTACGCCCCCAGACATAGAGCGCACCCGTGTTGGTGATGGCGTAGGCGCTGGCATAGTTATCATCGGCGTCGCCATCACTCAGCCAGGCATCCACCACGGTTAGGTTGTTGGTCACAAAGAAGTCCAAGATCGTCGGCTGCTCCAGGATCTCACCGGTCGCCGCTGCTGCAATGCCGGATTGCCGCCCGAAGTTTGTGCCGCGATACCAGAGTTTGCCCTGATCATCGAGCAGCAGAATGCCCTGGCGGTTGGCCCAGAGGCGCACAAAGGTGGGGGTGCGACCAACCGGTGTGTCGCTGAAGGTCATGGCATTGTGGGGGATGGCGGTGGGGGTGCGGTTGTGTTCGAGGGCGCCATTCTGGCCCGCGCTGGCGCCGTTGGCGTTCTGGCCATAGGCCCATAGCTCGCCATCGACCAGCCAGCAGGCGCCATAGGCGCGGCGGCTGGGGCTGTTGACGGGCAGTACCACGGTTGTGCTAGGGGTGTTGGTGGGTGCGGTGACGCTGTTCCAATAGTTCACCACCACGTTGGCGGGCGCCGTGGGCTGCCAGTTGTCGGCGGCGTCGCGATAGTAGAGCGTGCCGGTAGTTGGGTTGTAGCCCAGATCAGCATCGGTGGGCGCTACGCCGGTGAGTGGCCCAGTGGCGCGAATCACTTCGTCGGGTATGGTGGCAGCGGCGGCGGTGAGGGCGCCATTGGCGGTGCGGACGATGGTGATGCCATCGACGTTGACCTCGACCTTGTTGTTGATCACCGCCAACGATGCGCCCAGGTCGGTGGGGGTGAGAACTTTGGGGTTTGGCATAGAGAACTCCTTGTTAGACTGGGAGATAGGGTAGATAGGAGACATGGGAGACATAGGACAGGAATAGGAGACAGGAGTGGGAGAGTAGCGATTTTTCCTGTCTTGTGCCTCTCTGTTTTTGATCAGGGCAAGCCATAGAAGAGATGGTTGCCGGCTAGATCGGTCACATCGACTAAGCCTGGTGTGGTGGGGCCAAGATAGGGTTTGCCGTCGGCGCCGTTGATCAGGTAGTTGTTGGTATCGCTGCTGACGCCGCTGGGGGGCAGATCATGATAGCCCTTGACGCCGGCGGCGTCGGTGCCGTAATACTTGCTGTTGCCGGGAGTGGCGGTGTCATTGACCAAGGTGACGGTGTCGTCGGCGTTCTTTTTGATCGACATGGGGAAGCCCAGATTGGCCATGGCCGTTTTGATGGTGTTGGCGACATCATCATAAACAAGGGTGCCGCCGGCAGCGGCAAGAATGGCCTGGCCAACGGCATCCTGGACGGCTTCGATGAAGGCGGGGTCGGTCCAGTTCATGGTGATGGTGATGACATGGCCGTTGGTTCCGCTGGGGGTGATGGTGAGAAAGGCGGGTTGGCTGGCGCCCACCGTCAACGGCGTTTCAGCGGGAATGGCGGCGGGAGCGATGCCGAGCAGGCCGCTGGCGTCCTTCTGCAAGGTGGTGTTGTAACTGACTTCGACTTTGTTGCCAACAACCTTGAGGGTTGTACCCAGATCGCTTGGGGTGATGACTGTTGTCATGGAGAATACTCCTTTATGGTGAGTGACGAATTAAGAATTACGAATTAGGTGAGCGGCAAGAGATAACCGAGGGGTACGCCGCCTAGCGATTGCAATTGATTGCCGCGTAGGGGGACGGCTGCGCTCTGGCCATTGACCACGCTAGTCAACACCCCGTTAACAAAGGTTAGCGCATTAGTTGCCGGCGTTGTGCCGTTACTGTCGCAAGGGCAAGCGATCGGCGTGCCGGTGGCGTCGGCGCCGGTCAGGATGTTGATCAGCCGCTCCGCGCGCAAGGCCAGGGTAGCTGGGTCATAGGTGCGCAGGCGCATGGCTTCGATGGTGTTGCCATTGGCGTCGAGTAGGCAGATTTCATCATGCAGGAAGAGGGGGGCGTCCGGTTGATTGCAAATTGCTACTTTTTGTGCTGGGCGAATTGACATTGGGAGCTCCTTTTCGGTGGTGACAAGATGATAGGAGAGATAGGAGATATGGGAGGTATGGGAGCATGGATGTTGATTTCTCCTTGATGGTTGGTTCGTTTGGATTTAGCGCCTGGGGCTAGCAGGGGCAATTGACGATAGTGCCGGTGATGGGGGTATGGGTGGCGGGGTCTTCGAGCCGGCTGCTTATCACGGCGCCAGTGGCGTCGCGGGTGACCACTTGCAACGCTTCGTTGATTGTTCCTGTACCATCATCTACACAAACTAGATCGCTGGTCTGGAAGTGTTGCGCCGTTGGCGGACAACTGCCTGTGGGGCAAGGGTGCAGGTTGGTGGCCAGGGTTGCTACGGGTTGCAGGGTGGCGTCAAACTTTAGTACCGTCACCTGGTGGTTGGCGCCATTGTAGACGGCGGCGCCATAGCCGACGGTGACGCCATTGGCATCGCAAAGCGGCAGGAGCGGTAAGCCGGCGCAGCCGCCGCCAGCAACAGCCTGGATGAGATTGGTGAGTTGTATGGCCCAGTCGGGTGGGCAGGTGTTACGGCCGGTACTCATAGAACAAAAACCTCTTCTAAAGTCATGTTGTCCTGCTGGGACGGCGGCTCGTCGGCAGGGGACGGTGTGGCATTGTTGGCGACAACTTTTGAGCGCACCAGGGTTCCCCTTCGGGGACCGACTTGTCTCGCCGCCTGCTCGTGAGGCGGCAGCGTGAGGTGCGCTTCCGATGCCGGCAGAATACGATCAATCAGGTCGCGATACTGTACAGATTCCTGGAGCCATACGACGATTGGCTGAGGTAGATCCATGGTGGCGCTGGTGATGACCAGTTTGCGGTTGCCCCCGTTGTAGACAATCAGGCGCATGGGTAGTAAGAGGCTTGTCGGCAAAGGCGCCACCTTGTTGAAGAGTACGGTTACCACGATCGTCGCCATTGGTAACGGGGGCGGCGTCGGTGCGGGCTTGGGCGCGGTGGACCCACCGCTGTGGTTGTCGCTTCAATAGAAGGTTGTGCGTGCTTCGATGGTCGCCAATGTTACGTTCATTGCTGCTTTACTCCTTCGGAAGCGCACCTTCCCGCGCCCAAAGGGCTCCCGGTGCGCTTAAAAGTTGATCAGGTATGCAGATTTGGGGTTGAAGGCGGGATCCCGCTGGGAGCGGCTGGCGATCAATGCGTACGCCAAAGGCCGCCGCCACCGGCGACACGGCTTGGCGAAAGGTGGCATTATCGGCGCCCAGCACAATCACATCGACATCGGACTCAGCCGACTTGCTCAAGCGCATTGCGATGGTTGTCTTGGGATCATCCAGTGCGCCGCTGCGCCAAGTGCCGTGCACCCGGCTACCGGTGGCGTAGACCCGGCAGCCGGGTAGGGCGGCGGCAATGGCCCGGTAGATCGCCTGGCTACGCGGGTCGAGATCGGCGAAGGTGGTGGCGGGCGGGCGGGTGATGGCGTGCAATGCCTGCCAGTCGCGCAGGGTGGCCACATGGGTGGCGACGGTTGCGCCCAGGTCCGTTAGGGGCTTTTCGCCATTGATGTAGGGTTGCAGATCAGCACTGTCAATTACAAAGCGCACCTGCTCGTTCACGACGCCCATCTGCTCGGGCAAGATGGGCTTGTTAAAATGCGCGTTCACAAAGTGATGCATACGGTCTCGCTCTGATAGAGATTGGCCGGGTCATAGATGGCGTTCGTGGGATCTTCGGCGGCGGTGCGTGTGGTTGGCGGCAAAAGAGCATCCCCACAGCTAGTATTGCCTACGCGAAAAACATAATCGGTGGTACGCGCTCCGCCGTTGCTGCTGTCGCGAAAGACTAATCCTAAGTCTTCGACAATGGTGGTGTTGTAATCCAGGGCGAAATAAGGGTTGTAGCCGGTATGAAAGGTAATGCCGTTGGCACCCAGTTCAGGAATGCTGTTGACCAATTGATCGAGCGCCAGGAGACCCAGCCCAATGCCGACGAACTTATCCACCAGGAGGGCGGGGCCGCTGAGGGTTAGGCTGCTTGGCGTGGGCAGCGTCAGTGGTTGTGCACTCTGCCCCACCCGCTGCAAATAGCCGCCGACTAGGGTGAGGGAAGCGGGAAAGAAGGGGGTGGGTACTTCGCTGGTGAAAGCGGCGTTGTTGATCCATTTGTTGGCAATGGCGCCCCATACCCCGCGGCCATAGGCATAGCAGCGGCGATTAGGGGCCGGTGGGGTCGTGGTGGTGCAGCAAGGCAAGACGCCGGCGTCGAGGGTGTTGCCGTTAGAGAGGGTGAGGATCAGGTGATCTTCACCACTGATTGTTGCGATGGTGGCGCCGGTGATGCTGATACCGGTGGGGCCAGTGGGACCGATGGGGCCAATAGGGCCGATAGGGCCAATGGGACCGGTGAGACCCTGGGGGCCGGGCCCAGAGGGCGCCCCGCCAGGGGTGCCGCTGCTTTGCTGTGCGGCGAGGGCGGCGAGGACATCGGCCAGGGTGGTGCATTTATTAAAATTGATGCCGGTGAGGCCGGGGATGGGCTGGTCGGCAATGATGCTGTGTAGGTTGACAACCATGAGTTAGGTTCCTTCGATGTATTCAGCGGCCAGGTAGGCTGACGTCGCCACGACGCCGGCGCAATCGCTATAGCCGCCTAGTTGTAAGATGTCGCCGGCTTGTAAGGCGTGGCCAGGGATGACAATGGCTACCTGGTCGGCGAGCGGGCTGGTGGGCGCGGTGTAGCGGCCGGCAGCGGCGCCGTTGATGAAGACGCAGGCGCCCAGCACATAGGTGTTGCATGATGCTGCCCGATCCGAACCCCAACTGCCGCTGATGTTATAGCGTCCAGTGCGGGGAATCACCAAGCCGCTGGCCGTAGCCATAACGCCGTCAACGGTGTCATAATCGGGCGATAGGCCGGTGATGACCGTTGGGGCGTTCATGCCGACCGGCGCCGCCAGGGAAAGGCTGTTAAGGCGACCCGCAATCGCCGGGGGCAGGTTGAGTACCTGATTGATGACATCGAGCGTTGCGCGGTTGGTGATATTCTGATTTTTGGTCAGGGTCAGGCGGGGGTGCGCTTGGGCCTGGATGGCGGTGATGGCGTTTTGTAGATTGGTGATTTGCCCTTGGAGGGTGGTGATGATGCCCTGCAACGTGGCAATGGCGGCGGTGTTGCTGGTGCAACAGGTTTGGAGCGCGGTGATCTCACCCTGGATCGTGGTGATTAACCCTTGCAAGGTGGCAATGGCCTGGCTGTGGCTGGCGCAGCAGGCTTGCAGGCTAGTGATGGTAGCTTGGATGGCGGTGATGAGCTGTTGCAAGTGCTGATCCCCGCCGTCGATATAGTCAATCAACGGTTTGCCGTTGACACAGATGCAGTCGAGAATGGCCGAGGTTTGGCCGGTGGTGCAAGACATAAGAACTCCTTTGGCGAATTACGAATTACGAGTTACGAATTACGGTTCTGCCATCGTAATTCGTAACTCGTAATTCGTAATTCAAATCACGCCGGGATAGCGTAGGGCTTCGCTCAGATTTGTGCGGCTGAAGTCGCGGTCGATAAAGCGGGTGCGGCAGTTTTTGTAGCTGACCACGAGGCTATCGATGAACACGCCCGGCACATCTACCACATCGGCGGGTGGGCAAAGCCAGCGGCCGGCGCGCAGGTCACACAAGAGGGCATCGGGATATGAGCAGCAATCGAGCGTGATGCAAGGCTCTTGGTCAATGGCTGGCTCGGTGCGAATGGTGGCGTTGCCCTTGCAATCAAGTTGCAACTGCAAGCGCGCCCCAAGGGCTCCCGCCTCCGGGCTCCCCATGATCAGCAGTTGCTCAATGGCGTAGAGCAGCGAGGTGTAGCCGCTGCGGTAGGTGGGCGCAGCAAAGGGTAATTCGTCCAGTACGGCCACCGAGGCAATGAAGGCGCCCCGGCCCACCAGGTCAAACAACTGTTGCGTGAGCGACCGATATTCCAGCAAGCGCACGGCTGTCGTATAGCTGGTGGCGGACCAAGTTAGGCCATCAGGGCCAGTTAGGGTGCGCAGGCTGTTGGTTTGGGCCAGGCTGCCGCCAAACTCATAGTAGTCGCTGGCACCAAGGGCATTGATGATGTGGGCCTCGACATAGAGGCATTGCCCCGGCGACAGCGTGATCGATGCGCTGAGTTCGATGGTGTGATAGCTGAAGGTCGTGCCAATCGTGGTCCCCATCGCTCCATTGTGGAGGGCGCCCCAAGCCAGATAGGTCGTACTTCCGCAACTTTCCTTCACGCGCAAGCGAATACTCGCCGTGGGGCTGCCGTGCCGGCGCACAGCGATTTGGAGATGGGTTGCCGTCCAACTTTCGCCGCACTCGTTGCAGATGGGTTGGCAGAGATATTGATCCCAGGCCATGATTGTCACCACGGGACCAGGGTTCTCTTGCGCCAGGTTTGACGGAACATTGATCGTTACGCCGTGGGTGATGGTGATGGGAATGCCATTGTAGCCCCGGCTGGGAAAGTTCTCGTGCTGCACTTCCAGGATGGAGCCGTCATTTTCGGCGCGTACCCAGTAATGGCCGTCCAGATCCCCCGTGCCGGCGCCGCTGACCCCGATCAATTCATCGGGGTGAAACTCGGTTAGGCGGTTGTTGACATCGTGGATGCGGTTGCCGCTGGTGCTGATCCCTTCGGTGGTGACGCTCTCATAGTCGTCTTTGATGAAATCGGTTAGGGTGGTGATGATGTTATTTTGTGGGTTGCGCCAGCCGCTCATGATGAGCAGATCACCCGGTTGGAAAGCCAGCAGGTGGGCACCGATCTCGCCAATTTGGCTTTCGCCATCGGTGCTGCCGTTGATCGCCAACTTGTCGGAAATGAAGCCGACGCCTAGGCGTTGGGCATGGGTGAAGGTGGCGCCGGTGTCGGCCAGACCGCAAGTGTTGTGGTAGGTTTGCCAGGCCAAGGTGGTGTAATAGCCTTGGGTGCGCAGATAGGTGATGTTGCACTTACACTTATAGGTGTTGTGCAGCACGGGGCGGGGCTGGCTTAACTCTTTGAGGAGCCGCTGGGCGTATTGGGCCGGCGTGTAAAGAGATGACGCCGGGAGCGGAACGACCAGCTCACGCACGCCATGGGTTTGTATCGAAAGGCGGTCTTGCGCATAGGGGGTGATTTGCGTGAGACCACCTTCTGACCAGGTGACAGCAATGCGATTATAAAGCGTGGCGTTGCTCCAGCCCCAGGCCACATACTCACCACAGCAGCGGTACACTTCCGCCACATAGCCACAGTAACAGGGGTTGCCTTCGGCATCTTTTACCTCCAAGTGCTGATCTAAGAGTGGTTTGAGGTCGCCGGTGTAGCCACAGAGATAGAATAGCCCTTCGCCGTAGGTGCCGTTGGCGAGTTTTTGGTAGCTTTCGATTTCAAACCCACCATCGGGGAGGCCAACGGTTGGTTCGGCGATGCGGCTGGGCGACAGGGTGACGGTGTGTTCGGGTAGGCAGGGCATTACTGTAGTCCTCCTTGGGATGGGAGAGATAGGAGGAATAGGACTGATGCGATGTACCCTGTCAGGGCAAGAGATGGTAGGCAAGGCATTAGAGTAGCCCTCCGGCGATTCTGGCGCGATAGCCACGGGGGGTGCGGCGATAGGCGGCGCCAATGTTGGCGCTTTCGGCGCGCAGCAGTAACCCTTTCTCGTAGTCGGCTTGGAATTGGCGGGAGAGGCTTAGCCATTGGGTGGAACCCAGTATGCTGGCGGCGGACTGGCTGGTGACGCTGGCGGCCCGGATCTGCGCGGTCTGGACCTGTTTTGTGGCTTCGTTGGCTTTGTCTTTGTTGCGTGTGCCGCTGGTGACGGTTGTGCTGCCGGTTTCCTTGCCGCAGGTGCCATAGGTTTTGGTGACGGTGACGGTTTCTTGATAGGCGTCATCTTCGCTGCCGGTCTCGTTGCTTTTGGTGGTCGTCGTGCCGGTAATGTTGGTGTTGCTGGTACTGCTGGTGTCGCTGTTGCTGAGACCAGAGAGATCCAGAAAGAGCTTAGGATTGCTGTAGGCCAACGCCTGGGCTTTGAGCAGCACCAGATCGGCCAACTCAGTGGTGAGGCCGACAAAACAGCCGTTTTTGTCGAGTGGATAGCCGCCTAAGTAGCAGATGTGTAGCATCTTATCGTCACAGGGTGGCTCGGTGACGACGAGTAGATCGCCGCGCTGATAGAGATTGCAAGCGCCGTAGCGGAAGGTGTAGCCGTCGCAGTGGCAACGGGGCAGGCTTTGGCAACGCTGGCACACGGGTTGGCCACAGGTGCAGTCACTGATCTTGATCCAGTCAATCCGCTGGACGCTACAGGGCAGCGGGGCCAGGCCACAATGGGCAAAGAGCGGGGTGCAGGCGGTGTTGCGCTGTGGCAGGCGCACACCCAGGTCACGCACCGCTTGTTGAATGTAGGTTGCGGCCAGGTTGTAGCGGTAGGAGATCAGCACGCGCCCATCATCCACGCAAGTGTAAAGCATACCGGTGGTGTAGTCCATGAGGTAGTGACTGCTGGTGATGCTGCCGCCACAGGCGCTGATCAGGGTTGGCGCATCCGTGGGTAAGTGAGCCAACTGGACACAGCCCGCGCTGACGTCGAGTATCTGCCGGCAGACTTGGCCGATGGGACAGTCAGGCAGGAGGGCGTTGAGGGTAGCGGCCAGATCAGAGAGACAGACGGTCATTGGTCAGTAGCACCTTTCACTTGCGTAGTCCCTTGTCCAGTAGGGAGATCGCGCCGGCAATGCCCCACCAGAGGGCCAACGGCCAGGTCAGGGGGCTGGTGGCGACCAGCAGCACAACCAGCGCCACCGTAAATGAGACACACCGGGGGCAATCGATGCCGACATAGAGCCAGTAGAGCGGGTGATCGGCCGGTCGCTCGACTGCGCTGGCGTCAATCTGACTTTCGACCCAAGCCTTGATGTCGCGACGAATGGCGCCATACAGCCCTAGTGGTCCCTCTTCCGTGGCGAAGTCGTGGCTGATGCGCCAGGCGCCGACAATGATGATGGTCAGATAGACGAGCAAAAAGGCAAAAAGAAAGCTGATCAAGGCGAGATTTCCTTAGCTACTGTGACGAATAGGACGGCATAGGATAAATAGGATTGATGGTGTCGGGTTAGGTGTCCTTGTTTCTGGCCTGCGTAGTCTTGGTGCGATTATGTTGGCGAAACATCTCGTCTCTTGTGCGCACAGCAGCTCCCTGGCTTTCATGCCGACTGATGATCCGTCCGCTGGTATTCCGCAGCACAGGCTGACCGGTGGTTTTATCTTTGGAGATGTGAGCCATGAGTGTTGCTCCTTTTCGAGTCCTAAGTCCTGAGTCCTAAGTCCTGAGTCCAGAGTCCTAAGTCCTGAGTCCAGAGTGTTGACTGCGGACTACGGACTAAACGACTGTGGACTAAATGACTGTGATGGGCGTGTCGCATTCGCCGATGAGGCTGCCGCAGGAGACGTTGTCGACGCGGAGCCACAAATGGCGATTGGTTGCCAGGACGCCCGCGCAAAGCTGGACATGTCCTTGCACACAAGTGCTGCTGACGGGGTAGAGATCCCAGAAGAGGGCGCGGCTTTCGATGTCTTCGCGCCAGTCTTCGGCACACAAGAAGGATTCCTCTTTGAGTTCCATGCGGTCGAGTTCCATGCGATTCCAGGGGTTGACGGGGAGCATGGAGAGGTGTTTGTCGATGTCATCAAAGACCAGGCCATAGGTGTATTCGCCGTCGATCATGCGGGGGCCTAGGCGCATGGTGTTTTTGGGCATACAGCGGGACTGGACAATGGGCACCTGGATCTTGGAGGGGTAGAGTTCCATCATTTGGTCGGCGCGGAAGTCGGCCAGGCGCTCGCGGGCGTCGGGGTCATCAAAGCAATTGGTACAGGGCTTCATACAGTTGACGGTGTTTTGGATACACTTCTTTTGACCGGGGTAGGTGTGTAATTCCCAGAGATCGACCACGCCGTCGCAAAGGCCCTCATCGGCGATCTTCTCGATCCAGAGGTCGTCGAAGAACTCAGCCAGGTTGATGCCTTCGGGGATCTCGAAAGTCTCGCCCCAGATGGTGACGGTTTTGCCGGCGACGGTGCATTTGTCGGGGCTGGCCGTGCCGCCGGGCGCGCCACCGGTGAGCGCATTCCAATCGATCACCTGCTCTCTGTTAAAAGCGGTGGGGCAGGGGTCGCTGGTGGATTGTTGCCAACCACTAGCAAGCTGGGTATAGAGGCCGTCGATCTGGTTGAGTTCGGCGTAGTCGCCACAGAGGGCGCCTTCGACCAGGGTGAGGGCCAGGGCGTCCCAGACGCCAGCGAGGGCTAATTTGAGCATGTTGAGCGTGTGCGGGCGTTCGTAGTCGAGTTGGCCGTTGCTGGTGAAGATTTGGATGCCGCGCCGGTTGAGGGAGCGCTGGCTACAGTAGCGATTGACCAGGTCATGCCATTGGAGAACGTCGGTGCTGAGTTTGATGCACTTCATGTTGGGGAGCAACAATTCGCAGCCGCTGAGGTTGGTGCGGACAATGGGCGCCTTACAGGCGTCGGTCTTGCTCTGGGTGGTGTCGATGGTATAGCTGACACCGGTGATGGCCGGCTGTTTGACGCCCGTTTCCCAGCCACCATACCAAATGGGAAAATGCTGGAAGGCCTGGTCTTTGGCGCAGCGCTTGCGCAGGCTGGTGATGGGGGTGGCGCAATCGCGATTGAGAATGGCGGCGGAGCGGATGTCGACGCCGTCGATGGTGATGGGTGAAGCCATAGAGTGTACTCCGTTTCTTTGCAAAGGATGAGGAATAAAGAATAAGGAATAACGAATCAAGCGTATTCCTAATTCCTGATTCCTAATTCCTATCCCTGTCTGGTTTGTTGGGCGCGCTGTTGTTGACGGCGGATGGTGCGGGCTTCGGGGGAGTCGGGGTCGAGGCCGGCTGGCAACTGATCGCGGCGTTGTTCGGTGCTGATTGGCTGCTGCCCTGCCGCCCACGCGCCGGGTGCCGGCTGTTGAAAAGTGAAGCCCTCCAGGCCACCGGCGGCGCCGAGGACGGGGACGCGCTGGGTGACAACGGTTTCGCCGTTGGCGCGGGCGATGTTGCGTTGAAGGGCGTTGGTCAGCTCCATGTTTTTGACCAGCAACTCGCTCAACTTCTTGAGGTGGGTGGTGAGATCATGGAGTTGGTCGGTGTGCTGATCCAGTTGATCTTGCAGGTGGGCGACCTGGGCGGCGGAGGCGAGGGTGGGCGCGTCGGTGAGGGCGACGGTGGATTGCACCATGCTGTTGGCCATCTGTTCGGCCTGGCTGAGAATGGCGGAAGCGTGGCCGAGCGCTTCGTCGGTTTCGGCGGCAAGCTCCTCCTGATCAGTGAGATTGACAGCGGGATCAGCGAGCGCGCCCAACTCCTGGCGCTGCTCTAGCGCTCCCTGAGGGCGGTTGCGATGGCGGGCTAATCGATGGCGACGGGTGGACATAGAATGATCCTTTCTGGGCACGCCCCCTGTTCTGGGGTGCGCGGAAAAATAAACAGGTGACGGCGTAGGCGCGCCCGAAGGGCTCCCGCCTCTGGGCGCGTTTGCCGTCGTTGCTTCTTGTGCGCTGCGTGAATCAATATAAAGACTCAGCAAGCGCTTGACCTTCGGCTGTAATGCTTCTAACGGAATATTGAAACGGCGGCACAAATCGTCCACCGTTGCAAACAGGTGATCGAGCAGATAGTTGGGGGCGTTTTCTTCGGTGAAAATGCTACTGAAGGCACCCCCCCTCAATCCCCCCCAATCTAGGGGGGAAGCCATCGGATACAACCCGCTGTGGGTGATGGCGCCGTCGTTGACAAAGTCGCAGAAGTGGACGGCAGTCGGGCGCAATACGGGAACATTGGTCAGGGCATTGTCGGGGCGTTTGCGGGTGCGCTTGGATTTGTAACCGTCTTCTTCGATTTCTTCCCAGGTGGGCAACTCTTTGCCGTCTTCCGTGGTCCAGACCTGGTTGGCGCTTAAGACCAGCGATTCGGCGAAATGTTTGGGGTGCTGCTCGGCCATGTTCATGATGTACTCAACCGGATCATGAGTAAAGGCAGGAGAGGTGCGGGCGGCGTCCATGAATTGGGAGTCATGCACCAAGTAAGTGTGCTTATCACCAGGTTTTTCGCTTTTGAGAACACGCCAGTTGTAGGCAAGGTGAACTTTGCGACCGGTGGCGTTTTCACTCATGCCAGGATGGCCAAAGCGGCCGCTGATACCTTCGGGGGCTCCGTTGGCAAGTTGGGCAATTAGCTCCAGGGACTCGACATCACAACAAACGCCGTGGCCGGTGGCTTCGACATCCATGCCGGCGACGATGCCGTACATGCAGCTGTTGGGCCGGTCGATCTTGGCTTGCTGCTTAGGGCGAAAACTAGGATGGATTTGAAAGGAGATGGTGCTCATAGGGCGAGTCCTTGCAATTCATTGGCGAAACGCTTGGCGAGTTCAAGAAGCTGGAGGATCCAGGCTTCAGGACGAAGTGCAGTCGCAGTGGCGCGGGCCTCGCTGATGGCAACTTGAAATTGTTGTTCCGGCGTCAAGTCAATGATCTGATGCAGAAAGCCCCGGCACTCGTCCAAAAGCGCAGTGGCTTGAACGGCCAGCAAGTCCATGTCATCGCGCTGGGGTTGCTCGGCATTCTCGGCACCGACGCCAGGGCGAGCATCGGATTGAGCGACGGCGGCACCGGTGACAGGGATGGTCAGGTATTCGGCGTCGATGATGGTGCGGATCTCGTCGCGCGTCAGCGTGCCTTCGGGCAGCTTTTGCACAGCGGTGGCGAACATACCCAGCAGTTCTAACCCCAAGCGACGGGCGCGGTCGTTGGTTTTGGTGACGCGGATGGAGACGCGGGGGTAGATGGCGCCAAAGGCGATCTCGATGGCTTTGAGGATGGCAAAGACGCCATTCTCGGCGACGTTGTCGGCGGCGACTTCGCTGGCGGCGGCGGTGCCTACGCCAGTGCGCATGACGACGGCGGAGGGGTGTTCGTTGAAGGCAGCGGCTAGGACATCTTCAAAGTGGCGCTGGCGCTTCTCCCAATCGACGCCATCAGGCTGACGGAAGGACCAGCCGCCGAACTTGATGTCAGTGGGGCTGGCGAGCAGGGTCCAGGTATGGTCTGGTTCGTCGATCTTGGCACGGATGGCATCGGCGCTTTGGGTGACGCCGGAGATGCCGAGGATGCCCTCGGCGGGCTTGTCGATGAGTTTTTCATAGCGCTCATCGATGACCAGGGTGTTTTCGGCCAGGACGGGCAGGCAGAGCCAGACAGGGGCGGTGCCGATGCCGGGGCGATTGGTCTGGGTGGTGAGCAGGCTGATGATCTGCGTTTGGTGCAGCAACACCCAAGCTTTCTTATCGTCGATCAGTGTCTGATACCAGTAGGGCCACGCTCCGTTACCGGTTGGCTCTAGATCGAAGACGCTGGGCAGGTAGGGAATGGGTGTGCGGCCTTGCCAATCGACTTCGAGATAGTATTTGCCAGTGGCTTTGCCTTTGTCATCGAGAATGGGAACCGGCGTCAACCCCTCGCTTTCCCATTGGTTGGCGGGATAGGTGATGGGTACCGTAGCCATAGGCGCGCCGCGGTTGAAAACATCCAACTGATACAAAATACGCTGGGTGCCGGCAATGACGCCCAGGAGGCTGTCGTTCATGCGCGCCAGGGCATTGAGGGCACGGTTGGCGGGGGAACTGCGACCGGTGACCAGGACAGAAACGCTGTTGACTTGTTCCTGGCGGCGGAGAATGAGCGCACTGAGTTGGTCCCACATGACAGGGGCGATGCCGACGTTGGCGATTTCGCCATCGGCAATAGCGGCGGAGAGGAGATCATCAATCCCACTGCCTTTCGGCGCCCATTGGATGACCAGGGTGTCTTTGTCACGGGGGAGGCGGATGCCGTAGGAGAAGCCTTCGGCGCAGAAATAGGAGTAGTTGCGCAGCTTGTGTTGCACTTCGCCACTCAGCGACGAGCGCACGTTATATGACGGCGGGACGATCAGGCCGCTGGGGGCGGTGGTGTAGCCGTTGGGCAGTTGGGTCAGCTTGCTCATGTCGCTTAGTGTCGCGCGGCGGCGGTGAGGTGGCTATACAGGAAGTTGGATAATCCCGTAGGGTAGAAAACAACAGGGTGTGACACTCGGCCATGTAACTGGGGACAAGTTTGCGCTTTTTGTAGGGGATAGGCGACGGGGCAGTTGGTCAGTACGGGCCGATGCTGACATCTTGGGTGGCGCGGTAGAGAACCCATCAATGCTCACAATATTCCTTGACAATGACGCCCTTTGCGTAGTCCAACAAAGAGCGTTACAATTAGATAGACAAGTCGCGAGAATAAACATTCAAGAAAGCTACTTTTGAGAAAGATTTTACTATAAAATACAATGGGATGGGATAGGATGATGTAGGAGGTATATGGATTATTTTTGGCAGTGGGTTGCGTTGGGCATGGCGCTGGTGGCGCTTGTCATTGCTGGCATTAACTACGTGCGCGTGCGACGGCTAGGGGAGCGCGTTGAGCAGCAGTTGCGCACCTTAGCACAGCGTGAGTCGTGGCAAAGACGCGTTCAGAAGGCAGCAGATCATGACTGATACTTTAGAGCAAATCAGAAAGTAATCAACAAGAAAAAACCGTTGCGGCCTGGGCTTACAGGGACCACAACGGTTAGCAATTGGGAACGCTCTGCTGAAGATCGATAGAGGTTCTTTTTCATGTTAACAACAATTGACGATTTAGTCAACTCCCTTACCAATCCAACGAACGTCGAAATTGTGTATTTAGAAATTCGCCCGGAAGATGCGTTGGCGCCTGTGGTTGTCGCCCGTGAGCATGCGCCTGCTGCACAATATATTATGGGGCTGGCTGCCGGAAGTCGGCCTGCGCAATGGTCGGCGCTGCTGCTGGTGGCAGGACTCTTGAGCGCGGGCCGTTGCACCCCATTGGATCTGCCGTGGGGCCAAGTCGGCTATTTGCATACCAATGCAGTGCGCGCGTGGCTGGTTGAGCATCGCGCGCCGGCGACGGCCAAACGCATTCTGGCCGCTGTGCGTGGGGTGTTGAAAGAAGCCTGGCGGCTGCAATTGATGAGCAGTGAAGCTTATCACCGGGCAATCGATATCAAGCCGATCCGAGGGAATGCTGAACAGGAGATGGCGGGGCGTTATGTGCAAGAAGGTGACGTACGCGCTTTGCTCGGTGTCTGCCGCGCCGACCCTACCCCGGCCGGCGTGCGCGATGGCGTCATCCTGGGCCTAGCGTTCTATGCCGGCCTCCGGCGGGCGGAAATTGCGGGGTTGCGCACGGAGCATGTGGATTTGGCAAGTAAGATGATTCGAGTCAAGGGCAAGGGGGCCAAGTGGCGGAGCGTGCCGGTGGTGGAGGGGCTGGCGCTTGCGATCCATGAATGGCTGACGACACGAAGCGCCGATCTTGCTGTGCAAAGCGCATCTCCTCGCGCGCAGAGGCAGGAGTCCTCTGGACGCGATGTGCTCCCGGTACAAAGTGCATCCGCGGATCTCGATCCTCATCTGCTATGGCATATTGAGCGTGGGGGACACATCAAGGCGCGGGGCATTACCCCGGCCGGGATTCGCGATATTTTTGCGCGTCGCGTGGCCGAAGCAGGTATTCGGGCGACAGCGCCACATGATGGGCGGCGAACGTGGATCTCCAACCTCTTGGAAGTTGGCGGGGAAGTGGTGGTTGTCCAGAAGCTGGCCGGCCATCAGGATCCGAAAACCACGGCGGGGTATGATCGGCGCGGGGCCGACGTGCGCGCTCGCACAATCAATAAGTTATCGATGCCGTGGGATGAGAAGAAGATGGCGGCACCGTAAGATATGTACAAGCTCATCGGATGGGCATCTGCTCGATGATGAGATGCGCATCTGCTCGATGATAAGAGGCGCGTAAAGTGAATTTGCTTAGTTGCTGGCCATGCGGTATACTGGTGGGCAGAAAGCTTGATTGTATGCAGGGCGGCTTGCCGCCATCGGGGGACTGCATATGGTCAGGCTTTTTTCTTTTGTCATCAAGGTTTGTGACGCAATAATAGGCCACGGGCAGCAGGGTTGACGGTGTATTCGCCGATCATGTTGGGATTGGCTTTGATAAAGGCGCTCAGGCTGACGCGGCGCTGTACAATGCCGGCGCCGCTGAGTTTCCAGGCGTTGGGGTCGGCGGCGATGCCTGGCTCGATGCGCAATTGTTGGGCGGCGGGGTCGGCGAAGATGAGCAGGTGTTCGGGCGATCCTAATTGTTCCACAGGTTTGCCGGCAAGGATTAGGAGACCGCTGGGGGCGATGCGGGCCGGCGCCTGGACCTGGCTGGGATGGTTGCGCCGCTGGTGTTGCGCTGATGGTAGCACCTGCTGCCAAGGCAGTGTGCTGGTGTCGATGGCGGTGGGGACGCCGTCAGGGCCAGTCTGCACCAAGTGGAGGCCATCGGCGCGCAGGGTGGCAGTGTAGCTGCCGATCAGGTCGGGGCGGCTTTTGGAGAGGGTGACGAGCTTGATGTTATGCTGGGTCGCGCCACCGCCGGTGAGCAGCCAGGCGCCGCGGTCGGTGGTGGTGGCGGGGCGGATGCGCAGGGCAGGGGCTTTTTCTGCTGCGTAGACCAAAATGGTCTCCGGTTCGCCCAGGAGTTCGGCGGCGTTGTGATTGATGCTAAATTGGCCGTCTTTGCCAAAGCGACCGCCAGGGGGCTGGCGTTTGCCGGCGCCGCCGCGGTTGTTGGGGATGAGTTGGACAAAGGGCATAGTGATCTCTCGCTACTGTTTGCGTCATTTTGCTCTGGTTTGGTGCTGGGTGGGGGATTGCAAATGGTATTGTACCCCGGCGAGTGAAGGGGGCCAAACGGAGAGATCATTCTGTGCGTTCTGGTAATGCGCCACAACGGAATAAGAAAGCGATGGCAAAGCGGTTGATCTGGGAAGATCAACCGCTTTGCTTTATGTGCTATCGTCTCGCCTGCCAGGGTTGGCCGGCGACGGCTTCCACTGGGCCTAAATCGATGATGCCGCGGTAGATGCGGCGGTCTTGGCTGATGGCAGCGCTGATGTCGTCTAAAATGGCGCCGGCCTTGTCCCAAAGTTGATCGAGATCCTTGGTGTCTTCGGCAGAGTGGCGCATGGTTTGGGCGCGATAGGGGGTATAGCTGTGAATGATACCGGTCTCGCTGATGTAGGCGCGTACACAGACGATTACGTTGTGAGTGATCAGATGCTGATACTCGCGGTGGCTGCGGTCGTAGCGGTCGGCGTAGACCGGGGCCAGGGGCGGGATGGCCTGGAGCATATCAGCAAGGGTGGTGTGATGAATGATGATGGCAGGATAAATGGACTTGGCAGACATGGTTAGTTCTCCTGTAATAATTTGATGATCGCTAAGGCTTTATCGTGCGACAGGGTGTCAATATGCAATGTGACCGATCCGGTGGGGTTGAGTTGGGCGCTCCAACTGGGATCGTAGCCGCGAAATTGATCAATCGACATGACGCTTTGGCTGCCCACTGCCAGAAACTGGGTGCGGATGGCGGTCAGGTTGCGCTGTTGGGCGGCGTCTCGCTCTTGCCATTGGAGGGCCTGGGGCAACCATTGGAGGCCGGGGAGGAGCAAACGGCGATGGACTTCGGCGGCAATTTTGGCTGTTGTGCGATGGCGATCTAGCGTGATTGGGCGCGGTGGTGCGATGGGGCATTGCACGCCGGTGCTGTTGACGGCGTGTAGATTGCGAATGCTGAACATATATCTGTCGCGCTCATCCGAAACCGAGAAGGTGAGGCCGGAATTGTGAAGAAAATAGGGGTGATCTTCGCCTTCAACAGTCGTGTTGGGGAGGGCAGCGGCCAAGGCGTTTAGCCATGAATGATTGGTAGCAGAAACCATAAATTTTTCTCCTGGGTGGGCAGTCGTCATCGTCGGAGGACTAGTGATGACTACGCGCGATTATTTTAGGCTTTCGACAATCTGGGCAGCGTCTTCAAATGAGATGCGGCGCAGCTCCAGGGTGACGGTCCCATCGTCGTGGATGGTGGCTTTCCAGTTGCTGGAACCATAGCTGACGATAACGGGGTGTCGATAGCCAGATAGTTCATGACCATGACCAATGAGGGGTAGCATGGTGGCATAGTCCGCCGTGCGCTGCTGATGGGCGGAGCGCTGGGCGCGCCACGCGATGGCTTTGGTCCACCAGTCGAGGGCAGCGGGTTCTAAGCGGCGGGTGAACTCGGCGGCGATTTCGCTGACTTGACGATGCGAGTTAACGGAAATTGATGGTGGTTGGATATGGTACAGATCCCGCCCCTGGTGCATCTGGTGGGGTTTGAAGTGCAGCCGGCGGGTATAGGTGTTCACATAACCGGCGACCTCTAGGCCAGTGGTATGGAGAAGGACGGGTTTCTCACATATTGTAGTCACTGACCAAGCTGCACCGGGAGAGCGATTCAGGTGGCGGCAAAGGTTATGAAATAGCGTGAAATCGAGTAGGTGTTTCAACATATTGTTCCTGGTACTTCGGTGTAGTCATCACCTAGGGGGCTGGCGATGACTACGCGCGAAAACTGCAACGGATTACACAACGGATTCGGAACAGCAACGGATTTGATTGATGGTTAGTTGGCGTTTGGGTGGGCTTTGGCTTGTATTTCGGCTATAAAGCGTTGCAAGGCGTGGAGCCAGCACAAAAAGCCTTTGATGTCGGAGTAGTAGTGGCCTTCGCCGGTGGATAGATGCGCACCGCAGGTGGCGCAGCGGTCGCCTGGTCGGGATTGAATGATTAGCTCGCCGGCGTCATTGTACCAGTGGGTGCGGCCACCCGTGACGATGAAGAAAGCAAGGTCTGTCATAGGGTTAGTTTCTCCTCCATGTTAGTCGCCCGTGCGGGGCTGGCATTAGGGATGTAGAAGTCAATGGGCAATGGGGGGCCGTCGAGGATATGGCTACCGCGTTGGACAACAAAGCCGCTGTACTCATCTTTAACAACGTTGTAGCCGCGCTTGCGCTGGACGGTAAATTGACGTGCTGCGCTTACGTTCTCGAATTGGTGAGGCACGAGCAGGCGCACCCCGCGAGCGGCGTCGATCTTTGATACGTAATATTTTGATCGCAACAAATCAATACAGGCTTTAACTTCACTCATGGCCTACCCTCGCAAGTTCATCAGCCGCCAGATTTCGCAGATCACGCCGGGGCTGGGGATGCGTGGCAACTGGAGGTCGGCGCCGATGGCGGGGTCGTTGCCAGCGATGATCACTTCATAGGCGCCGTCTGCGCCTTTGATAAAGACAGTGGCTGATCCAGTTATGGCGGCGATATAGAGGGTGTTGTCGATGGTGACGGTTTGGGGATCAGTCCAGCCGTTGAGAACCATTTTCAGACGAATATCTTCGGTGGGGGTGCGGGGCGTTTCCCAGCGGCGGATATGGGCTTGGGCGGCGGCGATTTGTGCGGGTGTGGCTTTGTGTTTCATGTGTTTTACTCCTGGGTGTGTTGGGGGCGGCCGATAAATTAGCCCGCCCTGTTATTCTGAAAAATAGGCGGCAGTGTGGGCCGCGGCGATCAACTCGTGCAAAGCGCCGACCAGATCCGGGGGTATCTGGCGGCGGTAAAAGGTCAGGGCATCCAGCAGGAGCGCTTTTTGCGTGCTGCTGAGTTTGTGCGCCCGGCTAAAATCGTGTGTTGATGACCGGTTGCTTTGATTGCCGGGGCGCTGGTTTGCGGGCGCTCTCTGGGCGCCGGGTACCCGCTGGGCGCGGTGGGGGCGTTGTTTTGCTTTTCTGCCACGCGGCTTTTGCATCGGGTGCATACTCCACCAAGGCGGCAAGGATTGCTTCTTGTTCATCTTTAGCGAGATCGGCGGTAAGACTACGCACATTGGCGGGGGTGTTTTTGGTCGTCCAGCGCGTGATGAACCAGGGTTCTGCTTCCGCCCATTCATGCGAGAACAGGTCTTGGCCGACTTTTTTGAACTCATCGCGCACATCTTCAAAGGGGTGATCCGCACCCGCGCTCAGTGGGCCTCCGCTCCCGTTGGCCGCTGGCACAGCTTCTGGCGCTGGCGGCACTTCCTCTGCCGGTTCGTCAAGGGTGGTGGTTGGCTGCCCATTCAAAAAGCGCTGATAGTGTTGGGCAATAATGCTATAGAGGCGCGCTTTGCTCTTTTCGGTAAAGCGCTGGTTGGGCGCATCGTACTCCACCCAGAGTGACGGCAGGCTAATGAAATTTGACGAACAAAATCGGTAATGGTTAAGTTAGGTCATCGAAGCGAAAAGGAGGCAAGATGACCCAAC
>JAPKMW010000121.1 GCA_026645575.1 Caldilineaceae bacterium
GGGATTGAAACTTGATATACAAATTGCTGCTACCAGGTGCGCCGGTGCCGGAATCAACATCAACCCAGTCGCGGGATTGAAACAATCATCTCTTGCGTCGCCGGCCCACCCTGTGCGCGCACAGCGGCGATGCCGGAATCAACATCAACCCAGTCGCGGGATTGAAACCGCCTACCCTGTTCACGCCGGCTAACCACAATGGCGCCGGAATCAACATCAACCCAGTCGCGGGATTGAAACGGCTACATTGTCCAGCGACAAGCCCACCCGTAGAGCCGGAATCAACATCAACCCAGTCGCGGGATTGAAACAGCAGCTTTTCTTCGTTGATGTCGTCGGTGATGGGTTGCGCCGGAATCAACATCAACCCAGTCGCGGGATTGAAACCAACCTGCTTTACAATCCAGCCCACGGCATCCCCAGCCGGAATCAACATCAACCCAGTCGCGAAGGACAAGACAAAACGTTTGGTAAAGTGTCAATGGGGTGAGACAAAACAGAGCTAACGAAAACCGGCATTGACTCATTAATTTGTAAGGTTAAAGAGTGGGCCAAAGAAGCGTCTAGGGGCTGTCGTTGCGCGCAGCCGGTTCTGCGGTAGGTCAGGCAAGCCGGTTTGGGCCGAGTGAGCGAAAAAAGGCGCAGGTCGAAGTGACCAACCGGTTTTTTCCGCTTGGTTCCTCGTCAACAACCGCAACCTGGTGAAGGCAGCGCTTGGTCATCAGCCCTGTGGTTTCCGATCACAGACCCATCGCTAGACGAGCGGGCGCAGGGCGCCGATCAAGCGACGCGGTGTCAGGCGTCAGTGGTAGTGGCTTTGGCGTTTTCCGCCTTGATCTGGCGCACGCGCCGGCGCGCGCGCAGGTTAATTAGCACATAGATCAAAGTATCCTGGTTGACGATAGAGCTGCGATTGCGCAGTTTAGGTCGTTCAATGCCCAGGTCCAGAGCTTGGCTATTGATGCGCTCAGAAGCGGAACGCTGCTTGTACAGGTTCGTATACGCTTCGCTTTGACGGTCCAATTCATGGCGAATCCTGTTACCCGGACTGGTGGGTAAGGTGGTGATGCAGCCTTTGGGCCAGTTGTCATGGTCGATGGGGCAGCTTTCGCCGGTGCGTTGCGGGAACACCAGGGGGCAGGCATAGCGCGCACAGTCATGCTCGACCAGGCAACTGCTGCGGTCGGTGAAGGTGCGCCGGAGCGGCATGGGTAAGCCAGCGGCACAGAGGGGTAGGCCGTCTGCCGTGAAAGTCTGTCCCACCGACCGTGTCGATGGTCGGGCCAAACCGGGACAAGTTCTTTTTTCGTCCCGGTTGCCGACGGTTGTCTGGTGCCAGTTTCTTTTCCGACCCCGGTTGCCCGGAACCGGTTCTTTTATGTAAATTTTATTGCTTTTATTAATCAACATATTTTTGTAATGTACAATTTACATAAAGTGTGTTATCATACTCACGTCATAACATTCCAGTAAAGCAAATTCTAGTAAAGCAATTGACGTGGGGCAAAGGGCGCCCACTTGCTCCTTTCGTCGTCACATAGTTAGCCCAATGCTACCGGTTCTCCTGGCGTGTATCTTAGGCTCCGTAAAGCAGAAGGACGCCAAACAAAAAGGACGCGATTCCGTGGGTAAGTTGACCGTGAGCAAGTTGACCGTGGGCAATGTGAATAGTGAACAAACCCGTGAAGAGCGGCGCACCAAAGCTGCCCGCCAGATCAATGCCACCCTGGCCGATCTGGTTGATGTGGCGCGGCATGGCGAGGTGCGCCAACGGTTACTGGCGATCATCGTCGAAGCTACCGGTTACACCTACGCCCTGCAATCAGAGATGGAATTCGACGGCCAGCATATGCGCGTCATGGCGGCCTATTTTCCGTCACGGCTCTTTCAAGCGATTGAAAAACGGCTGGGGTTTACCGTCGTCGGCTATCGTTTTGCCAATAACCCAGAAGTAGCCCTTCAAACGCCGCCCACCGAGACCTTTACCCATGTCTACGAATGGCGCCCGGAGATTAGTCGCCCAATCTCATTAGCCATTGAGGCGCTCATGGGGTTGCATCAGATCGCCTCCATTCGCCTTCACACCGGCGACCACTATCTGGGGGCGGTCAACTTCTTTGCCACCCAAGACAACTACGACCTGCCGCTGCTGGAGTATCTATGTAACAACCATCTGGTCTATGCCGTGCGCTTAATTCGTGAACAATCGGCCAGTGCGGCTCTGCAAGCGAAACGGACGGAGGAGCTAGAACGGGAAGTCCAGGTGCGGAAACAGGCCGAAGAAGCGCGCCGAGAAAGCGAAGCCGCCATTCGCAGTCTCTATACCATTACGGCGGATCAACAGATGAGCTTCTTGGAAAAGGTGCAAGCATTGCTCAAAATGGGGCGACAGCGCTTCGGGATGCAGATCGGCATCCTCTCCCAGATCGTCGGGGATGACTATTGGGTGATGGAAGCCTATGATCCAGCAGGGAAAATTCGCAAAGGCGACCACTTTCCGCTTGGCCAAACCTATTGCCGTGAGACGATGCACGCTTTCGGGCCGTTGAGCTTTATCCATGCCGGTGCATCACCGTGGGCGGCCCACCCCTGTTACCAAAGCACTCGTCTGGAAGCCTATTTAGGCACACGTATCCAACTCTCGTCCACTAGCAACGGCCAGCTTTTTGGCACCTTGAATTTTTCCAGCACCCTTCCACGCTCCGCCTCATTCAAAGCCGCCGACCATGAATTTCTCAGCCTGATGGCCCAGTGGATTGCCGGGGAGATCGAACGGCAGCAGAAGACAGAACAGTTGCAAGCCTACGCCGACCGCATTGCCCAGGCCAACGCTGAACTGGAGGAAGCGCGCGACCAAGCGTTAGAAGCCTCGCGCCTGAAGAGCGAATTTCTCGCCACCATGAGCCATGAGATTCGCACGCCTATGAATGGCATTATCGGCATGAGCAAATTGCTGCTCAATACGGAGTTGACCCCACGTCAACAGGAGTATGCCGGCGTCGTCCTCAAGGAAGCCGACCACCTGCTGCATATCATCAGTGATATTCTGGACTTTTCCAAGATCGAGGCCGGGCGTTTCACCCTACAGGAGGATAGCTTCCCGCCGATCATGGTTGTCGAGAGTGTGGCGGAGCTGCTCTCCGCCCAAGCGACGGCCAAAGGGCTGGCCTTGATGACCTACCTTGCGCCGGAGGTGCCGGCTATTCTCCGGGGCGATGCCGGGCGCTTCCGCCAGGTGCTGCTCAATCTGGTCGGCAACGCCGTTAAGTTCACCGACCAGGGCGAAGTGATTGTGCGAGTCAAAGTTGCGGCGCAGGATGCCGCTTGCGTCCACTTGCATTGCACCGTCACTGATTCAGGCATTGGCATTGCGCCGGATGATCTAGGGCGCCTTTTCCAGCCCTTTACCCAACTCGACGGCAGCGCCACCCGGCGTCATGGCGGCACTGGTCTGGGACTGGCCATTGCCCACCGCCTGGTCAAGCTTATGGGCGGCGACATTGGGGTTGAGAGTGTCGAAGGGAAAGGCTCGACCTTCTGGTTTACCATTCGGCTTACGACGGCAACAACAACGGCCAACGGACACCCCCCCGCCCCGACAGCCCTGCAACAGTTACGTGTGCTGGTGGTTGAGAACAACGCTAGCTACCGAGCAATCCTGCGCAACTATTTACGCGACTGGGGTGTCCAGGTCGAGGTAGCGGCCAGCGGATCGGAAGCGCTCATGCATCTACGTTGCGCCGCCGACCATCCCTATCAAGCGGCCCTTATCGGTCTAGAAATGGCGGAGATGGATGGCCTGGCAATGGGTGCAGCAGTGCGCAATGAACCGGCGCTGGCGACAACCCAACTTATCATGTTGACCCCCTTTGATGCCCAAGAACAGGGGCGGCTCGCCTTGGCCCACGGCTACGATGCCTATCTCACCAAACCAGTGCGCCAGGATCGATTGCGTGCAACACTCCTCCAAGCCAGCGCCGCCAGTGTGTCGGGACACAAGAAGATACTGGCGTGAGTCGAGCCTGCACCATGGCGCAACCGCTTGTTATTGCTTTATTGGTTGCACACACAGACGACGGGCGGCAGCCAGGGACTCCGCCAGCGGCGCATCCTGACCTTGCTGATAAGCGCCGACAATGGCCTGTGCATCGCTGTGCGTCTGTAAATGGGCGAGGAGGCGCGTCATGCGCGCTTGTTCGTGTGCGGCCAGCACAATGCCACGTTGCTTTTCCAATGCGCAACAAACGCCAAAGAAGCGGGCGCCCGGCGCTTGCTCTCCTGCTTTGATCAACTGTTCACCCAGCAAACGCAGCAACACACCGGTGATACTGTCCAGCGCATGTTCTTCCGCCAGCACAAAAGCATCCAGCAGCAGCGGAAAGGCGATCTCCGGCTGTTCTAGCGCAAAGTGCAATTCCGCCAACTGTTGCAGGCCGCTTGTCTCAGCCAGCGGATTACCCAGCGTGCGCCCCAATCGCAAGCCGGCTTCAAGATAAGCTTGCGCCGCTTCCAGTTGCCCTTGCCCATACAAGGTATGGCCTAGATTGAGTTGGGTGATCATCAAACTATGTTCATCCCCACGCGCGTGTTGACGAGCAAACGCCTGTCGTAGATAGCGTTCGGCTTTGGCATAATCGCCCTGGTACAAGCTGATCTCTCCCAGAATGCCATAGCTGACGGCCAGGTCGCGCGCATTGTTGCTCTTTTCGTCGTAGGCCATACTTTGCAACATGAACGCTTCCGCCCGGATAAAGTCGCCCTCACTACAACACAAGGTCGCCAACGAGCTAAGGGCCAGCGCCTCGGTATATTCATCTTCGGCGGTCTGCGCCAGCGCAACGCTTTGTTCCAAAGCAGTGCGTGCCACGCGGAGATCACCTTGGGCCAGGCAAAGCCCGCCGAGAGAGCGCAACGCGCGTGCGCGTAAAGACTGGGCCGTTTGGCTGTCGTCGGTGAACATTTGTAAAGCTTGCTCCAGCCAGGTGCGCCCCTCCTGCCAATAACCACGAATCCACCAGTAGCGCCACAACGCCGTCGCCATACGGATCGCGATCTCCCCTTCCTGCTGGGTGATGGCCCAGTTCAAGGCATTGCGAAAGTTACTATGCTCCTGGGCCGCCGCCGCCAACCATGTTTCGACGTGGATGCCTTCCACAATACGCTCAAAAAATAGTTGCGCCACCTCCTGGTAGTAACGGGCGTAGCGCCGTTGCACAGTACGCAGATCCGCTTGATTGGTCAACTGTTCACGAGCATATTCGCCAATGGTTGCAAGCATAAAAAACCGGGTTTCCCCGGCGCTCTCGCGCTGGTAGAGCAGGCTTTTGTCCAATAACGAACTTACCAGATCCCAGGCATAGACGGCGGCATGTTCATCAGTTTCCTGCTCGTCGTGGAGCAACGCTTCCGCCGCCGCCAAGGTACAACCGCCGGCAAAGAGCGCCAGACGACAAAACGCGCGCTGCTCGGCGCTGGTGAGCAGGTGATAACTCCAATCGAGCGTTTCCCGCAAGGTGCGATGGCGCGCCGGCAGGCTACCGGGCAAGGTGGCGCGTTCCTGGGCCAAGAGGCCAAGGCGTGGTTGGCCCGTCGCCGTTACAAAGCGGGCCAAGAGCGCCGCCGGCGCCAGCAGACGACTGCGCGCCGCCACCAATTCAATCGCCAATGGCAGCCCATCCAGATGAATGCAAAGTTGGGCAATGGTCGGCGCGTTTTCGGCGGTCAAGGCAAAGGTCGGTTTGACCGCTTGCGCCCGCAGCACAAAGAGCGCCACCGCCGGCGAGGCCCAGGCCGCCGCCAGGGGATCTTGTATCATGGCCGGCGCCGCCGGTAACCCCAGTGGCGCCACCGGCAACAGCAATTCACCAGCCAAACGCAGCGGTTCACGACTCGTGGTCAGGATCACCAGTTGGGGACAACCAGCCAGCAATTCGCCAAACAAGGAAGCAGCGGGGAGCAGATGTTCCAGATTGTCCAAAAATAAGAGCATCTGTTTGGGCTGGAGGAAAGTCAAGAGGCGGCGCAACAGCGGTTGTTCGCCATCGCTGGGCAAGCCGACAACTCGTGCGATGGTCTCCAGCGCCAGTTCCGGGTGTTGGAGGGCGGCTAGTTCGACCGTATAGGCGCCGTCGCAAAAGTGGCAGGCCAGGGCTGCGACGGCGGCGGTTGCCAGCGTGGTTTTGCCAACGCCCCCCGGCCCGGTCAGGGTCAACAAGCGCGTCTGCCCGGTTTGGAGCAATGCGGCAATCTGCTCCAATTCGCTAATGCGCCCGATGATGGGCGGGACAATGATTGGCGTAACCGCCGGTCTATGTGCGTCTTCGGCTTCGGTTACGGTTGGTTGGAGCAGCGCAATGAGGGCCGTCGCTGCTTCCTTTGTCAGTTGCAGCGCCTGCGCCAGCAGATGGAGTAACTCGATTGATGGGCGCCGCTCATCCCGCTCTACTTTTTGCAGGGTGACAACCGCACAGCCAATCTGGTGGGCAAGCTCTTTGCGCGTCCAACCTCGTGCTTCGCGGTAATGACGCACTTGTTGCCCCAAGGATCGGGTTTCGACAGACATGATGGCTTTCCTCTTGTATCGTAACTACTCAGGTGTGCGGCACTGGTCAGGAATAGTTTGTTTACGCGATCATTTCCTTGACTAGGGCCGCACACCTGAGTACTGATACCTGACCGGGTTTGTATGATCAGATTGTATCACTTCTGTACAAGTGACCGGGATTGACTATGGCCGGCACAGTGCTATGCTCTGTCTATTATTGCATAAAATGCGGATTTTGGCGCTTACAATTTGACGACGACCACAGGCCCCTGGCAACGCAGCAAAGAAACCGCAGAGATGCAACGTGCGCAAAGAATATTGGGGTAAAGCCGCCGCACCCTTGGCGTCTTTGCGGTTCATGCAGGTGTTTCGCAATAAGAACTATAGCTACATGGTCAATTCGGAGGGACAACGAATGAAACAGAGAGGAATTCTTACGCTCATCCTCATGTTGCTGCTGGCGCCACTGACAGGCGGGGAAGTACAAGGGAGCAGCAACAACCTGTTGACGAACGGCGATTTTGAAACAGGAACATTGGCCGGTTGGGAGGTCTGTGGCGGGGTGCGGCTGATGGATACGCAGGCCGGTGCAACCGCACTGGAAGTCCACCAAGGCCGTTACGCCCTACGCCTGGGCAACCCGACCGATGATAGCTGCCCCGGCGGGGTACTTGACCAGCAGTTGCAGGCGCACTACGATAACATTTTCGTGCCGACGGATGCCACTGGCTTGACCCTCAGCTTCTGGTATTCCCGTCAGGGTGACTTTGAAGGCGGTGCCTTTTGGACCCTGACGGCAACCCTGGAGCCAACCGACGATGGTGAGTTTGTGAAATTGACCGATTATGTCTACAGCGATGAAGCGCCGGGGTGGAACCTGGCCCGCTTTGAGTTAGCTCCGGCTGAGGTGAGTAAAGTGCAAGGGCGTACCTTCCGCCTGTCATTCACGGTGCAATTTTCGCTTTCGGTACAAGCGCCACTGGCCTATTATCTTGATGAGATCACTGTTGTGCCACAGGTAGTGCGCACGCCGATCATCACCCAACTGCCGCCGGCCTTGCAGAGTGATGGGACACGTCCGCTGGTCGGCACAGCCAGCACAGGCAACGGCCAACAGATTGTGCGGGTCGAGCGGGATGCCCGTCAGCCAGTCCCGCTCTATGCCGGACAGAACCGCCCAGAACAACCGCTTTGGTCCCCGGACGGCAAACAGATTGCCGTCCGGGAAGATACGTTGCAAAGCGAAGCGGGTGAACAGCCCTCGGTCAACTGGGCGCAGATTTCGGTGGTTACCTTGCTGGATGAGAACGGCGGCAGCCTGCGCGTCCTCTACCAGACCATCGGCAAAAAGCTGATTCCCGGCAGCCCGCCCGGCTGTCGCACCCCGCGCACCGATTGTCTGCGCTATGATGACCCGGCGCTCGATAGTACCATTCGCGACTACAGTTGGTCGCCCGACGGCAAGCAACTGGTCGTCCTCTACTGCACCCGAAACCGCTACGCTGACGGCTATACGACGGACGACCTCTGCTATGTAGAAACGGTAACAGTGGTGACTGGAGCCAAACAACCGTTACTCAACACGGCGGTGGATGTAGACTGGGGCAGCAACAACCGCCTGCTCTACCGCATAGTGCCAAATCTGGCTAACATCCAGCCGGGAATTTACGAACTGGACATGAATCACCCAACCGGCACCCCGGTCCTCCTCTTTGGTCACAAGACGACGACCAATCTGTGGCAGGATGTCCAGCCCACCTGGTCACCCGATGGCCGCTTCTTTGTCACCTGGCGTTTAATCGCCGGCAATCACTATGATGCGGCAGGGGTCAGACGGCTGAATCACGCTCTGATGCTCTTTGATCGACAAAACCCAGGCGTCCCACAACAGATCGCCCTGATCGACTTTGGCCGCAGCGTGAGTAGCCCAGCTTGGTCGCCGGATGGGCAATATCTGCTCTACAATATACAGATCGGTGACAATTTGTTCGAGATTTTCTGGTTGGAAGTCGCCACCGGCAAGGTCGGCACGTATGATGCGCAAGGCATCTTTGTTGACTGGCGCAAAAACCAATCCGGCATATCCACTCCGACCCCAACTCCCGGCCCCACCAGCACACCCAATCCGGCGCTGACGGAGCGATTGTATTTGCCAGTCACGAAACGCTGAGAAACGACCATCCATCCCTCATCCCCACGCAATCGTGTCCCGTAGGGACGATTGAATTTAGGGCGAGAAAAATCTTGCTTCCTCTTGTGGAATTCTTGTGTCCTAAACTCAACCATCCCTACGGGACTGTGCATCCCGCCTAAGTGCTTTCACCATTTTTCCAATCCTCAATTATACGGCATAATAGCGCATACGTTTGGAAAGCAATGTTTTCCCTTACCTGTGTCAACACTAGTTGAACCAGAGAGGGCGTGAGGCGGCATGAGCAACGCAATCAACAATGAAGCTGGAAAAATATCTGCAACGCATTCACTATACCGGCCCCCACACCGTGACAGAAGAGACACTGCGCCAACTCCATCGCGCCCATCTCTTGGCGATTCCCTATGAGAATTTGGATATTCACTTGGGCCGCCGGTTGACGTTGGACACCGAGCATATCTACACGAAGATCGTTGAACAGGGCCGCGGCGGCTGGTGTTATGAGATGAATGGCCTCTTTGCCTGGGCATTACGTGAATTGGGTTTTGACGTGACTTTGCTAGGCAGCAGTGTTGGTGAACCAGCACACGGGGCGGAGGGTGACCACGAGCATCTGATTTTACAGGTGCAATTGGCGCAACCCTGGCTGGTGGATGTTGGCTTTGGCAATGCCTTTTGGGAGCCGTTGCCGCTACAGTCCGGCAGCTATCAGCAATCATTTCTCGACTTTCGTCTGGAAGAGGCCGGCGACAAGTGGTTTTTCCACAATCACCAGCACGGCGGCAAGGGTTATGGTTTCACCCTTCTCCCGCGTCAACTGCCCGAATTTGCCACTCGTTGTCATGAGTTGCAAACGTCGCCAGATTCCGGTTTTGTAAAGTCAACGGTCTGCTATCGTTTCACAGACGAAGGCATTGTTATGCTGCGGGGTGTTGTCTTCAAACGTTTCCAGGCAACCGGCATTGAGGAAGAAGAGATCACCACCCTGCCGCGCTACCGCCAAGTGCTTCACGAAACGTTTGATCTACCGCTGCTGCTAGCAGATTCGCTATGGGAACAAGTATGGGCGCGTCATTTGGTGTGGAAACAGACACAGGCGTAGCACGGTGGCTGAAAATGAGAAACGGATGAGAATTCGCCCAAAGCTGCACAATTCATGCGTGCTGCGTATACGATCGTTGCGCATTGTTGCGCATTTCGCGCAATTGTGAGCAACGATCCATAGCGCCGTTTGACAAGCCCAGCAAAGCCTTTTATAATAGCGACCAACAAAGCCCAACCTTTTCGCAAAGTATTTAATCATTGCGTAGAAGCCGCTCCCCAGCCGGTTTCATCACTCTCCAGCGTCAATAAACGCACATGTTTTCAGCAGAAAGACGACAGGAAATTCTTGCGCTGCTTGAAGAGAAGTCACGCGTCAGCGTTGACCATTTGGCCGGCTATTTTGGCGTCAGTCGGTCGTCGATTCGGCGCGATCTCAGTCAATTACATGAACATGGGCTGCTTACGCGCACCTATGGCGGCGCCGTAGCGCTTATTGGCAATGGGCACGGCGGCAACGGCGAAGCGCCTTTTGTCGAACGGCAAGTTGCCAACTTTGCCGAAAAAGATCGCATTGGCCGCGCTGCGGCTCAACATATCGTTGAGGGCGAAACTATCTTTATTGATGGCGGCACTACCACCGAGTGTATGTTGCCTTACCTGGCGGACAAACGCATTACGGTGGTCACCTATGGCTTAAACATTATCAATCGCCTGAGCGCCAATCCGCATGTCACCTTGATCGCAATTGGGGGCGCCCTCCACCGGCATTCATTGACCTTTAGCGGTGTGTTGGCCCTAAATAGCATCGAAGCCTATAATATTCGCTACGACAAAACCTTTATGGCGGCAAGCGGCGTCTCTGCTGTCGCCGGTATCACGAATGCCAGTCTGGAAGAGATCCCCATCAAACGGAAAGCGCTAGAGGCCGGCCAACAGAATATCCTGTTGATCGATGCCTCTAAAATCGGCGTGCTGCGCGCCGGCTTGATCGCCCCCTTGCAAGTCGCAACCCATATCGTCACCGGTCGAGACGCCTCCCCCCAAGAGTTGGAAGCGATCCGTGCGCTTGGAGTCACGGTGGAAGTTGTGTAGGGTTTACGGTAGTAAAGACTTTAGTCTTCCTACCGTGTCTAAAGACTAAAGTCTTTGCTACCGCTTAATGTGCGACAATCGCCTGTTGATTTGTAAGAAGAGCGTGCTGTGGGCTGCGTTTAGACAACTAACACGCAACACGCGGGAGCCTACTGGGCGCGAATCACGCAACAACGGCGTGTCAATATTTTCCCGCTTTTCAACATGAAGTGAACCAGGAGGAATACGATATGAAGAAATTCAGGTTCCTGAGTCTGCTGGTCGTGCTGGCGTTGGTCCTATCCGCCTGTGGCGGTGGGGCTCCGGCAGCCGAGCAACCGGCGGCGGAAGCGCCGGCGGCCGAAGCAGCCGCGACGGAAGCGCCCAAGGAAGAGGCTGCGGCCCCGGCTGAAGCTGTGGCGACGGATGGCGCCCTCGAAGCGCCCATGCTGGCAGCAAAAGTGGCTGCTGGTGAATTAGCGCCGCTGGCCGAACGGCTCCCGGCCGAACCCAAGGTCATCGGCCCCGGTGTGCTGTTGAGTGAAGAGAGCCTGCCCGATTGGGCGCCCGGCCAGTACAAAGATGGCAGCGTCATCCGCACGGCCCACAGTGTGGCCGACTGGGCGCCCGATGTCTTCGTCATGCTCAATGAGCCGGCGCTCCATGCGCCCGATCTCGGCGTGCAGGGCATCAAGGGCAACGTGCTAAAGGATTTCCTGGTGGAAGAGGACAACAAGGTCTTCACCTTCTACATGCGTGAAGGGCTGAAGTGGAGTGACGGCGAACCGGTCACCACCGAAGATGTGCGCTTCACCTGGGAAAATATCTACGGCAACGAAAAGCTGACCCCAGCCGGCTTAAAGGCCCGCTTCCGCGTCGGCAACGATCCGAAGGGTGAACCGGGCGTCTTGGAAATTATCGACGACTACACCTTCAAGATCACCTACCCCTCGCCCTATGGCAGCTTCCTGCGCAATCTGGTCATTGAAGGCTGGAACGGCTACACCGAGTTGATCAACCCGGCCCATGTACTGAAGAAATGGCACACCGATTTCACGCCCATCGAAGAACTAACGGAAGAATTGACCAAGAACAATCTGACGGAAGAGTGGTGGACGCTCTTCGGCCAGAAGTGGTGCCAGAACTGGGATGTGACCCGCGAACGCTGCATCGGCTACCCGACGGTCAACCCGTGGGTGCTGCAAGCCTCTGATTCACCGGCCACCAAAATCTTCGAGCGCAATCCCTATTACTTCAAGGTTGACACCGAAGGCAAGCAACTGCCCTACATCGACAAGATTGTCTCCCAACAGGTGGAAGATGTGGAAGCAGTCAACCTGAAAGTGCTGACCGGCGAAGTGGACTTCCTGCGTGAAAGCACGGGGCTGGTCAAAGTGCCGCTCTACAAAGAGAACGAAGAGAAGGGCGGCTTCAACACTGTGCTGCTCGACATGCACGTGGATTCCAGCACCATCTTCTTGAACCAGACCTTTGACAACCCGGTCTGGCAGCAACTGTCACAAGATGTGCGCTTCCGTAAGGCGTTAAGCCACGCTATCAACCGCGACGAGATCATCGAAAGCATCTACTACGGCTTTGCCGGCTACCCGCTCAAGTCCGTGGGTGAAGAGAATTCCACCTATGATGTCGAACAGGCCAACGCCCTGCTTGATGAACTTGGCATGACCGAACGCGACGGCGATGGCTTCCGTTTGGGGCCGGATGGCGAACCCTTCTCCATGTTGGTCGAACATGGCGCTCATGCCCCCGACCTGGAACCGATTGCCGAACTCCTGGCCGAACAGATGAAGGATGTGGGCATCAACTTCCAGATCAAGCGGATTGATTCCCAACTTTGGGGTCAGCGCAACACCGCCAACGAGCTACAAGCGACGGTTTTCTGGGCGCATGATCAGAATGGCGACAATGATCGCTTGATGGGCAACTTGGGCCTCTTTGGTCGCCAGTGGAACACCTGGTATACTACCGGTGGCGCTGAAGGCGTTGAGCCGCCGGCTTGGGTAATGGAAGCGCTGGATCGCAATAAGGCGCGCTGGGAATCGGTGGCCGGTGAAGAGGAATACAACACCCTGGCCGACGAAGGCTACGCCTGGCAACAAGCCAACATTCCGCAGATCACCATTGTGGAAAATGTCAAGTATCCGATGATCGCCAACAAGAATCTGCGCAACGTGCCGTCTGCCGGCTACGCCATTGCCTGTAACTTTGCGGGTGAGCAGTTGTGGTACGCTGAGTAATTGATTTAGAGTTACGAGTTACGAATTACGAGTTACGATTCGTCTTGCAATCGTAATTCGTAATTCGTAACTCGTAATTGTGAAGGACTCTTCCCATGTTACTTTACATTGCGCGCCGGGTGATCATGTTGATCCCGATTCTCTTTTTGATTTCGGTTGTCTCTTTTATTGTGATTGAGTTGCCGCCAGGGGATTGGGTAAGTAATTATATCAATAACCTCCGCACCTCGGGGATTGAATTACAGGATGATGAGGCGGATCGCTTAACGGCGATGTATGGTTTTGATCAACCCTCGTATGTGCGGTATGCCCGTTGGATGCAGGGGATTATCACGCGCGGCGATTTTGGTTGGTCCTTCCAATGGGGCAAACCGGTCAACGATATTCTGGCCGAAAAATTGCCGTTTACTTTAATCATCTCCATCGGCGCCCTGATTATCTCTTGGCTGATCGCCATCCCCATTGGCATCTATTCGGCCACCCATCCCTATTCAATTGTCGATTATGTTGCCACGGTGCTGGCCTTTATTTGGGTGGCAACGCCAGGGTTTTTGTTAGCCTTTGTGGCCGCATGGTTGGTCTATGCCTATCTGGATTTTTCACCCTTGGGCCTCAATTCAACTGAATTTCTCGACGCGCCGTGGAGTACAGCCAAGTTGATTGATCGGATCAAACACTTCATCCTGCCGATTGTCATTATTGGTCTCTCCGGCACCGGCGCCACCATTCGCGTGCTGCGCGCCAATTTGCTCGATGAATTGAAAAAGCAGTACGTGACCACAGCGCGCGCCAAAGGGCTGCCGGAACTGCGCATCCTCTTTAAATATCCGGTGCGTATTGCCTTCAACCCGCTCTTTAGCACCATCGGTTGGCTCTTACCGGCCCTATTTTCTGGGGAAGTGATCATTTCGGTGGTGTTGAGCATCCCGACGTTGGGGCCAACATTGTTGCGCGCCACACTGGCGCAAGACATGTATTTGGTGGGCAGCATTGTGTTGATCTTAAGCAGTCTCACCGTGGTGGGGACATTACTTTCGGATATTTATTTGGCCTGGGCCGATCCCAGAATTCGCTTTGAAAGCGGGGCGAAGTAGGCGGTATGCCAAATCTTTGTACGCCATTCTGTAGAAGCATAACGCAGAAGCGTAACGCAGCCAGATTTGTGCTATACCGCTAGAAGGTAAGGAGATTATTCATGGCGGTACAAGATGTACTGAGCAAACCCCCAACCGGTTTGCCGCCGATTGGGGATCCATCGGCGGTAGCGGAAGAGCAATTGGATGTCAAGTCCGAACGCTACTATTACGCCAAACAGTGGCAATTGATCTGGTGGCGCTTTCGGCGTCATCGCCTGGCAATGTTGTCATTGGTGTTGCTGGGGGTTCTCTATTTGATTGCCATCTTTCCCGAATTTGCTGCGCCGTATAGCGCCCAGACCCGCTTTGAGAAATTTCAACAAAGCCCGCCCACGCGTATTCATTTTTTTGATGAGGCCGGAAATTTCCGCCGCCCCTTTATCTATCCATTAAACCGGGAATTGGATCAGAAGACCTTCAAATATACCTATACGGCTGATACAAGCCAACCTTTCCCAATTCTCTTTTTTGTTGAAGGCGATCCTTATAAAATATGGGGGCGCTGGGAGGGCAACACGCACCTCTTTGGCACAGGAGTCGATGGGCCGCCGCTGGTGCTTTTTGGCACCGATGAACTGGGGCGCGATATTCTCAGCCGCACCTTTTATGGCTCGCGAATCTCCATGTCGATTGGCTTTGTGGGTGTGCTGTTGACGTTTATCATCGGCATCTTGTTAGGTGGTATTTCCGGCTATTTTGGCGGCATTATCGATGAGATCATTCAACGCACCATCGATTTCTTACTCGCCATTCCACAACTGCCCTTCTGGATGGCGCTCGCCGCCGCCCTGCCGCGCGATTGGTCGGTGACCAGAACCTATTTCGCCATTACGGTGATTTTGTCGATCATTGGTTGGTCGGGGTTGGCGCGTGTGGTGCGCGGGAAATTATTGGCTTTGCGCGAAGAAGATTACAGCTTGGCGGCACAGGCGGCTGGGGCGAGTCAACCGCGCATTATCTTCCGGCATCTGCTGCCCGGCTTTACCAGCCACCTGATTGTGTCGCTCACGCTGGCGATTCCCGGCTCGATTTTGGGCGAAACGTCGCTCAGTTTCCTGGGGCTGGGGATGCAACCCCCCGCCGTCAGTTGGGGCGTGCTACTGCGCGATGCCCAGGACATGGTGGTGGTGGCGCAACAACCGTGGCGGTTGATACCAGGGTTGTTTGTTATTGTGGCCGTGCTGCTCTTTAACTTTGTCGGCGACGGCCTGCGCGATGCGGCAGATCCGTATTCTTCATAAGTGGTTGCCGGCGAAACACGACAACGGATGTAGGAAGCAGCGGATTTACGCTAAGATCGGCGAGCTTCATTTATAAAATTGAAATTGATAGTTTGAGAAGGATTGATTACAAATCTCGTCCATTAAGGGACAAATCAGTTGCTTCCTACATCCGTTGTCGTGTTTGTACGCATGGAACGCTCATTGCTTGGCATGGCCGGATAAGCTATATATCACTTATTGTTTTCTGGATACATGAATAATGACTGACCAACGAGATGTTTTGATCGAAGTAGAAGATTTACGCGTCCACTTTCACTTGCAAGAGGGGAAAGTGCGAGCGGTGGATGGGGTGAGCTTTGCCATTCGCCACCAGAAGACGCTGGGCGTGATCGGCGAGAGCGGGTCGGGGAAGTCGGTGTCGGCGCAGGCGATTATGGGGATTTTGCCCATGCCGCCGGCCAAGTTGGAGAGCGGGCGCATTACCATGCACCTGGCCGAAAATGGTGTGGGTGACCGCAGCGTGATTCTTTCCGACCTACCGACGCGGGGCAATGACTATCGCGCCATTCGTGGCAAAGAGATCGGCATCATCTTCCAGGAGCCGATGACCTCTTTCAGCCCGGTGCATACGATCGGCAACCAGATTATGGAGTCGATTCTGCTCCACATCCCCAACATCAGCAAGAAGGAAGCACGCGAGCGGACCATTGAAATTTTGCGTCGCGTCGGCATTCCACGTGCAGAACAGCGGGTTGACGCCTATCCCCATCAATTCAGCGGTGGTATGCGCCAACGGGCAATGATTGCGATGGCGTTGGCTTGTAATCCCAAACTGCTGATCGCCGACGAACCGACCACCGCGCTCGATGTGACCATTGAAGCGCAGATCATCGAATTGCTCAAGGATTTGCAGCAAGAGTTCGGCATGGCGATCATGTACATCAGCCATGACCTGGCCGTTATCGGCGGGGTAGCTGATGAGGTGATGGTGATGTACTTGGGCTTGGTGATGGAACACGCCAGCACCGATCAACTCTTTGACAATCCATTGCACCCCTATACCCAGGCGCTGCTCCGCTCCATCCCCACCATTGATGGTGAATTGGAACGGCTAAAAACCATCCAGGGGACAATGCCCAGCCCCTTTAGTGAACACAAGGGCTGCCCCTTCTTCTCCCGCTGTGAGCAGCGCATTCCGGGGACTTGTGATGTTTCCCGTCCACCGCTGGTGGAGGTTGAGCCGGGGCATAAGGTGCGGTGTGTGTTGTACAATAAGTAGCTAGTGTTAAACGACTAGATATTAGGTATTAGATATTCGCGTATACATAGCATCAACTTGAATAACCAATACCTAATACCTAATATCTGAATTTTTGGAGTCTGAAACGTGGCTGAACAAAAAGATGTCTTGCTCGATGTGCAAGGGCTGAAAAAATATTTCCCGGTGCAACAGGGCTTTTTCCGGCGCACGGTTGGCTATATCAAGGCCGTCGATAATGTTTCACTGCAAGTAAAATCCGGCGAGACGCTGGGCGTGGTCGGCGAGAGCGGTTGTGGGAAGACGACCATGGGCCGCTGTCTGGTCAAGCTGTATGAGCCGACCGGCGGTAAGGTTCTGCTCCACACACCGCAAAAGACCCTATCCATTACCGAGTTAGAGGGACAAGACCGTCGACTTTTCCGCAGCAGCGCCCAGATTATTTTCCAAGATCCCTTTGCGTCGCTCAACCCGCGCATGAACATCCTGGAAACGGTGGGAGAGCCGCTGCTGGTCAACGGGATCGCCAGTGGTCGCGAATTGGAAGAGCGGGTCAAAGAGGTAATCACACAGGTTGGGTTGCGCGTTGAACATTTGCGTCGCTTCCCCCACAGTTTCAGTGGTGGTCAACGGCAGCGTGTCGGCATTGCGCGTGCACTAGTGGTGAAGCCAAGTCTGATCGTTGCCGATGAGCCAGTGTCGGCGCTGGATGTGTCGATCCAGGCGCAGATTTTGAACCTGCTGGAAGATTTGCAGGCGCAGTATGGCTTGACCTATATCTTTGTCTCCCATAACATGTCGGTGGTGCGCTATATCAGCGACCGCATTGCTGTCATGTATGCCGGCAAGTTGGTGGAGTTGGGGGAGAAGCAGGAGTTGCTTTCACACCCGCGGCATCCATATACGGAGTTGTTGTTGGCAGCGGTGCCGCGCACGGTGGATCGCCAACGGGGCCATCGGTTGATCACACCAGGGGAGCCGCCCGATCTCGGCAATCTGCCCAAAGGGTGCGTTTTTCAAAACCGTTGTAAATATGTAAAAGATCGGTGCAAACAGGAAGAACCGCAACTGCGCGCCGTTGGTGAGAATCATTTTGCCAGTTGCCATTTTGCAGAGGATCTTCACCTGCAAGGAATTGCGTTAAAGGCAGCTTTGCCCTAGAAATTAGATGACTCATGGTTATCAACACATCGAGGTATGCACTGGCATATCTGTTGTGGGCCATCAGCGTTGTGATTGCCATTGTTGCGCTGCTGGCCTCGCGCAGTTCGGTGATGATCGCCTTGGGTGTGACCCAATGGGATCGCTATTTTGAACATGCCATCAATCAATTTGGTTTTCTCTTCTTAGCGATCTTCGGCTTAATCATCATTGTTTTTACCGAACATTTCTATCGCACAGGTGTGGAGAAACACCAGCTTTTTGCGCGTTTTTTTCTCATCACCTTTTTGGAATTACTCTTTCTTAGTCTCGTTCACCTGGCCCGCTTAACGGGTGAAATTCTGCTCGGCTTTTTCAGCCCGACAACGCTCCTGTTTGTCGGCGTGGAAGTTATGCTCTGTCTGCTCCTCTTTTGGCTTTACCGCCGGGCTGCTGCCCCCAAAACGATATAAGTGTATCAAACAAAAGGAGAATTTTTATGCCACTCAAAGTCGCCGTCATCGGCTTGGGCGGGATCGGCAACACCCATGCGCCGGTCTATCAAGCCAATCCCGCTGTCCAATTGGTCGCCGTTTGTGACATTATCAAGGAGCGCGCCGATAAGGCCGCAGCCCGCTACGGGGTCAAAGCCTATTACAGCGTTGAAGATCTGCTCAAGAACGAAGAGATCGACGCTGTGAGCGTCTGTAGCGCCGGCAAAGAAAATGGCGGCGACCACTATGAGCCGACCATGCAATGTCTGGAAGCAGGCAAACATGTGTTGGGGGAAAAGCCCATCTCCAACGAGATCGAAAAGGCGCGCGAGATGGTGCGCAAGGCCGATCAGAAGGGGGTCTATTACGGCATCAACCTCAACCACCGCTTTGTGCCACCCGCCGCCAAGGCCAAACAATGGGTGACAGAAGGCAAGTTGGGTCATCTGCTGCTCATCAACATGACGATGTGGATCGGCAACCCCAACGAAACCTCGCCCTGGTTTCATGCGCGTGCGCTTCATCCCCACTCCGTCGATGTCATGCGCTACTACTGCGGCGATGTGGCGCGTGTTCAGGCGTTCTTTAACAAAGCGCCGGGCCGTGTCTGCTATTCTAACATGCAGGTCAACATTGAGTTTGAAAATGGCGTTGTCGGTCATCTCACCGGTAGCTATGACGCCAATCCGCGTCACAACTTGGAACGCTGCGAGGTAATGGGCACCGAAGGGCGCTTTGTCCTCGACAACTGCTATGAAGAGTTGACGCTCTATCCCCGCCGCAGCGATGAGTTGACGGTGATTCGCAACAGTATCATGGGCGGCCTCAGCGGTTTCAACGCCACCTTCACCAATCGTATCAACCGCTGGATCGAACAGGTCAGCGCTGGCGTCCCGCGGGAAGAGATCGATGCCTCCGGCAAAGATGGGCTGGCCGTGCAGGAAGTGATCGAAGCGGCGATTCGCTCCCATGAAACGGGTCGAGCCGAGGAAGTGCCAGTGGCGTAGTAACTATTGGTTATTAGGTATTGGATATTCAGTACACCGCAATAGAAACTGAGTTTCTCCAAGAAACTCAGTTTCTGGCCTTAAGTGCGTTGCGGTCTACTGATATTGGGAAGGAATAGCAAATACCTAATAACCAATACCAATAACGGAGAAACCATCATGCTAAAAACCGCTGTCATCGGCATGGGGCCGATTGGCAATATTCACTCGACGATGTACAAAGAGGATGAACTGGCGAACTTTGTGGCCGTCTGCGACTGGAACAAAGAGCGCGCCGACGCCGGCGCCGCCAAGTTCGGGGTGAAGGCGTATTATGATGTGCAGACCATGTTGGAGGCCGAGCGTCCTGATGTGGTGAGTGTGGCGACTGGCGGCCATGAATATGGCAGCGAACATTATCTGCCCACGATGCAAGCGCTGGAATTTGGTTGCAATGTCATCGGCGAAAAGCCTATCTCCAACGAAGTCGAAGAGGGCGAAGAGATGGTCGCCAAGGCGAAGGAAAAGGGGGTGCGCTATGGCGTCAACCTTAATCATCGCTTTACGCCAGCGGCACGGTTGGCGAAAAAGTGGGTGGAAGAAGGGCGTATCGGCCACCAACTCTTTATCAACATGAGCATGTGGATCATGAATCCACGGGAAAGTTCACCCTATTTTCACCTGAAAGCACTCCACCCGCACACCATTGATGTCATGCGCTACTTCTGCGGCGATATTGAAGCCGTCCACTGTTTTGCCAGCAAAGCGCCAGGGCGTAAGATTTGGTCAACTGCCGTCTTTAACATGAAATTTAAGAACGGCTGTGTCGGCACGCTAACCGGCAGCTATGACATCCAGCGCGGCCACCCAATGGAGCGGTGCGAGGTGGCGGGGGTCAATGGCCGCTTTGTCATCGACGATATGTATCGCGAAGTGACCCTCTACCCCGCCGGCAATCTGGAAAAGACGGTCTACACGAATCCACTCTTTGGCGGTTACCGCGAGTTCAATGACACCTTCCGCGACCGCATTCACACCTTCTTGGCACAAGTGACAGCCGGCGTTGGGCCAGATCAGATCGATGGCTCCGCTGCTGAAGCGCTGGCGGCACAGAAAGTGATCGCCGCAGCGATTGAATCGATGGAAACTGAAACGGTTGTTTACGTCAAGTAAGTGTGGTAAACTAACATGGGTCGGTTTGATACAAGCGGCAAACATATTATCCATCTTTATGCTCGTGCTTGGGCAGAGTGGATTGTCGATAGCCAACAGCTTGCGGTGATAGATGAGTTATCGGGCGAGTTTCAGTTTATTACCCGCGCAACGGATGTCTTACTCAAGGTCAAAGATGAGCATGGCGTTGACTTTCTTTCGTTAACCGATCTACAGTTGCAATTTGACGAAAATATGGATCGGCGCTTGGCAGCGTATGCGGCGCTAGCACGTGAGAAATATCACCTTGAAGTTCACGTTGCGGTTGTCTACCTGCGACCGCCGCCTGAAGGCAAAAGCATTGCAAAAGTATTTCATCGCGAATTTTTGGGGCAAACTGCCCACCAAGATTTTCAGACGATTTGTCTCTGGGAACTAGATGCAGAGGCGGCGCTTGCGCTTGATAATCCGGCGCTCATTCCCTTTATTCCACTAATGAATGGTGGCGATACGCCTCAGATGTTGCGGCGATGCGTTGCCAAAGCGCACGAGCAACCGAATGCACAGGATCTGGAAATCGCGTTGGCTATGTTCGCCAGCATTGTGATGAAGGCAGGGTTAGTTAGACAAATTGTGGGGTTAAGCATGAATATTCTGAAAGAATCACCACTTTATCAGGAACTAACAGCATTGGCACACGAAGAAGGATATGAGGAGGGGTACGAAGAAGGTCGCGAAGAAGGTCGTGAAGAAGGCGGCTTAGCCGTCCTGCGCAGTTTCATTAAATTTCGCTACAATGTCCCGGAAGATTATTTCGATGATCGCTTACAAGGTCTTGACCTTGCTAAGATCAAAGAACTGAGCAACTTTGTTGCAGAATCGTCTACAGCGGCTGAATTCGAGACGTTTTTGACCAGGCTCACGACAAATCCCACTACATAATTTACCTATTTTTGCTCTGGGTGAACTATTGGTTCACCCAGAGCAAAAATGGCAAACAGATAAACTCACCGTAGTTCTTGCCACGGTGTACTGAACAGCTACCCCTGATCACAAATCGCAAAAGTCGTCTTTAGCGCCGCAATCGGATCGCCTTTGGGGCGGAATTCGTGACCGAGATAGAGATCATAATTCGTGGCCGCAATGGCGCGACAGATGCCGGTGTAGTTGAGTTCCTGGGCGTCATCCAAATCGCGGCGGTCGGGGTTGCCGGCGGTGTGGAAGTGGCCGATCCACTTGATGTTCTGGCGGATGGTGCGGATCACATCGCCTTCCATGATCTGCATGTGGTAGATGTCATAGAGCAGCTTGACCCGTGGGCTGTTGACCCGCTCACAGACCGCCACGCCCCACGCTGTATGATCGCACTGATAGCCGGGGTGATCGACCTTGGAGTTGAGCAGTTCCAGGTTGAGGTTGATCCCGTTCTTTTCGGCATAAGGCGCCACCCGGCGCAGTCCATCGGCCACCGCTTCAATGGCCTCGATCTCGCTCTGGTGAGGCTGGCGGTTGCCACTAAAGCAGATGAGGCCGGGAATCCCATGTTTGACCGCCAGATCAATCGACGTTTTCAACTCATCCTCAATACGGTCGTGGTTGCTGCGCTTGTTCAAGCCATCGGGCAGCGACAGGTGTCCACTCATACTGGCAACGGCGAGCTTATGCCGCTTCGCCATCGCCATGATCTCTTCAAATTTCTCATCGCGCCCCCAAAGCTCCACCGCCGCATAGCCGACTTCGGCTGTATACTTCATTAAGTCATCCAACGCCATCCCCGGCGGCATAAAGAGCGGGTAGCAAATTGATTGTTTGATACGCATGATATTTTCCCTTATGATTAAGCAGGTATACGTTACAAGTTACGAGTTACGAATTACGAATTACGAAGATCGCTACAGCGTAACTCGTAACTCGTAATTCTTAATTCTCGACCTTGACCGGGCGCCCTTCCTGGTAGCTCTTCAGCGCAGCCAGCCCCACCAGCAGCGCCATGCGCCCATCGTGGCCGGTGACTGGAGTTGGTTTGTCGTTGATGACGGCATCGACAAAGGCCATAATCTCGGACGCGTAGGAATCCACGTAGCGTTCCAGGAAGAAATTGAGCGGCAGGTCGCGATGAATGCTCTCGGCGCCGCTGATCACGCTGTTGTTCGGGTAGTTGTTCTCGGTATGGATGGCGCCCTTTGTTCCCAATACCTCAACCCGTTGATCATAGCCATAGACCGCTTGACGGCAATTGTCAATCGTGCCAATCATGCCATTGGCAAAGCGCATCAGGGTGACATGGGTGTCGATGTCGCCGGCCTCGCCGATGGCCGGATCGACGGTGACGCCGCCCTGGACATAGACTTCGGTGATCTCGCTGCCGCTGAGAAAGCGCGCCATATCCCAGTCATGAATGGTCATGTCGAGGAAGATGCCGCCCGATGTTTTGACATAGCTGATGGGTGGCGGCGCCGGGTCGCGGCTGATGATGTGGAGGATTTGCGGGTTGCCGATCTCACCGCCGGCAATCGCTTTGCGGACACGGGCATAGTTGGCATCAAAGCGGCGGTTAAAGCCTAGTTGCAGCTTGACACCACAGTCGTTCACGACCGCCAGTGCATCATCGGTGGTGTCCAGCGTCAATGAAATCGGCTTTTCACAGAAGATATGTTTGCCGGCGCGCGCCGCTGCTTTCATAATTTCCGCATGGGTGCCGGTTGGTGAACAGATCAGGATGGCGTCGATATTGGGATCAGCCAGAATCGCCTGATAGCTCGGCGCGATGGTGGGAATTCGAAATTTGGCCGCGATGGCCTCAACGGCGCTGGGGATGGGGTCCGTGACGGCAGCGAGTTGAGCATTGCTAATCCGATAGGCCACGGTGGCAGCATGGGCCTGAGCAATCCGCCCGGCGCCAATTAAACCGATTTGGAGTAATTTTGCCATAACAATCCTTTACGTTGTTTGTACGTAACGGGATCCATCGTTACGCACGATTTGGTCGTTAGCTTTGCTAAAAGTCTTGGGTAAATTGCGGACATGCCGGCCCTCCATACCCCCGTCCCGATGACGCCGACGTTGATGATTTTGTTGCTCATTACCAACCTTGCTTATTATGGAATCCATTGGAGATTGAGAGATCAAGAGATTCAGATACTCAGTCTCTTTATCTCTCAATCTCTTGATTGCGCAAGATGTACTCGTTCCCCTTTGCGCGCTGCGTTTACCGCAACCCTTTAGGCGCCAACTCGCCAATCGAGCTGGCTAACGCTTCATCGCTGGCGCGAACTTTGCCAACATTGGTGATGGGCGGCACTGGCGTGTCAAAGAAGTAAGCCAGATCGCTTTGTTGGTGATGCCAAGTTTCGCGCATCTCGCGCCAGGCTTCGGCCAATGTGCGTGGTTTGGGCATTTGGTCGGCGACAGCGTAGTAGAGCGGTCGCAGGTTATAGCAAGGCACGCCAGCAAACATATGATGTTCCGTATGCCAGTTCATGCGCCAGTAGAGAAATTCAAAGAGCGGATTGGTTTTCACAGAGCGCACACACTTGCGGAAGTCATTATCATTCTCTTTCAGGCCACAATGCTGGGTCATGCCCAGCGCATAGGAACACCAGTTGGCGATGAAGGGGGAACCGGTGATGATCAAGGCAAAGACCCAGTAGCCGCTCAGAAGCGAAGCCAGGACGATCGCGCCGTGGAAGAGCAAGAGAAAACGCGCCCACCAAATGGCGCTCTTGTGCAGTTCGGGCTGATCTTCATGCAGGGCTTGTTGCCACTCCTGGCTGGGAATATCAAGCGAACCGACCCGCCCCTGGGCATTCAAAAAGGTGACATAAATGGTGGAGAGCAGCCCACCTTTGCCAAAGACACGCCCCGGCTGCGTCATCAGGTTGATCGTAAATAACTGCACAAGAAAGAAACGCCCTACCATAGGCGAAAGCGGCAGCAGGTTTTCGCGATCGCCCTTCGGGTGCAGGGTGTAGCGATGGTGATAAGTGTGACTGGCAGCATAGTCATAGAGATCCCACCAGGAAAGCGCACTGTAGATGAAGAGGAAAATTTGATTCAAAATTTTGGTACGGAAAACGGTGGCGTGGCCCAACTCGTGCGGCGCAACGCCGATAAAAAAGCTGGCGACAGTGCCGTGACAGAAGAGGGTGACCAGAAACAACAGCCACTGCGACTGTGTCCAAAAATAGTAGACGAGTGCGCCCGTCACTAGCCACAGTCCCAGATGACCGCCGGCCTGAAACCAGCCCTGTAGATCACTCCGTTCGCTCAGTTCTTGCAACTTAGCCTGGTCAATGCGGGGCCGCACCCAGCGCACTTTTAACTCTTTACGCACTTTTTCCAGCGGTTCATATTGCATTTGACTAGCTCCTTATGGAATAAAATTCTCACATATTGTTTTCGAGCAGGCCATTGGGGTCGCTACTGTCATGATCGATGCGCATATCTTTGGCATGGCCATAATAGATCGCCTCACCTAGTTTGCGGATGGCTTTGAGTGGTTCGCCCCCATCCACATCATGGGAATGAGGTCAAAGTTGGCGCCAATGGTCTCGCCCACGGCGTCGCGTAATTTGAGCAGCGTTTCGGTGGCGTTTTCTCCGGTTGCGCCGCAGTCAGCAGACAACTGCTCACCGCAACGCACAGCAGAACACGCACTTTGTTGACCACCATCGCTGCTTTCGCTGCCGCCGTTAGCACTCAGACGCCTGGCGCTTCTCCTGTCGAGGAGCGCACCACCAAGTCACAATCCAACAACATATTAGTCACGGGTCGCTTGTCGATCAGCCCCAGCACCATCACCATGCCCGTGCGCCCCATCTGTTGCAAGGGCTGACGTACAGTGGTTAAGGGGGGATTGACATAGCTTGCCGGTCGAATATCATCAAAGCCGACCACGCTCAGTTGTTGGGGGACAGCAATGCCCTTATGATAACAACTATTCAAGACGCTGATCGCAATCTGGTCGTTGTAACAAAAGATCGCGGTGACGCCGGCAGTCAGACAATGCGCCAAACCCAGCCGTCCACGTTGAATGTCATCCTCGGCGACGGGATTGATCACCCAGTTTGGATCAACCGCGATGGCTCCAGCTTGCAGCGTTTCGGTGTAGCCGGTCAACCGTTTGAGATTGGTCAAGCGGCGATCCGTGGCGCCGATGTAGCCAATGCGCCGATGGCCCAATGCCAGCAGATGCGCCACCGCCGCTGCCGCCCCGCCGACATTATCGACATTCACCGCCGGATGGGTGTCGTAGATTTCTTCACTGTCGAGCAACACCAACGGCACCTGAATCCGATCCAGGGCCAGCCGATACTGGGCGCCGCTGCGCGACGCAACGACAATCACCCCATCCACCCGGCGTCGTTGGAAGGTCTCAACGACATGAAACTCACGCACCGGGTCATTACGCGAGGTGCTGAGAAAGATACAATAGCCCCGCTCCTGGGCAACCTCCTCGGCCCCTTCCATAAAATCCATCACCACCGGATCAGCCACCGAGGTGACCAACATGCCAATGGTGTTTGTGCGTTGGGTGTTCAAACTTTGGGCAATCGAATTTGGGATGTACCCCAATTCGTCGGCTAAGTGTAAAATGCGTTCGGTGGTATCGTTAGTGATGCGCGGATCGCCGCGTAGGGCGCGCGAGACTGTTGTATGCGAAACACCAGCGACTTTCGCAATATCTTTGATTGTAATCAAGGTTTGGGATTTACTGTCTAACGGTTTATGCACACGTGTGCATTTGACTGGGCCGCAATTTATCACAGCCAAGTAAGATTGTCAAATTCGCTAATGCTCAAAATTACAATTGTTCTGCCCCATTGTCTTTCTCTGACGACACGAACGCAGTCAATGGCGCCCCACAGGGCGGACGCATTGTCTCTACTTCCGTATATTTGGTAAGTAAAGGCGAACCGTCGTTGGTGTTGGTGTTACTGTTCCAGTTGGTGATATGGGTATGACTGTTGACGTTGGCGTTGGCGTAGCCGTTGCCGTTGGCGTAGCCGTTGGCGTTGCCGTAACGGTTGGTGACGCAGCGGTGCTTGTCGCTGTTGGTGAGTTCATTACCGTTGCCGTCGGCGTGGCCACCGGCACTACACGACGGAAGACGGTGACAGCATCATCAAAGCTGCTGGTGACGTAGACAAACGTCCCATCAGGGCTGACTTGTAAACCCGATACGCCATTTAGGCTGGTGATACTGCTTACTTCATCTTCGTGCTTCTCAACAAAGGTCAGTTCGCCCGTTTGCGGATTACGCGCAAAAACGGTTACTGCGCTTTGGCTGCCACCTTGCGGGTCGGTCGGGATCAGATAGCCCCAGCCGGTTGTATAGAGCCAGGCGCCATCGGGGCTAATCTGGATTGAACTCATCATAATGTCGGCTTTATAGGTTTTGACATAGGAGAGGATCCCCGATGTCAGGTTGCGTTGAAAGAGCGTAATCGATCCCCGCTCGCCAGTCACATAGAGAAAGGCGCCATCGGTACTCACGGCAAGCCCACTGGCCTGGTTTAAGCCATCAATCCCATCCACATTGTCATAATAGCTCTTGATCAGGGTCAATTGACCCGTGGTTGGGTTACGCTCCAATAGGGTCAGCGAATGACTTACATAATTCGTGGCATAAAGGTGCGTTCCTTCCGGGCTGAAGGCTAACCCACCGACACTATCAAAGTCTGGCACTGGCAACAGATTGATGGGCTTTACCTCGACCAGCGTTAATTCGCCACTTGTCTTGTTGCGCGCCAAGACAGTGATCGCTGCATCAGCTGCCGTATTCGCATGGTATTGTGTACTGCCCACGTAAAGGTGTTTCCCATCCGCTGGCATCAGCAAGGGTCGGAAACTCGATAGTGAAGGAATCTCGTTTTCATAAACATCAACGCCAAGATAGGTAAGTCTACCTGTTGCGTTGTCACGTGCATAACGGGCAATCTTGCTCCAATAGCCGGTGGCGTAAACAAAGTTGCCATCTGGGCTAACGGTGACAGCGACGGCGCTATGTAACGGGTTGGGGCGTTCCTGATCATGAATCACTTGGATCGCGCTCAGTTTGCCGGTGGTTGCATCGCGTTGAAAGATGGACAGCGTTTCATCATTGGCGCTGGCGATGCTTTCCCCTGAACCCGGTACATACAACTGCTGCCCGTCCGGGCTGAGAACGGGGCCGGCAAAGCTAAATGGGTCGGTTGTGGCGGTTCTGGTGATGGGGAACATCAGCGTATAGGTCGGTTGTGGCGTCAACGCGCCTGTGGTTAGATCGCCATTGGCGCGCCCTAGGCCGTCAACATGGCTGGTGTAGAGTTGCTGACCATCCGCCGGTAGAAAAAGCTCCTGCGGATCGCTAAAAGAGGCGGCTTGAGTTTCGGTATAGACCGTGGCAAAAGTCAGTACGCCATTGGTGGTATTGCGTTGGAAACGCGCCACAGTTGTCACGGCGGTCGGGGTTGTATAGTCCTTGGTGTAGACATAGACATTGGCGCCATTGTGACTGACCGCCAGCGCCTTGCGCCCCATAAGACCAGTGACACCCCCTTCGCCATCGCGCAACTGTTGCTGAAAAGTCAACTTGCCGCTGTTGGCGTTGCGTTGAAAAACGGTCAGCGCACTGGCGCCGCTGACGGCAAAAAGTTGTGAACCATCGGCGCTCAAGTGAATAGACTGGAGATCGCCAAGGCCGCTGATGCCATTCACCCCCTCTTGCACAACTTCCACCAGGGACAGGGCACCGGTGGCGGCCGTGCGGGCAAAGACATTGATCGCCCCATCGCCAAAAGCGGCAGCATAGACATAGGCGCTATCAGGGCTAATGGCGAGTGACTTCATGCTGCTAAAGGCCGTGATCCCATTTTGCTCATCGATCAGACTTTCACGGTAGGTCAGCGCGCCAGTGGTCGGGTTACGCTGAAAGATTGCGACTGCATTGTCACTATAGGCCGCTACATAGAGGCTCCCTCCATCCGGGCTAATCGCTAAATCAACAGGGTTGCGCATAGCGCCGTTGAAAGCCGGTCCGGTAACGGCGGTCAACCGTCCGGTGGTGGCATTGCGTGCAAAGATCGCAAGGTTGTTTTCAGCATAGTTGGGGCTGGTTTGCGTCACATAAACATAGGCGTCATCGGGGCTAAGCGCTACGTCAACCGGAATGCCGCTATAAAAGTTGTTTTGCAATTCGACAAACTGTAACGCGCCTGTATCGGCTGTACGCGCCAGCACAAGCAGTGCTCTCTCATCTTGATCGGTGACATACAAATAGCGCCCATCAGCGCTGCCAGCAATGCCCGCCGCTGTCAACACACCAAAAGGCGCCTCAATGACCTGGATCGGTTGCAGCACCGGCTGTTGCGCCCAGCTCTGTGTGCTACCTAAACTTAACAGCAGGAAACCGGCTAGAAGATAACCAAACCACATGAACTTACTACGAAGATGAATCATATCCTTTGTTTCATAGGGGTGTGGGCGAATGCCATGCTTACGAAAATGATACGCTATTTGCATTATAGCATGGCGGAAGTAAAAATTTAAACTGCGGAAATTTTTGTGAGACAACTGCGTCAGCGTGCGCCGTGTTGGGCGCCGTTACGGGTAGAACTTCTTCCGGCAGCGTATGGCTACGACTTCGCCATCTACGTTGTGAATCCGTTCTTTGCCGTCCGGCAGATAGCCCAGCTTTTCGTAAAACGTCCTGGCTTGCCAGTTGTCGCGAAAGACCCATAACACCAATTCGTTGTAGCCGCGCGCTAAGAGTTTAGCTTCGGCTGCTTTCACTAAGCTTGTGCCAATGCCGCGCCGCCAGTATGCGGGATTTAAGTAGATTCTCCAGATTTCGCCGATGAATGTTTTACCGAGATCGGCATCGCGGTTCGGCCCGATGGTCAGGATGCCGACTACGCAATCGCCAAGTTCGGCGAGGTAGCTCTCTTCGCTTTGCTTTGCCACAGCCGCTGAAAACGCTTGGGTTCGCTTGTCATAGGTAAAGCGTGCTAGAAATGAATCCGGTACGAGATGGCGATAAGTGACTTGCCATGCGTCAGCATGGATTTTCGCCATCCGCTTGGCATCTGCTATGGTGGCGGGTCGTATGGTTACGTTTTCTACTTGCATACACGTCTCCATGACAACGCACTCGTTCTTGCTGTTACTTGACCAGTGCCGCGCCGCGGGTCAACCCACCGTTGCCCCGCGGCGCGGCACTGACCGCCACTGTTCTAGGGCGGACTGTCGAGGTCAATACCACTCACACTGAGGTGCGCCAACCCGCCGTCTGTTTGTCTGCCTTCCATTTGGAGTAGGGTGCTTTGTTGAAACGTGGTATGATTCAATAAAGAGTAATGACGCGGAGCAGAAGATTGTTTGGAAGATACTCAAGCGAAACATTCATACGCACAGGGTACTCCTCTACTGAGTGATTGAGTATAGTTGACCCCAATGTCAAGACCAGAAAAGGCTGAAAATAAGAACCAAAATCGTCAAAGCGGTCCTTCAGCATTG
>JAPKMW010000122.1 GCA_026645575.1 Caldilineaceae bacterium
GTCCTCAAAAACAAGACACCTTTTGACTCTAATTATGGCCAGCCGCCACTGCCCGCAACGTAGTATCTGTCAGGTGTGTGCGTCTCCAATGTCAACAGAACCTAGGAAACAGCGTGAACGGCCTGCGGCGGACGGAATGGCTGAATTGCGTCCAGCGTACTTGATGCCTCTTGACGCGCCACATCCAGTTCATAGAGCTTCTGTAAATTGAGCCAGTATTCTGCGCTTGTGTTGAAGAATTTACCCAGCCGGAGGGCTGTATCCGCCGTAAGGTTGCGCTTGCCGTGGATGATCTGATAGATGCGATTATCGGCTACATCAATACGGCGCGCTAACTCTACCGCGGTCATACCGATTTCAGCCAACTCTTCGGCCAGAATTTCCCCCGGATGGATCGGTTCTCTCCAGTCAGTCGTCGTCATAGTTGCTTCCTCAATGATAATCAACAATCTCAACATCATAGGGACCATCATCCCACCGAAAACAGATCCGCCACTGATCATTGATCCGAATACTATATTGACCCAAACGGTCGCCTTGCAAAGCCTCAAAGTGATTGCTGGGCGGTTCGACTAAATCGCCCAACTGAGTGGCGGCATCTAGTCTACGTAAGCGGGTCAGCGCTTGACGCTCAATCCCTGAAAATCGCTTCACGAATTTTCGTTGATAAAGTTGCTCGGCATGCTTATCGCGAAAAGACTTGATCATGAAGCAATCGTAGCATGAACTACGCTCTACGTCAAACGTAGTCGTACTTGCACAACCGGTAAACATAGGTAAACGTGACCATTGTTACGTAGGGACGCCTACCGTACAAAACCCCAAGGCTTGGTATCATCGCATTATTGACCGAACGGTCAATAATGCGATGATACTGGCTATCGATGATTTTGTTGACGCTGTAAAGGCAGAGCGATGGCGCGCCCCATTGAGTTTGACCGGCAAACGGCCATTGACCAGGCGATGAAGCTATTTTGGCGTAACGGCTATGCCGCGACATCGATTCAGGATTTATTGACAGCCACGGATCTGAATCGCGGCAGCCTCTACGCCGCCTTTGGCAGCAAACGCCAACTTTTTCTCGAAGCCTTAACCACCTATAGCCGCCGTCGCGTGACCAAGATCCAGACCATGATGGCGACTGCGGCATCACCGCTGGCCGCCATTGCGACCGTTTTTCAAGATTTGGTGGAAGAAAGCGTCCATGATCAAGAGGGCTACAGTTGTTTGCTGGTCAACACGATCTTGGAAATGAGCGCCCATGACCAAGAGGTGATTCAGATCACGGCGGCGATGATGGCGGAAATTGAGGCGTTGTTCTATCAAGCGTTGGTTGTCGCCCAAGCGCAAAACGCCTTAGCCATCGACAAAGATGCGCAGAGCCTGGCCCGCTTTCTGATGACCGGCATCAGCGGTCTGCGCGTATTGGCCCAAACCAGACCGGCGCGCCCGGTGCTTGAGGATGTTGTCAAGCAGCTTTTAACCGTGCTTGTCTAATACTATTCACAAGTTGAACCAGCTATACAAGGAGCAAAATCATGACCGTTTCCTACGTTGAACGTGCGCAAGCAACCCCCGAAACCCTCGCTTTTTATGACAAAGCGGAAGATCGCTTTCAAATGCTCTTAAACATCTTCAAGGTCTTTGGTCATACACCGGAACTTGGCGTCGTCTTCACCGACACCGTCATGGCGATTTTGAAAGATGGCGAGTTGGATTGGATCACCAAAGAGTTGTTAATTTTGAAGGCGACCCACCGCAATGAGTGTCAGTATTGTGTGGTGCAACATGAAACTTTGTCCAAACGGCTGGGCATTGCAGAGGGGAAGATCGCCGATATCGGTGATGAGCGCTATCAAACCAGCCCCCATTTTACCGCTGGGGAAAAAGCCTTGTTGGATTTAACGGTGCAAATCGGCGTCGATGCCAACCGCGTCTCGAAGAATCTGTGGGATCGCCTGCACCAGCACTACACCGAAGCGCAGATTGTGGAGGCCGTCTTCACCATCACCACCTATATTGCCATCAGCAAGTTTGGTGATGCCCTCGGCGTTGCATTAGAACCGGTCTTCTCCGGCATTTCACCCATTTTGCCGGTTGCCCACCATAGCCACTAGTTTGCTGCGCCTTGGCGTTAACATCGTAGGTGCGGTTTGTAACTGCACAAGTTCACCGAAAGTGCGGTTACAAACCGCATCTACGATGTCCTGTTTGTCAACCCCCTACGTTTCGATTAAGCCATTGCCTTTCAAAAGGAGAAGCGACGGAGATGCCATTCATCGAAATTTTTTCCGGGCCACAGTGCAGCTACTGTGCCAAGGCCAAAGCCCTCTTGCAACAAAGGGGCCTTGCTTATCAGGAATATGATGTCGCTGCCACTGCCGAGAATCTGCAAGAATTTCAACGCCGTCTGCCGCGCGTCAAATCCATTCCTCAGATTTTTATCGATCATGAGTATATCGGCAGTTACGATGACCTTGTGTTGATGGCCGCCAACGGGCAACTCCCAACGTTGTAACTACGGCTAGCCTAGGTAGTCCACTCGGATAAGGAAAAAGTTCAGCGATCGTAACAAGTATGCTAAAATAGCAGCGTGATTAGCATGACAATAACCTCAACAGCCAGGAAACTGGGAGATTATGAACACACTCTACGCTGCACGTTTTACCCTTGTGATCTTTCTCGGCGCTGCCGTTTACACCTGGTTGCAAATGCGACCGGGATTGGCGGCAGTTGGCATGGAGGCTGAACGTCAGGCTTGGCTGGCACTGCATAGCGGCCTGTGGAGCCTGGGTTGGTGGCTTTGGCTGGCGGCGATCTTTAGTTGGATGTGGTTGCTGGTCGCTCTGGCCTGGAGTTATTTGCCGGCCCATCGTCTGGCGGCCATGCTCCAATCCGGCTTGATGGTCATTGCCGCGGTCTTGGCGATTGCCGGCGTGACTGTGTGGATGGCGGTGTTACCGGCGGCAGGGCAGCTTGGAGGCGCCGCAGTCGGCGCCGGCGAAACGCTGGCGCCCCTTGTTGATCTGCTGGCAATGAGTTTGGTCAGCGCCGGTTGTTTTATGGGGGGCCTGGTGACAAGCTGGATCGCCTGGGATTTAATCCGCCAGAAGGCGCTGACCCGTTTCTGGCTGTGGCTGCTGGTGCTGGCCGGCCTGGCCCTGGCGCCGGCGCCGTTTCTCGCTCTCCATCCCTACCCATTGGCTGCCGCCCTCGGCTTTTGGCTTGTGAGCAATCTATGGCTGGCGACCCGTCAACGCTTGCCCAGCCCCTTTTCAGAGTGGCCTTAACCCAAACCTAATTTTCAGCGCTTGCCACGGGGCTACGCTGCGGGACTTCGGTGTCCGGCCCCACTAGATAAACCGCGCGCCACGGCTGATAATGGCTGGTGATGGTGTCGGTGCGGGTGACGCCATTCTCGACAATGGTACGGGTCACGGCAACCTGCATCCCCGGTTTTTCCCACTCCACCTGGCGAATCTGCCCTGGCGCCAATGCTTCATCGACGCGATACTCCGGCGCCGGCGGTTGGCTGACCCCGGTCTGCACCGGTTCACTGAGCGTAACCTGGCGATTGGGCTTTGTGCCATAGAAATTGAAGGTCATCAGGCCGCGGCTGTAATCCACCACCGGTTCGATCAAGAGATAGCTGTCGTTATCATTGCGGAAACGAAAATCCACCGTCGGTGTGTAGATGGTCGCATCCAGCCCCGGTTCGCCATACCAATCGACGATATAACCGTGGTTGTACCGCTCGACAATGGAAAAGCCGGCGTTGTAGGCGGCGCGAAAAACAGTCGTGCTGACCTGGCAGACACCCCCGCCGATACCGACCACTGTCTGATCGCCCCAAATCACCAGCGAATCTTCAAAGCCATTGGCTGCGCTAACATCCCCGACCGTGTCGTTAAAACTGAAAATCCCGCCCGGCGGAATCACAATGCCTTCAAATTTCGCCGCAGCCACCTCAATATTGTGAACGCGTTCGGCGCTGCTGCCTTGAAAATAGGTCGTCGCGCTCGCTACCAATTCACGAATGCCCATGTCGGCGAGGCGACTGCTGTCAACGGCAGGCTGTACAGTGGTAATGACCAACTCACTCTGGGTTTGTCCAGCGGTGACGGCAGCCTGCATGGCGGCGATGGTGGCCGCAATGTCCAACCGTCGTCCGGACAGGCTCGCTTGCAGGACGGTCACGCTTTGGCGCTGGTCATCAAAGCGGAGTCGTGCATCATGCGCCGGTTGGTCAATTTGTTGCGCCCAGTTGGTCAAGAACGGGCGGAGCGCTTCCGCCTGCAAGCGTGACGGAGCGTCGGCGGACAGCAGATCGCGCCACTGCACCGGATCGATGGCAAAGTGCAAGCCCAATGCGGGATTCTGCAAGCGAAACGGGGGCGCGCCTTGCGTAGTGGCCGGCCAGGTCGGCGCAGCGACAGAAACCGGCGTCGTTGGCGGCGCTTCCGCAACAACCACAAGCGGCGCCTGGAACGCCCATCCGGCTGGGTAACTTTGCAGCGCAGCCTGCACATTCGCCACGGTCGCCGCCACATCGACCGTCAGCGCGCTTTGCGCAGGGATGGTCAAACCGCCGATGTGCGCCGGCGGCTTGGCCGGCTGTTGGATCTCAGCCGCAATGCGCGTAATGGCGTCCTGTAATTGCGCGAGATTCAACGTCAGTTCCGGGGTTAGCTCACGCTGCCCGAAGCCAATCAACAGTTGTTCGGCCAGCCGTGTGGCAAGATCACCGCGCCGTCCCAGCAGATAGGCTTGGTTGACAACCGCCTGCCAATCCACCGTCTGCCACAGTTGCTCCGGCGGCGCCGACCAGCGGCGATCTCCCCAGGTGAGTTGGAGCGACGGCAAGGCGTGCGGCGGCGCTTCCCGGGTGAGTTTTTCAAGGGCGGCGGCACGGGTCAACCCGCCAATCGGCACACCGGCCACCTGCACGCCACTGTAGATGCGCAACTGATGGCCCAGTTGCCAACCGGCGGTCAGCAAGAGCAACGTACAGAGCAGCAGCACCGTAAAGAGGACGGCAAAATCGTTCCCATTCCGCCGAAGCCGTTTGGTCGTTGTGGGTGGAGCGCGGAGTGGTGTGCGCAGCGGGCTGTAGGTTGATTGCATGAGTTTTGTCCTAGGCGGAACGGTTGCCACTGTTGAGCGCTGCGCCGCTCAAATAGCCGATATAGGCCGGCACCATGGGCAGGACACAAGGGCTAATAAAGCTGATAATGCCGGCAAAGAAGGCTAGGGGCGCGGCACTGAGCAAACTCAGGCTGATGAGATCGCCATAGGTGCCGGTCACTTGCCCCAACCACTCCTCCATCTCAATCGACCAATCGGTGATGAACGCGAATTGGCCGCTGATCGTCACCAGACTGCCCGACCAGAGCAGATAGGCGACATAAAAGAGAAAGAGGCCACTGATGATGCTGACGACGTTGGCATGACGATTGATCCGCCGCAGAAAGCCGGTCATCCGGCTAAAGGCGGCGCCGGTAATCAGAAAGGGCAGACCCAAGCCTATGCTATAGACGGCCAGCAGCAGCGCCCCCTGCGTCGCCGTCGCCGTGTCACCGGCCAGAAAGAGAATGCTGCCCAGGATCGGCCCGATACAGGGCACCCAGCCCGCGCTGAAACTGACCCCCAAGAGCGCGCTGCTGAGATAGCCCCACCGGCGGTTTACCTGGTGCATGGCGGTCAGGCGCTTTTCGGTGTAGAGCAGCGTGTTGAAAAAGTCCAACACCTTGACCAATGCCGCCACTGCGCCATTGCGTTCGGTGTATCCCTGCCCGTTCAGCCAATCCACCAGCCAGCGAAACACGCCCAATGTGACCAACCCAAAGATCACCAACAAGATGGCGCCGACGTTTTGCAACATAGGGAGATAGCTATTCAAGTTCTGCCCAATCAAGCCCGCCGCCGATCCAATCAAGGTAAAGACGACAGTAAAACCGATGACAAAGGTCAGCGCGTGCAAAAAGACCGCCAGCCGACTGCTGCCGCTACCATCCCCCGTTGAACCGGCGCGCCGCTTGTCGCTCCTCTTTGCTTGCGGCAACCGTTCCGCTCCTGCCACTTCGGTCATAACTCACTTCTCCTTTATTCTGCCGTCACCTGGACGCCGCGCCAAAAGGCGACATAATCCTTAAATTGAGGTAGTTCCCGATCCGTCAGGATGATAACAATCAGCAGACAAGGATTTTTCGCGTATCCAGCACGTAATTGTCTCCCGATAGTATGTAAAGAGTACCAAGGGTGCAACCAGGATCGCCGTCAACAGGGCCAATTGCCACCACTGTAACTGAAACGCGCCTGCGCCCAACGCCGTTGTCACAAAGGCCTGGGGAACGCGTGTAAGCACAGACAAGAGGGCAATCTTCCTAAAGCGAACATGCGAGAGTCCAGCCAAATAGTAAGGCATATCCCCGATTGGTGACAACAGGATTACCCCCCACACCAGGGTGCTGTCACTATGAATGAGATCCTCCCAGCGTTCCAACTGTTTTCGTCCAATCATGCGGATCACCAATGGGCGACCAAAGTGGCGCGCCAGCCACATGGCGAGCATGCTGCCGGCGAGTAGCCCAATCGAACTCCAGATCCCACCCCAGAGAAAGCCATACAGTAAACCGGCGACCAGGTAGACTGCATAGCCGGGAATGGGCGCAACCACCATTTGCAAAATATTGATCGCGATCAGCGCCGGCGGTCCCCACCATCCCAATTGGTCCGCAAATAACTGTAGCGCAGCCGTATCCTGCGTAAAGCTACGGATTTCTGCCCAGAAATACCAGAGCAACCAGAGTCCCACCCCACCAACCGCCAGCAACACAATGGTATGCAGTAGTCGTACTCGATCAGTAGGTGTTTGGTTCGGTTGCATGATGATTCCTCTCCAGAACGTAACGTGAAGCGTAGCGGGCTGCCGCCGTTTGATATGTAACAGCCCCTACGTTGGATCGCTTTGCTTAGGATATTCTCATTTTGTCGATTTTATCGTAGCGCGTGTAGGTGCGCTTACGCTCTTCCCCTGTCACCTTAGGTAAACTGCTGATTAGTCGATGGCAGCATTGCGGTCGGTGTCGGTCGCGCAGATGGCGTTCCCGTATCTGGCAGTCGTAAGCGAAGACCGACATCTTGTCGGTGTCCTCGGTATCCAAAGCTGCATAAAACGAATTTTCGCAAAGAAGAAAGGGTTTCCCTGTGACAAAACTTACCGTAGGGCAACGTGCCCCGGACTACCAGTTCAATACGTTGACCGGCGAGACGGTTTCGCTCAACGACGCCTGGCGCGCAGGCAACCATACACTGCTCATCTTTCTGCGCCATCTGGCTTGACTGCCCTGTCGCGACCATGTGACGCAGTTGGCGCCACTTCAGCAAGAATTTGCAGGGTTGAACACGCAAGTGTTCACCGTTACCTTTGGCCATCCCTACTGGGCGCAAGCCTGGTTGCAGGAGACTCAGTCGCCCTTTCCGATTCTCCTGGATCCGACGCAGGATGTCTATCGGCTCTATGGGCTGGATCACTCCGCCGCGCGCTCGTGGGGTCTCAAGACGTTGCTCTACTATGCGCGGGCGTTGCTGCGTGGAGAAAAATTGATCGAGAAACGGGGAGACACTCACCAGTTGGGCGGCAATTTTATCATTGACAACCAAGGTGTCGTGCAATTTGTCTACCCCAGCCGCGACCCCACCGACCGCCCGCCGGTGGACGCGATGATGAGCGTCCTCAAACGGTTGCAACCCTGAGCCTAATTACTTGTTGTCAGAAAATTGTAACGCGGAAAATTTGAAAATGGGGTGCGTCGTGTAAGTTCTGTTACGATGTTTCCCGCCAAGAGCGGCTATGCTAAGGCCAGCAAACCAAAGAGAAATGCCTGCGGTCTCCTCGGCAAAGGTCACGCAGGCATTTCGCTCATCTACGCACAGCGATCCGTAGAACCGTGCGCGTATTGCGTCTATTCTGACATGGAACCCACGCGCTGTCAAGCCCCAGACAACGCTTTTTCCTCGCAACCTTGCACGGTTGACACGGTACGCTCTGCTCATCTACTGGCGCTTGTGCGCCTGGGAAGGAGACGTGCGCGATGTCAACGGCGACCGCGTCTTGGCTTTACCCTTTCGCAACAATTTTGGCAATCTTGGCTTTGTTCGGCCAGAGCATTGCCTGTCACCCCTTGTCATTGCAAACAAGCCGCGACCCGATGCGGGCGCGTAGCCCGCCCTTATCGGATAGCATCTAAAGGGAGCGGATGTTATTGGGTAGGGAGCGGCAAAGAGGCTCAGGCCACGTTAGTCCATGCTGTTCTCGGCGTTGCTTTATGCTTCTTTGCCGCAGTTACCCTTGATCGTCACGAAACCGTCACTGTTCGTCACCAACCCGTTCCTGTTTATACACCAAAGTTTGGTTACACCTGTGCCTGTCGGTTTTGAAATTTGCTCCACTGTTGATAAACACGCATGGCTTGCCGCTCTAGCGGGAAGTCCTGTCTTAGAAAACCGGGCGCACGCCTAAGGAGAGAAAAGGTTTATGATCGGACAGCTTCGTCGTCGTCTCTTTGGCATTTCACCCGATGAAACCAGCATTGCCCGGCGTGGCTTCACCGTCAGCGATCCGGCGGTGCAGACCCGTTTGGAAACGATTGGTCACTCCTTTGTCCACGGCTATCACGCTGCACTGTTGTATCCGCAACCCGCGGCATTGACCGCCGAACTCAACAAGCTGGAGCTGGAACTGTGCGGTTTTGCCTATGAAGGAGCAGGCATGGGGTTAGCGTTGCTCGATCTGCTGGCGCCGTGGCCCAGCCGGTACTTGTTGAACTTTCTCCACGGCCCCGGCCAACCCCACGCTTATATGATCCAAATTGGCGTCGGCTGGGCGCTGGCGCGGTTGAAACGGCCGGTGGCTGGTTGGTTGCAACGGCTGGACCCGGTGGTCAACTGGCTCTTGCTGGATGGCTATGGCTTTCATGAGACCTACTTTGGTTGGCAAAAGGTGTTGAATGAGCAAGCCATTCCCAAACCATTGACCGGCTATGCCCGCCGCGGCTTTGACCAGGGGGTGGGCCGCGCCCTCTGGTTTGTCAAGGGCGGGAATGTGGATCGCATCACCGCCGCAATTAGCGCCTTGCCGGCGCCACGCCACAACGATATTTGGAGCGGCGTCGGGTTAGCCAGCGCCTATGCCGGCGGCGTCTCCTGTGGCGTGCTGGAAGAACTGATGGCAGCGGCCGGCGCGGAAGGCTTTGCCCCCTTGGCGCAAGGAGTCGTCTTTGCCGCCAAAACGCGCCGGCGCGCCGGCAACCCGGCGCCCCACACTGAATTGGCTTGCCGTGTCATTTGCGGTCTGACCTCAGCAGAAGCCGCCGCGCTCTTTGATCGGGCCGGGCAGACGCTGCCCGCCAACGGCCCGACTCCGGCCTTTGAAGTGTGGCGACAACGGATCCAACAACACTTTCACTACCAGCAGAAAGGGGTTCCAGCATGAAACAGCTACGTCGGCAAACCGCGCGTTTCTCAGCGGTCGCCCTGATTTTTGTCTTCTATAGCTTGAGTCGTCTGCCTGTCTTACCGGCGGCGGAACGGGCGAACTTGGCGTCTCAATTCCGCTTTGCCGCCACGACCTTGCCCGATCAGCCCGGTTTTGCACCGCGCGCCATCCGCACGGTTCATCCCGATCTGGCGCACACGGCCGGTTGGCTTTCGGCGATGGGGGCGGCGGTCGCGCTCAATGACCTGGATGGCGACGGCTTCCCCAACGACCTCTGTTCTGTCGATATTCGCATTGATCAGGTGATTGTGGCGCCGGCGCCCGACACCGGCGAACGGTATCCAGCCTTTGTCCTGGATCACAGTGCGCTGCGCTATGACCCCGCCACGATGGCGCCGGTGGGTTGTTTGCCCAATGACATGAATGAAGATGGTCGGATGGATTTGTTGGTCTATTACTGGGGACGCACACCGGTGGCCTTTCTCAACCAGGGTGGCGCACCAGGGACAGCGCAAACGCTCACCCCCGACGCCTATCAACCCCAGGAAATCGCCAATGGCGCGGAAGTGTGGTGGAGTAGCGCGGCCACCTTTGCCGATTTTGACGGCGACGGCCACGTCGATCTGCTGGTCACCAACTATTTTCCCGACAATACCGTCTTGCTAGGGAATGGCGAAGGGCCGTTGACCTGGATGGAAGAATCGCTTTCGCGGGCGTTTAACGGCGGCGGCACGCACCTGTTCCGCTGGGAAAGTGCGACGCAAGAGGAGAACCCCGCGGTTACCTTTAGTGAAGTCAACGGGTTGTTTAGCGACGAGATCGCCCACGCCTGGACATTAGCCGTCGGTGCAGCGGATCTGGATGGCGATCTGCTGCCGGAGATCTACTTTGCCAACGACTACGGCCCCGACCGGCTGCTGCACAACCGCTCCACGCCGGGCAAGCTGCACTTTGCCCCCTTGGATGGCGAGAAATTCTTCACCACGCCCAACTCTCAGGTGTTAGGCCGCGATTCCTTTAAGGGCATGGGCGTTGATTTTGGCGATATGAATGGCGACGGTCTGCTCGACATCTATGTCAGCAATATCGCCGCCGACTTTGCCTTGCATGAAAGCCATTTCGCCTGGATCAACACCGGCGAAACGGCCCGGATGCAGGAGGGAATTGCCCCCTTTGTCGATCAGGGTGAGGCGTTGGGATTGTCGCGCAGCAGTTGGTCCTGGGAGTCGCGCCTGGCCGACTTGAACAATGATGGCGTCTTGGAAGCGCTGCAAGCCACCGGCTTCAAAAAGGGGACCGTCAATCGCTGGGCCGAATTACAAGAACTGGGCCTCGGCAACGACAACCTGACCCACTTCCCCGCGGCCTGGCCGATCTTTGACCTGGACGCGGATCTCAACGGCGACGCCCCCAACGGTTTCTTTGTGCGCAGCGCCAGTGGTCGTTACTTTGACCTGGCCGCCGACATCGGCATTGCCGAACCGCAGGTAACGCGCGCCATTGCCACCGCCGATGTGGACGGCGACGGCGATCTCGATTTTGCTATCGCCAATCAATGGGCCGCTTCCCGTTTTTACCGCAATGATTGCCCGGCGTGCGGCAATTTCCTGGGATTACACCTGCTTTTGCCGCTTGAGCAGGAGAGCCACGCTGTCATCCGCAGCGGTCAACCCGGCGCCGACACCATCGGTCGCCCGGCCATTGGCGCCTTTGCCCGTGTCCACCTGGTGGGCGACCAAACGCTGGTCGGCATGGTGGATGGCGGCAATGGTCAAGCCGGCGAACGCAGTTCGGACATCCATCTGGGGCTGGGCAATCAGGCCAGCGACACGCCGCTGTCTGTCGATCTCCACTGGCGCGATGCCAATGGTGAGGTGCAACAACAGACCGTCCAACTGACACCGGGTTGGCACACGCTGCTACTCGGCCAATAAAGGAGAGCCATCATGAATCAGAACAAACCACGGGACATGCGCGTTGCTGCGCTCGGGCGCTTTGCCATTGCCATTTCAGCCCTTAACATCCTGGGCCATTTCTATTTGGGCTTTGAACAATCTTGGGCGCAACCGCTGGTGGGGTTAGCCACCGCTTATCTTGTTGAACTGCTCCTAGAGACGTTGAGCGCCTGGGGCGAGCAGCGGACCGCGCGGTATCGCGGCGGGCTAAACAATTTTCTGAGCCTGATGCTACCGGCCCATATCACGGGGTTGGCGGTGCCGATGTTGCTCTATGCCAACAACCACTTCTGGCCGCTTGTCATGGGCGTCGCCATCGGCATTGGCTCCAAGTATCTCTTCCGGGTAAAGCTGGGCAACGGGACACGCCACTTCTTCAACCCCTCCAACACCGGCATCGCCGCTACCCTGCTCATCTTTCCCTGGGTCGGCATCGCCCCGCCCTATCACTTTACCGAAGACATTCACGGCTGGATGGATTGGGTGCTGCCCGTGCTGATCATCCTCTCTGGTAGCTTTCTCAATTGGCGCTTTACCCACAAGCTGCCGCTGATTGTGGGCTGGTTGGTCGCCTTTGCCGGACAAGCGGTCGTTCGCAGTGCCCTGACCGGCTTGCCCATCACGGCCACCCTCCTGCCCATGACCGGCGTCGCCTTTATTCTCTTTACCTTTTACATGGTCTCTGACCCCGGCACTACACCGACCGAAACCAAAGCGCAGCTCTACTTTGGCGCGGCGGTCGCTATCACCTACGGCTTGCTGGTCACCTTCCATGTGGTCTTTGGCATCTTCTTTTCGTTGTTTATCGTCTGCACGTTGCGCGGTGGACTGCTCTATCTCCAGTCGTTGGCCGCCCGCCCGGCGCCCGTCCCAGCCGAGCAAAGACAGCCCGTCACGGCAGGAGGCGCCTCATGACGCCTGTAACCACTTCAACCCTATCTACGGCTGTTGTCCCCCCTGCCATCGCGATCGTCGGCATGGCCTGTCGCTACCCGGACGCCAATTCACCCGGCGAGTTCTGGGAGAACATCCTGTCTCAACGCCGCGCCTTTCGCCGCATCCCCGACGAACGCTTGCGCCTGGCCGATTATTATAGCGCCGACCGCGCCGCCGGTGATCATATCTACATCACCCAAGCGGCGCTGCTCAAAGATTATGTTTTTGACCGGACGAAGTTCCGCGTTGCGGGCGACACCTACCGGCAATCCGATCTGACCCACTGGTTGGCGCTCGACGTGGCGGATCAGGCGTTGCAGGATGCCGGTTTTGTCAACGGCGCCGGCTTACCCCGTGAACGCACCGGCGTGCTGCTGGGCAACACCTTAACCGGCGAATTTTCCCGTGCCAATCTCATGCGCGGTCGCTGGCCCTATGTGCGACGGGTGATGGAAGCCGCGTTGACACAACTGGGCTGGGAGGCGGAACAGCGCTACGAGTTTCTGGTGACAGTAGAAGACCTGTACAAAGCGCCGTTCCCGGCAGTCGGCACCGAGACGCTGGCCGGCGGGCTTTCCAACACCATTGCCGGGCGCATCTGTAATCACTTTGACCTCAAGGGGGGCGGCTATACGGTTGACGGCGCCTGCGCCTCGTCGCTGCTGGCCGTCGCCACTGCCTGCACCGCACTGACCAGCGGTGATCTGGCTGTGGCGTTGGCCGGCGGGGTGGACTTGAGCCTCGACCCCTTTGAGTTGGTCGGCTTTGCCCGCAACGGCGCCCTGGCCCCCGACCAGATGCGCGTCTACGACCGGCGCTCGGCTGGCTTCTGGCCCGGCGAGGGGTGCGGCTTTGTGGTGCTGATGCGTCACGCAGATGCCCTGGCGCAACGCCGCCGCATCTATGCCCTGATTCGCGGCTGGGGCATCTCCTCCGACGGCAACGGCGGCATTACTCGCCCCGAAGTGGAGGGCCAACTGCTGGCGGTGCAACGGGCTTATGACCGCGCCGGCTTTGGCGCCGAAAGCGTCACCTACTTTGAAGGCCATGGCACCGGCACCGCCGTGGGCGACGCCACCGAACTGCGCACCGTTATGCGCGCTCGCCAGGCGGGGTTGACGCAAGCGCCCGACGCCTGTCAACGCCCGGCTTACATCAGTTCCGTCAAGGGCGGGATTGGTCATACCAAAGCCGCGGCCGGGGTGGCCGGGTTGATCAAGACGACGCTGGCCTTACACCATCAACTGCTGCCGCCGACCGCCGGTCACGAAGAGGCGCACCCCGAACTGGCGACGACCGCCGACAATGGACAACCGCTGTTACAGGTTACGACGGTGGGGCAGCGCTGGCCGGAGCAGCGCGCATTACGGGCGGGGGTGAGCGCTATGGGTTTTGGCGGGATCAACGCCCATGTGGCGCTAGAAGGGGTGGCGACCCGGCGGCGCAAAGGGTTGGACCCACAGGAAGAACGGCTGTTGGCCTCGCCGCAGGATACCGAGTTGTTTCTCCTGGGCGGGCAGAACAGCGTTGAACTCCAGCAACAAGTCACGCAACTGCTGGGCTATGCCGAACGGCTAGCGCTGGCCGAATTGATCGACTTGGCCGCCGAATTGGCGCACCGCTTGCCGCTCGCTCCCGTGCGCGCGGCCGTGGTGGCCGCCACGCCGGGTGAACTGGCCGACCGCTTGCGCTTGCTGGCGACCTGGTTGGCGGCTGATCTGGCCGAAAAACTCGATCCGGACAAAGGCGTCTTCCTCAGTCGCCGCACAACCGCGCCCCGTATCGGCTATCTTTTCCCCGGTCAGGGGACGCGGGTCTATCTGGATGGTGGACTGTGGGAACGCCGCTTCCCGGCGGTACGTGAACTTTATGCCGCCGCCGATCTGCATCAGTATGGCTATCAGGGGGTGGAGACCGCGGTGGCGCAACCGGCGGTGATGACGGCGGCGGCGGCCGGGTTGACGCTGCTCGACCAACTGGGCATTGAGGCCGACGTGGCGCTGGGTCACAGCCTGGGCGAATTGGCCGCACTCCACTGGGCGGGCGCTTTCGATGAGGCGGCGCTCCTGCGGATTGCCGCTGTGCGCGGCAAAGCAATGATGGATCTAGACGGCGACGGCGGGCGCACCGGCGCGATGGCGATGATTGGCGCGGGTCAACATCAGGTGCGGACGTTGGTCAACGGCGAGGCGGTGGCGATTGCCTGTCTCAATGCGCCGCAACAGACGGTCATTGCCGGCCGCACCCTGGAGGTCGCCAGAGTCATTGGCCGGGCGCAGATGCAAGGCATTGAGGCGCGGGCGGTGGCGGTCTCCCATGCCTTTCATTCGCCCTTGGTCGCGGCCGCGGCTGCACCCCTGGCAACCTACCTGGCCCAGGAGCCATTACGCCCCCTGGCCGCGCCGGTCATCTCCACGGTGACCGGCGCGCCGTTGCCGACCGATGTCGATTTGATTGATCTGCTCACCCGGCAGATTACCGACCCGGTGCGCTTTACTGATGCGATCACCACGGCGGCGCAGGCGGTTGATCTCTTCCTGGAAGTGGGGCCAGGGCAAACGCTGACCCAACTGGCCGCTGCTTCCGTGGACACGCCGACCATTGCGTTGGATGCCGGCGGCGCTTCGGTGCGTGGTCTGCTGCTGGCGACCGGCGCGGTCTATGCGCTGGGGGCCAACATCCGGCAGGACGCCCTCTTCCGCGACCGCTTCTATCGCTCCTTTGATCTCAACTGGCAGGGGAGCTTTCTGGTCAACCCGTGTGAGCTGGCGCCGACCCCACCAGGTTGGGGAGGGAGCCAAACCCCACCCCAGCCCTCCCCAGCTTGGGGAGGGAGCAGCGGTCTTGCCGACGAGATCACAGTTCCTCCCCCAAACTGGGGGAGGTTAGGAGGGGGTGAAGGGTCGTCGTTACCAACCCAAACAGCGTCAGAGCGGACCCTTCCGGTGACAGTCGAGTCCACCCAAACCGACATCCTCACGGTGGTGCGGGAGACGGTGGCGGCGAAGATTGAGTTGCCGTTGGACGCGGTGGGTGAGCAGGATCGGTTGTTGAGCGACCTGCACATTAACTCGATTGCAGTGACGCAGATTGTGGCGGCAGCGGCGCGACGGTTGGGGATTGCCACACCAATGGCGCCGACGGAATTTGCAACCCTCACGGTGGCGGATGTGGCGGAGAGTCTCAAGGCGATGGCGCAGCAGGGTGAATCAGTGGAAGAAGCGCACATGCCCGCCGGCGTCGAAAGTTGGGTGCGCTGCTTTACGGTGGACTGGGTGGCCCGTCCCCGCCCGCAACGGCAGGTGCGCAAAGGCAAAGTCTGGCAGGTGATCACAGCGGCGGATTATCCGTTAGCGGCAGCCATGCAAAGCGCTTTTGCCGCCGCGGGTGGTGGGGGCATTGTGCTTTGTCTGCCGCCGACGACCGATGAAACGCAGGTGGGATTGCTCTTGCAAGCGGCCCGCCAGGTGTTGGCCGAAACAGAACACCCTCGTTTTATCGTGGTGCAACATACCGCGGGGGGTAACAACGGTGGCGCCGCGCTGGCGCGCACCCTGCACCTGGAAGCGCCCCACATTGCGGTCGGTGTGGTCGATCTGCCGCTGGATCATTCAAAAACCGTCGAATGGGCCGTAGCCGAAGCGCTGGCCACCACCACCGGCTTTACCGAAGCCCACTATGACGCAGAAGGTCGTCGCTGGGAGCCGGTGTTGCGGCTGCTTGAGGATGACAAGATGACAGGAGGACAAGATGACAAGATGATCAGAGGATTGCCAGTCATCGGGTCATCCACTGATCCGGTCATCCGGTCATCCGGTCATCCGGTCATCTTGTCACCCCTCGGCCCCGCCGACCTCCTTCTCGTCACCGGCGGCGGCAAGGGGATTACGGCGGAGTGTGCGTTGGCACTGGCCGAGACGACGGGGGTGAGGTTGGCGCTCTTTGGTCGGTCGCAGCCCCAAGCGGATGCGGAATTGATGACCAATTTGACTCGGCTGACCGAAGCGGGGGTGACTTTTCACTATCACGCCGTGGATGTGAGTGATGCCGCGGCGGTGCGGACGGCGGTGCAGGCGACGGAAGCGGCGTTGGGGCCAATCACGGCGTTGCTGCATGGGGCGGCGCGCAATGCCCCCCAAGGGCTACGTAACCTGAGCGAGGTCGATTTCCAACGCACGCTGGCCCCCAAGGTGATGGGGTTGCGCCATCTGTTGGCGGCGCTCGACCCGGCCAAGCTGCGGCTGATTGTCGGCTTTGGCTCGATTATTGCCCGGCTGGGGCTGGCGGGCGAAGCGGATTATGCCGTGGCGAACGACTGGATGGCGGCCCTGTTGCAACGTCACCAGGCCGCTTATCCCCACTGCCGCACGCTGACCATTGATTGGTCGGTTTGGGCGGGGGCGGGCATGGGTGAACGACTGGGGACGCTCGACGGTCTGATGCGCCAGGGGATTACCCCCATTCCGCTCGATCAGGGCGTGACTGTGTTGCAACAGTTGCTGGCGCAGATCGACCACCTGCCGCCGGCAGTCGTCGTGGCGGGGCGCTATGGGATGCCGACCACCTTGCGCGTGGAGCAGCCCAAACTGCCTTTCCAGCGTTTCCTGGAGCAGGTGCGCGTCCATGTGCCGGGGGTCGAGTTGGTGGTGGACGCCACCCTCTCCGGTGAGAATGACCCTTATCTGGATGACCATGTTTTCCGGGGCGACCGGCTCTTCCTAGCCGTGCTGGGGCTGGAAGCGATGGCGCAAGTAGCGATGGCGTTGACCGGCGCCACCACACCGCCCAGCTTTGAACAAGTGCAATTCCACCGCCCCATTGTCGTGCCGCCGGGCAGCGAAGTCACCATGCGATTGGCGGCGTTGCGGCAGGAGAATGGCGACGTGGCGGTCGTTTTGCGTAGCGCCGAAACCGGCTTTCAGGCTGATCACTTCCAGGCCATCTGTCGCTTTGGCGAGCCGGTATTGAACGGCAGTGAAAGCAAAAACGCGTTGGCGGCTTTCCCGTTGCTCCAGCTCGACCCCGGTCAGGAACTGTACGAACAACTCTTCTTTCACAAGGGGCGCTTCCGCCGGGTGCAGGGCTATCGTCAGGTGGTGGCCCAGGCGATGGTAGCCGAACTGTCACCAGCGAACGGGCAGCCGTGGTTTGGGCGCTACCTGCCCCAGGAAGTGGTCTTGGGTGATCCGGGCGCACGCGACGCAACCATTCATGCCATCCAGGTCTGTGTCCCGCTGGGGACGCTCCTGCCCATGGGGGTAGAGCGGATTGTGATCGCTGCGAATGTCCCACCCGGCCCGCGCTTTGTCCAGGCGGTGGAACGGCCGGCAGCAGCCACGGCGGAGACGCTGATCTTTGACGTTACGGTCGTTGATGAGGCGGGGAAGCCAATGGAACAGTGGCAAGGGTTGAAACTCAAACGGATGGATGGTACAGCCTATGAGGGGCCGTGGTCGCCGCCGGTCTTGGGGGCTTATCTCGAACGACGGCTGCAAACCTTGGTGGCGGCGCCGGCGCCGCGGATCGCCCTGGTGTGCGGGCCGGCGACAACGGTTGACGAACGGCAAGCGCGCAGCACCGAAGCGATGCAACGGGCTATGGGCCAAGCGCTGACGATCCGACGCCGCGCCGACGGCAAACCGACCACGCGCGGCCAGTGGAACCTCTCGGCGGCCCATTGTGGGGCGATGGCGCTGGGGGTGGCTGTCCCTAAAACGCGCGGGGCGTTGGGCTGTGATCTGGAAAGCGTGACCACGCGCAGCCGGACGGGTTGGCAGGATCTGCTGGGTGAGGCGCGACTACCCTTGGCGGATCTTGTAGCAAGCGATAGCGGCGACGCCTTTGATGTGGCCGCCACCAGGGTGTGGAGTGCGCTGGAAGCCCTCAAGAAAGCCGGAGCCGCGCTGGACATGCCGTTGACGCTGGCCGATGCCACGCCGGATCGCTGGGTGATCTTCACCGCCGGCGCTCACCGCATCGCCACCTATGTCGCCCAAGTGCAGGGGGTCGCTGAACCGGTGGTCGCCGCCGTCACCGTGGGTGGGTAAGCTCGTTCCACGCTCCGCGTGGAATGCAAATTGGGGCGCTCCGCGCCCTGGACGCAGCGCGTCCTACCGGGGTTCCCATGCTCCGCGTGGGAACCAGGAAGAAGGAATAATGATGCAATCCTATTTTGAATACCGGCATACGGTGGGTTTTGCCGAGACGAATTTGGTGGGCAATGTCTATTTTACCCACTATCTCAGTTGGCAGGGGCGTTGCCGGGAGCTGTTCTTACTCGAAAATGCCCCTGACGTATTGGCAGAGTTGCAACGGGGATTAGCGCTGGTGACGGTGCGCGTCTCCTGTGAGTTTCTGCATGAACTGGTTGCCTTTGATCAGGTGGCGGTGCGGATGCGGCTCACTGCTCATGCCCAAAATCGGGCGACCATGAGCTTTGAGTATTGGCGAATTAACAATGACGGCGAGGAGTTGGTGGCGCGCGGTGAGCAGCAGGTCGCCGCCATGCGCCGCCAAGGGGAGAGCATGGCGCCAACCCCCTTTCCGCCGACGATGCAGGCCGCGTTGGCACAGATGCGCTAGGTTCTTTAGGTAAGCTGCCATGACAAAAGTTCTATAACGCTGTACGTAAGGAGGAGCAACAATGGGTACACTTGTCGAAGGATTACCAGCCTGGTTGTCGGCTTATTGGGTTGGGGTGACTGTCCTACGGTTAGCGTTGATGGTCTATGTCCTCGCTTGGCTGGGGCGTATGCGGGATGAGCGATCAACGCCGAGCCAGCAGCGCGCCGTATGGGTGTCGGCCATTGCCCTAACAGGTTGGGTTGGCGCTGCCCTCTATCTGGGCAACCGTAACGTTTTTCGCATTCATGAAGATGTTGTGCTGCCGCCGCCGATTGCCGCTGGTGCAGTGGTTCCCATTCTGGTTGGCTTTCTCGCCTTTCAATACTGGGAACCGTTCCGGCGCCTGGTCTTTCGGCTACCCCAGCATTGGCTGATCGCCTTGCAGGTCTATCGTATTACCGGCGGCGTCTTTTTGGTGGTTTACAGCATGGGGTTGATTCCCGGCGTTTTTGCGCTGACTTCCGGGCTGGGCGATCTGATCACTGGTTTGCTGGCCATCCCTGTCGCCTATTTCTGCTACAAGCAGACTCCCTGGGCCAACAAAGTGGCGGTGGGCTGGAACTATCTGGGCTTGGTCGAGTTGATCATCCTGATTCCTTTTGGGCTGTTGTCTTCACCCAGCCCAATTCAAACCCTGGCCTTGGATCAGCCGAACCTGGTCACCAGCACCTGGCCTTCGGTCCTAGCGCCGACCTTTCATGTACCGCTGGGCATTCTCTTGCATATCTTCTCGCTGGCCATGCTGCGTGGCGAATCATCGACGCGGCTTCAGGCAACGCCGCGCAAGATTGGTTGGCAACTGATGGTCGCAGGCGCGATCACGGTCTTTGCCTATGCCATGCTCTTTTATGTGTTGACGCCGCTGTTGACAACGAAAGGGTTCGCCTACCAAGTCTATCCGGGATTGGGGCAGATTTTGCAGAATCACCCGTGGGGGCTGTATATCCATATTGTCCCGTCCATGCTGGCGCTGGTGCTAGGGCCGTTTCAGTTTCATCAGGGCGTACGCGACCGTCATCGCACCCTCCATCGCGCCCTGGGACGCACCTATCTGACCAGCATTGTTATCGGCGGGTTGGGCGCGTTGTATATTGCCCAATTCTCCTTTGCCGGGATCGGGTCGCGACTGGGCTTTAGTGTGCAAGCGGTGCTGTTGCTCTTCACCGGCTATATGGCCTACACACACATTCGCCGCCGTGAAATTCAAACTCATCGTGAGTGGATGATGCGCAACTACGCCCTGATCTTTGCTGCGGTGACGTTGCGCATCTACATTCGCACGTTCTTTGCATTGGGCTATGAGTTGCCCGATTTTCATGTTCTCAACGCCTGGCTCTGTTGGGCGCCGAATCTGCTCTTTGTCGAGTGGCTGATCCGGCGCGGGCGCAGCCGATTGATGACGCCGCAGCCGGTGCAGGCGACAGGTGCCGCCGATTAAGGGGAAGAACGTTATGGAGATTGTTACCAATATCCTGATTGCCATCCACACGGTCAGCGCGGCGATGTGGGTGGGGGCGGTCTTTATGGGGGCATTTATTGATCCGCCGGCGTTGCGCCAAAGCGCCACGTCGCCGGAATTTCTGGTGAATTTTATCATTGCCCAGGCTATCCAGATCTTCCGCTGGGTCTACTTGTCCATGAGTACGATCCTGGTGACGGGGTTGCTATTGATCTGGTTGCACCCGCCCCAGAGCGCGTTTCAGGTGACACTACTGGCGCTCAAGGGGGCGACCCTGGCGGTTATGGTCGGCAACACGATCTATGGCTCAATCGTCACCTGGCCTAAGATCCAGTTTGCCGATCCGGATGAGGTGCCTGCTCTCTGGCAGCCGTACAAGATTCGTGCCTACATCACCTTTGGCTGTGGTGTGTTAGGCTTTATTCTGGGTGTCATGGCGCGTTAATCAGAAAGAGGAAACCATGTCAATCGATTCCACTATTTTCAAAGGCGTCATGTCCCGTTTTGCGTCGGGCGTGACGATTGTGACAGTACAACACAACGGCCAACGCCACGGCCTGACGGCCAGCTCTTTCAGCAGTTTAAGTCTGGACCCGCCGCTGGTATTGGTCTGTGTCGGCAAACATGCCTATTCGCATGGGCTGATTGAGCAAAGCCGGGCCTTTGCCGTCAACATTTTGAGTCAGGCACAACAGGAATGGGGCGCACGTTTTGCCAATCCGAAAATCATCGACCGCTTCGCTGGTATTCCCTACAACGAAGCGGTCACCGGCAGCCCAATCCTATCCGGTTCACTAGCTTGGGTCGATTGCACGCTACACCAAGCCCATGATGCGGGCGATCATACGATCTTTGTTGGCAAAGTGGTGGCCGGCGGTGTGGTGCCAACGGAACAATTGGCGACCATGCCACCGCTGCTCTACTACAACCGTGATTGGCGGACGGTAGCGCTAGCGCCGATAATGGCGACTTAGTCCTCACGACACCGGGTAACGGACAAAATCATTGGGCGCATAGAACCAAGCGCTGTGGCATAGATAGGGCCATTACACCGTTTTAAGATATTCGCGCACCAAGAGCGCGGCGCTAGCACCTTCACCGGCGGCGCTCACCACCTGTTTCGTGCTGCCGGCGCGCACATCGCCGGCAGCAAAGATGCCTGGCACACTCGTCTCTAGTGCAGCCGGATCATGGCTTTCATAGCCGGTTGGACGATTCCCATCATGGACAAGATCATGCCCGGTGACAATAAACCCCCAGCGGTTGAGCCGAATGGCGGTCGCGTGCAAAAAACTAGTATTTGGCTCTTGACCGATGAAAAGAAAGGCTCCGTCCACAGGTAATTCCTCGGCTAGCCCAGTCTGCCTGTTGCGCAATCGTAAGCGGTTTAATTTCGCTTTGGCGCCGAGAAACTCCTCGACTTCTATGTGGAAACGGACCTCAATTTTGGGATCATTCAACACGTTTTCTTGAATTACCTTGCTGGCCTTGAAACTATCGCCACGCACGAGTAGGGTAACTTTGTCGGCAAACTTTGTGAGTAGCAAACTCTCTTCTGCGGCGCTGTTGCCACCCCCAACAACCGCGATTTCTTTGCCTTTGTAAAAGGGGCCATCACAGGTGGCACAGAAATGGACGCCAGCACCGATATACTTGCTTTCACCAGCCGCACCCAGCCGTTTGTAACGACTACCCGTGGCAATGAGCACAGCCTGCGCGCTGTATTCGTCACCGCCGGCTGTATCCACACAGTGGTAGTTGTCGTGGCTGTGGATCCGTGCAATCTCCTGTGCTTGCAAGGTTGTAACGCCAAACCGTTCAGCCTGTTGGCGCAGACGAGTGGCAAAGTCGATCCCAGCCACACTTTCGGGAAATCCGGGCAGATTGTCGATCTTCTCGGTACCAGCAGCCTGGCCACCAAATGCGGCGCGTTCAATGACCAGGGTGTCGATCCCCTCGCGCGCAGTGTAGAACGCGGCGGTCAATCCAGCTGGACCACCGCCCACCACAATTAGCGGGAAGTGGCGGCGGTCGATGCTAGTTTTGAGCCCCAGTTTGGCTGCAATTTCGGCGTTCGATGGCTCGACGAGAAACGAACCATCGGCAAATACAATGGTTGGAATAATTCGTTTGCCTTCGTTCTTTTCAATCACATAAGCTTCGGCTGCTGCATCCTGTTCAATATCTGCCCACTCATAGGGAATTTGGTGTTCGCCCAGAAATTGTTTGCTGCGGCGACAGTCCGGGCACCAGTGAGCGCCATAAACGACGATTGATGATGGTGACATTGTAATAATTTCCTTGTGTTGTTCAATTTAGTAGTTGATTGTTACCCATATAGGACTTACGCAATGACCTCTGGCTTCGACAAGCTTAGCCGACGGTAACTGCGTAAGTCCACCATAGTTAAGGTTATTCCATTACAGCTTAACGGTCCTCTATTATTTGCAATGTAAGACACGGTACGTAACCCTTATCGTCGCGTCAAATAAATCATGAAAACGCCGGGTCTCATTTAAAGCGAAGTATAGTAGTGACGCATGTGTTACAGAAACCGATTCCAGTTGCGTAAGCACGGTTTCATTGATAAACAAAAAATCAGACCATAATGGATTAAACCGACGAGTGCCAAGAAGGTACACTTTTTACAGCGGTCATTGGTTACTTCTTTTGCTGCTCGTGAATATAAATTGCCCCACAGAAATGGTGATCTAGCTCAAAACAAGGTGCCTATGAAAATCAAATTTTTTATTTTCTTCCTATTATCCTGCCTGATTGGATTGGGTGGTTGTATTGGGTTGCCGGCGGAACAGGGTGAACAAGGTGTGTCTTCAATTGCACCGACTAACACGCCATCTGTAGAAGGCGCAACGGAATTACTGCCCAGCGAACCGCCCCCCTTTAGTACCACCGGTTGGAAGACTGATTTCACAAAACGTAGCATTGAGTGGGATGAGGTGCTTTCGGGCGGTCCCCCGAAAGATGGCATCCCTGCGGTAGACGCCCCCACTTTTGAAAGCGTGGCCGCGGCCAGTGAACGGCTGGCGGAACAGTCGCCGGTGCTTTTCTTTACCCACGGCAACGTCGCCCGCGCCTATCCGTTGGAGATTCTGATCTGGCATGAGATTGTCAACGATGAGGTGGATGGGTTGCCGGTGGCGGTGACCTTTTGTCCGCTCTGCAATGCCAGCATTGTCTTTGACCGTCGGGTGGGTGAGCAGACCCTCGACTTTGGCACGACCGGCAAGCTGCGCAAGAGCGACCTGATCATGTATGACCGGCAAACCGAGAGTTGGTGGCAGCAAGCACTGGGCGAAGCCATTGCCGGCGAATTCACCGGCACGCGGTTAACCTTTCTCGCCAGTCAAGTGATGAGCTTTGGCGATTTCGCCGCCGAATTTCCTGTGGGTGAAGTGTTGGCGATTCCCACGGAGTTTAGCCGCTCCTATGGGCGTAACCCGTATGAAGGTTATGACAGCACCACGCGACCCTTTCTCTACGATGGGGAATTGGATGCACGGCTGCCTGCCACCGAACGGGTCGTCGGCATCAAGTTGGGTGATGTGGCTAGAGCGTATGCCTTTTCGGATCTGGCCGAGCAAGGTGTTCTCAACGACGAGCTTGCCGATACACCAGTCGCTATCTTTTTTAAAGGTGGCGTGAGCAGCGCTTTGGATACGTCACGCATCAATGACGGGCGCGATGTGGGCAGCACCGTGGTCTTTGACCGGCGGCTCGACAACCAGGTGTTGACCTTTGCAGCATTGGAAAATGGAACCTTCCAAGACAGCGAAACGGGCAGTACCTGGAATTTCATCGGCGAAGCGCTGGCCGGGCCGTTGGCGGGCAAGCAACTCACCCGCGTCGTCGCCTTTGATCACTTCTGGTTCGCCTGGCACGCCTTTTTCCCGGCGACGGAACTCTTCACGTTTGCAGAGTAACGCAAAGGCGGCGGATGTAGGCCGACAGTTACCCAGACCGTGATCGCCCAGCCAACGCAACTGGGGCGGCAGCCTAGCGTGGCTGCCACTGCGCCGCAACTAGGGCAATCAACCGCAGAGCGTCGTGGCTGCCATTGCCGGCGCCTTTTTCAAAATCACCCGATTTCTGCGCCATCTGGTTGGTGACATGGGCAAAGCAGACGACTGGGCGTTGTTGCGTCGTGGCAAAGGCGTAGAGTGCCGCCGCTTCCATCTCGACCGCCAAAATGCCCAAAGTCTGGGCATGGCCGATGGCGGTTTCTGTCTCGCGAAAGGGCGCATCGGTGGTCCACGTCGCGCCCGTGTAGACCGTCAGATCTGAGCTTTGTAGGGCCTGTTGTACCTGTGCATACAGCGCCGGATCAATGGTGCTAAAATCACTGGGGGGCAAATAGTGATAGCTGGTGCCTTCATCGCGCAGGGCGCGGTCAATGAGGATAAAGTAGGGCGGTTCGCCCAGGGGTGTAATCTGGCCGGACGAGGTGATGCTGATCAGGAGTTCACAACCACAGGCAAAGAGTTCTTCGGCCAACAACACGGCAAAGGACGCACCGACTGCACAGCCGATGATGCCAAATTGCTGTCCGGCCAGGGCAAAGGTATAAAGCGTGGTGTGGTAGCAAGCCCAGTCGGGATCGGTGGTGGCCTGCCTGCTGGCCAGCAGATAGCGCACAATATCGCCATCTGGGTCCAGAATGCAGATGGCAGGGACTGTTGCCTCGTTCAGCGCTTTTTGGCGGCGCGCTTCGCGTAAGAGATTGCGCGCCGTAAAGACCGAAGGCGCGGTGTGGGCTTTATTTGCTAAAATTGGTGGTATTTGCATCAATTCTGACTCCATCAGATGTTGTTGTTTTGGCGCGCCGCTTTCATGCCGAAGCAGTGGCGCAGCCAGGGTAGTGGACGAATCAGCCCCAGATACGTCACCAGAATGGCAACGAATGAGAGTAGGATGAGCATACTATACTGCAACGTGATTGGGCTTGGCAATTGTTGCACCCAATAGCCGAGCAGAATGATGACCGTCTGATGCAGGATGTAAAAAGGCAACACCGCTTCATTAGCAAAGCGCAGGAATCTATTCGAGCGATTACAGAATCGGTATGCCCACCCCAACAGTGCCACCACCCAAGACCAGCCGCTCACCGCGTGGAGCAGCCGCTGCCAACCGAATGGATAGTCGCCAAAGGCAACCATGCCATCGCCATAAACGGTGACAAAAAGCAGGGCGGTGGTGAGCAAAGCCATCGCCAGTGCTGGTACGAACGCCGCGCGGAAGCTGTTGCGAATGGCCGGCTGCGCAAAGAACAGCGCGCCATAGAGAAAAAAGAGGGGGTAGGTGAGCATATTCCAGCCGCCCAAGCCAACATTGCCCCACAGCCACTCGATCGCCGCCACGGGCAGTGCGAGCAGCAAAATCCAGGCTGGTCGCTGTAGATGGTGCGTCACGCGATTGAAGCTTGGCTGTTGCTGCGCCCGCTGTCACCATTGAAGCAGCGGCAACAGTAGCAGCGTCAGCACCAACAGCAGCAGCAAAAACCAAAGATGCAGCCCCATCCAGGCAAAGTTGCCTGGCCCCCCGATGGCCAGATACCAGCCGTCAAAATAGTGCGGGTAAAAGGCCCAAAACGAACCGCTGAATTGACCGCGACTGAGCCGTTCAATATAGACTTGCGGCGGCACGATGACGAGAATCCCAAAGAGCAGCGGCGCCAGCAGCCGGTTGACCCGCTCATGAAGTAACTGGAGCGGCGCACGTTTCTGTAGAGAAAATAGGGTACTCGCCCCGGCGATCAGAAAAAGCAGGGGCATGATCCACAAAAGCAGCCAGCCGTTCCAGACAGTTATCGCAAAGCTCTTGGTCGGTGCATTCAGATGCCAATCGCCCGCGGCAAAGGCGGCACCACTGTGAAAGAGGAAGACCGCCAACGTTGCCAGCACGCGCAACCAGTCGAGAGCATCATCGCGTTCAAATTTCATGATCAATTGTGTTATCCGTAATTGCCGGTGCCGTTGGCTGCGTAGCCAAAAAGCTCAGCAAGAGGCCGACGGTTCCCGCCAAAACGACCACCCCCGCCCAGAGATGAACCGTCCAGGCGATGCCGGCGACCAGGTGCGCCATGCCAAAGTAGAGCAAATAGAGCGCGGCCGGGACGGTAAAGGCAAAGCCGTGCCAGGCACGCGGCCGGGAGGGCGTCGGTTGCCACCAGAGCAGCAGCAGATCCGCAAGCACGCCCGTTGCGATGCGCACCGCCAGATGGGGCAGCGGATAGGGGCCCTGATCAAAAACAAAGCCCATCAAGCCGGCGTTGAGCGCAAAAATCAACGTGAGCGCGCCCGGTGCTAACTGCCACTGCCGCAGGGCAAACAAGATCACCCCCATGAGCAGCGCTGTGTCGAGCAGAATGCTGGTGACGCCCAGTTCCTGTTCCACCGGCGCCCGTACATTGCCAACGCCCCACGTATTCGCTAGGGGACTGGCAAATTGGGTAAAAAAGGTGAAGAGCGAAAGGGTAAAGGCCAAAGAAAGCAGCATGGGCAACTGGTCGTGTAGCGGGCGCAGTGCGGTCGCCGGTCGTTGCCGCGCCGCACGTAGCGGCCCCGTCACGACTAGTGCCAACCCCAGCGCCAGCAGCAGATGCGTGGGGCTGAGCAAGGCTTCAATGCTGCGCTCAATCCCAAAGAGTTCATGCCAGATAAAGTCGCCCACGCCGCCGACCACAAAGAGCAGTGCGCCCGCCAGCGACAGTCCATAGCCCGCCGGCAACGTCCGCCGCTGCAACCACTGCCACCCCAGATAGAGCAGCGTCGCCAGATGGCCGGAGTAAAGCACGCCATGCCAGGGGGTAAAAAAGGAGTCATCCACCTTGCCGTGGGTGTGCGCCCAGCCATCCAGAAATAAGCCACCCAAAAACCAACTGCTTAGGGCAATGACCATCCACTCAAAACGTTGCGCTGAATGATGTGCATTGTCGGCCTCCGGCGCCACGAACAAACCTGATGCGGTTGTCAATCTCTGATTCATAATTTTTCTCCTAAATTCACTCGTCCCGCTGGGACGGTCTGCTTTCTCTGAGTGATAATCATACCAGAAGTTGCGCGCGGCGTCATCGGGCCGGGGGTGGATTGCCCCTATGGCTGTGGATCTAGGTCTGGAGATGGAGAGGAGCGTTTACGCGTCGGCAATGCCTTGTTGCAACGCATAGATGGCTGCTTGGGTGCGATCGGCCAGGTGGAGTTTGCTGAGGATGTTGCTGACGTGGGTTTTTACCGTCTTGTGGCTGATGGTGAGGGCGGCGGCAATCGCCTGGTTATTGTGACCGCGGGCAATCAGCCGCAGCACTTCCGTCTCCCGTTCGGTCAGCGTCGCCGGTGTGGGCGTGGCGGCTTTACCGGTCACCTCGGCCATTAACTTTTGCGCGATCTCCGGGTGGAGCTGCGCTTCGCCGCGCGCCGCGGCCTGCACTGCTTTGATCAAGTCACCGGGGGCCACATCTTTGAGTAGATAGCCCAGCGCACCCGCCTTGATCGCCGGGAAGACCTTATCGTCTTCGGTAAAGCTGGTCAGCACCAGCACCTGGGTCTGCGGGGAAAGGGCGCGAATTTGGCGGGTGGCCTCAATGCCGTCCAGTTGTGGCATCACCAGATCCATCAGCACCACATCGGGCGTGAGTGCTTTGGTGAGCGCCACTGCCGTTTGCCCATTACCCGCCTCGCCCACCACCACCATATCCGGCTGTAGTTCCAAAAAGGTGCGCAGTCCCTGCCGCACAACCGCGTGGTCATCCACTAGCAGAATCGTAATCGGCTCAGTCGTGTTCATTGATCGGCTTCCTCTTTTGGCGCTGTGGACGGCAGCGGCATGGTGAGGGTAATGTGCGTCCCTGCGCCGGGGCTGGAATCAATCACCAAAGAGCCACCCAACGCGGCGGCGCGCTCGCGCATACTCACTAACCCAAAGTGCGGCCCTGTGGTTGGTGTCTGCGCCGGGATAAAACCGACCCCCTGATCGCTGACAATCACCGCCAGCCGCCCATCGACCTGTTGCAGCGCCACGCTGGCCTGCTGCGTCTGCGCATGTTTCACCACATTGTGCAACGCTTCCTGGATGATCCGCAAGATCTGCTCCCCCTGTTCTGCGGAAAGCGTCGGCTCCGCCGCAATTTGCAGATCGACGGTGAGACCATGTTGGGCTGCCAACGCGGCAAGATGATGGCGCAGCGCGGGGGCCAACTCAGCGTCAACTGCCGCCAGCGGTCGCAGTTGCCCGATCAACGCGCGCAGTTCCGCCAACGCACTTTGCGCCAAACTTTGCAGTTGGGCCAATGGCCTCTCCAACGCGGCCGGGTTTTGGTGTAGCAGCAGGCGCGCCGCTTCCGCCGTGAAATTAATGCTGAAGAGCGTGTGGGTCACCGAATCGTGCAGGTCGCGCGCCAGGCGCTGCCGCTCCTCGATCACCGTCAAGCTTTTGACTTGGTCGGCATAACGTTGCAGTTGCCGATGCGCGCTTTGGAGTTCCGCCAGCAACGTCTGGCTTTCCCGGCGCGCGGTCTCCGCCTGGTTCACCACCCGTGCATATGAGCCAACAAAGAGATAGGCGGCGGCATAGATCAGCACAAAGGGCACAGCCGTGGGCCAGCCGTGGCCATAAAACAGGGCCACGGTGCTCAGCGCGGTAAAGACGCCAATCCACAACAAGCCGCTGCGTTGGGGCAACAAAAAGATCGCTTGGGCGCTCAGGATCACATAGAGCAGCGAAAAGTAATCAAAAAACGGCGGCTGGATTGCCAGCGCAAAAATCAGCATGGCCTGGCCACCCAGATAGCAGATAGTCACCCCGCGGCCGCGTCGGGTCAACCCCGGTTCCAGCAGCAGCAAGCCGCCGACAGCCGCCAGGAGCGCGGCGATCCACCAGCGTTGCGGCCAGCCGTTGCTGAAAAAATCGGCCAGCCCACGCAAGGCGGTGGCGACAAAGATCAGATAGAGGCAGAGGTAAAACCAAAGGGTTCGATAGTGCGCCATGATGCTGGCTATTCTCTACCAAATCCGGGCAGTCGTCAACTTATCCATAATGCCGGCGTTTCAAGAAAACTTGATCAAGGCGCAGACGATCGCCATTTTTGAATTTCTCAAGAGCGCCTAGAGTCGTCAATAACATGTAATGTAACGGCCGTTACATTACATGTTTCACTTGTCAGTTATACTGCAATCGAT
>JAPKMW010000123.1 GCA_026645575.1 Caldilineaceae bacterium
GATAAAGTTGTTTGTTCACAACTTCAGCTTATACCACCTTCTCAACTGACAGCTTTTCCTTTTCAGACAGATTCTAATGGTTTGTCAGATTAGTCTTGGTAGATGGAGACGTCTCGACCCTATCACCCCGAATCAGGACGATTAGCGAATTTTTTTGTCCTGAAGCGATTCGCAAATCCCATGATTCGCGGTGATATTCTAGGCCGCACCCTAAACTATTAAGACTTACTTTACAAAACACGAATCACGCAGCACGAATCACGCAGCACGAATCACGCAATAACCAACCGTCAAATAACCAAGCAACGAACGTATCAAGGAGGACTTTGCATGTTCAAACAGCGTCTTGTTACCCTGTGTAGCATTCTGGCTGTGCTAGCCGTGCTGATCGCCGCCTGTGCGCCGCAAGCGCCGGCCGGCGGTGATGCAGCCGCGCCCGCAGCGGCGGAACCAGCCGCTGGCGTCGCCGTGGCGCCTGCCGGGGAATTTCCGATTGTCAGCGAACCAATTACCATCAAAGCGTTTATCTGCCCCAACAATGCCGTCAAGGATTATAACGACAACGAGTACACGCGCTGGCTGTCCGAACTGACCAACATCAATTTGGAACTGGACATCCCGCCCGTGCCGGAAGCGCAACAGAAGCTCAACTTGATGTTAGCCAGCGGCGACCTGCCGGAGGTGATCATCGGCTGTGGCATCCGTCTCGATCAGGTGCAGATTCTGGCGAACCAGGGGCTGCTGCTGCCGCTCAACGATTACATCGACACTTATGGCGTTGAGTTCAAAAAGGTCTACGAAGCCTACCCGCAGATCGAAGGGCTGATCACTATGCTCGACGGCAAGATCTACGGCCTGCCCCATGTCAACGACTGCTACCATTGCAGCATGTCACAGAAGATGTGGGTCTACCAGCCGTGGCTCGACAAGCTGGGCCTGGAAGTGCCGACCACCACCGAAGAGTTCTATCAAATGCTGAAAGCCTTTAAGGAGCAGGATCCCAATGGCAACGGCATCGCCGATGAAATTCCGCTCTCCGGCACCACCGAGATGAACGGTGGCTGGCGCGCCCAGTTGGACAGCTTTATCATGAACTCCTTCCTCTATAATGACCGCGTGACCCCCAACGGCGCCCGCCATCTCTATCTGGAAGATGGTACGGTCAAGGCCGCCTTTGCCCAACCGGGCTGGCAAGAGGGGTTGAAGTATCTGAACAAGCTCTATAGCGAAGGGCTGATCGACCCCCAAGCCTTTACCAACGATTCCAGCCTGCTGCAACAGTTGGGCGAAAATGCCGATGTACCGATCCTGGGCGCCACCGGCGCTGGTTGGTATGGCGTCTTCACCCAAAATGGCGGCCCCAGTGGGCGCTGGAAAGAGTACACGCCGATTGCCCCGCTCGAAGGCCCCAGCGGTCTACGCCAGACGCCCCGCACCCCCTTCCAACCGACCGGCGGTCAGGCAGCCTTTGTGATCACCAAGGAAGCCAAGAACCCGGAAGCCGCTTTCCGCCTGGCCGATGTCTTCTACGGCTTTGATTCGACCACCCGCTCCGTCTTTGGTGTGGAAGGGGAAGATTGGGTGCGCGCCAGCGACAGTGATGTCTCTATCGCCGGCGGCAAGGCGCTCTACACCGTCTTAAAGGTCTGGGGTGGCGAGCCGCAAAACCGCCACTGGTCGCAAACCGTGCCGACCTTCCGCACCAACGAGTACCGTATGGGGCAGACCTACAACCCCGATGATCCGTTGGAGCGCTGGCTCTTTGAATGGACGCGCGACCTGATGGAACCCTACGGCACCACCGACAAAGCCGTCCCGCCGCTGGTCTTCACCGAAGATCAATCCAAACTCTTTGGCGAATTGAAGACCTCGGTGGACACCACCATGGATGAATGGTTCGCCAACTTTGTCATCGGCAACGCCGACATCGACGCCGACTGGGAAACCTACCTTGCCACGCTGGAAGATGCTGGGCTGTCCAAGTTCCTGGAAATCTATCAGACAGCTTACGACGCCAAGTATAAGTAGGTTTTTACCGTTATTCCGTTGCGATTGAGGGATTGACCCGCCTGCTAAACCGCAAACCCCCTTCCGGCGCGCTCAGCCTGTCTGTCATTCCTTACGAGGACAAGTCTGCAAGAATCTCGCGTGTCCAAGCGCCAGAGACCCTTTCAGAGCCTGCCCTCGTCAGGAGTGACAGACGGGTTGAGCGTGCCTGGTCAGAGCAATAAGACCAAAATAATCTATCTGCCAACCCGGAACGTCTCATTCGGCGCGCCCAGCCTGTCTGTCATTCTGCAAGAATCTCGCGTGTCCAAGCGCCAGAGACCCTTTCAAGGTGACAGGCGAGTTGGGGGCGCTGAAAAAATCGAATTTGCCATTGAGACGCCCGGCCAGGCATTAGAAGCCTTCGCCACCTTGTCGCCGGATGACTTTGTGTGCGAGGTTGCCCGGCAGCGGCCCCATGCGGCGGGTCGCCTCTCGCCGGCGGGTGTGTAAACGCTCAAACAAGTATTTGCTGGTGAACCCGGGAATAATTTTGTGTTTGTGTTCATAGACCCGTCGCTCCAAATTATTGGTAACGCCGGTGTAATTCGCACAAGGCAGCCTTCTGTTATCTCAGTTTACCATAACCTTACAACATGTGAAGCTGTTGAACGTAGCTTAATCCGCATGTATGGCTTGAGAACTATTGCATCCTCTGTGGTATAATTCTGCTTGTTGCTCACTATCAAACCAACTAAACAGCGTTAAAAAGAGGATCTCCATCCCAATGGCTGCAACTAACTTTCACCTCAATCCTAACCTAACCCACGCCGCGACCATTCCCGCTGATTGGTATACCGACTCCAGTTATCTGAAGCTAGAACAGCAAAAGGTCTTTCGCCGCACCTGGCAATATGCCGCCACGCTGGAACAATTGCGCTTTCCCGGCAACTATGTAGCGGTGGATGTGGTGGGCGTCCCCGTGGTCTTGACCCGCGATCAGAATGGCGAACTCCACGCCTTTTACAACATCTGTCGCCACCGCGCCGGCATTGTTGCCAAAGGGGCCGGCAACCGCAAGACACTTCAATGTCTTTACCACGGTTGGCTCTATGGGCTGGATGGCTGTCTGCGCACTACGCCGGAATTTGAAGGGGTGGAGAATTTCGACAAAGCCGACTATGGGCTGTTACCCATCCGCGTCGAAACCTGGGGGCCGTTTATCTTTGTCAATATGGATCCCGGCGCGCCTTCTTTGCTGGAGACGCTGGGCAACATTCCTGCTGAAACGGCCGGCTTTAACTTTAGCAACATGCGTAGCGTCCACCGGCGCGACTACTATGTCAACGCCAACTGGAAGGTCTACATCGACAACTATCTGGAAGGCTACCATGTGCCGGTCGCCCATCCCGGTCTCTACCGTGAGCTGGATTACGCTCAATATCGCGTGGACACCTATCGCTACTACTCTTCCCAATATGCGCCGATCCGCCCTGTGCGCGCCGAAGATGCCGCCGGTCGGGTCTACACGGCCTTACAGGGCGACGACAAAGCTTTCTACTACTGGCTCTTCCCCAACTTTATGCTCAATATCTATCTGGGTATGTTGCAAATCAACATTATCGTCCCCCTAAGCCATGACCGCACGCTGACCATCTTTGAATGGTTCTTCAACGACCCCGGCACCGCGGAGACCTGGAACAATTTACAAGATTCCATGACCTTTAGCGACGAAATCCAACAGGAAGATATTGAAATCTGCGAATATGTCTGGCGCAATCTCCAGGCCGAGGTCTACACCCAAGGCCGCTACTCGGCCAAACGGGAAAATGGCGTTCATCATTTTCATCAACTGTTGCAGGAGTTTTATACCAAGCCATAACGTAGCAAACGATGGATTACCTAGGAGCAGATCATGACCCTCGGCTTTCGACAACGGTTAACACGGCGCGCAGCTATCCTATGTGAGCATCTAAAAACAAACGCTGCTCTGCGCGAGTCCATGACTCGCCCTAGCCAGTTGCGAGTCATGGACTTGCGCAGAGCAGCGCGGAAAGTTGTTTTTCGCGACGCCCTACGATGCGGCCTACGGGCGAAGCGGCTACGCCTCCTATGCTTGTGCGGGTTGCTTGTACTCGTTATGTCGAGCCTGGGCGAACGAAACTGGCGGCTCTTCGCAACGCCAACCCTCATGGCGACCAAAAGCGCCGTTTTGCTTGTGGACCAAAACAACAATGGTCTGGCTGATCCGGGTGATCAGTTGCGCTATACCATTGCCATTACCAACAGCGGCAATAGCGATCTCACTGGGTTACAATTTCGCGACACGATCCCGGCGGCGACCAATCTTGTGCCGGCTTCGTTGCGCACCACCCCGCTGGCACAAAACGATGGCGGCTATAGCACCGTTGGGAATGTTCTGTTGCGTGTTCCGACGGGGCAGGGGGTTTTGCGCAACGACCGCGACCTGGATGGCGCCGGCGGCCTGACCGTGGCAAGTTACCGTGCCACCAGCAGCAACGGCGGCGCCGTCACGATGGCGCCCGATGGCAGCTTCACCTACAACCCCGCACCCGGCTACACCGGCATCGACCGCTTTTCCTATGGCATCGCTGACGGCGAGGGCAACCAGATCACCGCCACAGTCACCATTACCGTCGGCCAGGTGGTCTGGTTTATCAACAATGCCGCCTCCACCCCTGGTGATGGACGCCTTACTGCACCGTTCAACAGTATCAGCGCCTTTATGACCCAAGCCGCCGACAAAGCCGGTGACCTGATCTTCATCGATCAAGGCGCCGGCGTTTATGGTGGTTCACTGACCCTGCTCAACCAACAACAGGTGATCGGCCACGGCAGCGGTCTGACCCTGGCCCCGAATCTTGCCATTACGGCTGCTGCCCGCCCCACCCTTGCTACTGTTGTTCTCGCAACCGGTAACACGGTGCGCGGGCTAAATATCAACGTCGGCAGCGGCATTGCTCTGTTTGGTAACAATGTCGGCGGCCTGATCGTCAACGACGTTGCTGTGACAAGCAATGGCGGGCCGGCGCTGCAACTCAGCGGCGGTAGCAGCGCCATGAGTGTGACGCTCGACAGTGTCATCGCCACCGGCGGCGTCCACGGCATCAATCTGACGAACAATCTGGGGCGAGTCACGGTCAATGGCGGCACGATCCAGAACACTAGCGGTCATGCTATCAACCTGTTGAATAACAGCGGCCCGCTCGATTTTACGCTGCGCAACAGCACCATCAGCAACGTAACCGCTGGCTACAATGCTCTCCAACTGGAATTGCCCAGCAGCGGCGCCTTTGGCCTCATCACCGTGCAAAACAACACATTTCATAACAATGGCAGCACCGGTGTGCGCGCCAGCGTCGGCGGCACGGGCCGCATCGGCAAACTCATCATTCGTAACAATACGTTCACCGGTAATATGAGCGGTGTTGATCTAGCAACGAATGACCAAGGCGGCATCATCTTTGACATTCGCGACAATGCGGTCATGAGCGGTGACCAAACCCAGATCAACATTGCCGCCAATGATCCTGTCCATCAGAACAATGGTGGGCCGACGATGACCGGCCTGATTCACAACAACCGCATCACCTTAAACCCTGACGCCGGCGCCATTGGCATTTGGATTGTCGCCGATGGCGACAGCAAGATTACGGTGGATGTCGCCAACAATCAAGTCAATGACTTTGGCGAAAGCGGCATCGCCATCGAATCACTGGGCGGGACAGGCCAAGTCCATGCGCACATTACCGGCAATACTGCTGCCACCACGGGGGCCTCGTCCCTGGCTGCCCTCTATCTGCGTAGCGGCGACGGCAGCAGCGGTGAGAGCAATCTGCTCTGTGCCAACCTGCACAACAACAGGATGACTGCCGGCGTCGGCGCTGAAGCTGACTATCTTTTGGAACAGAGCGCCCTTACCGCGCCCTTTCAGATTCAGGGGTTATCACCCGCCGTCGCCACCGCCGCACAGGCCGCCGCCTTTGTGGCCGCTACGGATGACTCACCTTCGGCCACCGCGGTGGCGACAGGGGGCGCCTATAGCAACGCCACCTGCGAAACGGCTACGGTGGCCGCACGTGCCGTCACGGCGCCGCCCGTGGCCCAGGCGCCGGTCAAGGGCTGGTTGTCCGGTCGTATGGCGCCGTGGGCAATTCAACGCCCCCAGTGGTGGCCGCCGTTCTCTTTGCCTAGTTGGCGTTCTGCGTTCCTGTCGCCGTTGCCAAGTCTATTCCGTCCAGCCGTGGCCCAAGCCGCCGGGGAAACAGTTGCGCTTGACACAGTTGCGCTTGACACAGTTGCGCTTGACACAGTTGCGCTTGACACAGTTGCGCTTGACATTGGCGCACTACATCCTGGTCAGACCTTAGTCATCACCTTTGCTGTCACGATTGATCCGGCCTTTACCGGCACGGAACTCTGTAATCAAGGTGCGATCACCATGGGGGCGGGTAGTCCGGTTTTCACCGATGATCCGGCTGTGGCCGGTAGCGCCGACCCTACCTGTTTTGCTGTTGTGCCACCGGAGACCACGCCGCCGGAGACCACCATCACCAGCAGCCCGCCCAACCCAAGCAAGAGTCAGGACGCCACGTTTACCTTCACCGGCAGCGACAATGTTACGCCGGCAGAGAACTTAACCTTTGAGTGTTCATTGGACGGTGGTAACTTTACCCCTTGCACCACGCCCCTGGTCTATGTGGATTTACCCCAAGGGTTACGCACCTTTCGCGTGCGCGCCATTGATGCGCTGGGCAATGTGGACTCTTCGCCGGCCACCTACACCTGGAACATCAATCCGATTGTGACCAAGCCTAATCTTACGGTAACCAAAAGTAACGACGGTGGCGGCAGCGCATTGCTGGCGCAACCGTGGCGGTGGCAGCTCACGGTCAATAATTTTGGTGACGGCGCGGCCACCTTTGCCGCTGGGGAGACGCTGCTGTTGGATCAGTTGCCCGATGCCCTACTTATCTATGAGGCGCCGACCCTTCTGGGCACAACCAATGTCACCGGCGCCGAGCAGATTCGCTGTACCATTGCCGCCGCCGATTTAACCTGTCGCGCCGAGGGGGGGCCTGTGACCATTGGTGCATTGACCGGCGCCATTACCGTGACCTTGAGCGCACACACCGTCGTCGCCGGTGACTATGCCAATCCACGGTCAGGTGGCCGTTGTCTGGTTGACCCCGACAACCGCATTGCTGAAGCGGATGAGAACAACAACCGTTGTGCTGACACCGTGAAAGTGGGGCTGCCTGATTTGACTATCGAAAAGCGCCCTTCGGGTAAGTTTATCCGTGGGCAAGTGGGGGCTGAATATTTCATCACGGTGCGCAATGTGGGGGCGATCCGTAGCGCCGGCGCCGTGCAGGTTGAAGAGCGCTTGCCCACCGGCTTGACGGCCACCGCCATGAGCGGCGACGGCTGGCTCTGCACCCTTCTCGCTTTGCACTGCACACGAAGCGACCCGCTGGCGGCCGGCGCCGCCTACCCGCCCATCACCCTCACCGTGACTGTGGCGGATGATGCGCCGGTTGCTCTGCTCAATCAAGTCACCGTGACCGGCGGTAGCGATGCATCGCCGGATAATAACTGGGCGATGGTGGAGGCGCGCCTGATTCCGCTAGACTATGACCTCTTCCTGCCGGTGATCCAGCGCCAATAGCGTTCTGCATAACTCTCATAAGTCTTTACTACCGACGTTGTACAAGTGGCATAAATAACTGTTCGGCTGGTGTTGGCCCTGGGGTTAGTACCACCGTTGGCGTGGGGGTAACCGTGGGCGTGGGTGGATTGCCGGTCGGCGTGGCTGTCGGGTTGACGCCGGCTTCCACTCGCCAGACATGGACGATGGTTTCGCCATTGGGGCCGCCATCCCGTTCGGCTCCATAGATCAAGTTGCGGGCTGCGTCATAGGTTACGTCGCTCAGGTCGCCGCAGGTCGGTTCAAAGAGTTCATTGGCCGGACGATGGATCGTGTAGGGCAAAACTTGCCAAGGTTGTTTTGTGCCGGCAATGACGGCCAGCAGATCCGCCGGGTCATAGAAGAGCATTTGCGCCTCATAGGGCGCCGCCACCCACCCCTTATCGGGGACGCAAGTCGAAGCCGGGCACTCATCTCCCGGCGTACCATAACAATTGTCACCCAAGCCCTTACGTCCCATGATCACGATGGCGCTCTTGCCGCCGCCTTCCAACCAGACGCCGCCGCCCCACTCATCCGCCGCACGATAACCAGGATAGTGACATTGGGCCGGATTCTCAATACAGTCGGTCACGGTCGGGTAGTAGAGCAAGGCCAGCGCCGCCAGGTTCTGGCCACTGGTGGGTGGATTGCCGTCGAGCCAGGGCGCGGTGGCGTAAATGGTCGGCCCTTGTGCGCCGCCAACCGCGCCGGCGGGGCGGGCATTGCCGGCCAGCAGCCACTTGCCGCCCAGATGTTGATTGGCAAAAGCCACCGGCGCCTTGAAGAGATAGTTGGTGGTCTTGGCATTATGGAAGAGTTCATTTTCCCGCGGGCCGATATGCCAGACGCCTTGCGCGTCGCTGAAGTCGCGGTTGCTCCAGCCCAGGGAATCCTGGTTACGCGCCGCCGCATTATACCAATCGCGCAGGTTCCAGGCGATCTTGTCCACATTGTCCAAATAGGCTAACCCCGCCACCTCGACATATTCACAATCGGGTTCGGCGGTGCAATTGTCGCGCCAGCCGCCGGTAATGTCGGCTAAGGGCTGTAAAACGGCGGCGCGGGGCAGCGCCTCAAAATCTTTGGTAATGACTGGCGCTGGAATGGTGATCTCGCCGACCAGCCGATCGGGGTTTAGCCCTGCGGCAAAGAGCGAACCGGGATAGCCATCATTCGGTCCGCCAGGGTCGCCGCCCGGATAGTAGGCCAGGGCGTGACCGCTGTAGGCCCACTTGTCGCCGACGGGATAGGCAAAGGCGCCCTCATAGCGCAGGTCGGTGGGTTGTATCCGTTGCAATTGGTCAGTCTGCAGTTGGTCAGTGTGATGCGCTCCCTGGGGTGGGGGCGAGGCGGCGGTTGTACCCCAAATGCCCACCAGCAGTAACAAGGTGAGCGCCAACATCCAGGCGAGCCGCCATTCGGTTTGTGTCAAGTTGCATCGTGGGTGCATGGTCAAGTAACCTCCGTAGCGTGACCTGATGATTCATGATTCGTAATGACTCAGTCCGCTCCTAGCCGCACCCCCGCGGGTGTTCCCGGCGACCCATTCGCCGGTCACGCACTGGCTAGGAGCGGGGTAGCTACCGTAATTTGTGAAATGATCAGCGCTGCGGCACAAATCACGTCGCACGGTCAGGATATCTACTTCTTCGGCATAGCCTTACGTAGATTGAATTTATGTAGATTAAATTATTGTAGTATATCATGCTCTCCTTGTAATTGTACTATAATTGCTTGATTGAAATACGAGGAATGACTTAGTGACTTTGACAATTCTTCCAAATGCTATTATATTTATTGCATTAGTTCCCTACGGTTATCCTTAAACTTTCCTGGAAAGAAAGCAGAGCCTGGAAAGAAAGCAGAGGAGGAAAGATGTTATTTCTTTTTAGACGCCGCCATCGTGAATGGAAACTAAAGTATACCTTTATGTATCAAAATCGCGAGGTGCAAGAATCTGATCGCTTTTTGACGCGTGAGGAAGCGGAAGAGCGCTTTCGTGCTATGAGCGAGTATCATAACAAGCGACAACAACCAATCCTGCGGGCCAAATTAACTGGCCCAAAGGGGTTTCAAAAAGATCTTACGCCAATGATCGCTCTCCATTCGGTCCAAGCCTAGTCTTAAATTGTCGGCGCTGCGGCAAATTCACAAAATTGGCTTTCTATGCTAGAGTAAGGGCATGAGACGATCTGCGTGCTTGCCCAGAAACGCCCAAAGCCATTTGTCCAGCGCGTTGCCGATTGGACAGCAGCTTTTATTGCTCTTCTATGTCGCGCTCTTTGCTCTCCTCTTGCCCTTTATCTGCTGGGGTGCTTTGGCTGAACCAGGGCACCCCCATCGCACACCTCATTTTGTCTTTGCTGATCCGATGCTGGTCAAAGCATGGCCGCTTGATGAATCCACCACTGATTCGACCATAACTTCGGCGGCAACCACCCATCGCTTTCATACTGAAAAACAGGGTAAACCAGGGCGTGGCGCTTCACTGGCTGTTGCAGAGGCCATCCACCTAGCGATGCGCTGCCATCTCACGCCAACGGATAATCATGTTCGCGGACGCGCAACACCGACCCTGTTGCTTTTTTCCATTTTATTGTTGCTCTTGACCGCCGCTCCGGCCTTTCACCAACCAGAACATCTCGATTTTGTCCATTGGGTGCGCCCACCGTTACCCAAGCTATATGTTTGCGCTGTACCCCTGCCGCCGCCACGCCTGTCGTTCTAACCTCATCGCTGCCTACTTTATTTGCATACTTGCGCTGCCGAAACCGTTGCTGACCAACGGTGCTTCGTGCATTGCATCTATTCCTACCCCAGCGGCATGACAGCTTATGCCCTGGTCGGCCTTTACCAATTTTTATACCCACGAGCGCCAGGAAGTCACACTTTTTACACGGGTAATGGGTTGCTTCCTGTGCTGCTGGGGGTAATCATTCAGACCCCTCCCGCGCCCCAAGGGCACCCGCGCCCCTGATAAGGGAGGGAACGGTTCCTCCCCACGCTGGGGGAGGCTAGGAGGGGTGAATGGTTACTGCCCATGAGCATATGAGGAAAGAAAGACAAGGATGATCATGAAACAACTCCTGTTACTGTCCGCACTGCTCCTGAGTGCTTTGTTCTTTGGGCTGCGTCCGCCATACTTGGCGGCTGCGCCCTTTGTTGCAACCACGCCAACCGCCACCCCAGCCGAAGAGCCGAGCAGCGTAGCCATCACGGCCACAACAACCATGACTAGCGGAGCCGCCGTCCCCACCCTGGTCGATCTGCAAGCGCAGATCACAGCCTTGCAAACCCAGGTTGATGAACTGGCGACTACGCACGCTGCCAATCATGCTGCCGACCTCAACCAGGTGACAACTGCCGTCTACCTGCTCGATAACGCCGGGTTGCATGATCTGGATGTGCGGCTGAATGAAGAAGGCGTGATCGAGGCGGGGGATAGCGGTCGCGTGGCGCGGGTCAGCCGTCTACTGGCTTCTGTCGCCTGGCCGGAACCGCTGGCAACGGAGATTGTCACCCTGACCACTGCCCTGGCCGACCTGACCACGGCGCTGGAAAACGACGATCTGGACGCCGCTGCCCCATTGGCCACGCTGGTGCATGAAGTGCAACATGATTTTTCGCACGCCGTGGAGCATTGGGCTGAAGAAGCGCACGCACCAGCCCATGACGCTGGGCAAGCGTTCCGTGTCACCAGCGCCGTCTACCTGCTCGACACCGCCGGGTTGCATGACCTGGATGTGCGCCTCAATGAAGAAGGCGTGATCGAGGCGGGGGATAGCGGTCGCGTGGCGCGGGTGGCGCGGCTGCTGGGGACGGTCGATTGGCCGGAGCCGCTGGCGACCGAGGTTGTCACCTTGACCACTGTTCTGACCGATCTGGCAACCGCACTGGAAAACGATGATCTGACGACCGCCGCGCCGTTGGCAACCCAGGTTCACGAAGTGCAACACGACTTTTCCCACGCCGCCGAACATTGGCTGGGGGAAATGAGCGGCCAGCACGACGAGGGGGCCGATCACGCCGAGGAAGAAGAGAAAGCGGCGGACGGGCATAAATAGGGGCGCGGTACACTACAGCGGCACCCAGATTTCCCGGGGTGGGAACCGATTTTTGCCTGTATGGATGATCGGTTGTGGTTCAATGATGGCCACCGTGATCGAAAAGCGCTGATTGCAGGCGCTTTCGTCGTGGCACGGGCAATCCGTTCCCACCCAAATCCGCTGTAGTGTTTACCCGCGCTACGACGCTTCAGGAGGCTACGCTTGACGACGATACGAACGCTGTTCTATTGCGCTGTACTCGGACTACTCCTCTGGTTGGCAGGCCAGGCGCCAAGTCGGTCGGCCCTGGCCCACGCCGATCTGGACCGTTCCGATCCCGCCGCCGATGCGGTGTTGACCACCGCGCCGACCCAAGTGCAACTCTGGTTCACCCAGGAACTCTTTCGGCGGCAGGGGCAGAATTTCATTGAAGTCTACGCCGCTGACGGCAGCCGCCAGGATCAAGGAGAGGCCGTGATCAACGACGATGACCGCACCTTGTTGACCGTGGCGCTGCCACCGGACTTGCCGCCGGGGGTCTACACTGTGCGCTGGCAAGCCCTTTCTGCCGAAGATGGGCATGACAGCAGCGGCGAGTTCACCTTTACGGTCGGCACGGTTGGCGCCGGCGCGACGACGACAACGCCAACCGCGGCGCCGCCCACCGCCACGCCAGCGCCGGTCGCCACGCCAACGGTCGCCCCCAGCGCCATGCCAGCGCCGGCCACGCCAACAGGGTTTTCCTGTTTTGGTATCCCGGTGGCGTCGTTCCTGGCCGGTGGCCTGTTGTGGGCAAGTCGCCGTCGCTCCTCAATTGTCCCGTAGGGACGGCTGAGTTTAGGGACAGAAACGCATATTTCACCCTAAATTCAGTCGTCCCTATGGGACGGGGGCCTAGCTGCGCTTCCCTTCAACCGATGAGTTACCATTGGGAAAGAGACTATGGAGAACGTTGTACAAAGGTGTAGATGGCTTGCCCTGAGCCTCTGTTGGCTCCTGCTTTGGCTGCTCTGGTGGCTGCCGGTGCAGGCGCACGCGTTGTTGGTGCGTTCGTTGCCGGCGGCGGGGGCGGAACTGACGATCCCGCCGGCCACGGTAGAACTCTGGTTCAGCGAGCCGTTGGAAGCGGCCTTTAGCGATGCGTATTTGGTCGATGCCGCGGGCAATGAGCTGGGGCGGGGCGCGTCCACCGTCGATGGCGCCGACCCGCACCACCTGACCTTGACGTTGGCCCCGACCACGACCGTGCCGCCGGGCATCTACACCGTTCTCTACCGCACCCTCTCGCAGGCCGACGGCCATGAGTGGCTCGGCTCCTTTCCGCTGACGGTGCTGAACCCCGACGGTAGCCGCCCAACCGTCGACCCGACCACGCTGGCGACCAGTGACGGCACGCAACAAGGCGACCTGCCGGCCCCGCTCAAAGCGGCGAGTCGCTGGTTTTCGCTCATGGGCGCCATGCTGTTGACCGGGGTGATCGCCTTTCAACAACTGGTCGTTGGGCGACAAAGCGCCAGTACCGAAGCGACAGCCACTGCCACCGCCGACCTGTTGACGGGGCTGGACCGCATGGCGCGTCTGCTGCTGGTGGTGGGGATCGGCGCCGTCTTTATTGGCGGCTGGCTCCAGGTGCTGGGACAGATGACGCTGCTGGCGGCGCCGGCGCCTTCGACAGGCTCAGGCGCCGGCGCTGTCAGTGGGGCAGCGTTAAATCTCTACTTTCAGACCCGCGCCGGGCGTTTCCTGGTGGCGCGCCAACTGCTGGCCGCCGGCTTGTTGTTTCTGACCATTGTCGCCGCCGGTCTACCAGAAAAGGGGCGAGGGCTGGTGCGCTGGGGGATGCTCTTGCTCAGTGTGGGTTTGCTGGCGACCTTTGCCTTGGGTAGCCATGCCGCGGCGGTGGCGGGGAGCGGCTGGGCGATCCTGGGCGATTTTGTTCACCTTGTGGCCGCCGCGCTCTGGCTGGGGGGCTTGCTGGCGCTGGCGGCGCTGCTCTGGCAGTGGGTTCAACAACCGGCGGTGGAGTTGCTGTTGCTGCGCCGGATCGTGCGCCGCTTTTCGTTGCTGGCGACACTGGCGGTCTTTGTCTTGGTTGTGACCGGGCTGTTTAGTACCTTGGTGCAACTGCCCACCCTGGCCGACCTCTGGCGCACGACCTACGGGCAACTGCTGCTGCTCAAGGTGTTGCTGGTTCTCGTCGCGTTGGGGCTGGCCTGGTTCAACCACCGCTTTGTGCGCTCGGCATCTTCCGGGAAGGGTGAACCCGCTGACGGGATTGACGCGACCAACCTTCCCGGAAGATCGTCGCCCCAGCCGGCAATACTTCCGGAAACCAGCGCTGCCGATCACCTGGGGGCAACCGCACCCGTGACGGCGCCATCCGCATCTTCCGGGAAGGTTAAACCCGTCGATCCGCGCCCAGAGGTCCCCCGCGATACCACCCTGCCCGGAAGATTACCGACCGCCTATCGCGCCTTTGCCCGGCAAGTCTGGCGCGAAGCCGGCGTTGCCGGGGGCATTATGATCGTCGTCGCCCTGTTGGTACAAACACCAGTGCCGCCCCCCGCCACCCTGCCACCCGCTACCCGCCTCTTTGAAACCATCCTGCGCGCCGACGACCTGACCATTCACCTGCAAATTTCACCCAACCAGGTGGGGGACAACCGCTACATCACCCACCTCTACCATGCCGACGGTTCGCCGATTGGCGACGTGCAACTGGTGCGGCTCAATTTTACCCACCAAATCGCCGCGCTCGGTCAGGCATCCCTGGATCTGGTGGCTCAAGGCGGCGACTTCTTTGCCGCGTCCGGCGCCTACCAAAATCGCGCCGGGCCGTGGGATCTGGCGATCTATGTACGGCGGCGGGGGCTGGATGACCTGTTGACGACAACGACGGTTGACTTGCCGCCACCGGTCGCAACCGTGCGCAACCCGTGGCAGAATCCGATTGCCACCCTACCCACCGGTGTAGTGGCCGGGAGCATGGTGGCCGCGCTGCTGTTGCTGCCGGTGATCGGGTGGTGGCGTAGGGACGCGGATTGAGGCGACGCGGATTGTTGACCGCCGCCCCAACCATCCGCGCGACCCTGAATCCGCGCCCCTAGCCCAGTGCCAGTCGCGCCCAGCTCTGCCGGCGCCTGCAACGAGTGGCCCGCACTACTTGCTTATGCTCTTGCCTCGGAAAAAAAACTCGCCCCACTGACTAAAAAGTGAATAGGTTGACCCTTCTTTGGTCAAAAACCGGCTAGGGAATGGTCTGGCAACTGGCCTACCCCCGGCGCTATCATTCTCTACAGCAACGGCCACCAACAAGGCCGCTAAAAACAAAGTTTCACAAGAACAAGGAGAATGATAATGTTGCGCATCAAAATGAACTTGAAGCTGTGGGTTGGTGTGGCGCTCTTGACCGCCATGACGACGACTTCCGCCTGGGCCATCGACCTGAGCGGCAGTGAGTGGGATTTTCCTCAACTGACCCAGACCACCTGTTTTGGTCAGCCGGCGACAAGCGGCGTGACGCTGGTCAACGGTGTACTGACTGGCACCGAGGGCAACGATGTGATCATCGGCACCAGCCGCGCCGATGTGATCGATGGCAAGGGGGGCAACGATCTGCTCTGTGGCGCCGGCGGGGCGGATCGCATCTTTGGTGGCCTGGGTGATGATATGATCTCCGGCGGGCCAGGCAGCGACCCCAAATTGGATGGCCAGGGCGGCAATGACCGCATTGAAGGGGGCACCGATAGCGACGTACTGCGCGGCGGCCAGGGCAGCGACACGATGCTCGGCGGCGCCGGTATTGATGATCTCGACGGCGAAAAGGGCGCCGATAGTCTGCATGGTGGTGGCGGCACCCCGGACAAATGTGTCGGCGGGCTGGATACCGATGTTGATGTGGCGGACGCCGGTAGCTGTGAGCTGATCGTCAACGTGCCGTGAGGATAGGGGCGCGGCTTTCGGTAGCACGGATTCATGCTGCGAAAGGCAACGATCCGCGTCCCCTCAAGCCGCGTCTGTACCCCGTTCTTTGCAAATTCTCATTCCGTTTTCATTTGCCATTTAACAAACATAGGCTTATTATTTATGATTCTGGCTGCTGACCACTTCTTTTCGATGCAACGATTGATGAGCGCTCATGTCTTTTACATCTTCTGTTGAACCAATGCCTGTTGCCAAAGCGCGCTTGACCCCGCGGCGCCTGCCCTCCTGGTATCAGATGGAGTTGGGGCTGTTATTAGCCCCCTTTCTCGTGGGATCAGCGTTGTTGGTTCTCTTTCCCACCCTCTTTACTGTCGTGTTGGCCTTTACCGAATACGATGCCTTGTCGGCGCCTGTCTGGAGCGGCCTGCAAAATTTTCAGACGATCTTTCAGCGTGAGGTCTTCTGGATTGCGGTGCGTAATTCGTTGGCCTTTGTGGCGTTGGGGGCGCCGCTGCAACTGGTGGGGGCGCTGTTCCTTGCCTTGCTCTTGCAACAGCAACGGTTGGGGGTGCGTCACTATCGCAACGCGGCCTATCTACCCACGGTGATTCCTGACGTGGCCTATGCGTTGATCTGGCTCTGGCTCTTTAACCCGCTCTATGGTCCGCTGAATAAGTTGCTGGCGGGGGTGGGCTTGCCGCAACCGGCGTGGCTGGTGGATGACAGTACGGCGTTGCTCTCGGTGATCTTCATGTCCTCGTTTCGCATTGGGGAAGGCATGTTGCTCCTGATTGCCGCCTTGCAAGGGATGCCGACCGCCTACTTTCAAGCCGCAGCGCTCGATGGCGGCACCCGCTGGCAACTCTTCCGCTACATTACCTTCCCGTTGTTGCTCCCCTGGCTGCTTCTGCTCCTCATGCGGGACATTTTACTGAGCGCACAAAGCACCTTTACGCCGGTCTACATGATGACTGAAGGTGGCCCCGGCTATGCCACCATGCTGCTGCCCTATCTGATCTATGAGGAAGCCTTTACCCACTTTCGCATTGGTCACGCCGCGTCGATGATGGTGGTGATGTTTGTTGGCATTGGCCTGCTGCTCTGGGTGGTTTACAAAGTGGCCGGTGGCTGGGGGTACAGTGATGAAGTTTGATCGGCTGGGAATGGAGCGTCTGCTCTGGCAGGTAACAGCGTTGGTGATGGCGATCATCTTTGTTGGCCCCATCATTTGGGTGTTGACCAATTCCTTGCGGCCTGTCGGTCTGCCGCCGCCGCGCACCCTGGAATGGTTGCCGGATTCGTTGGCCTGGTCGAACTATGTGGAGATTTTTCAGATCGTGCCGTTGGGGCAGCAGGTGGGCAACTCGTTGTTTGTCAGCATGGTGGGCGCGGCGCTTACGCTGGTGACAGCTTCGTGGGCCGGCTTTGCCATGGCGCAGCTGCCGACGGGGGTGCGGCGTTGGTTAGTCACCTTGGCGATTGCTTTGTTGTTGATTCCAGGGACGGCGGTCTGGTTGCCGCGCTATGTGCTTTTCACCTCCATTGGCATCATCGACACCTATCTGGCGCTCTTCGCCCCAGCCGTTATGGGGACGAAGTCGCTCTTTGCGTTGATGTTCTACTGGACTTTCCGCCGTATCCCGCTGGAACTCTTTGAATCGGCGCGGCTGGAGGGTGCCGGCGCCCTTACCATCTGGCGCCGGATTGCGCTGCCGGCGGCCTTGCCGACGGCGCTGGCGGTGTTGCTGCTCTCTTTCACCCACTATTGGAGTGATTTTGTCGATCCGCTGCTCTTTCTCAAATCGGAAGAGCGCTATACCCTGACCATCGGGTTGCGCATGTTGCAGCAGATGGACATGACCAACTGGTCGCTGCTGCTGGCCGCGGCGGTGGTGATGATCGCACCGGTCTTGCTTGTCTATTTGGTATTGCAACAGTTCGTGCGCGAGGGCGTGCGCTTGCGTGATCTGGTGCAGCGGTAGGCGTTTGATTTATCGTCGATTCCCCTCTGCTAAAAAGGGTTGATTTTTCTTATGGTATCGCGCTTCTTGATTCTACTGACCACCTTGAGCCTTTTCCTCACGGCCTGTGCGCCGATTTCGTCAACGGCCAGCACTACCGCAACTGGGTCGGCCTCGCTCACTTTTCTGATCTCCGGCGACCCAACCGATGAGGTGGCCTACCAGCAGTTGATCGACGCCTTCACCGCCGAACATGTTGACATTGCCGTTAATCTGATCAACATCCCCAGCGGTGGCGACTTTCGTAAGCGGTTGGCGGCTGACTTTGCCGCCGGCACGCCGCCAGATCTCTTTCTCATCAACTATCGCAACCTGGGGCGTTTTGCCGCCGGCGGCGCGGTGGAACCATTGACCGACTATCTGGCCAACAGCGCGTTGATCAAAACCGACGACTATTACCCACAAGCGCTGGCCGCCTTTCAGTGGAACGGTGAACAACTCTGTATGCCGCAAAATATGTCCAGCCCGGTTATCTATTACAACAAAGCGCTCTTTGACGCCGCCGGCTTCACCTATCCCACCGATGATTGGACGTGGGACGGCTTTCTCGAAACGGCGGTGATGATGACCCAGGACACCGACAACGACGGCGCTACCGACATTTATGGCTTTGGCATCGATCCCACCCTTGTGCGCGCCGCCCCCTTTATCTGGATGAATGGCGGTGATCTGGTCGATAACCCCGCTGCGCCGACCCGCCTGATACTTGATACACCAGAGAGTAAGGAAGCCTTGCAATGGTTCATGGCCCTGCAACTGGTCCATCAAGTGACCCCCGACGCCATTGCTGAGGAGGCCGAGAGCAGCTTGAGCCGTTTTATCAATGGCCGACTGGCCATGTTCATCGACAGTCGCCGCGCTGTGCCGGAGTTCCGCGCCATCACGGCCTTTGATTGGGATGTGGCCGCCTTGCCGGTGGGCAAGACGCGCGCCAGCATTCTCCATTCTGATGCTTTTTGTCTAGCCGCCGCCAGTCAGCAGAAAGACGCCGCGTGGACGTTCCTGGAATTTGCCAATTCGGCAGCGGGACAAACCATTCTGGCCGGCACCGGGCGCATCGTCCCTTCGCGGATCGACTTGGCGACCGCACCCGCCTTTCTCGACCCGGAGGCCAAACCGGCCAACAGCCAGGCCTTTCTCGACGCCATCCCCCACACCCGCAACCTGCCCCTCATGGCGACCTGGAGCGACATTGAAGGGATCGTCAACACCGAGTTGAAAAATGCCTTTTACGGCACGGCGACGCTTGATGAGGCGTTGCAGGCGGCGAATGAGCATAGCGCCGAGTTTTTCCAGCCGTAGGTGGGCGCCGTTTTTACCAAAGCATAGAGGATTATGCCAACTACTTCCACCTTTTCTCGACGCACCTTTTTGGCCCGGATGGCGGCCGGGGTTGCCATACCCAAAGTCGCCGCGTTGATTGCCGCTTGTACACCGGCCGAAACGCAACCGCACGCCGCTCAATCCGCAGGCGATGCTGTCCCGGCGCCGGGCGCCGCAACTGGCAATATCGCCTTGATGATCGCCGCCGATCCGCTGGAAGAAGCGGCCTATCAAACCCTGTTGACCGCCTTTGCCGACGCCGGTAGCCAGGTGCAGGTTGATCTGGTCAACCTGCCCAGCCTGGCCGAGATGTACCGCCGGCTGCTGCTTGACTTTGCCGCGGGGACGCCGGCCGATCTCTTCCTGCTCACCTATCGGCGCTATGCGGCTTATGCCGTCAAAAAAATGGTCGAACCGTTGGCGCCTTATCTTGACGCCAGCACGGTGATCAAAGCTGACGATTTCTATCCCCAAACCCTGGATGCCTTCACCTGGCGCGACCAACTCTATGGCGTGCCGCAGAATCTTTCCTGCCTGGTGACCTATTACAACAAGACCATCTTTGACAACGCCGGCGTCGCCTACCCAACCGACGACTGGGATTGGGATGAATTCCTGGAAACCGCCCACGCCCTGACCCTGGACGAGGATGGCGACGGCATCGACGATCGCTGGGGGCTGGGAACCGACGCCATTACGCTGCGCAGCGCCCCCTTTATCTGGATGAGCGGCGGCGATTTGGTCGATGATCCGGAAAACCCAACCAGCCTCGCACTCGATATGCCGGAGGCGCGGCAAGCGTTGGCCTGGTTTATCGCTTTGCAAACTGAACATCAGGTGGTGCCCGACCCGATTACGGAGAAAGCGGAGAGCCACGAAGCCCGCTTTATCAACGGTCGCCTGGGTATGTATCTGGAAAGCCGGCGGGTCGTCCCCTCGTTGCGCCAGAATACCAGTTTTGACTGGGATGTCGCCCCCCTGCCCGCCTTGCGTGGGCCGGATGGCGCGTTGATCCGTTCGACGGTCTTGCATTCTGACGCCTTTTGTATGGCGGCGCAAAGTGAAAACAAGGCTGCGGCCTGGTCCATGATCGAGTATGTCAATTCCCCCGCCGGTCAGACGGTGTTGACGAGCAGCGGTCGGGTGGTGCCCTCTAACAAGCGCGTTGCTGAGGCGCCTGCCTTCTTGGCGCCGCCAGACAAACCGCTCAACAACCAAGTTTTCCTTGACGCCCTGACCTACATCCGGCGCCTGCCCCTCATGCCCACCTGGCCGGAGATCGAAGCCGGCCTCAATCGCGAACTGGAACTGGCCTTTCACGGCGATTCGATCCTCGACGCCGCGATTGACGCGGCTTATATTCGGACAAGAGAGTTTTTTGCACCATGAGGTGAAGTGAGCGCGTTACACGGGGCACAGGTACACTCAGGAATTGCATCGCCTCGTACCCCGTGCAATGTACTCACGGGTCTACTTGTTTTGCGCAACTTATGATATAATCAGTAGACCGCAACGCTATCGAGCCTGACTTTGGACTCAGGACTTAGGACTGCGGACTACTGATAATCTTCAATAAGGTCGTGAGTTTATAAGAAGCGAAGGAGCTGGATATGCCTTCACCTTTTCCTGGCATGGACCCTTATCTTGAAGGTGAAGAGTGGGTTGATGTTTACCAGCGTTTCGCTACAGCGATTAGTGACCACCTTATGCCGCAACTCCGTCCGCATTATGTGGTGCGGTTGGCGTTTGCCGTTGCCTCTGTTCTGCTTGAACAACAGGAAAGTAAAGGGCGCCTGATTACCATTGAAATTCGCGAAACCGAAACCCATCGCTTGGTGACGAGTATCGAACTGTTGTCGCCCGTCAATAAACGCAAGCCGGGGCTGAGCAAATTTTTAGAAAAACGCGCTCGGTTGCAGGAAGCGGGCGTACATCTGGTTGATATCGATCTGATTCGTCGCGGCAAACGGCCCGTCACCCCGCCTTCCTTTACGGAAACGCATCTGCTGGCGAAAGCCCATTACAGTGTCATGCTCACCCGCGCCAAAGCCAATCAGATTGGACTCTGGCCGATTCAGGTGCAAGAGAAATTACCCATTATTGCCATCCCTCTGCGCACCGGCGCGCCAGATATACCGCTGGATCTCGGTGCTGTTTTTACCGCCATCTACGACAAAGCCGGTTATGATCTCTCACTGGATTATAGTCAACCGCCTCCACCACCGATTTTCGATGATGCCACGCGCAGTTGGATCGATACATTGCTGAAAGCCTACCGATAACTACTATCACGGTGCTTTTGAAATGGAAGGCAGACTGTAGAAATCGGTTATACCTGTGGTATAATCTTGATGCACCGATGGTTGTTAGTTTTCGCATGGTCGCGGTGTGTATGATCGACGTAACAATTTTCAACAGGAGCTTATGCCGCAATTTTTGAAAGCAAAAGGGAGCAAATCCGCGCAGCGAACGCAACGGTCGTCTAGCGCAGGTCAAAGCGTGTATGCACCAACAGCGCAAGAACAGGGCGCCATCCGTAAAGAGTGGGGCGGTCGTATGACCGTTGCCCTGACCATGCCCAACAGCTATTATGTCGGCATGAGTAGCCTTGCGCTCCAACTGCTCTACCGCACCTTCAATCAAGCCGCCGATGTTGTCTGTGAACGCATCTTCTGGGAAAAGGGCGCTGCGGCTGCCGGCAAGCCCTTGCTGTCGTTGGAAAGTGGACGATCAGCCGCGGAATTTGATCTCTGGGCCTTTACCATTTCGTGGGAGATGGATTACTTTAATGTGGTGGAACTCTTGAGCCAAGCCGGTATCCCACCGCTGGCGGCGGATCGCCAACAGAGCGCACAGTGGAACGGTCAACCCTGGCCGCTGTTGATTGCCGGCGGGCCAGGCGTGACCATGAATCCCGAACCGATGGCGCCTTTCTTTGACGCCATCTTGATCGGTGAAGGGGAGGAAGCGGTTCCGCAGTTGATCGAGCTTTGTCGCACTGCGTTACACCAAGACGAAGGGGCAGATCATACAGCGCTCCTGGCCGAACTGGATCACACCCCTGGCTGGTATGTGCCGACCTTGCGCCCCTCCAATCGCAACCATGAACGCTTTCGCCCGGTAGAACGGCTCTGGGTGCGTTCGTTGCCAGCCTTTGAGACCAGTAGCACGCTTTATACAGCCGACACCGAATTTAGCAACATGCACCTGATGGAGATCGCTCGCGGGTGTGGCCGCGGCTGTCGCTTCTGTCTGGCCGGCTATGTCTACCGCCCGCCGCGCGAACAGCCGCTAGACAAGTTGTTGGCGTCGGCGGAGGCTGCCGTTCGCCAGGGCTACACCAAGGTGGGCCTGGTCAGCGCCGCTGTTAGTGACCATACGCAGATTGATGAACTGGCGACCGAACTACAGCGCATGGGCGCCAGTCTAAGCGCCAGCTCGATGCGTATGGACCCGATCAGCGTACCGTTGATTCGCGCCATGGCCGAAACCGGCGCGCAAAATCTTACAGTTGCCCCGGAAGCGGGCAGCCAGCGATTGCGCAATGTGATCAACAAGACGCAGACCGAAGAGCAGATGATGCGGGCCATTGCATTGGCCCAGGAGTTGAACTTTCCCCAACTCAAGCTCTATTTCATGGTCGGCCATCCAACGGAGACCGACGACGATATTCAGGCGTTGATTGACTTTACCCTGGCGGCGCGTCAACGCTTTAAGCGGCGCATTGCCATCAACGCCACCCCCTTTGTCCCCAAAGCGCATACCCCCTTTCAATGGGAAGGGATGGTGGCGCAACAAATTTTGCGCCAACGCCAAAAGCGCATCCACCAGGCGCTGGCTCGTCACGGTGTCGATGTGCGCGCCGATTCGTCTGACTGGGCTGAGGTGCAAGCTGTCCTCAGCCGGGGCGACCGTCGTCTGGCCGAGGTGCTGTTAGCCATGCCCCCCGGTGCGGTGACAGTGCGCAGCTTCTTTGAAACAATGGCGGCGGTTGGCTTAGAGAAAGAACAGTACATCGGGCGCTGGGAAGTGGGTTCTCCGCTGCCCTGGGATATTGTCCAAAGTGGTGTCAGCGAGAACTATTTCCATTACGAATTGCGGCTGGCGGCCCAGGATCAAACGGGCTTAAGCTGTCCACCCGATTCGGCCGGCTGTCTCACTTGTCAAGCGTGCGACCCCCAGTGGGCTTTCCGTTACGGCGATAACACCGAACGACCAATTCCCAATGCCAAAGGTGGTCCCTGGCGGGCGCAGGATTGGCAACCGTGGACGAAATTTAAGGGCGAAAAACATGGTGTATTGGCGCCAATTGAGCTAAATTAATCGGCCATCTCTATCCGGCGCTTATCCCATCGATAGGCAAGAAAAGCTGGCAGAAAAGCAGGTAAGCGATAGCCTTTGCACAACTTTATCGGTGAAAGGGCTGCGAATCATCCAATCGACGTAGGCGAACAGTACCCGGGTACTAATGTCATGCTCACCCGTTTCTGCTATACTTAGCAGCATCGTCATAAGCAAATGTAGTTGACCGGAGGGGCAGAACGATGGAACAGCAATCAAAGGAAACAACCAACAACAAGGACTTTGTCTATTTTCTGATTTCACTTTGTATGTTTGTGATCATGGCGTTGCTGACCACGGATACCAGCATCTATACCCGACGGTGAGCGAACCGCGTCTCCTAACGCTGCGTCTGTCAAACCGCCACCAAGCCAAAGTATAACAGCGCAACATGCACCCCTGTACTGATCCAGAGCCAGCGCCGGACATAGGCGTCTTTGGTCTTATGGCGGAACCAGAACATGGCGACCCAAGCGCCCAGAAAGCCACCAGCCAATGCCAGCAGATTGAGCGTCGTCTCCGCCACCCGCCACTGTTTGCGTTGGGCGCGAAACTTGTCGAAGCCGTAGTAGAGAAAGGTGACAATGCCCAGCGCCAGCAACCACGCCGGGTAGAGGGGCAGGGTCGTGTTCTCAAAGATCCAAAAACCCAGCGCCACCATCAAGCTAAAAAAGATGAAATGGATGATCGTTTGCATAATAGATTACACTGTTGCTTCTTCTTGCCAAGCGGTTAACCCGATTACTGCATACTCGAAATCACGTTCTGACCAAGGCCCACCATTTGGCTTGCTCAGGGTGCAGCCTAAGTTTAGCCATTGTAAATGGCTCACCAATGGCATCCTGTACATAGCCCAGCGCAAGTTGTCTTAAATCAATCGTTTTTAAAAGAGGTGGCTGTGTCGCCAAAACTGCAGTTTGCATAGATTTAGCCTCCATCACCTATTCTACCCAATTCAGTGCGAAACGTCAACGCGGCGCAACCCGCAACCCTCTTTCTTCGACTTTCACTGAGTGATCCGGTCGGCGGCGGACGCCGACGAATTGATAGATCAGCCATTCCAATGCCGGCCAGAAGCGAAGCACTTCCAGCACCGGGTTGAGATAGTCGGTGATCACACAGTAATAGGTGTCTTTTGTCCCTCGGTGGTGATTGCTATGTTGTGCCGGCGATTGCAACACGCCCAACCGCTGGAAAAAGGTGATGACCGGCCCATTTTCGGCCTTGGTGCGGTGCGCCCACTTATGGCAGCAGACCGGAGAGGAAATCGGTAATGAAAACACAGAGAACAACTTTGCCAACAAGTTCGAGTGCAAACATAGGTCTCTCCTTTGGGTGTGGTGATATTGGGTATTAGATATTGGGTATTAGATATTGGGTACTGGATAATACCCAATATCTAATACCTCTCTTAATTCTTAATTCAGTTCACGCAACACACATCACGAAACACGTTTCTACTGCCCCGGCGTCCCCAGCTCGACAACAATGCGTTGCGGCGTGGCGGTATCCTGCTTTTCTGGCGTGTAGTAGTCATACGCTTGACTGCTGGGCGTTTGCGCCCGGATCGGGAAGCGGGCTTGGAGCCGATAGGGGAGCCGGTAAATCTGTCCACTTGGCACATTGGTCATATAGACCAGAATCTGGCGACCGGTCAACTCGTAGCGGGCAATGAGGCCCTGTGCGACCAGCGCATCCAGATCTTCGGTCAGGGGGCGAAAGCCGGGCGGAATGCCCAGATCGACCAGCAGCGTGCCGGCCACACCAGGCGCCAGCAACTCCACCTCGGCGGTGACATTGACCACATCATTCACCTGTAAGGCTGTACGGTCATAGGCCACATCAATGCGCACATCCTTTTCAGCAACCGGTGTGGGCGGGATGACTTCCCACGGCAGATAATATTGGGTGACGACTTGATACTGGAGCGCACGCTCACCCTCAACCGTGATCGCCACTTCATTGTCATTGACACTTAGATCATCAAAGCTGACAAGCTGCACCACATCGGCATTTTCGTCGGTGATGGTGAGCGTTTGAGTGCGGTCGCCGTTAATGGTCACGGTGACGGTGGCTAGGCCATCTTCGCCGCCTTGTTCCGCGGCCAGCAACAACGCTTTGAGCGCCAACACCGTGGTCTGTGTGCTGTAGAACATGCCGTTGGGATCGCGCTGACTGAGGATCGCGTCAATGGCGCCCTGCGCGACATCCAAATGTTGGCCCACCCGCAGCAGGGCAATGGCGGTCATCGCCGCCGTTTCAATGTTGCTCACATTGCCATAACCGCCCATGTAGGTGGTCATCCCGCTACTCCAGGTGAAGTAGCCTTGCGTATCCGTTTCGGCACTGGTCAGCAATTGGCTAAGTAGTTGGTCGATCTGACCGGCTGACCCTTGCGGATCGGCGGCGATCAGCGCGTTGGCGAGCATGGCTGCCGCATAGGGATCAAGCGCAGCCGGCGGTGTTGTCAACGGTGAATTAGCCTGATTATTCTGCGTCTGCGCTTGCAGGTATTGGGCCAACTGCCCATGCAGATAGCCCACTGCCCGTTGCACCGGTTCGCTTGTGGCATAGCCGGCATCGGCCAACGCCCAGGTCACATAAGCGGTGGGCAGCAGGGCGCTATTGCCAAGCCCTTCCAACCCACTCTCAATCGTCATCCCTTGCGGATCCCAACTGCCATCCTCTTGTTGGCGTTGGAAGAGGAAGAGCGCTGTGCGTTCGATCAGGGCCGGATCGACATAGCTCACCTGGCTCATGTCGGTGAACTCCATCAGCCCGTAGGCCGTGAGCATGGTCTGGGGTGGCGGGTCGCCAAAGAGACTAAAGCCGCCGGGCATCCCGCCCACCTCGAAACTTAAGAGCCGCTGGTAGCCCAGGTTGATGTACTGCTCCGCTTGCAGTTGAATGCGCGGGTTGACCTGGTTGGTCGTCTTGAGGTAATCCAACACCAGCACGTTGGGATAGGTGGTGCTGCTGGTCTGTTCAAAACAGCCATAGGGTTGCTGCAACATCCCTTCCAATCCGTCGATCACCTGGCTGATGACGCCGGGATAAATTTTGACGGCAACCCGCCCCGTGCCGGAGATGGCATTCGGGGGCAAATCAAGCGCAAAGCGCTGGGTCGTCGTCAGTTTACCGCTCACCGCCACGGCCATTGCCTTGCCGTCGGGTAACACTTCGACCTGACGCAAGACGGCGTCGCTCATGGCGCTGCCGGTGGCGGTGATCTGGAAGTCATGAACGCCAAAACCAGTGACACGAATCGGCAGGTAGGCCGCCATCACTTCGTTGGGCGCCACGGTAAAGCGCAGCGTGGGCGTTTCAACAAATTCAAACCATGCTGCCGGGGCCACTTCCAGTGTGATCTCCTGCGCTTCGTCCAGATAGTTGAAGATGCTTACTGGCACCGCCACCTCATCGCCTACCGTCAGGAACCGGGGGAGATCCGGCTCGACAAAGAAATCCTGGAAGACCTTCATGCCGACTTCGGCGCTGCCCAGATTGCCGGCCTGATCCGACGCCAACACGCTAATGCGCCAGGTGGTGATCGAATCAGCAATCGGCACCTGCACCTGGGCGTGACCGTCAGCATCGGTGGTCAACTCCGGTAGCCAGAAGAGCGTTTCCGGGAAGAATTGACGCAAGCGCGGCGGCTGGCGCTGGTTGCCTTGGGTGGCTGTCGTGATGTCCGCCATCTGTTCACTGGCGGGCATTGCCGCCGGTGCCGCTGCTTCCTCACCAGCCATTGGCGCCGCTGGCGCCGCGCAACTCGTCCAGAAAAAGGCCAGACTCAGCAGCACCAACCCCAAGAAGATGTGACGGCGACGACGCGAACCGTCATAAAAGGCCAACCCCATGAGCGGCGCCATCAGCGCAATGCGATTTGCCCAACCCCAGGCCAGGGCGGAACGGGCATTGCCTGCCGACGCTGTAGCGTAATTCGTAATTCGTGATTCGTAATTTATATCCCCCATCGCCACCAACTCTTCGGCAAAGAAACCACCCAGCGCCAGTTGTTTGGCGTGACCGGCGTTCTTCTGGTCATAGGGCGAGGGATCGTCGCTTTGCAAGGGGGAAAAGTCATGGATTTCGTAGCGCGACTCTTGCAGTTCGCGATCCAGCAAGAAGTAGGTGCGGGCAAAGCCCGGATCTTGCGCGCCGACAGCAAAGACCGATTCATCGACAATGTTTAAGCCCAGAACACCGGGCATGGGCGCGCCTTCCCGCTGTACCGTAATGTCAAGCGTGGCGGTGTCACCGGGGCGATAGACAGCGGCGTCGGTCTGAATGGCAACATCTGCCGGGGCCGGGTTGACCAGCACCAGCCGCCGGTCGCGCACAATCTGCCCCTGGTCGGTGATCACATAAGCGTTCAGTTCCAATGTACCCAACAAACTGCCGTCGAGATCGATGGCGGCCTGCGCCACCCCCTGCGCCACCGGCAGCGCGGCCAGGCCGAAGGTTTGCCGTCCCTTGATGATGTCGAGATAGGCCGTCGTCGCCTGGCCGGCGACATGAATATCAACGTTGAGCGTCTCGCCAATCTGATATTGCACCTTTTCCGGGCGCAGCAGAAGCGCCTGCGCATCACCAGAACTGCCTAAAGTAACTGTTTGTTCGGCGACCTGTCCTGCCTGATCCATGGCAATAAACGTCAAGGGGAGATCGCCGCTAGCCGGCGGTGTCAGCCGGATCGTTGCCAGGCCGAATTCATTCGTTGTCACCAACACCGTATCGGTCACCGCTCCCGTCACCGTATTGGTAACAGTGGTGGTCGGCACACCCGCCACACGAATCATCGTAACCGCCGCGCGCCCATCGGGATAGCTGCTTTGCAGATAGACAAGATTCTCCAGACCGGGGCGGAGAAAACCCGATTCCGGCACTGCTTCAATGAGAATCGTCTTTTCCGCAATGGTGATGCTTTCGTCTACCTGCTCGCTGTGGTTCGCCGTGTCGATGACAGTAATTTCCAGGTCAATCTGCGCCGTGTTGTTTTCCAGTTGACCGACAAAGCTATCGGGTGTCTGGAATTCGTAGGAATAGAAGCCAGCGTCGTCGGTCGTGCCGGTCAGTTCAAAGAGTTGGATGTGTTCGACATCCGTGACAAAACCTTTGATGATGACCTGACCGCCAGCCACCGGTTTGCCAAAGAAATATTGCGCGTCCACCGTCCCAGTGATAAGGTCGCCGGGCAGGTAGAACGCTTTGGCGCTTTGGAAGTTGATGGCAAAGCGGGGTAAGGTATAGGGCTTCACTTCGACGGTGCGGCTGCTGGTAACCGGCCCCACCTCAGCGGTTAGCACATAGTCGCCACTGACGGCCTGGCTATCCAATTGAAAATCTGTGCTGGCAATGCCAAAAGCAGAGGTAGTTAGCGTTTTGCGCATCAGCTTGTTGCCGGCGGGATCGGCCACCGTTAGCACTAGCGGTTGCTCTTGCGCGGCTTTCAGGGCGGTGGTATCGAGCGCCAGCGCGCGCAGATGAATGACCTGCCCCGGCTGATAGACCGGCTTGTCGGTGCTGAGAAGGACATTGTAGACGCGGCCAACATAGACCTCCCGGCTGGTTTGCAACTGTCCATAGTTGGTGGTATCGGCCACGACCGTCAGCACTTGGTTGGGGTCACTGACCGTCGTCGGCACAGCAAAATGAACGTGAACCAGTCCGTTTTCGTCGGTTTTGCCGCTGAAGAGTTGTTGGACTTCGCCAGTCGGCGCATTTAATGTTACCCGCACGCGTGCATCGGGCAGGCGTTCGCTACTATAAGGTGCATGAACTTGCACCAGCAGCGACCCTTTGCTTTCCGGCGCCAGATAATCGGTGGCGCCTAGCATGGCAATCCCTGTGGCGAGATCAGCCGGCGCCTCTTCGGCAAAAACTTCCGGCGGTGGTACAGGCGCCGGCGGCGGACAGCCCAATAGAAAGATGATCAACGGGATTAAGAGGCGGAATAGCCCATATCTGGCTGATGGCATAGAACCCTCCTTTGTTGTAGTAACCTGAGTTCGGAGTAAAAAAGGAGACAAACACCTCCGTGCGTTGGTAAAATACGAGTGACGAAATCGTTAGACC
>JAPKMW010000124.1 GCA_026645575.1 Caldilineaceae bacterium
CACAAACCATTTTCCATGAGTTACATCATTTTGTTTAATTCTCCCCTATCCCAATTTCTGGATGGATACTAAGGTAAAACTTCAATCACTAATGAATCAAACGCCGTAGGGGGTACACCTTCTATATGAATTTCACCTTTCATATTCGTAACATCGGTGAAATGCCATTGTTCTGCTTGTACGGTAACGCTAATCCCTGCCAAATTCGGCCAACGAGCGGGGGACTGCACACGAATCACTAAGGTTACTATCTCCGACTCTGGTCCTTTACGCAACAAAATAGCCTCAATTTCTTGATCAGCAATCTGGTCTGCCGGTAGTCTAATTCTGCGCACGACTTCGTGATCAGGGTCATGCTGCGCTATGGTATGCCCTTTGACGGCAATTGGTGCGGCTAACGAACTCGATGCTTGGAAGCCATCTTTGAGTAACCGAATCACCACCCGTCCTGTTTCACGCCAGAATTGCCATTCGTAACCAACCGCCTGTAACCATTGCGGTGTTTGGTCAGCCTGTTGCTGCTGCCATTGTTCGATCCAGCTTGGCATTTGGGGGAATACCTCGATCTCCGGTTCAATCGATGGCGTTGTTAATAGCTCAAATTGGGTAAGCAGATGGGGCGTCGCTCCCTCTAGTAGATCTTGTAACGGCAAAAATGTCACTATGGTGGGTAAAAGGGTTCCTTCACGGTAAGCGGCTACGGCTTCCAACCAGGCCGGATCCTCTTTCCAGGAAAGTAAAGTCTTCAATTGCGCTTCCACATCAGCGCGCAATACAGGATCATCCTGCAAAGTGGCTATAATGGTCTGAATAACCGCTGGTTCGCTTGGTTGCCCGAACAGATATGTTAACAATGTCGACACGAGTTGTTGATTGGTTTGTAAAGTCATGGTTGATACCCCCTACCTTTATAGACTTCGAAAATTTCAAAACTTTTCATTCGTCATTGCCATCATTGGTATCAGCATCATCGGCATCACCATCATCTTCATCATCTTGCCCGGACAGCCGCTTGATGATGTTATCTTGGGCCAAGCCGGCAAGCAGTTGTTGTTTACGGCGGGTTATGCTGGCATTGGACAAACCCAATTGTTGCGCGATCTCACTTTGTGTATAACCCTCTACATAGAGTAGGCGTAAGATACGCACGCTCTCTTCGCCGCCAAGCTCTTCTATGCGTTGCCAAAGCCTTGCGCGTTCATCATTCTGTTCTACGCCTTGGGCAGGATCGGGGCTTGACAACAACCCTTGTCTTTTGAAGAGTGAACGTGCGCTCGTTTCCGATTCTTCGTCTTCTGATTCTGTAAGCAGATCAATTGACAGCTCGTTTTCAACCACCAGTTTGTGTTTTGCCCACCAGGTTAGGGCATAGTTGCGTAAAACCGTTGCCACCCAAGTGGAAAAGCGGGCGCGGTAACCAAAATTGCCCAGATACCGTTGTACGCGTATCCATGCTTCCTGTGCAATCTCTGCTTGATCGATTGTACTAAGCCGCGGCCACTGTTTCTGCACCTGGACAAGGAGGGAGCGGTGTAACGTTGCCCAATGACCGTTTTCATCATAGGTGGCAGTTAAGAGTGCTTGAACTCGCGGTGCATCGTGCAAATAATTGTTAACAATCGTGGCAAAAAGTTTTCTATCTGGCCTCTCTCCTTCATCAACGACATAGCGCTGAATAACAGGCTCTATCTCTTGGGCTAACTGGGCTATCAGTGGCGGCGTTAGCCCCGCGACCAATTGGCCTTCGTGCAAGGCATTGGTCAGCCACTGTTGGATCGTAGGGTTGGTAAGCAATGGCGTCATTGGTCTGCTCCATTCGATGTAAAGTCATGGCCCATTGTCATAAATTGATCTTCTTTTGAAAGATCGGTTATATGAAAGTAGCTTGCGGTGAACTCAAAATATTTTTAGGAACCTATCTATACAGTACAGGAAGCTCAAGCAAAAATACATAGTTACGCTAATCCTGGGTTAACCTAATGGGTCGATCTGTTTTTGGTCTGGTAGAGTATAAGTAGATAGTAGGTCTATCAGTGGTACAGATCAAGTGCCAGAAGTGTACCATATGCTGCAATAAATATGTTAAATCCTAAGTAATTTGGCTTAACAAAAGGTGTCTCCAGTTGATCAGGTTACACAAATTTTTATATCAGGTATCAAAATGGTGAAAAAGATTTGAAAATGGACAGTCAATAAGAGTAGAAGGCAACGGTAGTAAACAAACAAAAAAAAGAGATGCCGGTAGTTGACTTGGCGGTCTGACGGCATCTCTTCGGATCGACAGAACGATTGGCCGATACCCATGTGCTGGCACAAGGGCATGGCGCTGTTCGCTTTGTCGCTACCTAGCCTATCACAGATCGCTGGTTTAGTAAAGGAGGATGTGATGCAAACTCGTGACAGTCCGTATCAAGAACAGCATCTTTCAATTGGCTAGGTAATCAAACAACCGTTACTACTTTAACTGAACAGCCTGATGTCATTCACGGCTGATCAATCACTTACATTGCAGGAGAAAATCGCTATGAAACGACTGAAAATCAATTTCTTGGTGCTAGCGGCACTCTTTGCGTCTATGCTGTTATTCCATGTGCCCACTGTAAACGCTGCAACGTTCGCCCGCATCAGCAAGGAAGAGAGTACGCTTAATACAGTTTATGTGTACACAGAAAAGACAGGCGAACCGGTTGTGGGCGCCCATGTGTTTGAAATTGAAACCAATGAACTGTTAGGCGTTACGGGTGAAGATGGGTTTGCTGATTTTGTTGCGCCTCTTGGCACACTGATCCGTGTGGTTGAACCAAACTATGGTGAACAACAGTATGTGGGGCAGGCGTCCGGCGGTTGTACGGTGATTGGGTGGACAAGCGATGGCAAGCCGGTCTATAGCGGTGATTGCCCGAAAAGAGTTGCCAGCGTTTACGTATATACGGCAAAAACAGGTGAACCAGTTGGTGGCGCCCATGTGTTTGCAGATGAAACCAACGAGTTGTTGGGCGTTACAGGTGAAGATGGCTTCGCTGACTTTATGGTCACGCCGGCTACTATGATCCGTGTGGTTGAGCCAAACTACGGTGAGCAACAATATGTGGGGCAAACCTTAGGTGGCTGCAAGGTGGTTGCATGGGGAATCGATGGCAAACCAATCTATGATGGTAATTGTCCCAAGCGGTAACTGGCGGCACCCCCCTCCGGCATAATAGTAGCTTGACCTCCATGCAACAGGATTACTTCAGTTTGCGATAAATATCAGGCGTACAAAGGTGACTTTGTACGCCTGGTGAACTGAATCTAAGTTATAACCTTACTGAACTTTCTGCGTAACTAGGCGACCCTTGCGATGAAAACTCACTATCGATTTTACCTATTTGCTCCGCTTCTGCTGATCTTTTTCATGGTAGGTGTACAATATTCACCTAATGCTGTATATAAGACCTTTTTTACACCAAATGCAGCGGCAACTTCTGTTCAAATTTCACCCACTGATAAGCATACAGAGATTATATCAATTCTCAGTGAAGAGGAATGGCAACAAGCAGGCAAACTTTTATTTTATGCCACCCAAATCTCTAGCGACAATAGTCTTGCTTGCAGTTCATGCCATCTTCCTGATAACTATTTTCAAGATGGTTATGAAAGGGCATTTGCACGGGGCAAATTACTGCGCAGAAATACGCCCACTCTATTAAATGTGAAATTATATGAACACTATTTCTGGGATGGCCGGGCGGAATCTTTATATGAGCAGATCAAGGGTCCACTCTTTAGCCTTACAGAGTTAAATTCTGATCCCGAATTACTAAAACAATTTATTGATGATACACCGGAATTAAAAAAGATTGCGACACCGGTCACAGCGCAATCCCTAGCTGTCGAGGAGTTTGTCATCCTTGCGCTGGAACAGTATGTCAACTCCTTAGCAACCAAGGAAACCAAGTACACCTTGTACTTGCAGGAAAAAGCACGCTTTACTGCGCAGGAGTTGAATGGGCTGAAGCTATTTATGGGAAAAGCCGGTTGTGTACAATGCCATAGTGGTCAGAGCTTTACCGATCAGGGCCATCATGATAATGGGCTATATAAAAGAAAGATTATCTTAGAAACATATCAAGTTGATGGCATCAATCAGTTGCGTTTGGGTAAGGATTATGGACGGGGCGATATTATATCGGGCCAGGAGCATCTATATACATTCCGCACACCATCTCTGTGGAATGTAGAATTGACAGCCCCCTATATGCACGATGGTAGTTTGCCAACGTTAGAAGCAGTAGTCGATTTTTATAACCGTGGCGGTGATGATAAAACTGTGCCGAGAAAAAGTTTGGGGCTATCCGCTGATGAAAAGGAAGACATTGTTAGTTTTTTAAGAACATTAACTGATAATAGATTCTCACACGGTTTCTAACCCTGGTATATAGGTAGAAATGACTCTACCGACCGTAGTTGTAGCATATCTCATGAATTGTATACTCAACCGAAATGAATTGAGGGCATTGTACCCCTTGTGAATTTGCACTTGTTTCATTTCCACTCTGTATATCCAGCACGCTTGAGGTTTTGTTGACCAGTATTACACAATAAGGAAAACAATGATACGCGATAGTCCGTAACATCCCCCCTTCACCAATCAAAAACGGGAACGCCGTGTAAGACCTGGCAGTCGGCGGCGTTCCCGCTGTTCGACAAAGAGCAATCACCCAAACCAGAAACTTATTGCGTCTGGCTAAGGCTGCTTGCGCTTTGTACTGTCCACTATCGTACATCAACCCCAGATTTCGAGCAAAGTCTGCTCAAAACGCTATGAGGAAATTCACGATGAAACAACAAGTTTTTCAGACAACAAGCCCGTTGCGGCAGATTGCCCGTTGGCGCAAACAGACGTGGCATTCATCCTTGCTACTGATTTTGCTACTGTTGAGTGCGGGTTTCGTTCGCCCCAGCACCGCCTTTGCCCAAGAAGGGATTGTCAACCCGGTTGGCGATGAAATAGGCAATGTTAACCCGGTTGAAGATGTAGAAACAAGTATTGTCATCCCGGTTGATGTTGAAATAGGCAATATTGTCATCCCGACTGAAGACTTGATCAATGTCATCCCGGTTAGCGAGGAAATGGGCAATAGTATTACCAACCCGGTTGAAGATACATTTCCCATTGTCAACCCGGGTGGCGACGTCATAATCAACGTCCACCCAGTTGAAGACGAAAGAGGTATTGTCACCCCGGTTGAAGATTTAATAGGTATTGTCATCCCGGTTGGCGAAGAAATAACCATTGTCAACCCGTCTGGCGAGATAGACGTCCCGTAAAACTGGTCGGTTATGCTGCAATCTAGCCTATCCACAGAGACTGACCGATACAAGGGTTACATTAGACCTCAGCTCCTAACCAAAGAGATGAACAACCGATAAAAAAACGGGAACACCGACCTAGATCCGTCCGTCCGCGGTGTTCCCGATCTTCGACAAAGGAGAGCAGTTGAGCATGTCACAATAAGATCATCATGTAAACCTGAGTTTTGAGCGGATAGGGTAAACCTATCCGCTCAAAGAAACGAGAACAACGTACGGTGATCGTTTATTCAGGGTTGGCCAACACGCCGACGATGCTCTGGCATTTAGCGGGGTTGCGCCCAGCGCGTAAAGCGGTTGCCGATTCGTATGCACCGGGCGTTTATCATATAGAGAAATCATAGCTTTACTTGACGTATGTTGCACAGAAATGGAGCGAACCGGTGACCTTTCAGCCTAGCCACATTCCATTTAGCCGCCTGGTTGATTGGGTTGAAAAACAGCCCACGCCAGAGGAACACAACCAATTGCAGCAGCATTTTGATCTCTGCCCACGCTGTCGCACCGAAGCCGCTCGCGTAACGCACATGCTCATGCTTATGCGCAGTGATGCAGCCATTGATCCGCCACCAGCCATCAGCGCGCGTGCGTTGCGTATCTTCCGCAATGCCGGTGACTAGTAAACCACAACCCGACGCCCCACGCTTGCCCAGTAACTTGGACTTTGAAGCATAGGCGGCACGCAGCCAAGCAATCGTGGAAGGGGGCTTTGCCATGATTCGCTATAACCTGAAAACCAGTTACCGATAGTTGGATTGTACAAAACAGATAAGCTCACACAAACCGATGTGATGCAAGGAGCAAACAATGATACGCGATAGTCCGTAACATACCCCCCTTCCCCAAACAAAAAACGGAAACGCCGTGTAAGACCTGGCAGTCGGCGGCGTTCCCGCTGTTCGACAAAGAGCAATGACCCGAACCAGAAATTTGTTGCATCTGGCTGAGGCCGCTTGCGCTTTGTACCGTCCACAATTGTACCCCAATCGATGATGTAGAACAAAGTATGCTGCAAAGCATAACAGGAAACTTATATGAACAATCGATCGACGAACACATTAAACGCGTCTCACCGCGACAAAAGAGGACGCAATCGTCTGTGGCTTTCCGTCTTGCTGCTTTTGGCGCTAGCGCTCAACACAATTTTTGTTCAATCCAGCGCGACATTTGCCCAAGAAGAAGGCATCTGGTCGGGCGTCGTGACCGACGAAAGTGGGAACCCTTTGCCGGCACTGGTGACGATCAATGGCGTGTCTGTGCAAACCGGTGACGATGGTCGCTTTGAGTTAAAGGCCCCGGCTGGTGAGAATGACCGCCAGATCATTAACGCAACCCTGATTGGCTATGCCACCATCTCACGCATTCATATCGGCTCACCATTGCAAGAGATGCGTTTAGCGATGAAGACAATGCAACGTTTTGACATCCAGCCCGATCAGCCCATTGAAGTTGAGGACGAACGCGGCACCCGAATTTCGATTCCGGCTGGCGGTTTAATCCGTCAAGCAGATGGCTCCCCAGCCAAGGAGCCTTTGACTCTTGATCTCCATACCTATGATTTACGCAATGAACAGATGGTTGGCGATATGACTGGAATCAATGCTGCGGGCGAAACGGTTGGGCTGATCAGTTATGGCGCCTTTGAAGCCAAATTTCGCAATGACGAAGGTGAACTTTATAACCTCGCTCCTGGCGTCATGGCGCGTATCTCTGTCCCTGTGCCGGATGAGCCAAATGCTCCTGATTGGATGCCGCTTTGGTATTACAGCCCAGAAAAAGGTGTATGGAGTGAAGACGGCAAGGCCGTGCGCGAAGGTGATCGTTACAGTGGTGAAGTCTCTCACTTCACTTCCTGGAACTTTGATGTGGAATTTGCGAATCCGGCTTGTGTCAGAATAACGGTTGATGCAGCCTATTTAGCTGCCAATGCACCCCTGGATATTCGTGCCGAAATTCTTTCGCCACCCACAGTGAAGAATTTGTGGATTACAAGCTCACCCAATGCTTTGATCTATCTACCGGCATTTACCGATGTCTATCTGTACATGCCTTCGACAGCAATCACTCCCTTTGCTGTGGTCAATACCGGCGCTCCAATGGGTGGCGCCCCAGCCTTTCCTTACCTCAGTTGCAACGGCAGCCTGCATATTGTCCCGCCCGATTCTGATGGCGGCGATGCGGCAGACAGCACCAATAACTTTGGCGTGGGCATGACCACCTATCCATCGGGTATTGTTGCCAATTTCCCGACGACATACCGTGGTCTGGGCGGCATTCCTGGCATGATCCATTGGAACCCCATTGCCGATTCCTGGTTGGGGTTGAATGTTAGCGGCGAATTCGATGCCGACTTGTCACCGGACGCAGATTCGATGACTAACATCGACCCAACCAGTAACAGTGCCGATCGTGACAATTTTGATGATGGCGTACGCACTGGCACTTTGAACTTAGGCAATTGTATTACCAATACCTTTCAGTATGATATACGCGTCGTAGGAGCCAGAAAACTACGCTATGTCAACGTTTGGATGGATTACAACCGTGATGGCGACTGGAACGACACAATTCGGTGTCGTGATGCGAGTGGGAGAACGCGTACCTTTACCGAATGGGTGGTGCGTAACCGTGCCAGCAACCTCGCACCACGCGTCGCGCCATATACCTTTGTTACTCCAAATTTTTGGTCGGTGAATCCACCTACCCCAACCAACCCAATGTGGATGAGAATGACGCTGGCTGAAAGCCAGGCTGTTACACTCACCGCTGCTTTAGCCGATGGACGCGGTCCAGCCAGTGGCTATCGTTACGGCGAAACAGAGGATTACTATTTGACACGTCCCATCATTCTGGCTGCTGAAGATCAACCGGTAGATGTGGATTGGGAAACTGTGGCTGACATTGATACCCAGGCGCTTCTCGCTGAAATCGAAGCCTTTACCGATAATCACATCGATACTGAAGCGGATGCACTTCCGGAGACAGCGCAAGAAGAACCGTTTACAGGGAAGCGAGTTTATGTGCCTTTCGTGCAAAAGTAATTTTATGAAGGTTGCACTCGCCTAGATTGAGAGTAGACACAGAACACGCCAGCAAGAACTGCTGGCGTGTTCGCCAATGACCATCACTCCTCCTGCAGCAACTCCGGCTCAATATAGACCATCTTCTCGGCTACGCCAATGCCGTGGGTCGTGCAAAAAGCGTTGGCATCCTCGATAAAGCCCCCCAGCGACAGGAAGGCCGGCCAGACCACCACACCCTGTTGCGCTGCATAGTGATCGGCATTTTCGCGCAGTTCGGTTACAGTCTGTAAATCGGTTGGCTCCTGGCGTTTCCGTACTTCCACCATGACGACAATGCCTTCTCTGGTTTTGGCGATGAGAGCTTGCCCTGAGTATGCCGAAGGGTCAATTTCATCGGATTTGCCATCGGTGCGTTGAATCGGCGCCCGCTCTTTGACATCGAGTATCGTCAACTTGCGGTTATCCAGCATCCCCGTGAAATAGTCCGCAAGCGAAAAGCGTTTGCTGCTGCGAAACTCAGTGGGCGCGCGTTTGGGCTAGACCCTTTCTTGATGTATACTCCTGTTGCAATTTCACCACGAATGACAAACCGAAGTCCAACCAGCATGATCAAACAAATCCAAAACCTGCCAGTCGTTCACCTGACCGCTTTTGCCGAGATTGAGGAAAAACGTCCCGTGCTGTTGGTCACGTCGTTACCGGCGTGGCGGGCGGTGCATGGGCAGTTGCACTTGCCGATTGCCGCACAATGCGTCGTCAGCGAGGCAACAACCAGCCACTGGGATGAGCTGTTGCAACCCATTCTCTGCGCGACAACACCCCCTTGCGAAGTGGTCTATGCCGTCGGCGGCGGGTTGGTGGCCGATGCCGCCAAATATGCGGCGGCGCACCTGGGCTTGCCGCTGGTCTGTCTGCCCACGGCGCTTTCGGTTGATGCGTTTATTACTTCAGCCTCCGGCATTCGGCGCAACGGCTGTGTCGTCTACATCCCCACCAAAGTGCCGGAGACGTTGATTCTCGATCTGGCCGTGATTGCCGCGGCGCCGGCGTCGATTCGGGCCGCGGGGATCTGCGATCTGCTCTCGATTGCCACCGGCTGTTGGGATTGGCGCTTTGCCGAGGAACGGGGCAAGAACCCACCCGGTATGGCCTATATCCCCTGGGTGGCGGCCAACGCCCAGTCGATCCTCCAGGGCGCCTATGATTGCGCCGAAGCCGCCGGCCGGGGCGACCCCGAAGGGTTGAAAACACTCTACGACTGTCTAGCGCTGGAAGTGCAACTCTGTAACCAGATCGGTCACAGTCGCCCGGAAGAGGGCAGCGAACATTACTTTGCCTACGCCGTCGAAAATGTCATGGGCCACGGCCTGCCCCACGGCGACCTGGTCGGCCCCGGCATCCTGCTCGCGGCCCAGCGCCAAGGGCAGGAGACAACCGCCTTAGAAAAAGCGCTGATCGCCTGCAACATTCCCCTCAACAATATCCCGCCCAGCGTCATTGAACAGACCTTACACGAGCTACCAGCCTACTGTGTCAAACATAAGCTCTGGTATTCACGCGCACATGAACCGTGATGAATGAATCATGGGGGAAGTCAGAATTTGCGTTAACACGGATAGGCAGGATCACGGTTCGTATCGGTGTTTTTCCCTATCCGTGTTAACTGGTTTGGGTTTCTTACATTTTGCGCTGGGTGGATCGAAGCTGCATTGGAACCGTGATGAACCCGTTCAGCGAACGGCAAAAATCTGGTGCGGATTTAGGAAAAAGGGCGGCACAATTGCCGGTGTATTGGAGAGCGGCAACAACTCCAGCGGCAGTTCAATGCCTAGCACATCTTGCATAAAGGCGCGCCGTTGTTGACAGCGGGCATAACAGTCAGGATAGTGCGTCGCCAACGCTTGCCGCAACGCTTCATCCGCCACCGCCACGCCATCCTCGGCGCGCGTTGAGTAATAGACCGGCGACGAGGGAATAATATCCACCTGCAACACCATGCCTGATTGAATCAACTCCGTGGAGCCGGCATAGATCGGTGAACTGAGCCACTCATCCAGGTGGATCAGGTGGCCGGGGTTGAGGAAGATACCATAACGCTCAAAGGGCAAGCGTTCGTCGATCAGTCGGGCCAGGTCGCCGCCGGGCGCGCCAATGCGCAGCAGCCCATACCATTCGCTAATCGCGGCAAAGTAAGGGCCGGCATAGTTGTCCACATAAGCTTGCGCGGCCAGGGGCAGATCATCGGCGCTGGTCGCTATCCAGCCGGCGCGACAACTGTTGCTGCCCCAGTAGGCCAGGTTGGTCGAGAGTGGTTCGCCCCGGCGGATGAGTTCGCCACTGGGACTGCCGAGACCGAGATCGCGGCGGCTGCCGGTGGCAAAGGTGATATGACAACTGAACGGCTCGCCATTGATCTGCGCCAGTTGCACCACTTCGTAGTCGGTCATCCCTTCGCGCATTCGCAGCAACATCTGTTTCATGCCCTCGGATGCCAACACGTTGGTGTACTCAAAGTAGGCGATCTCCGCTGGTGAACAGATGGCGCGCAAGCCGTCGCGTGGATTCATCAGCAGGCTCGTCGCGTTGATCACCTGTTGCCAGCCGGCAAGAGTGCGCAGCGTATCGACCAGATAGGCCGGTAGGTCGATGGCATGAGCGCCGTCGGGCTGTTCCGCGTCGGCAAAATATTTCCAGCCCACACACCCTACCACCGAACCGGTTCCAATTCCTTCGCCGGCCAGGATTTCCTTGATCAACCGGCTGCGTCCGCGCGGTTGATTGAGCAGCGAGAAGGATTGAAACAACTCCCCGCGCAACTGGCTGGCGTTATAGAGCGGGCTGACGCCCAGATAGCCATAACATTCATTGCCCACTACCAGCAGCGGCGCCTCCCGCTCACCAATAATCAACAACGCCTCTTCAAACCGAGGATCAAAGCCGGTGAGGTAGGTTAAGTTGGCGAAATGCTCCCGGTCGCCATAGACCAGCAGATGGGTTAAGCCCAGCCGCGCCATGCCAGCCCGCGCAGCCGCTATCCGTTCGGTAAATTCAGCCAGATCCGGTCGCGGTGGTGGCGTCGCCATCCCAAAGTGGGGCCACTCGATTTCGATTAACTGATGTTTTTTGGTTGTCATAGCTATTCTCTGCGGTGGAAGGATGTGCGTACTGTTTGGTGAAACGGTGAACTCGTCCCGTAGGGACGGTTGAGTTTAGCTTGTTTCCTCTCCCTAAACTCAAGCGTCCCTACGGGACAAAAAACAGCTTGTGACCCGCTATTCCTTCGGCTTGATACTCGTGGGGAACCAGCGGTAGTAGACAATGCTGATACGACCCAGTTGGATTTTGGCGGCGGTGATTGGCGAATTGGCGGCGATGTAGTCAGCCACCACGTCAGCCATGATAAAGCCGGTGTCCACTTTGTCCTGGCCCTGGGGGAAAGCGGCGTAGCCATCGCCGCCCGTCAGCATAAAGTTGTTGGTCGCAACACGATAGTTGGCTGTGGGGTCGAGCGCCACAAAGCTGCCGTTGCTCTGCTGAATTTCCACCTTGAGAACGCGACTATTGGCGGCATAGCTGGGGGTAAAGGTAAAGCGCAGACCAGCCACTTGCGGGAAGCGGCCATTGCTGAGATCGGCCTGACTGACGCCATGTTCCAGCGACGCCAGGAGCTGGGCGCCGGTCAGCGTGACAAGCGCAATCGTATTGCCAAAAGGCAACACCTCCAAAACACCGCCCACCGTGACATTACCAACATTGATGCTGTTGCGGATGCCGCCACCATTGGTAATCGCCACTTGTGCGCCGTCGCTTGCCGTCTTCTGGAGCAAAGCATCAGCGATCAGACTCCCCAAGTTGGTTTCCCGGTTACGGACATTGTTGCGCACCCCATCCAACAGTACTTGGGTCTCGCCGACCTTCTGTTGGCGTAGAGCATCTAGCGGCGGTTTGTAGTCGGTGTTAATGCGCGTTTCAATGGCGGCATTGGGTTCAATGTAGCCGGTTTTGGTGGAATTGGCGATGACTTCAATCGGCGTGCCGGTCAGCTCGGAGACACGCCCCTGATCATCAAAACCAACATCAAAGACACCCAACCAGCGCCCCCATTCCCAATCGGTCAACACGGGTACGTTGTCGCCGGCGCCGTTGGTGACGGGGGTTGGGTATTCGCCTTGCTTGTTCGGTTGCGGCCCCAGCGGCGTATGGCTATGACCGCCCAGGAAGAGACCCACGCCGGTCGTCTTGGCGGCCAACGCTTTGTCGAGCGCATAGCCGATGTGGGTGAGCGCAATGACAGCGTTGGCGCCCTGATTCTTTAACTCTGTCACCTGGGCGTTGATGAGGTTGACTAACTCTGTGTTCGCCGCCTCCGGGTCAGGGTTGCCGACAAAGGTGACGCCTTCACCCACATTACTGAGAATCGCCGTATCGGGCGCCGTCAGCCCAAAGATGCCGATCTTCTTGCCGGCGGCGGCGCCCTTGCTCAGGGTGATGATGGTATTTTTGATAATTTTGCCGTTCAAGGGCGAGGCTGCCGTGGTATTAATATTGGCGCTGATCACAGGAATGGCGACGGCGGCGGCGACCGAGCCAGCAGGGTTGACGGGCGGTACAAAGGCAGGGTCGGCAGCTTTCGCCATAAAATCGGCCAGGGCTTGGGGGCCTTTATCAAATTCATGGTTGCCGATGGTGATGGCCTGGTATTGCATTGCTTTGTAAAATTCCAGATCGGCCAGCCCGTTGTACTGATTGAAGTAGAGCGTCCCCTGGAAAACATCACCGGCATCCAGCAAGAGGACATCGAGATCCGGGCCGGCGCTCTGGCGCTGGCTTTCGATCAAGGTGTGGCGATGGGCAACGCCGCCGTGAAGTGGTTGGGGCGGCGTCGCACTATCGAGAACTGGCTCAATCCGTGCGTGATGGTCATTGGTGTGGAGAATACGCACTTTGAAGGCCGTCGGCCCGGCATCGGCAAAGGCCAGATGAAAGCTGCGATTGGCGTAGAGGGTGACAGCGACGCCGGCGGCGGCCATCTGTTTAAGAAAGGTGCGACGTGAGATCGGTTGCATAGAGTTCCTCTCCGTGTTGGTTAGGGGTGTAGGGTTGACATCAACTTGTTATCACGGTTAGGACTGGCGCTTTTGTTCAATGTGTCGTCTGTGCCGGGCGTCGGAAGCGCACTATCTCCTATCCGTGCTACAATACAATAGGTAATAATTCAAATCATACAGATTGCCGAAAAAATGCTAACAATTGTCATAACGATGGTTAAAATTTGGTTATGATTTAGCCGAGTTGTGACAGAGGTAGGATTTATTTTCGTAATTACATCAAAAGGAGTATACCATTTATGGCGGAAACAACGGAAACTCTAGAACGTGTTATGCTTATTGCCGCGCACCCCGATGATCCTGAATTTGGTTGCGGTGGCACCATTGCGAGATGGGCGCAAGCGGGCAAACAGATTACTTACGTCCTCTTGACCAGTGGCGACAAAGGCAGCAAAGACCCCAACATCCACCCCGGTCAACTGGCGACCCAACGCGAGGCTGAACAGCGCGCCGCCGCCAAAACCCTGGGCGTGCAGCAAGTGATCTTCCTGCGCCACCCTGACGGGTTATTGGAAAATAATCTGGATCTACGGCGCCAGTTGGCTGGTCTCATCCGTAAGTTCAAACCGCATATTCTCATGGCCATTGATCCCTGGCGGCGCTATCAACTGCACCCGGATCATCGCGCTGCCGGCTTTGCTGCGTTGGATGGCTTTTGGGCCGCGCGTGAATGGCATCTCTTCCCCGAACAACTCGACGCTGACGAGGAGCCGTGGCGCATCAAAGAACTCTACCTCTTTTGGACCGACTATGCCGACTACTACGAAGACATCACCGCCACCATCGATCAGCGCATCGCCGCCCTGGCCTGCCATGTCAGCCAAGTGGGTACTGATCACCAGAAACTTGACGAACGCATCCGCGAACGGGCCAAAAAAACTGGCGAGGAAGCGGGGTTTGAATACGCCGAAGGGTTGAAGCGTATTACGTTTTGAGGTAGACAGGGAAACAGGTAGACAGGGAAACAGGTAGACAGGTAGACAGGTAGACAGGTAGACAGGTAGACAGGTAGATAGGGACGTAATACCTGTTTCCCTGTTTCCCTGTCTACCTGTCTACCCACTCAACAGAAAGTGAAACCAATATGCATCTATATCTAATCCGCCATGGCCAGAGTTATATCAACCTCCCGGAGTGGTTGGGCAAAAATGGTGACGAAGCATTAACGGAACTAGGGCAGCGCCAGGCGGCAGCATTAGGGGCGTGGTTGCCGGGGCATCTGGCTGCGCCGGATGTTCTCTACGCCAGCACCATGCGCCGAGCGCGCGAGACCGCCGAACAAGTGGCGCTCGCTTATCAATGCGCCATTCTCTTCGATGACCGGCTGCGCGAAGTGGGCAACAACCGGTTGGATCACACGCCCTGGGGCGAAGCGGAATTGCCCAACAAATATGCCGAATATTGGGCCACGGCGCGCCCCTTTGCCCCCGCTTCCTTGCCTAATGAATTCAGTGAAACCTATATGCACTTTCGTACCCGTGTCGGTCTCTTTGTCGAGGAGATCGCCGAACGCCATCATGGTCAACGCGTCATGGCGGTTTGTCATGGCGGCGTGATCGATGCCGTCTTTGACCATATTTTCAATGTCGGCCCCTGGCGGCGCTGTGAGATTTGGACGCATAACACCGGCATTACCCACCTTGAACATGTTGAACATGCGGGGCGCGAGGTGTGGCGCTTGCATGGCCATAACCGCACGGATCATCTGGTAGCTGTTGCATAGTTCGCCGAAACCTTTTCTATCTCGGGATTTATCCAGGACGCATGGCTTACCAAAAAAGGCCGACTTTTGCCAAAAGTCGGCCTTTTTTTAAGTCAGATGGGTTATTTGTAACCAATTTGCTAATTTTTCGTAAACCTTCTGCTGATAAACTGTGTTCAGAAACTGACCATAAACCCTAGACAAGCTTTAGAAATATAGGCAACTGAACAGAGGGACGGAAAATTATATGTGTCAAAGCTTTTCAAAGCGTGGAGGAGTAAAATTCCAAAAGGTCGTACATCTTCTGGTCATCTACAGTTTACTTTGGGGGCTAGTACCAATGACCAGCTCAGGAGCAGGCTATCCGGCCGCTCCCGTTCAGCCGCTGCTGCATCAACTGGCGCTGGAAGAACCTGATCTGTTGGTTGATTTGATTGTGCAACAGAACAGCGCGACCAAGGGGGTGGCGGCTGACGTTGTGGCGCTAGGCGGCAAGGTTCGTCATTCGCTGCCAATGATCAATGCCTTAGCCGTTACGTTGCCAGCCAAAGCGATCCCCACCTTGGCAACGTTACCGCCTGTGCGTTGGATCTCGCTGGATAGCCAACTTTACAAGTCGAACACGTTGGCCGGCGAAGAGACCGTGACCTTGCGCGAAGAATTTGATGACACCGCCATTGCCCCACCAGCCAACAGTTGGGCCGGGCTGGGCGCCTGGTCTGGTCAACCCTGGCAGGAGATTGGCGAAAACGACGGCGCCGGCAGCGGTGATGTGGCGTTAACGACCTTCTTTGGCGGTACATTGCAAGGCTTACGCTTACAGAATAGTGAGCGGGGATTGATTGGTTTTGTTCCCTTATCCAAAGCAAATGCCGCCACTTTAACCTACGCCTATCGACGCAAAGATTTTGATGATGCGGCTGATTATGTGACCGTGGCCCTTTCCATCGATAATGGTCTTACCTGGACCACCCTGGAACAACTAAACGGCCCGGCCACCGATAATAAAATTGAAGTGACGCAACTGGATTTAACGGCTTATGTTGTGGCTGGTACGCAGGGGCTACTGCTGCGTTTTCTGACATCAGCCGCCTTTGACGCCACCGATCGGTTTTATGTGGATTTTGTCCAGGTGGAGTACGCGCCCATTGCTGAACTGGAGGTATCGACAAGTGCTGGGGCCAATCGCACTTTTCTCCCCTTGGCCAGCCGCAGCGATGAGCCGGTCGCGGCTGCCCCGGCAAGCGAACCAAGTGTGCTGGCGGCTGAAAGTGCCAACATGCGGAACGTGACTGATTGCTTTGACACCAATGTGTTTAATGGCAATATCGGTTGGGAAAATTGGTCTACAAACTGGATCGAAGCCGAGCCGGCCACGGGGGGCGCCGGCCCGACGGCCGGTCGGGTTCAAGTGACAGGTGGGGCCTTGCGGCTTGATAATTATCTTAATTATACCAACAAACCCAGCGCCGCACGTGGGGCCAATCTGGGCCAGGGGGTCACTGCTGCCATTCTTGATTTGGGCATTTTCACTTCGGCAGGAGTTGATGCCAGTGATGTAGCCCTGGTGGAAGTCTCTAAAGATGGGGGCGCTTCCTATACAGCCCTTGAGACTTTTACGGGGATTACAGGCAATGTTTATCTTAACCGGCAATATGATGTAACGCGTTTTGCAACCTCCAATTTTCGCGTACGCTTTCGCATCAGCGCAGGGTATAGTAGTAGCAATGAATATTTCAATCTCGATTGTATTATGCTCTATTACAGCCGGATTGATAGTGGCGCGGCCACAGCGCTCCTCCTTCCTGCTTGGCAGAATGGGTGGCGCTATTTGGATAATGGCTCGAATCAAGGCACAGCCTGGCGGCAACCGGGCTTTGATGACAGCAGTTGGCCGATTGGCCGCTCTGAACTGGGCTATGGCGACTACGATGAAGGGGGGAGCATCAATTATGGCAGCGATCCCAATAATAAACCGATTACGGTTTACTTCCGGCGTTCCTTTCACGTGGCAGATCTTTCGCCATTGGACGATATAGGCCTAGGGCTTGTCCGCGATGATGGCGCTGTGGTCTACATTAATGGTGTCGAGTTCGTGCGTGACAATATGCCCAGTGGTACGATTACCTATCAAACCCGCGCCAGCCGTGATATTAGTTTGCGTAGCGAGGAAACCACCTTTGTCTGGTACACAGTCCCCGCTTCTCTACTCAAAAATGGCGAAAATGTCATTGCAGTGGAAGTACATCAGTCGGCGCCCAACAGTGATGATCTCTCTTTTAACTTGGAAGTAGGCGCCTGGAGTACCTGTATCGATTGTATCAATACGACGATCCTCAGCGGCGTCTATGCCCAGTCAATTGGCGCAACCAATCTCTGGAACGGAACAGCCCGTCTCCAAGGCCAAGGCGTGACCATCGCCGTCATCGATAGTGGGATTGCCCCGCACTACGACAGCCAGAATGGGTTGATGAGTGACCGTGTCCTGAAGCGGGTCAACTTTGTTAGCACGGCAACGTCTGTTGATGACACCAATGGTCACGGCAGCCATATCGCCGGGATCATTGCCGGCAACGGCGCCAAATCCGGCGGCGCCTATGTGGGGATTGCCCCCAATGCCAATCTGGTTGATGTTCGTGTCACCGACGACCAGGGGCGTGGCTCCATGTCTGATGTGGTGGCGGGAATCCAATGGGTATACGATAACCGCAACGCCTACAATATTCGTGTTGCCAACCTGTCACTCAACAGCACGGTGGCCGAGTCATATCATGTCAGCCCGCTGAACGCGGCGTTGGAAATTCTTTGGTTTAATGGCGTGACGGTCGTTGTCTCCGCCGGCAACAATGGCGGCACGGCAAGCGGTGTCCTCTACCCGCCGGCCAATGACCCCTTTGTCATTACTGTCGGCGCGGCTGATGACCGCAGCACGACGGCTATTACCGATGATCTCATCCCTACGTTTTCGGCCTATGGTACAACTGTTGACGGCTTTGCCAAGCCAGACTTGGTGGCGCCGGGGCGTAATATTATTAGCCTCCTTGCCAGTGACGATAGCAACTTGGTACTCAATCATCCTGCCAATGAGGTGACGACCACCAGCGGAACAGCATACTTCCGCATGTCTGGCACATCCATGGCTTCGGCTGTGGCGGCGGGTGCAGTGGCGCTGTTGTTGCAAGATGAACCCAACTTGACGCCCGATCAGGTCAAATATCGCTTGAAGGCGACCACCAATAAAAACTGGAGTGGCTACACAACTCAAAAAGCCGGCGCCGGGTATCTGGACATCAATGCGGCAGTCAACGGCACGACCACCCAAAGCGCCAACACAGGAGTTGCCGCCAGTCAACTGTTATGGACTGGTACGCAACCTGTGGTCTGGGGCAGCGTCAGTTGGAATTCGGTCAGTTGGAACAGTGTGAGTTGGAATTCGGTCAGTTGGAACAGCGTCAGTTGGAATTCGGTCAGTTGGAATAGCGTGACCTGGGAGTAACCAAGTAACTGTCTCGCAATAACTTCCGCGCTTTGCGAGTCCGTGACTCGCTCTGTATCGGTGCGAGTCACGGACTCGCAAAGCGCGGGCGGGGAAGTTGTCTTTAGACGCTCACTAAGTTTCCCGGCCCGCTTGAATTTGATCTTTCACCGCAGGCTGCTACCTTTGCTGATAAGGGGGCAGCCTGTTCTTTTTGTTGACCTTGCTCGCCCAACCTATCGTGCAGTACAATGCTGCCATCATACCAACGATCAGAGCCGCGGAGGTGCGCACGATGTCCGAACAACCCAAGCCCAATCAACCCAATATTCTCATCATTATGACCGATCAACAGAAGGCGACAGCCAGCCATCTCTATGGCAACACCTTCTGCGAGACGCCCAACATGCAGCGCCTGGCCGATGAAGGCGTTCTCTATCATCATGCCTTTACGCCCCATCCTTTGTGTGTACCGGCGCGTATCTCTTTCTGGACAGGGAAATACCCCCATCAACATGGCGGGCGGCGCAACGAAACGCTGATGCCCACCGGTGCTACCCATGCCTGGCAAACCTGGAAAGAAATGGGCTACACTACTGGTCTCATCGGCAAGAATCACTGCTTTGTCACGCCGGATGACCTGGCGCTCTTCGATGTCTACTGCGAAATTTCTCATGGCGGTCTGCCTGCTGACCCGACCACCAAGGGGATGGAATGGTTTCGTCCGCTGGCCGGGATCAATGCGGCCCATGAGTTGCGCCGCACCATGACGCCGCAGAACCCTCGCTTTGCCTATGCCACCTCGAATTTTCCGCTGGAAGATTACTCGACTGGCCTGGTGGCCGGGCAGACGGTGCGCTTTTTAGAGCAACAGCGTGACCAGCCCTTTGCCCTGTGGGTCTCCTTTCCTGATCCCCATGAGCCGTGGGTCTGCCCACAGCAGTATGCCGATCTCTTTCCCCCGGACAAAATCCAGTTGCCGCCCTGGCGCACTGACGAGTTTGGCGGCGACGAGGCGCCGGAACGGAACCGTGTCCTCTATCAGATGTTAGGGGTGTGGGAAGATAAGATCGAGGACCTGTACGGCCTGTTGGCCGTTTACTATGGTATGGTGCGCTTTATCGATGACGCGTTGGGACAAATTCTGGATGCCCTTGAACGGCTTGGCCTACGCGACAACACGATTGTACTCTTCTGTTCCGATCATGGTGACTTTATGGGTGAACATGCCATGCAATGCAAGGGGGGCGTCTTTTATGATTGTCTGACGCGCGTGCCGCTTATCGTCTCCTGGCCGGGACAACTCCCTGCCGGTGTACGGGATGAGAGTATGGCGAATTTGATCGATGTTGTGCCAACGCTCTTCACACTCCAAGGGGTGGAAGTACCCCGCACTATGCAGGGTCAACCTTTGCCGACCATCACGTCCACCCCCCCACGCGACGCCACCTTTGCCGAGTATGGCGCCGGTGGTCCGCCTTTTCGCCTGCATGATCTGGCGCAAATGGCAAAACCGTGGGGACGGCATACCTTGATCCAATCGCTACGCTGGCGCGAGGCCGAAGGGCGGCGCAAGATGGTGCGCACGCGCGCCTGGAAATACGTCCATGATCCAATGGGTGACAAAGATGAACTTTACGACATGGTCAATGACCCGTGGGAGTTGCAAAATGTGGTCGATGACCCACACCATCAGGCTATTTTGGCCGAGCTGCGTCTACGGCTTGCCGATTGGGCCATTACAACCGAAGATGGGCACCCCGTGCCGTTACCGTGATCGTTTCCGGCAGGGGGTGCGCCTACTTCTCACTTCACCCTTACCGCGGCTGGTGCGCTAGTGGGAGGAAGAGCGGATACGACGGGTTATAGACCGGATTGATCGGCATCTGCCCCGCTTGACCTTGGTAGCGCCAACTCATCGTCCCGCCGGTGTGAACAAGGGTCTCGGCAAGCGGTGCTTCGTCGGGGCGACGGATAACGGTGACAACGGCGGTTGCCCCTTTGGCGGCCAAACCGCCGCCGGCGCGCACGCCATAGTCGCTGTTGGTAATCGTCCGAGTTGCGGTGACAACAAAGGTGTTGGTCATGGTGGCGCCCGGGGCCAGCGCTGCCACATGCCAGTAGACCAGGTCACCGCTCCGGGTGCCGCCGGCAATATAGTGGGCATGAAGCGGAATGGTGTCGGTGATCAGCAAGTTGCTCAGCGTGGTGGTGGTGCGGTTGGTCACAGCCAGGTCATAACGGATCAAGTCATTGACGGTGGCCTGTGTCGGCCCCTGTTTGTGAATGGTCAAACCGCTACTGGACGGTGTCACTGCGCCCCGCCGCAGTCGATAGACCAACTCGCCCCGTTGATAAGGTTCAATGGGTAAGGGAAAGCGCCACTGTACTTCGGTTCCCGCGCTGGTTTGTTGCATTGTCACCAATGCCGCGCTGCTCGTTCGCAAACTATCGGGCAGCCAGGTCAATTGCATAGGCAATCGGTTGACGATTTGGACATCGCTCAAAGGATAAGGGCCGTTTTGGTAGCTGATGGTATAGGTGATCGCGTCGCCGTCGGCGATGGCGGTCTGTGGCTCATTGCTCAGGCGCACCCACTGGATGCCGGGCGTCGGCATGGCGGTGGCGGTGGGGGAGGGGATCGGCGTTGGCGTGGCGGTGGGCAGCGGCAAGGGCGTGGCGGTGGCAGTGGCCGTTGGGGTCGGCGTGGGCGCTTGCCATTCGATCACCAACTGGGGGCGTTTCCCTGGCTGCGTATCGCACTCCGCCGGCTTACAATCTTTGCTCCAAAAGGCGCGTTCGTGTTGGGCGCCGCTTTCATCCCCGGTCAGGAGCAAGCTTATGGTTTGTCCACGGGCCGGGTCTGCCAGCCAGCGCTGCACCAGTTCGCGCAGATCCCAGTAAACCCAGCCAGCTTGGGCGCCTACGGTTGTGGTTGCTGTTCCTTCGCTTAGACGCGTCAACTGCTCATGTTGCTGCCAGGTGATTGTCTCGCTCCACGAACCAGTCAGCCGGCTGACTTGAATTGCTTGTGGCGCATCTGTGGCCGGAATGGCGCGCGAGAGATAGAGCGATAGGCGGGCGCTGGTAATGGTGCTATTGGCTGGCAGATTGCTCAGGTCAAATTGCAAAAGCGCCCGTTCTTTGCCATAGCTATCCACCTGGTTGTAACCGACCCAAAAGACGCGCAGATCTGCTGGTTGGCTTTGGGTCGGTCGCCCAGCCGCAACATAGGTATCGGCCACAGGTTGCAGCGGTGTCGATTGAGAAAGGAGCCGCATCACCGGCAGGAAAGTCAGCATGATACAACCCAACACCACCCCAACGTATGGACGGCGCACCGGGAATGCAGGGAACTTGCCAACCAGCTTCCCGAAAGGTTTGACCAGACTATTCTGGCGACTGGACTGACCTTCGGGGAAGCTGCCGGCGCCAATCTCCTGCGCTCTCGGTAATCTACACTGACCGCGCCGGTTGTAGCGGGAGAATCGATTCAATAAGGTGCTCATAGGTACAAGTTTCAAGATTTAACAGGTTTCGCGATCTGGATTACAGCGAGGGGCTTGATCCGGCCCGTCAAAATAGAAGGTGCGCTCTGGACTAAGCAAGGCTAGACGGGTATAGGGATCAACCGCTACCAACAGAACGCCCCAATGGTAATTCCCCGGTTGGATGACCCCGGCCTCATGAAGACCACGCAATTGCACCGTCAGATTCGTTGACGCTCCCGGCGGTGCAATCCCTAACCCTTCCGTTAACGGCGTCTGCCCTGGGCGCCAGACAATCACTTCATAGGCTTGACCGGCTGGCAACGGCGCTTGACCTTGCCAGGCAAAGGTGATCAGGTCACTGCTGCTAGTCTGCTCTGGTGGCGTCAGCAGGGTGACGCTGTCAATGCCAACAGGTGCATGCCCCACCACCAACGATGTTTCTGAAGTGGGTAGGGCTGGTGTGAGTGGGGGGGGAACGGTTGCGGTTGCGTCGATAGTGGCCGTAGCGATGGGCAATGCCGACGTGTTGGTCGGTGTTGGCGATGGCGCTTGGGTCGGCGTTGCCAACGGGGTAGCCGTGGCCGTGGGCATAGCTGTAGTGGTGGGGGTGGCCGCAATGGGTACGAACGCCAACGCCGACAACGTAGGCGTTGTTGGCGCCACCGTATCGTTGGGTACGGTCGCAACGACAGGTGTCGGTTGGAGGAGTTTCGTGCGCGCTTGCCGCTCCACTTGGGGGCGCTCCGATTGGACGATTGGGGCGTTGTCGGCGGCAGTGCGCACCAGGGCCGGCGGCGCTTCTTGGGGGAGTTGCTCAAGTGAGGCGCTGGCCAGTTGAATCGCCGTTGGTGTTGGTTGTTGCAATAGCACATTAGCGGCAACGACCGGTACTAGATCGGCGGCAGAGGGCGTACCATCAACCACCGGCATAACAACGGCGGCTGGGGGCGCGCTATCGACCGCCGGACTGACCTGGGATGGCGGCCCAGCGACATTGACATCCACATTCACCTGCACCGACGTGCGGGCGCCAGGGGTGGCGATAGCAGCACTGCTGTTTGGCGCGTTCGCTGTATCATAGAGAATGGGCGGCAAGTCGTGTACCGGTGTGACGCCTCGTTGGCGGGTGAGCCACTGTTCAAGTTGCTGGTTGGCAAAAATCACGCTCTGCATCGTCGCCGTGACACAGAAGAAGATAAAGAGAACCAGCGCGACTTGTTTGACGGTTTGCATCACTCGGTCAACATGCCAGTGCAGTGCAATCACGCCGGGAACTTGCCCCGTTTGTCGCAGGGTGCTATTCACGAGGTGAGCAGCCAGCCGCTCTGGGCGTCGGTTGTGGATCAGCGCCGGTTTGATCGTTGCCGGCGGTAATTCAGTGGAACTGAAGATCACGCTATCGTCCGGCGCCAGCAGAAAACGATCAGAGATGAGATAAGCGTGCGGCGTCTGTGCTTCGGCGAAGAGGGCGGCGGCGGTTGGCAGTTGATAGTCGAGTTGCAGTTGCTGCGTTTGCCCCAAGTAGGTGCTACGCGTGCGCTCGGCCTGGAGCAGTACAGCCACCTTTTCGTTACGGATGATATAGGCGCCCATAGCGCCGACACAGGTGAGGTAAAGGGTGTTTTTCACCAAGACGCCGGCAATGATCCGTACCCCTTGTTGTTCGTTATAGAGGATGACGTTGGCCTGCCGCAACGCTTCCACCAGCCGCCGCACCACCGGCAACGCCGTCTCTTGTTGCATGATCCGGCGGATCAACAGGAGCGCCTGATGGCTGCTGGGCGCCATCGGTGGTTCACCATTGGCTGGAATGGTCGTTCCGCTGTCGTCAACGGCTTCTGCCAATAGCAGCACATGGGCGACATCAAATAATTCGGCTTGGGTTGGTCGAATGGAGAAGGCGCTAAAGGCAAAGCGCGGCTCCGGTTGATTGGGGGCGGTGCGCACAACATAGTGAGGATTCATGGCCGACCTGCTACCTGCCTCGATTGGCGACAAAAATGTATTCCACGGCGCCCAACGTAATCCGCGCACCGGTTGTTAGCTGGCGTCCTTCGGGCGGCACCGGCGCCCGATCCACCAATGTGTTGTTAAAGCGGGCGCGATCAAAGATCATGAATTGTCCATTCTGTTGCTGAATTACACAATGTTCTTCATCAATTGATAAGCTGCTCAGGAACTCAAAGGCCATGTCGCCACTACCTACCCTGCTGCTTAGGTCATTGCCCAACCGGGTGGTTGCCGTATAGAGGGGAATCATATAGGGCAACCAGGCTTCGTTGCCGCGCGCCAGCAGCAAGAGCGCCTTGGCCGGTTGGTATAACTGGGGCAGAGCGGTGCCTTCGACGAGCGGAGCGGCTTGTTGCTCCGGCGGCAGCATACTGTGCAAGACGGTTCGACCCCGCCCCCCCGGCCCATACAGGGCATGATGGCGCAACAACAGCAGCGTTGTGAACCCCGTAATTAACAAGGCAACGCCATAGGTTTCCAGAGAAGGCATAAAGGTCAAGTAGAGCCAATGCATACGTTACCTCAGGGTTAAGGGTAAAAACTGGGCCGCACGCGTTACCCCAAACGGTCCCCACGGCGTCTTGTCACCATTCACCGTGACTTCGAACAGCCAAAGCTGGAGTTGATCCAAGGGCGTGGCATAGACCGGATTGTAGGGGATGGTGACCCGGTAGAAGCCGCCGATGCTGCCCTGACTGCCAATGATCTCTCGGGTTAGCACTTTGGCGTCTGTTCCTTCCGCCGCCGCCCCGCCGGCCAGATAGTAGCCGAGTGTCTCATGTTCGCTGGTCGTCTCCCACTGGATGACCAACTGACCGGCTTGAAAGGTGGTCTGGAAGCTGCTCAAAGCGATCACCTTGGGTTGAAAATACATACCGACATCCCAATGCTGTTCATGGACGCCATTGTTCAACGACAGCCATGCGGTGCGCCCGGTCAGTGGATCGACATCACTGTCCCGTTCGTCATGGATGCCTTGATCAGCCACCGTCGGCGCATGACCTTTGTCGGAATGGAAGGCTAGACGATAACGGCCCGGCGCCAGGTTGGCGATCTGATAGCGTCCCTGTGCATCGGTCACGGTGCTATGGCGTAACTGCCCTTGCGCATCATAAAGCTTGACTGTCACTGCGGCAATGGGCTGCTCCTGACTATCTTGCAGACCGTTGCGATTCTGATCCTCCCAGGCACGCCCGGACAAGGCCGCCGGCGCCGATAGGCTAGTAGCGCTTGCCGGGAGATAGAGACCCCCATCGCGCACAGTCGCCGCCCCCGGCAACAAGATGAGCGAGGCTGTACGTCCACTTGCCGGGTAAAAGTCATTGTCGAGCGCCCCATCCCCCCGTCCCTGTGGACTGACGCTATACCCTGTCGGCGGGTGAATCGCCAGCAAATAGTTGTCGGCGGGCAGATTGGCAAAGCTATAATAGCCGGCGTCATCGGTCGTCGTGCCGGCAATCCACTGTCGATCGCTGGTGAGCAGATCGACTTGAACGCCGGGGACACCCCCTTCGGCGCCCTCTTGTTGGCCATTCTGATTCTGATCCAACCAGAGGCGGCCACGGAACTGACCGGTAGCGTTAGCCTGGTAGAGACCCATATGCCAACTCCCGTCATAAGCGCCCGACGCCAGGGTGATTGGGGCAGTGCGTGTGTTATCGGGCGCCAATGGTTGATTCTCGCTTGCGCTCCCACTTCCCTGCCCAACCACCGTCATGACATAGGTAGCCGGCGTCGTGAAGGTTAAGTGGTAGACGCCGGCCGGGAGATTCAGAAAATGATAGCCCCCGCTGTGATTGCTATAGGTCGTTGCCACAACACCCCCACTCTGATTCAGCAAGGTGATGGCGATCCCGCCTATCCCCTCTTCACTTGGCTCTTGCCGCCCATTCTGATTCCGGTCAAACCACACCTGCCCGCCCAAGCCGCCGCTCTGTTGTTGGGGTAACCAGAGACCGATATCAATGTCCGCGTGATCAACTCCCGGCGTCACCGTGAGCAGCGCGGAACGGGCGACGCTGGTTGTCACCCGCACCGCATCGCTATCGAAGCTGTCATCGCCTTGGTCGGCAGCGGTAAAGGTGTAACCGAGGGGCGCCGTAAATTCCATAAAGTAGCGCCCGGTTAGCACATTGGTGAAGCGATAGCGCCCGTTGCCGTCACTGCGGGTGGTGGCAATAGGCGCGCCGCTGTCCGCATGGTAGAGGGTGATAAAGAGACCCGGTACACCGGTTGTGCTACCTTGTGTCTGGCTATGGATCTCGTTACTATCCTGAATACCATCCTGATCGAGATCAAACCAGACTAAATCACCGAGCGTTGCGCCTTGCGCGTGAACCGTTTCAGCGGCGTCCAGGTAATTGGGGAGACCATCACCGTCGTCATCACGGGCGGCAGCGTTATTACTCACTTCTGCCAACGTCGATAGCCCATCTTCATCATCATCCCCATCCATATAATCAGCGCGACCATCGCGATCAGAATCGTGACAAACGCCTTGGGGGCACTCCTGGGCATCAGGTAGACTGTCATTGTCACTATCGCCAGCCGGACCAGCGTCGTCAACCGGGTCCAAATACGCCGGAATGCCATCCCCATCGCGGTCATCATCGGTTGGATCGCCATTCTGATTCACATCTTCTGCCGCTGTCGGCGTTGTATCCGCATCATCGTCGGCATCCAGATAATCAGGGATGCCATCTTGATCAGTATCGTCATTAGCAAGGATACCATCTCCGTTGCGATCTTCCTGTTCATCGGGCACCCCATCGCCATCTTGATCTGGTGGCAACTGACCGGCATTGCGCGGTTCATTGGTCATGACGATGAAGGCATGGATCGGCGTCAGCGGGATAAAGAGCAACCAACAAAGACACCCTACTGCTGTTATCCGCAACAAACGCTTGAATCGTGTAAACATAATTACCCACCATTCGGGAATGCTCGCTTCAACATTTGGCGTAAGAGCAGCGCTAATATTATATCCTGACATTATCTTAAGTTTAATCCTTAAAAATACGTAAACTTTTAGAGATTTAAGATTGGCATGACGCCGTTCCTAACTGGTCACGACAGGCTAGGTTCTGTTGACATTTCAGAAGTAGTCGGTAGTACACCTGTCAGGTTTCCAAAACCTGACAGGTGTGTGTCGCACAAATGTCAACAGCACCTAGGAACAGGGTCACTGCTTTAGGGTAAGGTGGCAACAAGCGGTAAAAAGGCTTTCTGGGTCAGCGGTAATGTCACATAAAATGGCCCGTAGTGATTTTCCTTGCCTGTCACTTCATACTCGGCCAACCAAAATTCCATTGCTGTGGCCGGGCCATCATAGGCTGGGCGATAAGGCAAACGCACTTCGTAGACGCCCCCTTGCGTCCCTTTACTGGTAATGATCTCCGCTGTCATCGCTTCCGTCGCTGCCGCAGAGACATCACTCTTGCGTAAGAGGCGGTAGCCATAGGTCTGCTGCTCGAAAACAGTTACCCAACGAACAACCAGCTCATTGTTCTCGACGGCAACCGTAAAGGCGGCCAACTCAATTACCTTTGGCGCAGCCGCTACTGGCGCTGACAACCGTGCCGTGGCGCCGGACGCCAAGGATAACACAACGGCGGCCCGTGGATCATCGCTATACCCTTCCGGCGGCCAGACAGTCACCGCATAGTCCCCTGGCGGCAGATCGGGAAAGAAGGCGGCGCCCCGTTGGTCAACTACCTGGCGACCGACTTCACGACCGGCGTTGTTGCTGAGAATCACTACTGCACCCAAGACCACTGGTTCGTTAAGCTGGCGGTTGTTATCACGATTCGTATCATCATAGACATAAACCGTTGCCTGTGCAGCTTGGACAAAGCCGGCATCGATCACCTGCTGTTGATTACCATGATCCAGGATCACTGGCGCAGAGCGGCCATAGGTGACCAGGCCCGTGCTGAAGACATCACTGTCTCTGCTCTCATCGGCCCCTTGATCGGGGCTTGTCGGGTACATACTGCCGCGTGTCGAAAATTCTGCCAGATAGGTGGCCGGCGCCAACCCACGAAAGGCATAGCTGCCGGTGATGCTGGTAGTTGTCGTCAACAGCGCTGTTGCATTGATTTGCTGGGTAGACGCTGACGTCGCGGTCAACAGATAGAGTTCAACCACGGTGTAAGGCAGAAAAGGCTCTTCCAGTTGATAGATCCCGTCCCCATTGGCATCTTTCCAGACGCGACCTGCAATAACGCCTTCCCTGGTTGTCGCTGCAACTTCCGCGGCTACTGGCTGCTGGCCAAAGGCGCGATCCGCCAATGCGTGCGCCGCCATAGAATGGGGCGCCGACGTCAATAACAAACTGCAAATTAGTGTGGCGAGCAAGCAAGCTTGCCCCCACCGTTGTCGTCGCTGATCAGTGTGGTTTATCATGAGCTATGAACCTCCAAATCGCTTGTCCCGAACTCGATTGCTAAATGGTCGTTATCATTGTTAATCTAGACGACAAAACGTTAAGGAAGTTATCGTTTGTTTCTGGGGAAAATGGAGTAAAGCTGCTAGTTCGGAGATAATGCCGATCTCTCTTTCGGCGGGGAACAAAAGTCGTAGAGCGGTAAGACAGTAGGCCAGTGGATTAGCAGAGCAGGCGCCATACCCATTCTACAAATCGTCCCGTAGTAGGCGCCTAG
>JAPKMW010000125.1 GCA_026645575.1 Caldilineaceae bacterium
CCAGAGTCCGTAGTCCCTAGTCAAACCTAGCAGTTGTTGATTACGGAATCTGAACTTCGGGCTACGGACTCTGGACTTCGGACTTCGGACTTCAGACTTTTACCTGCAATCTGTCCAAACGTCCCTACCAAAATAGACCTTTTGATCGCTCTTTGGTAAACTGGTATTATTATGGCGCGAAAAAAATTACAAGGACAAGTTGCAATCATTACCGGTGCGAGCCGAGGCTTGGGGGCGGGCATTGCCGAGCGCTTTGTGCGCGCCGGCGCGGCTGTGGTGTTGACGGCGCGTAGTGAAGATGCTCTGACCCAACAGGCTGAACGGCTACGGGCATTGGGTGGGCAGGTCTTGGCGATCCCTGCTGACGTGGGTGACCCGGAGCAGGTGGGGCTGTTGGTCGAAAAAACGGTGGAGACCTTTCAGCATATTGACATACTCGTCAACAACGCGGGCGTCGTCTGGCCGATTGAGGAGATTGCCGAAACAGACCCCGATGAATGGGCCTATAATATTCAGGTCAATCTGGTCGGTCCCTTTTTTACCATATACGGCGTTTTGCCAACGATGCTGGAACAGCGCTATGGGCGGATTGTCAATGTCAGCAGCGGGTTGGGGCGCACACCCGTCGCCGGGTTGAGCGCCTATGGCGCAGCGAAAGCGGGGCTGGATCAGTTGACCCGTGTTTTAGCCTTGGAAACGGTGAAAACGGGCATCACGGTCAATGCCTTGCACCCCGGCGTCGTTGACACCGATATGCAAGCCGACCTGCGCAGTGTGGACACCAGCGATAGTCGGCTCAATTTACAGATGTTCCACGACTTTGAGGAAAAGGGGCAATTGATTCCACCCCTGCAAGCCGCCCGCCTCGTTTACTGGCTGGTCGGTCCCTGGAGCCGTGATCGTTCCGGTGAGATTTTCAGCTTTCGCGATGATGCCTGGCTTGCCCAGGTGGATCAAGATCTGCAAGAAAGCTGATGGTGTGTTATCGACTGCATCAATCCTGGTCACTGTCCACGGCTGACAACGACCCCATACCACTAGAAACTGGTCGAATCGGTTCAACAAAGAGGCGTTACGTTCACGGGAAATAAGGGCGCAGGTTCAGGTGTTGCGGATCGCCTCTTGATCTTGCACCAATCCGCTGTATCCGAATTCGCGCCCCTATTCCGACGGCTCAAACCGACGAAGCGCAACCCATGCGTAACTCTCCAAAAATAATCTGGGTATTGTGTCATCTTTGAACTATTGATCGTTTATGAATCTGAAAACTGAAGGAGCAGTTCCACGCTTATGAGCTACCAAAAAATTGTTGTTCCTACCACGGGCGAAAAGATTCGCTTGGAAAATGGCAAATTGTACGTTCCCAACAATCCGATTGTCGCCTACATCGAAGGTGACGGCACCGGCGTTGACATCTGGGCCGCTAGCCAACCGGTTTTGGATGCCGCCGTGGAGAAAGCTTACGGCGGTCAGCGCAAGATTGCCTGGATGGAAGTGTACGCCGGTGAAAAGGCCAACGCCGTCTATAACGAAACCATCTGGTTGCCGGAAGAGACGCTCGACGCCATTGACGAGTTCATTGTCGGTATCAAAGGACCGCTGACCACGCCGGTTGGCGGTGGTATTCGCAGTATCAATGTGGCGTTGCGCCAGCGGCTGGATCTCTATGCCTGTCTGCGTCCGGTGCAATATTTCACCGGCGTCCCCAGCCCGGTCAAGCACCCGGAACTGGTTGATATGATCATCTTCCGCGAGAACACCGAAGATATTTATGCCGGCATTGAATTTGAAGCTGGTAGCGCCGATGTTGAAAAGTTCAAGCAACTCTTCAAGGATGCGTTCCCCAAGTCCTTTGGTAAAATCCGTTTCCCCGACACCTCCGGCATTGGTATCAAGCCGGTGAGCCAGGAAGGCACGGCGCGCTTGGTACGTTCGGCCATTCAATATGCCATCACCAACAACCGCAAGAGCGTCACCCTGGTGCATAAGGGTAACATTATGAAGTTCACCGAAGGCGCCTTTATGAATTGGGGTTATCAGATTGCCGCCCAAGAATTTGGCGCTACTCCGATTGATGGCGGCCCCTGGCACAAACTGCCCAACGGCATTGTGATCAAGGATGTTATCGCCGATGCTATGTTGCAACAGATCCTCACCCGCCCAGCAGAGTATGATGTCATCGCCACGCTCAATCTCAACGGCGACTACATCAGCGATGCGTTGGCGGCCCAGGTCGGCGGCATTGGCATTGCCCCCGGCGCCAACATCAACTACGAGACGGGGCGCGCCATCTTCGAGGCGACCCATGGCACGGCGCCCCGCTATGCCGGCCAGGACAAGGTCAATCCGTCTTCGGTTATTCTGAGCGGTGAGATGATGCTACGCCACATGGGCTGGCCCGAAGCGGCCGACCTCATCATCCGCGCTACAGAGAAGACTATCGGCCAAAAGGTTGTTACCTATGACTTTGCCCGCCTGATGGAAGGCGCCACTGAAGTCAAATGTAGCGCCTTTGGTCAGGCGCTGATCAAGAATATGTAATGACAAGAACAGCCCTGGTCCTGTTGGTCGCCAGGGCTGTTTCTTGTCCCGCTGCCCCTTCTTGGAACCGATGTCCCCATCCGCAACGTTTGCTGAGATCAGATGCTCGTTTTTCCGCAAAATATAACTTTAGCCTTCTAACCATTATGTAAATCTTCTGTCAGACAAACTATGTAGAATTCATGGCATAATGGCTGGTATACCAAACACCATGTAGCGGTGCTCTTAGCAAAGAAGGCAATTGTTGTTTGCACTTGATCACAGGTGAACCAAGATGCGTGATTTAATCACTAATTCACTACAAACCCAGAGCCTTGGCATCAATATGCTGCCGATTGATATTCGTGGTGGTGTTCATCATGATCTGCTGGCGCCCAACACGACCACGTTTGTGATGTATGCGCCGTTCAAACCCTATGTCAGTTTAGTTGGCGATTTTAATGGCTGGAATAGTCGCGCCAACCGCATGGTGACTGATGGCCGCGGCGTCTGGTGGACGACCATTCCCCGTCCCGGCGAGACGCGCTACGGTTATTATGTGGCGATTGACGACCAATCCCACGCTTGGGTTGGCGACCCCTACGCCACACAAATGAAATGGACAGCCGAAGGGCCATGGGCCTATTTGCCGGCGCGTACACCGACCTTTGCCTGGCATGATCAGGAGTGGCAGACGCCGGCTTTACGGGATCTGATCATCTACGAACTTTGTGTGCGCGACTTTGCCGGGCGTTGGTTTGCCAATCGGCCCCACCACGGCACCTTTCGTTCGTTGCTGCCGTACATTGATTACTTGGCTGAACTAGGGGTGAATGCCATCGAGTTGATGCCGATTCAAGCCTTCCCTGGCGATTCTAGTTGGGGCTATAACCCGGTCTTCTACTTCGCACCGGCGCAAAGCTATGGCACGCCCGCCGATTTTAAGCAGTTAGTCGATGCCTGTCACCAACGTGGGCTGGCTGTCATTCTCGATGTTGCTTTCAACCACGCCTGGGGGCAACACCCCTATTATCAGATCTACCCGCCCATGTATGGCCCCAAGGGTGAATGGCTTGATGATTGGAACCCCTTCTTTCACCATACATCGCAGGCCGTGAATGGCTGGGGTGGCGTTGATTGGGATCACTTTGCTGGTGAAACCACCCGTTACTTTCAGGATGTGGTGCGCTTCTGGCTGCGTGAATACCATGTTGATGGCTTTCGCTTTGACTGGGTTTGTGGCGTTGATTATGACAGCGGGCAGCCGATGAACCCCAGCTTTGACCCCTATCACGGCATTAGCGCCATTGGCTGGGCGGCGCGTCAGGAAAAACCGGATTGTCTGTTGATCGGCGAATTCTGGCAGTTGGAGGGTACGCACCCAGAGAAAAGCGCCGCCAAACTAGTGCAAGAAACCCCGATCGACGCCTACTGGAATGGTGACTTTCACCATATCCTCGACGACGTGTTGAATCAACGCTGGGAGTGGGAGAAGCGAGACATCTTCCGTGCCATCGGCGGCTATCGCGACCAAGGGTTGGTCACAGCGACCAGCATTGTGAATTATTCGTGTAGTCACGATGAGGTGCGGCCGGAGCATGAGATCATTTTCTACTCGCAGCGCCACATCACCCGCCCCACCGCGATGACCGTGCAGCAATTGGCACAGACCAAAGCCTTTCTGGGGTTGGTTACGCTGCTGACGGCGCCGGGTATTCCTATGCTCTATTCAGGTCAAGAATTTGCTGAAGATGGCCCACGCACAATTGATTTTCACCCCTTGCCCTGGGAAAAGCTGCAACAGGCTGACCACCAGGCGTACTTGCGCCTGGTCAAGCGCCTGATCACCGCCCGTCGCACCCATCCAGCACTGGCAAGCGACCATATTCGTTTTTACCCGAATGACTTTCCCCGTGAGCAAGTTGTCCGCTTTGATCGCTTCTTGACCGAGGCAGGAAGTGGCAAAGTGACCGACTTTGTCGCTGTCGCCCTCAACTTTAGCGACACTCCTCGTAAAGTGGAACTCACCGTTCCTTGGCCAGGGCGCTGGCAGGATGTGATCAGCGAAACGGTTCATAAAATTACGCAAAATATTTGGTTAACCCTACCGTCCTGGCAAGCCGCTATTTTGGTCTACCCGGATTAAAGCACCGGTCTTGTGAAAGCCAATAGGTAAGTTTTGTGTTGCCCCTATCACCGCGAATTATGAGATTCGCGGTGATATTGATCAGAATACCCCTTGCCACCCGCCACTCGTTCCTCTTTTCACATTCATTGCATTGTTGCAACTCAACTGTCTCTGTATTACAATACATTTACGAAATCGTTGTTGGCTACTCTGTTCGCCACGGATGGCAAATTCGTCGCAAGCAGGGTCGTTACCGGTCTATCTGTATCCTAAACTCCTGAAAATAAATTCCTGCTGTGGTACACTGGTAATTGGTGATTGCAGCAACGGTATAACCTTTCTATACATGATGAGAGTATTCAATCATAGCAATGGCGACACTCGGTTGGCGTGTAGACGCGATCAGCCGATGGACGCGACAGCGCTATGCCTAACTGAAAACGTAAGTGAGGAGTGATTTATGGCGGTAATGGCGTTGACACGGTCAACGATCGGCAAGAAGGTGATTATGGCAGTCACCGGTTTGATCTGGATCGGTTATGTGGTGATGCACATGTATGGCAACCTCAAGGTTTTTTTGGGGCCAGAAGTCTTTAACCACTATGCCGAAGGGTTGCGCGTATTAGGTGAACCGGTCTTTAGTCGGCTGCATTTGCTGACCATTGCACGGGTTGTCCTGGTTGGTTCCATTGCGGCCCATGTTTGGGCAGCAGTGACGTTGACCCGACAGGCGCAGATTGCTCGTCCGCAACGGTATGCGGTCACCAAACGGCAGGAAGCGGATTACGCTGCTTTGACGATTCGTTGGGGAGGCGTGGCGATCTTCTTTTTCATTTTGTATCACCTGGCGCACCTGACCTGGGGCGTGCCGGGGCTTCACAATGATTACATTCGCGGCGATGCCTACCATAATTTGGTGATTGGCTTTCAGAATCCACTCAATGTGATTCTCTATTTAGTTGCCTTGATCGCACTAGCCTTTCACCTCTATCACGGCACCTGGAGCCTGTGTCAGACGCTGGGGTTGGTCAGTCATGATTCGACCCCCACAGTACGTGCGTTGGCCTGGGTCTTGGCGATTGTGGTGCCGGTGGGTTTTGCGCTTGTACCCATTTCCGTGATGTTAGGCATCACGGCGTTGCAGTAAGAATGCGTATCGCTTGGCTGATGCGCTTACGATAAAAATAGTATATCTTTGTGTTTGAACTGAATTGAGGAGTTGGGATGGCTACAACGACATCACCCACAGTCACGACAATGCCGGTGTTTACCGAGGCGACTTTGAACGCCGGCATTCCCTCTGGCCCGATTGAACAGAAGTGGGAAAAATATAAATTTGAAATGAAGTTGGTCAATCCGGCTAACAAACGTAAATATACCGTCATTATTGTCGGCACCGGTTTGGCTGGCGCTTCTGCCGCGGCGACGATGGCCGAGCTGGGCTACAATGTCAAGAGCTTCTGCTATCAAGATAGCTCACGCCGCGCTCATAGTGTAGCGGCGCAAGGTGGCATCAACGCCGCCAAGAACTATCGCAACGACGGTGATAGCGTCTTCCGCCTCTTTTATGACACGGTCAAGGGCGGCGACTATCGCGCCCGTGAAGCGAATGTTTATCGCTTGGCCGAAAATAGCAATAACATCATTGATCAGTGCGTGGCGCAAGGTGTGCCTTTCGCCCGTGAATATGGCGGAATGCTCGACAATCGCTCCTTTGGCGGCGCTCAAGTTTCGCGCACCTTCTATGCCCGTGGGCAGACCGGCCAGCAGTTGTTGTTGGGCGCTTATCAAGCCCTTTCGCGCCAGGTGGCGGCCGGCAAAGTCGAGATGCACCCGCGCACCGAAATGCTCGACTTGATTGTGGTCAATGGGCGTGCGCGCGGCATTGTCACCCGCGACATGGTGACGGGCAAAATTGAATCCTATCTGGCTGATGCTGTTGTGCTGGCGACTGGTGGCTATGGCAACGCCTACTACCTCTCCACCAACGCCAAAGGCTGTAACACCACGGCGATCTGGCGGGCTTATAAGCGGGGCGCTTTCTTTGGCAATCCTTGCTTTACCCAAATTCACCCCACCTGTATCCCAGTGGCGGGTGACGAGCAGTCCAAACTGACCTTGATGAGTGAATCGCTGCGCAATGACGGGCGGATTTGGGTGCCGCGCAAGGCAGATGACCGGCGCAACCCGAAAGATATTCCCGACAGCGAACGCTACTATTTCCTGGAAGAGCGCTACCCAGCCTTTGGCAACCTGGTGCCGCGCGATGTCGCCTCCCGCGCCGCCAAAGTGGCCGTCGATGACGGCTATGGCGTGGGTGAGTTAAAGAATGGCGTCTATCTGGACTTTGCCGACGCTATCAAGCGCTTGGGCGAAGCGGCGATTCGCGACCGTTATGGCAACCTCTTCGATATGTATGACAACATCACTGGCGAAGATCCGTACAAGCTGCCCATGCGCATCTACCCGGCGGTCCACTATACAATGGGTGGTCTCTGGGTCGATTACAACTTGCAGAGTACGATTCCCGGTCTCTTTGTCATTGGCGAAGCCAACTTCTCCGATCATGGCGCCAACCGTTTGGGCGCCAGTGCGTTGATGCAAGGGCTGTCCGACGGCTACTTCATCGTCCCTTACACCATCGGCAATTATCTGGCGCAGACCAAATTGGATGCGGTCAACAGTAGCAACGACGCCGTGAAGGAAGCGGTGGCTCAGGTCGATGGCCGAGTCAATCGTTTGCTCAACATCAAGGGCAAGCGCACCGTCGATTCGTTCCACAAAGAATTGGGGCGGATCATGTGGGACTACTGCGGCATGGGCCGCAACGAAGCCGGCCTGAAACATGCGCTGGAACGCATTCCTGCCTTGCGCGCCGAATTTTGGGAAAATGTCAACGTACTGGGTGGCAAAGATGAACTGAACCAGGCGCTGGAAAAAGCCGGTCGTGTGGCCGACTTCCTGGAATTGGGTGAACTGATGTGTACCGACGCCCTGCACCGCGCTGAGTCCTGCGGTGGTCATTTCCGCGAGGAGAGCCAGACCCCCGAAGGCGAAGCGTTGCGTGACGATGACAACTTTGCCTATGTCGCCGCCTGGCAATATGCCGGTGATGAGGTTGCACCCATTTTGAACAAAGAGCCGCTGACCTTTGAGTATGTGAAGCTCAGTCAGCGCAGTTATAAATAAGACCGTGTTGCGTGTTGCGTGTTGCGTGAACTGGATGATGTGGGGGCCTTATCACCCAAATCAGGTAGCACACCGCACGCAACACGCAACACGTAACAGATAGCGAGCAAAAGAACATGAAGTTACATCTAAAAGTGTGGCGGCAGAAGGGGCCAAATCAAGCAGGAAAGCTGGTTGATTATGATCTGAATGATGTCAGCCAGGATGCCTCCTTTTTGGAAATGTTGGATAAGTTGAATGAAGAGTTGCAGACCCGTGGTGAGGAGCCGGTGGCTTTTGACCATGATTGCCGCGAGGGCATTTGCGGGTCGTGTGGGTTGATGATCAACGGTGTGGCGCATGGCCCAAAGAAGGCGGTTGCCTCCTGCCAACTACATATGCGCACCTTTAAGGATGGTGATACCATCGTTGTCGAGCCGTGGCGCTCTACCGCCTTCCCACTGATCAAGGATTTGGTGGTCAACCGCAGCGCGTTAGACCGCATTGTCGAGGCTGGTGGCTTTATTTCGGTTTCGACTGGCGCCGCGCCGGACGCCAATGCCATTCCCGTGCCGAAAAAGGTGGCCGATCAGGCGATGGATGCTGCCGCTTGTATTGCCTGTGGCGCTTGTGTCGCCGCCTGCCCCAATGGGTCGGGGATGCTCTTTACGGCGGCCAAGGCGCAGCACCTGAATTTGCTGCCCCAAGGTCAGGCTGAACGGTATGAACGGGCGCTGAACATGGTTCATCAACATGACGCTGAAGGTTTTGGCGGCTGTACCAATATCCGCGAATGTGAAGCGGCCTGTCCCAAGTCGATCAGCATCGACTTTATCGGGATGTTGAACCGTGATTACTACATCGGCACCCTCAAGGGCGCCGGTAAGCGCCAAGAGCGCAGTGGCGGCACGGGGTAAGCGTAGCATCTGGAAATTTTTAGCGAAGAAAGGCCGGCAGACCTCACTGTCGGCCTTTTTGATCGTGTTAAATCAGTTGTGATAGGTAAGCTCGTCCCGTAGGGACGAGTGAGTTTAGAAGGGGAGATCGTCTTTCCTCTCTAAATTCATCCGTCCCTACGGGACGAGTGAACTTGCTCAGACGTTTGTTGGCGAATGATAGCGTATACAAATTAGGGGAAGAACAATGACCGCGCATACCTTCCACCAAATCAGCCCCCATGTCTACTGGTTGTCGCCTGACCATACCACCGATCGTCCGCTGCTGGGGGTGGTGGTCGGAGCGCATGGCTCGCTCATCATTGATGCCGGTAACTCACCGGCGCATCTGCACCTGCTCTTGCAGGCAATGGCCCAGCAGAAACTGCCGCCGCCGACCTTTGCCATGCTCACCCATTGGCACTGGGATCATGTCTTTGGAACAAGCGCCCTGAACGTCCCTACCTTTGCGTCGCGGGAAACGGCGCGCATTGTGCGCATTCTTGCTGGTTTGGATTGGGATGATGCGGCGTTAGACGAACGGGTCGCTGCCGGGACAGAGATCGCCTTTTGTCGTGATATGATCAAGGCGGAACTGCCGGAGCGCACTAACCTTAGCTTGCGTCCACCGACCATTGCTTTTGACACGGCTGTGACCATCGACCTAGGTGGCGTAAGCTGTGAACTTGTCCATGTCGGCGGCGACCATGCCCATGACGCCAGCATTGTCTATGTGTCGGCAGAGAAGATCCTCTTTCTGGGTGACTGTCTTTATGATGACCTCTATCATGGCCCACGGCGTCTGACTACGACACAGCTTTTTCCGTTGCTGGATCGTTTACTGACGTATGAAGTTGATTTTTACCTGGGCAGCCATGACACAGAGCCTTTGTCACGCGCCCGTTTTGCGGCTGACGCAGCCTTGCTCAAACTCATTGGCGAAACGGTGGCTGTATTGGCGCCGGACCGCATCGCCATTCTTGCGCAGTTGTCAAAAGCGCTACGGACGCCGTTGACCGCTGATCATGGCGACATGGTAGATGCCTTTCTCGCTGGGCGCCAACGACCAATAGTGGCGCCGGTTTGGTAGGCCGGGTTAGAACAACGTTTGTAGCCATTGCCCTGCTTGTGATAAAATAGTAACACCTGTTTGCCACTCACTGGTAGGGTTCGTCTTTGAGCAAATCCTGGCTCTTCGTGTCGGGAAAGGGGATTGCGTATGACAACGGAACCTGTACCCTTACTGCAACTCCAAGAGTACGACGCAAACGCTTGGACACAAGTTGTTTCGGCGTGGACGCCTGATCTCTATAGTTATCTCTGCTACACGCTTCCCACAAAAGCTGCAGTGGAGGAGGTCCTAGCCGAAACATTTCAGGCATTTGTTGAACTAATCCCTGCCTGCACCACAGAAGTTCCCCTAAATGTTTATTTCTATTCGACAGCTTATCGCAAAGTGGCTGATTACTGGCGCCGTTCCCCCTCATCTTTTTCACTGCCCCCATCCCCGAAGGGATCTCTGTTCTTTGCTATACCGCCTGAATTGAGTCAACCGTTTGAGGAACTGCCGGAGTTCGCCCAACAAGTGCTGATTCTGCGCTATCAAGTTGGGTTAGGGCTGAATGAGCTTGCCGAAATTTTAGGACGCACCCGCAAAGCAACCGAATCGCTACTAAGCCGAGTGCGGAGCCAATGGGGCACCGCACTCACGAATGTGGGGCAACCGCTGTCGGATGAAGACCTCTTTGACCTCTTTCAACGTAAACTGCCCCGTCCCCCGCTGCCTGCTGGCTTGGGGGAATGTGTCCTGCAACAAGTGCTCACTCAAATTCACACCTATGGGAACCAACGGTAGGGTCGCTGCGCTTTTTTCTCACGATTTTCTCATACTGTTATTTTGAAAATGGTGGTATACTAGCCACCATTGATGCAATGGCGAGAAAAATGGCAGACAACCGCCATTGATGGTAGTTGCCTTTACGAAGAGCGCACATGAACGAATCGCTCCCTACCCAAGCCGACCTGTGGCAACGACGCTGGTTGCACTTCCGTTCTGCTGTACGACGCGTCCAGATTAGCCGTGCTTTGCCCTTTACCTCTGGCCTCGTGGCTGCGTTTGCTGCGTTGTTGCTCTACAACTGGCTTTTCCCACCAGCGGTGCCGTTAACCCTGCAAGAAGTAAACAACTCGGTCAATGAAATGCTGGCTGCCGCTACGCCGGCGCCGGCCCGTTCTGCACTGATTTACCAACACATCCAACCCTCCATTGTTTTGATTCAAACCGAAAGACCAGGGGAAGAAGAGAGCGAAGCCGGGCATGGTCTCGGTACGGGCGTTGTCATTAATGCCGATGGCGCCATCTTGACCAGTCTCCATGTCATCTCTGACGCCACCACGATCAACTTGATCTTTGCTGATGGCACCGAGGCGACCGGCCAAGTGCTGGCGACCCAACCGGAAAATGACATTGCCGTTCTCGGTTCCAGCCGCTTGCCGGAGATCCTTGTCCCGGCGACGCTCGGCAACCCGGATGCCATGCACATTGGCGATGAAGCCTATGTCGTCGGCCACCCGCTGGGGCTGTACGGCTCCATGAGCGCAGGCGTCATCTCTGGTTTTGATCGCACCTTTCGGCCCCCCAATAGTGACCAACGGCTGCGCGGCCTGATCCAGATCGACGCCGCCGTCAACCCTGGCAATTCCGGCGGCCCGCTGCTCAACCGTGATGGCCAGGTTGTCGGCATTGTCGCCGGCCTGGTCAATCCCACCGAAGAAAGTTTCTTTATCGGCATTGGCTTTGCCGTGCCGATTGATGTGGCGGGTGGTGCAGCGGGGTTGCCACCCTATTAACAAGGTAGACAGGTACACAGGTAACAGGGAAATAGGACGTATCTACCTGTGTACCTGTGTACCTGTCTACCTGTCTACCTAAAGGAGTTCGCCAATGGAGCAATACCGCAACCCCGAACAGGGATCGGTGATGGAGCGTGTCCTCTATGAGGTGAAGAAGGTCATTGTCGGCCAGGATCACCTGTTGGAGCGGCTGGTGGTGGCGTTGCTGGCGCGGGGCCATATCCTGGTGGAAGGGGTGCCGGGGCTAGCGAAGACGATGGCGATCAAGACGCTGGCCGAGGCGATTGGCGGCGAGTTCAAGCGCATTCAATTTACGCCGGATTTGGTGCCGGCGGATCTGGTCGGTACGCGCATCTATAACCAAAAGAGCGGCGAGTTTAACACCTCGTTTGGTCCGGTCTTTACCAACCTCTTGCTGGCTGATGAGATCAACCGGGCGCCGGCCAAGGTACAAAGCGCGCTGCTGGAAGTGATGCAAGAGCGGCAAGTGACCATTGGCCGCGAAACTTTTCCTGTGCCAAAACCCTTTTTGGTGTTGGCGACCCAGAACCCCATCGAAACCGAAGGCACCTATCCGCTACCGGAAGCGCAAGTTGACCGCTTTATGCTCAAAGTCCTGGTTGGCTATCCGACAGCGACCGAAGAATTTGTCATCGTCGAGCGCATGACTGGAGTGCTGCAAGCGGTGCAAAAGGTGCTGAACACGCAACAACTCCTGGTTCTCCAGCAGGAGGTCGATAAAGTTTATGTCGATCCCTCGCTGATCGAATATGCTGTCAAGGTGGTAACAGCCACCCGCCAACCCAAAGACTTTGGCCTGAAAGAGATCGGCTCCTATATCACCTTTGGCGCCAGTCCTCGCGCCTCGATCAACCTGGTGCTGGCGGCGCGCGCGTTGGCTTTTGTCCGTGGCCGGGGCTATGTGCTGCCCCAGGAAATGTTGGATGTGGCCTATGATGTGATTCGTCATCGTCTGGTGCTTTCCTACGAAGCGCTCTCGGACAATGTCACCGCCGATGACCTGTTGCAGAAAATTCTCAGTCGTATTCCTGTGCCGGAGGCGCCCTTACATGAGTACAGCAATCGCCACCGGAACGGCTAATATCACGCCGGAACGGCTCCTCTTGCGGCTCGACTGGCAGGTGATCCGCCGGCTCGACGGGCTGTTGCAAGGGGACTATCGCACGCTCTTTTATGGCTATGGCGTCGATTTTGCCGATCTGCGCGAGTATCAACCGGAAGATGATATTCGTTATATCGACTGGAATGTAACGGCGCGCATGGACACCCCTTATGTCCGTCAATATGTCGAAGATCGGGAAATCACCGCCTGGTTTCTGCTTGACCTAAGTCCGTCGATGGACTTTGGCGCGGTCGAGGGGTTGAAACGGAACATCTTGATCGAGTTTGTTACGACTGTGGCGCGTATTCTGACACGTCATGGTAATCGCGTTGGCGCTATCTTCTACGGCAACCGCGTCGAACGCACAATTCCGGCGCGCGGGGGGCGGATTCAAGTGTTGCGGCTGGTCAATGATCTGCTGAAACAACCGCAGTTGCCCAAAGCCCCCTTTACCAACCTGGCGCCACTGCTGGATGCCGCTTTACACACGATCAAACAGCGTTCATTGCTCTTTATCGTCTCCGATTTTATCAGTGAACCGGGGTGGGAACGGCCCCTCAAGTTGCTTAGTCAGCGCCACGAAACCCTGGCTGTGCGCCTGTGGGATCCCCGTGAGATCGACCTGCCCGACATTGGCGTCGTCATTATGGAGGATGCCGAGACCGGCGAGCAACTCTATGTAGACACCAGCGACAAACGGTTTCGCCAACGTTTCCGTGAAGCCGCCCAACAGCGCGAAGCCGCCTTGACCGAAACCTTCAAACGTGCCGGTGTGGATACGTTGGCGCTTTCCACTGAAGACGACTTAGTCCGTTCAATTGTCCGTTTTGCCCAGTCGCGTCGTGCGCGCCGACGGTGAGTCATGACAAGGTGACAGGGTGAAGGGGTGGCAATGATCACCCCTTCACCCTGTCACCTTGTCATCTTGTCAAAGACAGGTAACTATGTCCTTCATCTGGCCTGCCATGCTACTCTTTCTCCTCGTGATTCCGCTGTTGGTGCTGCTCTATTTGCGTTTGCAGCGGCGCCGCCAACAGATGATGGCGCGCTATGGCTCATTGGGGATGATGCAAGCGGCGGGGCGTCCACTGGGTAGCCGCCGTCACTTGCCGCCGGTGCTGCTGTTGGGCGGGGTGACGATTCTCTTGCTGGCCCTAGCGCGACCTGAGGCGGTGGTCAGTCTACCCCGCTTGGAAGGGGATGTGATTCTAGCCTTCGATGTATCGGGCAGTATGGCGGCGGAGGATCTAACGCCCAATCGCATGGAGGCGGCGAAGACCGCAGCGCGAGCTTTTGTCGAACGCCAACCGGCTAGTGTACGCATCGGCATTGTCGCCTTTAGTGACAGCGGCCTTTCCGTACTGCCGCCAACCAATGACCAGGCGGCCATCTTTAGCGCGATCAATCGTCTGGCGCCCGAACGGGGAACTTCGCTGGCACACGGGATTGCCGCCTCGCTCGATGCCATTTTCCTGGACCCCGACGCCGAAGCCGCCCGCCTCTACAGCAACCTGACGCCGGTTCCCACACCGACGCCACTCCCGGTGCAACCTGGCAGCCATCAGGCCGCGGCGATTGTTTTGCTGACTGATGGCGAGAACACCGCCCCACCTGACCCCTACGAAGCGGTGCAACTGGCGGCGGATCGAGGAGTGCGCATCTATCCCATCGGCATTGGCAGCGCCGCCGGTACAACCCTGGACGTAGAAGGTTTTACCGTTCACACCCGGCTGGACGAGGCAACGCTGCAACAGATCGCCGAGTTCACTGGCGGGGCCTATTACAACGCCGCCAACGAAGAAGATTTGCGCACCATTTACGAAACGCTCAACCCCGAACTGGTCGTCAAAAGCCAGGAGATGGAGGTCACGTCGCTCTTTGCCGGCGCCAGCATTCTGTTGTTACTGAGCGGGGGCCTTGTGTCACTTTTATGGTTTAGTCGAGTGCCGTGATACACAACGGTATGACCTTGTCACCCAGTCATCTTGTCATAAGCGGAGGCATACATGGACTTACTGTGGCCCGGATTCCTCCTCCTGCTGGTGTTGATTCCAGCCTTCATCGGCCTCTATATCTGGATGTTGCGACGACGGCGGCGCTATGCAGTGCGCTTTTCCAGCCTGTCGCTGGTGCGCGCGGCCTTGCCGCAACAGTCCCAATGGCGGCGCCATCTGCCCTTTGCCCTCTTTCTGCTGGCGTTAGCAACTTTGATCCTGGCCGTGAGCCGACCGGTGTCGATTATCAGCGTTCCCGCCGGCCAAGCCACCATTATCCTAGCGATGGATGTCTCGCGCAGCATGTGTTCGACCGATATTCCGCCCAATCGTCTCCAGGCTGCGGAAGCGGCCGCGCTGAAGTTTATCAATGATCAACCGGTCAGCACCCAGATTGGCATTGTGGCCTTTGCCGGCTTTGCCGAATTGATCCAGGCGCCGACGACTGATCAGGAGCTGTTGGAAGATGCGATTTTTAGCTTGCGAACGGGACGTCGCACAGGGATTGGCAACGCAATTCTGGAGTCGCTGGATGCCTTGGCCGAAATTGACGAGTCCATTGCACCCACCGTCCGTACTTCTGCCGATCTGGCGCCAACCCCAGTCCCTAACGGCGCCTATGCACCCAGCATTATTGTTGTCTTGACCGATGGCGCCAGCAATGTGGGGGTCGAGCCAATTGACGCCGCTCAACAAGCGGCAGATCGCGGCGTGCGGGTTTACACCATTGGCTTTGGTACGGCGCAAGGGGGTAGCATGAATTGCGGCGGCCTGGGCAGCAATGATCCTTTTGGCGGTGGCTTTGGCGGCGGCTTCGGCAATGATCCCTTTGGCGGCGGTGGTGGGGGTGGTGGTTTCCGCCGTGGCATTGATGAAGAGACCCTGCAACAAGTGGCGGATATGACCGGCGCGACCTACTACGCACCAGAGAGTGCCGACGAGTTACAGGCGGTCTTCGAGAGCCTGCCGACTTCTTTGATTATGCGCCATGAAACTACCGAAATTAGCTTTGCTTTTGTGGCGCTGGGCGCCTTATTGGCTGTGCTGGCGGTGAGTCTGGCGCTGCTTTGGAATCCATTGCCTTAAACAGAAGTGGCTTACCCGTTTTGGCGGTATGCGATTACTACGGCGTCCACCATCTGCTCCAGCCCTTGTAAACATTCCAGTTGGCTCTCATTCAGCGCAGCCACCTGTAAGCCCATCTGGGCAATGGACTGCGCCTGGGCTTGCGGCTGGCTTTCCTGCTGATAGGCCAAGAGAATGTCGGCGCCAAGCGTGTTCTCTGCTTTGCGCAAAAGCCCCAGTTGTTCGTGGTTCAAGCTGGCCCAACTCCATTCGCTATTGGTCATCATTCCTCCTCGTTGTCCTTACCGATTTTGACCGTGCCCTGTTATGCTACGAAGAAATCGCAGAACAGTTCGGTAATCTTGCCTGCAATTGCCCACGGTTGCCGCGTATCAGCTTGCGCCAATGGCGATAACGCTGCTGTCAGTTAGTGCTGTTTTTTGTCAGCAAAGGTCATGCCGGTGGGAGATAGCTGTCAAGCAGAAGAACGGCGTCTGCGGTACAATGGCAACAACGCCGCTGGATTACCAGATGGTGTTACAAAGACAAACGGCGGTTAGCATATGGCCCCCGTTCCCTTTTGATGCAAGAAGGAGCTACGCTGTGAAAGTCTGCCCAAATCGTGCTTGTCCGTTTTTGGAGGAATTTGGTGAAATTGCTGAATATCGTGATGAAATTACTCTTTGCGTGGATTGCAAAACGCCACTCGTGGATCGCGCCCTGGCGCCGACGTTCCCACTTCCTGCGAAAGCCGATGCGCAGGCAACGGATGCTGAAGCGCTGGTTGTAATTGCCACTTTTGATCACCCGGAGCAGGCCCATATTTACCGCGCACATTTGGAAGCCATCGGGATTCCCGCCTTTCTCTTCGATGAACACACCATGACCAACAATCGGCTGATGACGAGCGCTTTGGGTGGTGTACGGCTGGCTGTGCCGGAAAGCACTGCCGAAACCGCTCTCGCAGTTCTGGCCGATCCTGACCTGGCGCCCGATGAGCAAGGCGACGACGAAGCAATGGAACTAACCGATACCGATGATTCGGAAGAAGAATTTGAAGAAGATGAGGAGTTTGATCAACCGATGAAACCAATCAACTGTCTGCGCTGCCAAGGTGAAATGAAATACCTGAAGGAATACAAATTTGAGTCGCAAGACAACAACCGCGGCTTGTTCGGCGCCATTTTTGACATTGAAGAGCGTCTAATTTTTGATGTCTATGTCTGCACTGGCTGCCGCCACACTGAGTTTTTCTTTACCGGCTCGTCGAAGAAGTGGGATGGATAGCCGGCGCGATTGGTAACTCATAGGGATCAATCAAAAACACTACAGCGGATTTGGGTGGCAACTGATGGTCGATTCCGTGACAAAATAGCCACTCGCAATCGTCCCCAAACCACCAAAAATCCGTTCCTGCCCAAATCCGCGGTAGTGTTCTGCGACTACGGATAAAATCCCCGCAACTTCACCGCTTCCACAATTCGCTCAATGGCAATCGTATAAGCTGCTGTGCGTAGATCACATTTGCGGCGGGTGGTGACGCTGATGACCGCATCAAGATTGTCTAGCAGCTTTTTCTCCATGTTGCGGCGGACTTCGCCCTCATCCCAAAAGAAGGATTGCAGGCTTTGCACCCACTCAAAATAACTGACGACCACACCGCCAGCATTGCACAGAATATCCGGGATGATGGTAACACCCTTGTCCAGCAGAATTTCATCTGCTTCGGGGGTGGTCGGCCCATTGGCGCCTTCCGCAATGATTCTAGCGCGCATCCGTCCGGCATTCTCCTTGGTAATCTGCCCTTCCAACGCCGCCGGCACCAGCACATCAACATCGAGTTCCAATAATTCCGAATTGGTTAAGCTATCAGCGCCTGGGTAGCCGGTGACAGTACCGCTTTCCGTCATATAGCGGGTGAGATGGCGCAGGTCTAAGCCTTTCTCATTATAAATGCCGCCATATTGGTCGCTGACGCCGACAACACGCGCCCCCCGCTCGTGCATGGTGCGCGCTGTCCAACTGCCCACATTCCCAAAGCCCTGAATGGCAACCGTGGTGTCATCTAAGGTGCCGCCAAAGCGCTGTTTGAGCAGCGAACGGGTGACATAGGTGACGCCGAGACCAGTGGCATATTCGCGCCCGACGCTGCCGCCAACGGCAATCGGCTTGCCGGTGACAACGGCCGGGATCGAATAACCGCGGTGCATGGAATAGGTGTCCATAATCCAGGCCATCACCTGCGCATTGGTGCCGACATCGGGCGCCGGAATATCTTTTTCCGGGCCGATGAAGGAGGTGATCTCGGTCGTGTAGCGCCGCGTCATCTTTTCCAGTTCGCGTGGGCTAAGGCTCTTCGGATCGACAATCACGCCGCCTTTGGCCCCACCATAGGGCAAATTCATCAGCGCACACTTCCAACTCATCCACATCGCCAGCGCGCGACATTCATCCAGCGTGACATCGGGATGATAGCGGATACCGCCCTTGGTCGGTCCTTTCGCCATGTTGTGATGGACGCGGAAGCCGGTGAAGATGCGCATGTGACCGTCATCCATCTGTACCGGAAAGTGGACGATCAATTCGCGTTGCGGGGTGCGCAAGAAGAGCCGCAGATCATCATCCAGTCCCATAAAATCGGCGACGGTATCTAACTGTGCCTGGGCGACGGCGTAGGCGCTTTCGCGTTGCGGATGGGGGGCGGTGGTAATATCGCCTGGGGGAAAGTGATCATCAACAAGAGGAACAACCGGGGTCACATCAGTTGCTGCTACGGCAGCCGTAGCTTGATCAACAAGACCATTGGTCTGTCCATTCACACCATCGTGATGGGTTGCTGTGCGGTTTTTCGCCATTGAAAAACTCCTTCATTTACAAAATATTAAACCAACATGATGAACAATGCACTATTTCTAAAGCGCTTGGTTTACGGCCCACCGACAAGATGGCGCCGATAAGTCCATTGTGGCACTGACAATGAATAAGATAAGTATACACCCAACTCTATTTTGGAATGCAAGTATACCTACACCTGTCGGCAAAATTGCTGCGCATAGGGTTACTTAGCAGGTGTAGCGCTGGCCGCTTGCAAGTGCTTGTAATCTTCGCGTAGTTGTGTAAGTTCGACTGGCTCCACTGGCTGATCGCCATAATGCACGCGCATATAGGCTGCGGTCAACCGCGCTAGCATCTCGCTTTCCCCGGGGAAAGCCGCCTGCAATTGTGATAAATATTCATCGGGTGATTGGGCGGCGGTGCGCAAATAGCCACGCCGTCCGGCCAGACGACTAACATTCGCATAGATGTTTTGCACTGAAATCGCGGCTAACAACCCTGGTCCCAACCCGTAGCGCCGCAACAGACGCCCCAAATTTCGCAAGCGCTTGAACGGATTGCCCCCAAGCGCCAGCCCTTCTTGCGCTGTCTGTTCCGTTTCTTCGCCCACTCCCCGTTGGCGTATCCGTACAAAGAGAATCAGCAGTAACAACACAATCGCTACTATAACCCCCGTCACCAGACAGTAGCGCACAATGGCAAAGGCTTGTACCATCTCGCTCAACGTCATGGGATCGGGGGGGGCGGCGCTAACCGGCGCGTTCACTTCGAGCGGTTGCGCCGGCTCCAGATTGTTTAGTAGCGCGCGAACAAACTCAATCAACGACTCTAGGATGGGAACCAGCAACCAGAAAAGGGTATAAAAGAGCCACATCGCGACTGTACCAAGCAGATTCCACAAGGGTGAAAACCAGCCAAGTACAGTTCTAACATTGACCGGTGTAAAGAGGCGCGCACCTTCAAGAACAACCGTCATGGTCGCCCCGATCATCAGCAGCAGTTGACCAAAGCGCCGCCAAGGCAACGCCGCCCCGGTACTCTGCGCCGCGCCGATGGACTTTTCATCAATGCGTGCAATCGCCACTGCCAGCAACCCAAAGGTGAAAAAGAGCCAAAAGTAGGTGAGTGCAGTGTCAACCGGACGTTGCGCCACTAGGAGTAACAAGGTGTTCCCAAAGAGCGCCAACAACATCCCCAGCCGGAAGCTGACGCCAACACTGAAAAAGGTTAAATCCCGATCCGTTGCCGAGGCCACCCGTATCCACAGAAAGAGATTGATCACCAACAAAAAGATGATCGCCATCCCTTCGGGAACAAAATCAAAGAGGGCGCGCACCACAGCGGCCAACCACCACCAATGCCAGATGGGCAAGGTCGGATAGACCAACAGTCGCACCAACAACAGCGCCGTGACAGCAACCGTGCCAATCATCGTCACTTCATGCAAGGGCGAAGCAATGCGCCAGCGGTTGAGCAGATCGGTACAGAGGAAGTAGAAGAGTAACACCCCCCAGCAGACGCCAAAGAGCGCTAGCGGCGAATAGGCGCCAACACCGGCCAGCAGCGCCGGCAACGGCGTCGCGTCCGGGTGCAGCCAGACAAAAAAGGTCAAGGCCAATGGTAAAAACCAGGCCACTTCCATGCCCGCCAGGGCGATAAAAAGAATGCGATGACGACGGTTTGTGAGGAGCATTGTAAAGACTTGTATCAGGCGTATTCAACCCCTCGGCCATTTGTTGTTGCGTACAGGTGTTCATCTTGGTGCTGCCTGAACTCATGTAGCAAATTAAAAAAGCGTTCAAAGGCATCCTGCTCATTAGCGGAGTAGAATAGAATAATTTGGCTCCACGACTGTGACGTTTGTACGCCAAACTTTTCTTGCAGCCAGGGTTGAAAATGTTGAAACTCTTGTTCCTCAATTGATGTGGGGATATTCAGTTGTCGGCGGGCAAATTGATACCCGGTTAGAAACATATAGAGATTGCTAATGGACGCATTTCCGATGTATAAGCCTGGTTTTTTTTTAATTTGTTGAAGCAATTCTTGATAATTCTGATTCATCATACTCCTCCACCTATTGGATAGATACGCCACAGTTAAAAATAAATCTCCTCAACATCAAAACCGCCGATACATTCAAAATCATCTAACCAGTCTTGCTTTGGAATTCCTGTTTGTGGCAAATTGTCAAACACTTTGCCTCGTACCTCAACCCCATAGTGACAGCCATTTTGGGTAATCGTTGTATGGCTGCCAACCCGTTCGCTAATCATAAAATCATTCATACGTGTAGTGATTTTAATAGATACACCATGAATACCACGCTTTTGGAGCCATTGCTGTATTTCATCAGCGCACGCTTGGCATTGAAAAATTCCATAACGACTGGCTATGCTGAAAACTTTCTCATGAATTTCTTGATCGGTTGGCATTTCATGAAAACTCTTTGCTGGCTGTAAAAAGTGTTTTGTACCTTTTGTTTTTGATTATACCATAAAGCCACGTAGGTATAGAAGCCGCAACCCTTATTGGTTCAGGGCAATCGCGTACTTGACGAGTACCGGTGTAGCTCCCGGCGAGTCACCGGTTGCTTTCAAGGCGCGCTGAGAGCAGTGTAAGCACGCGATTGCCCTGCTTAGTGGTTCCCCGCCGCCTCTCTTTGTTGTATACGCTGTGGGGAAACTCCGCTTGTGGCCCCAACCAGCGTGACAACTACCATAATCCCCAAACTACCCAGCCCAACATAGAACGGCCAGACTGGTTGCTGGGCATAGAGTAGACCAGCCACATAGGGCGAAACGGCCAACCCTAATTGCATGGCGGTCTGTTGAATGCCCAGGCCAAAGCTCAAATTTTCCGGCCCCAGCAGGCGCCCAATGCGCACCAGCACCGATGGTCGTAGGAGTCGGTTGCCACCGTTGACAAGAAAAGCCATCGCCAACACTGGCAAGTGGTTGCCGCCAAAGAGCAGCAGCAGCAACCCGGTCATCGCAATCAGCAACGCCAACACCAGGGCCGGCAACCCCTCGCCGCGCAATTTGCTCAAGGCGTAGACCAAGACCACCACGCCAATCGCCCCCCACGTCCCCAGCCAGCCGATCTCATTGATGGTCAGGCGTTGCACCTCTTCCAAATACTTCGGCGCCAGAACCAATCCCACATCAATGGCAAAGAAAAGAAAGAAGACCGTGGCGATTTGCCGCAAAAAGGCCCGGTTGCGCAACAACGCCCCCGCACTGCTCCGATTCGCCCGTGGCTCCGCCGGTTGATTGCGCATGGGTAGCAATACCAGGGTAGAACAGGTAAAGACCATGGCCGCCGCAAAATAGACCGTGCGCAACCCAAACATCTCTCCAATCCACCCGCCAATCGCTGGCGCCACAATGCTTCCCAGCGAAATAAAGCTGGAGACCAGGGCAAAGGCTTCGCCGCGGCGCTCCGTAGGCGCGCTGGTGGTGATATAGCCATATAAAACCGCCACCGCAAAGTTAGAGAGAATGTACCCTGCCAGCGCTGGGGTAAACCAACGCCAGTCCGGTGCAAAGGCCATCGCGTAGGTGGAGAGGGTGCCGATACTCCACCCCAACAAAATCATCTGCTTGCGTCCGTAGCGATCTGCCAACAACCCCATCGGTGCATAGAGAAAGGTGACGACAAAGCTGCCCAACCCCAATGCCAACCCGACCTGCTCAGGTGACGCACCTAACTGGGTAATGTAAAGCGGCTGCAAATAAAAATAGAGAAAGGCCCCAAAGCCCCACAAAAAACAACTGAGATAAATCAACCCCAAATCCCGATTCAAGACGATGAACCGTTGTAGCACTGCCATCTTGCTTTACTCCGCTCTACTGATTCAGATCAACATCACCCACTGCCGTCCTACGACCGTTTGCGCTGTAACGAAATAATCCGGCCCGCTTGCGGCGGTAAAGGCAAGTTGGCATGAATCTCTTCGATCGCGGTCAATTGCGCCAGCACCGCTTCAGGCATCGCTACCCCCCTTCCCTGTGCCGTATCAACATGGATCATCATCCATTCACAGGTGGCGGCTAAAAATCCTTCGGTAGCGTGGTGCATGGCGTGAAAAATGTGCATCCGCTTGGCGTCGTACCCTAACAGTTGCGTCGTGAAGCGTAGCGGCGACTCGGCTTTTAGCTCCCGCAAAAAGAGGATGTGTCCCTCGGCCGTGTAGGTCGAACAGCCGCTTTGCGACCGATACTCTGCGTGGAGACCGATGTGATCTAGAAAGGCATCGGTGGCATGGCTAAAGGCTACGGCATAGTAGCCGTCCATCATGTGTCGGTTATAATCGATCCACGCAGGGCGGACCGTGTCGGTGTAGAGGCTCAGTGGTCTGTTCATGGGAACCTTCATCAAATCGTAGGTTGCTTGTGTCAAAAATTCCTCCTGAAATTATAGACGGTTTTGACAGCAAGGGTAAATGGCGTTACACTGCAATTACTTCTTGCCAACCTTCTTTGCAAATAGGAATCCAATATGGCGCAAGCAAAAAAGACCATCATTACTTGTGCAATTACCGGCTCCAGCCACACGCCGAGCATGTCGCCCCACCTGCCCTATACCCCTGATGACATTGTGCGCCAATCCATTGAGGCGGCCCAGGCCGGCGCAGCGGTGGTGCATCTCCACGCCCGCAACCCTCACGACGGCAGCCCCTCCGCCGATCCGGCGCTCTTTCGCGACTATGTAACGCGCATCAAAGCCGAAAGCGATGTTATCATCAGCCTGACCACCGGCGGCGCCACCGGTCAGACCATTGCAGAGCGGCTCAATGTGGTGAAAGCGTTACAGCCGGAACTCTGTACCTGTAACCTTGGCACGCTCAACTATGGCCTCTATCCCATGACCGCCCGTTACGAAGGCAAATGGCGTTTCGACTGGGAAAAGCCCTACCTGGAAAGCACCAAATACGAACCCTTTGTCAACAACTTCTCCGACATTGAATATATGCTCAAAACATTGACTCACGAAACTGGTTCTCGTTTTGAGTTTGAAGCCTATGATGTCGGCCATCTCTATACATTGGCAAATTTCATGGATCAGGGGCTGGTGCAGCCGCCCATCTTTATTCAGTTCGTCATGGGGACCATGGGCGGTATTGGGGCGGAAGCGGTGGACAATCTGGTCTTTATGAAGCGCACAGCGGATCGCTTGCTGGGTGAGGGCGTGCAGTGGTCAGTCCTGGGCAGTGGTCGCCACCAGATCAACATTGTCACCGCCGGCGCCATCATGGGGAGCCATGTGCGCGTCGGGCTGGAAGATGGGCTATACCTGGGCAAAGGCAAGCTAGCCGAATCCAACGCCGCCCAGGTGCGCAAGATCCGCCACATTGTCGAAGAACTCTCATTGGAAATCGCAACACCAGCCGAAGCGCGCACAATGCTGGCGCTCAAAGGCAAAGAAAGGGTTGGTTATTAAAATCGTAAGTGCGGTTTGCCACCCATAGGCAAAGAGCTAAGGATTTCTGGCGAACTCTAGCGACGCGTCTGTCACCCTGAAAGGGTCTCCCGAGTATGGCAACTGGGAGACCCTTTCAGGGTGGCAGACGCCCCTTCTTACACCTGGGAAAACGTTTAGCTCCATGCCCATAGGTGGCAACCCACACTTACTCTTCCCGATTGATTGTATATTCTTGTACCTTTTCGGCAATGGCGGCAATAAACTTTTTGTTTTGGAGCAACTGCATATAATCCACTGCTGGCGTCGGCGCCGCATCACGCTCCATCACGCTCCGTAGCTCCTGGTTAATCTGGGTTTGGTAGGGCGCAGCATTGGGTTGGGCGGCGCGCTCTTTAAAATAGTAGAGTACATCTTTGTCTACGTAGAGCGTCACCCGAATTTTTGTCCGCCGTGGATCTGTTGTGGCGCCAGGCTCGGCCAAAAATGTGCCACGCGGCAAACGCTTCATGCGTTTTAACTTTTCGTCCAACTCATCTAGTGATTCTTCTTCGTCAAGTTCTGGCTGGGCTTGCTGTGACTCAATGGGTAACTTAGCGACTTTTTCCGGCATAGATCCTCCGCATATATGGGCTTGCTTCTCTAGCTGAGATAATCCGAACGTAGTCATGACGATAGGTAAATGTAACAACGAGCAAACCAGTGGCTGCCATGCCAACTATCCGAAAGCGTTCTTCTTCGGTTGAATGTTCACTGTCTTCAAATGGGATGGCATACGGGTCGTCAAACACGCGTTGGGCTTCGTCAAAGGTCACGCCATGTTTGCGGCGGTTTCGTTCCGCTTTATTGGCGTCCCATTCAAATTTCTTGGTGATAGTATACATATTTATACATATATTGTCAATGGGCAATTTTTTGTTGTTGATGCCATCAATATTACTCTTTCCTGACAAACGCCAGCAACTGATAAAAGTATGATGCTGGAAGGCCAAATTGATCTTTGCTATGATAGGAGTGACCGCATTATGGTCTTTAACGTTCGTGACAACTTGCTACAAATTAAAACCGACTTTCCCCATCGGGTTCGTGAAATCACCCATCTCTGGATACCCATGCCAGACGGCACACGCCTCGCCGCTCGCATTTGGCTACCGGCGGATGCCGACATCAACCCTGTTCCAGCACTTTTGGAATATATCCCCTATCGTAAGAATGACTTCACCGCCCTGCGCGACTCGATCCGCCATCCTTACTTTGCTGGTCACGGCTATGCTTCTGTGCGCGTCGATATGCGCGGCAGCGGCGACGCGGACGGCATTCTCTATGATGAATATCTGAAGCAAGAACAGGACGACGCCGTAGAAGTGATCGCTTGGCTGGCTGCCCAACCGTGGTGCAACGGCAAGGTGGGCATGTTCGGTAAATCATGGGGCGGCTTCAACGCGTTGCAAGTCGCCGCCCGGCGACCACCGGCGCTCAAAGCCATTATCACCCTCTGCTCCACCGATGACCGCTACGCCGACGATGTCCATTACATGGGCGGCTGTCTGCTTGCTTCGGACATGCTCTGGTGGGCGTCGATTATGCTGGCCTACAATGGCCGGCCCCCCGATCCCAACGTGGTGGGCGACGACTGGAAACGCATCTGGTTGGAACGGCTCGAAAAGACGCCGCCCCATGTGGAAGCGTGGGTCAAACACCAGCGTCGAGACGCCTTCTGGCAACATGGCTCCGTCTGCGAAAATTATGACGACATCCAATGCGCCGTCTTTGCCGTTGGCGGCTGGACCGATGGCTACACCAACGCCATCCTGCGCATGATGGAGGGGTTGACCTGTCCCAAACTGGGCTTGATCGGCCCGTGGGCGCATGAATACCCCGAAGTCGCCGTGCCAGGGCCGTCCATCGGCTTTAACCAGGAGTCTCTGCGCTGGTGGGACTACTGGCTCAAAGGCATCGACACCGGCATTATGAACGAGCCAATGCTGCGCGCCTATATGATGGAGAGCGTGCGCCCCGCCACCTTTTATACCTACCGCGCCGGTCACTGGGCAGCGGAAAAGCGTTGGCCGTCACCGCAGATCGAAGTCAGCCGCTTTTGGCTGGATGATGGACAACTGAACGCTGTCACCCCGCCGACCCAGCAAACCATTGCTTGCACCAGCCACCAAACCCACGGCCTCTACGCCGGTGTCTGGTGTCCTTTTGGCTCGCCCGGTGATCTGGCGTCGGATCAACGGGCGGAGGACGCCTTGTCAACCACCTTTACTTCGGCGGCCTTCACTCAACGCACCGAGTACCTGGGCTTCCCGGAAGTCACCCTCACCCTAAGCGCCGACCAACCCAACGCTCTGGTTGCCGTCCGCCTTTGTGATGTAGCTCCCGATGGTGCATCGACGTTAGTCAGTTGGGGAATGCTCAACCTGACCCACCGCAACAGCCACGAACACCCCACACCGTTGACGCCCGGTCAACGCTACATGGTTACGGTGCAACTGAATGCCATCGGCTATACGTTGCCGGCAGGGCATCGTTGGCGTGTTGCGGTCGCCCCCACCTACTGGCCCCATGCCTGGCCCTCGCCGGTGCCAGTGACGCTGACGCTTTACACTGGAGAAACCACACGGTTGACCCTGCCCGTGCGCGCACCCGTCGCTGCTGATGATCTGGTCACCTTTCAACCCGCCGAAGCCGCCCCGCCCCTGGCGCGAGAGACGCTGCGCCAGGAAACGCGCAAGCGGATTGTTGAAAAAGAACTGGTCAGCCAGACTGTCCGCCTGATCGACTATTCCGATGAAGGCGCCCGTCGCTTGCTGCCGGATGGGATTGAATACGAAAGCTTGCTCAACGACACCTATACCATTGTCGAAGATGATCCGCTCTCTGCCCATGTACGTTGTGAACGGCGCTTAGGATTAGGTCGCGGCGACTGGCGTGTCCGCCTCGAAACGGTCAGCGAAATGAGTGCTGATGCCACCCATTTTCACTTGAAGAACACCTTGCTCGCTTACGAAGAGAACACGGAAATTTTTAATCGTACCTGGGTGGCGACAATTGCGCGTGATTCGGTATAAATTATTGAGAGAAACTGTGGTTCAACCGGATCGCATGTGGTTGACATTCGTAGGTCACACTTGCAGTGTGACAAGCCTGCTTCAGTGGAACCGTGTCACGCTACAAGCGTGACCTACGATAGCCGGCGTTTCCTTGTCAACCCCATGAATTCCCGAAGAGCCGAAACTGTTTGACAAGTGGAGCGGACGTGTCTATACTAGGTCAAAAAGCGAACAAACAATTTTGTAATGCCTTTGTTGCATCCTGAGGATGACCGTTTTCATGGCTTGTAAGTCATCGGCACTATCTAGATCGCGCCGGTTCAATCCATTATGCTACTATCCTGTGTGACAGAGAAAGTCGCGATGTCGAGTTCCATATAATGTTCGGCGACTAACCCACGACTGGAAAGAGCAATAGGGTCACCTTATTGCCTGTCTTTCAGTCGTGATCTTGGTGGTATCTAGTTCACTTGCTATAACAAATTGATGGTGGGAGAAAGATATGGAGTTTGAGCAAGTAAAGTATGCGGAAAAGATTGCATCCTTAGCGCAGTATATGAAAGCACCAGACAGGGTATGGTCGCTTCAGGGGCTTGTCCGCCATATGAGCAACACCTTCGGAGTCACTTTTGAAGATGTCCTTAAAGATCACAATATGCTAGAAGCTATTGTCTCATTCTTTAGAACCTGGCAAGACAAATTACCTGAAAATGAAGGGAATTTCGGGGTGACTGGTGTGGAAACCACTAGGAAAATCGTTGGTGGGACTGATAGGAAGGAGAATAAGACACCAATTGCCACAGCAATTCCTCCTATTGGAGAAAGTGTTGAAAAGTCTTACAGTAGAAAAGGGCAAGCCAAGTTTAGGCGAGGTATACTTAAACTCTATAATAACTGCTGCATCATCTCGGCAGCGAAGGGAGAGCATGTGCTAGAGGCTGCGCATATCCACCCATACGCTGCAAGGGGTGGTCACGCACTAAGTAATGGGCTGGCACTGCGTAAAGACATCCATGCACTGTTTGACCGTGATCTGATAGGCTTCGAGCCAGACGGCACCAGTCTTATTGTGCATATTGCCGACAGTGCTGATAAAGACGTATATGGCGGTTTCACACGAATAAGTCTTGAAGGAATCAAAACGAAACCGAATGAGGAAGCCCTCGCAGAGCGTTTTAGACGATTCAAAGAGGCTAACGAGTGGGAATGAACAAACAGTCACGGTCTAATGAAATTTGACGAACAAAATCGGTAATGGTTAAGTTAGGTCATCGAAGCGAAAAGGAGGCAAGATGACCCAAC
>JAPKMW010000012.1 GCA_026645575.1 Caldilineaceae bacterium
TGTTTTCTCATCATACCCCTCCACATGATTGCTGCTTAGTATCTTAACATGTGGTCTAGTTTCTGGGGTCAATTATATGGACGTACTTCGATTTTGTTTGGGTGAAGCTTCGCTTGCTCGTAGTAAAAGATCTGTGTAGATACAATCACATCACACAAGCCTGTCTTGTTTTTGATCCCACCAGCAAGACCAAACATGATGACATAATTTGGCTTTAGATCTCTGATCGCACCGCTCGCCAAAACCCCTGAACTGGCATTGCCCATCTCAAATAAACAAGTAACAGCAACAGAATATATCGTTCCTTGTGATTTGTTTCCCACCTCAGTCAATAGGTAAGTCAGAGGAAATTCTGATGACTTAATTTCCTTGACATTGTTTAGTTGACACTGTAAAGCGCTTAACTCCTCAGCCAGTGCGGTTACAATCAGCACATCTACAGAGAGTTGATTAAAAGCATTCATATCATTGCACCTCGCAGTCAAAAAATACACCCGTTGCTTCCCCAAAAAAGAGAATGCCACGGGCGCTCCTTAGTGCTGCAACTAGGACAAGCATTAGTTGGGGTGAACTTGCAAACAAAGTAAGTGTCATATGAACACTATATCACAAGTTTGCTAAAATGCAAGTTTGCGTTTTGTTAGAACAAATGATCCGTAAGTGTTTGTAAACCTTTACAACTCTCCCCGAAACGCCTTATCCAGAATGGCCGGCCATAGGGCATCTAGTTCGACTTGGGTAGTACAAACTGTTTGAGGCTAGAACGTATTACTCAGTACTATTATAAAGTTGCTGATCTAATGCTTGTTTAACCAAGCTCATTACATAAGGGAGTTCCTCAAGTGAGCTAAGCCCTAACTCAACATCTCCATTGCCCCAACGTCCTACATTAGAAACATCTTTACAAAGCCCACGAGGATCGTTGATTTCATCAAACTTCATGTTGAGTGATAAGCGTAGCCGTTTTGCTTGTGGCACAACGTCAACAAAATTTGTCGTTGCCTTATAGGCAATGTATAGTTTCAGCACTTCCTCTGTAATGGACGCGTCGAGGTTTAATACCTGCTTGCGCAGTTGCTCAAAGAGGTCCAGTACCGCTCCTTGTAGGTGTGGATGATCTTCGATGGTGTAGGTGAGTTGACCGCGCTTCGGTTTGTGGCTATCTACCACATTATCGGGTAATTTGGGCGCTATCCACACCTCGGTTGCCAGTTTGGCCAAGTTACCAGCACGTTGTTGGATTGCTGTTTTATCCCACCGTTCCACTTTGCCTAGTCCTTTGTTGAGCCGCAGCGGGCTTTCGGCAAAGCCGCCTTCCATGGTCCGCTTCTCCAGAAATGTCCGGTCACTAAGCTCGGAATTGTAGCCAGTAAGGGTGAGGTTCCCTAGTGTATGGAGGTATTGGGTATGAATGGTCTGCCACTCGGATCCCAGTTCTGCACGCCAGATTGGTGACAAATCCTCATTCTGCGGCATAATGTGCTCAATCGTGTACTCTTCGACATTCACACGTTCTTTGCGCCCGTGGTTTTCTAATCGGCGCAGCCAGTAGTTACGGCTGCGGAAGTTGTATAGATCTTTCACATGCAGTTCGCGCATGAACTCTTCATCATCAGGGAACCGTCGGTAGCTCGTCATCAATTGGAACGCTGCTTGTAGACTTTCAAGATAGCGACTCCTGTGTAATTCCCGTGCCAGATTAGCAAAGGTCTTATTGAGTGAGTTTGGAGGAATGCCACATACTGCACGTCGGAAAACATAACTTTCCACCAAACGTAGGGCCTGTAGAAAATCATGCTTACTGATTGTGCCGGTTACATAGTCATGGTACATTTCCAAGAGGAATGGATACGCAACGTCTACTTTTAATGTGTTAATATCGGCAAAGGCATCAGCTAATTCCTTATCTTTTTCTCTGTCTAATGCCATTGCCACAAAATAACCTGAGTAACGGTAGATGTCGGCAACAATGTCATTGACTGTGCCAACATCTTTGCGATTCACATATTGTTTGAAAGCGGCATAGACTTCCTGAATATTGGGAATTGCCCCTGTTTTTACGGTCAAATAATCTCGCATGAAGCGATCAAAGTGGCGTGAATAGTCCGCTTGTCCAAAGCTGCGTTCCATAGGGTACCAATATGTTTCGTACAGTTGGCGTTGTGCATTCGGTTCTAGGCCCATAAGGACGAAATTGCGGATCAGATCGGCTTGACTCAGATCCAACCCGGTTGAATTCAGACTTTCAAAAATCAGTTGTGGATTGTCGTGTTCGCGATTGAGCGCAATATCTACAATCAGGAGTTTTGATAGACCTTTGTAGACAATATCCACTTCACCCGATGCTTTTTTTAATTGATCTCGGAAGAAGTTGAAATTTTCTTCCATGCGTAGTGATTGATTTTCGGGTAGGGGATCATTATCAACAATACGGGTGAGCGTGTCCCGATCTGTCTGGGTCAGCAGCAACTTGTGACGTAAATGCCCATCCTCTTCGGCATTGATAAGATAGTAGTTGACCAGTTTGCGACTGTTAATTCCTTCAACGGTCTCACCCTCTTCTAGAGCGCGGCTTAGCGCTGCAATCAAGAGGGAAACTGTGGTCAAACGCTGTTGACCATCAATAACCAACAATTGCGGAATTGATGAGACGCTGTATAGTCCCTTTTCGACATAAACCACCGAACCCAAAAAATGACCCGTTACAGCCTCATCATTCCCTGCACGGAGAATATCGCGCCAGAGTTGATCGCACTGTTTGATTGTCCAGCTATAGGTACGTTGATAGATAGGAATGATGAACTGACAAGATTTTTGCAGATAACTTAGTAGCTTTGCTTCCGTTGCTTTCATCTGAAATCCTTATGTTAATCTAACTTTGCTTACCTTGCACAGTGTAGCTATACTCAGCCAATCGCGCTCGCGCCACCGCCTGCTCTTCCTCAGAAAATAACGGCGCAAACTCTGGTCGCAGCACTTGAGCTTCCACGCTCAGATCGAGCCGACCACAGAGCCACAACTCGGTCAAACCGGTGGCGGGGCTGGCGCTGGTCAATAAGCGGCGCGCCGTTTTTATACCGCCGATGTCATTCACCATTTGCAGGAAATAGGTCGCCTTGTACCCACAGTCAGTTTTGGCTGTATGGTAACTTTCCACCATAGCATCATGAAATTTTGCAGCTAAAGGATCCATTTTACTCTTTCCAGATATGTGAATTGTTCATTAACCACCAAGTCCAGCACGATGGCGAGGATGGGGGACTGGGGCTAGATCGATACGCTATGGTTATCACTGAGTATGCAGGAGCAGATAGCAACGCGTAAAGCAATTGCTAATCTCTGTTCTATACTATTAATCGTCCTGAAGACGAAAATCCTTCAAAAGTCGTACACATTTCATGAATTTGGCTGCAATGGTTGTTGGACGAGATGACGAAATTGTAAAGTTGTGTGGGTATTATACCGAAGACGGCGTGATAGGCAAAAAAGAGCAACTGTGGGACAAACTTCCCTGTGGGCAATAAGTCTGAACCGACGGATGCTGCGATCAAATTTCCGTGCCGCCGCCGCAACCGGTCGTTGGGCAGATGCAGATCCTCGCAGATCCCTCGGCAACCGTCTAATGTTACGCCACTTATAGCGTTCACCAGCGGGAATGTTGAAGATCGATTGAAATGCGCAGTTGGCCTCTTGCGCTTCCTTGGCGCGCTCATCATCCAAATCTTCCAGCCATTTGAGAAAGACCAGATCGGTAATCTGTTCAATGGCGGTGAGGGGATTGGCAATGCCACCAGCCCAGAAGCGATCCCAGAGAGTGCGGATATCTCTTTTGAGCTTCGGTGAAAGCATCCTTCGTCCTTATTGTTCTGCCGATATTCCGCCGATAAATTGCCGATATTCCGCCGATAAACGATAACGCCGTGATTTGCGCGCCGCATCGGCCATCTCCAGCCAACCGGCCGTGACCCAATTGGAAACCTACAGCAGTCAACACACCGACGCCCAATTTAGCCACGGCATTTGCACCGATTGTAGGGCGACCTTGTACCCAGGCATCCAACGGAAACGCCACACCGGGACAACGGTCTAAGCGATGCCATCGGCCAGTCGGCCCGTTGCGTCACCAGGGCATAAGTCGCGCCCCCCCATCCACCGCCTCTGCCGGCAGCGCCGAGCGATAGCCGGCCAGCTTTCAAGCTCCTTCGGCCCGCGCCACTTCCGCGACCCAACCGTCACTGAGCGCCTGCCACGCCGCCGGCAACAAGGGAACATCCGGGGTCGCGACCGCTTCGATGCTCTCTTCATAGTCCGGCCACAACTCGTTCTGGCTGTGATGGGTTTTCTGTTTGCGCACATCGCCCATGATCTTCTCCACATCCCAGCGGCTGACGCTAAAAGCGCCGTAGCCCCCTTCCCACGTAAAGCGCCGGTTGGGGAAGAGATGGTCATTGGCAAAGTTCGAGGAGACCCCTTTCACCTGTTTGCGCAACTCGGCCATTGTCACCGTGCTGGGCAGCATGGCGAACAGATGGACATGGTCGACCACCCCATTGAGCGCCAATACACAACAGCCCAGTTTGATCGCTTCGGCGGCAATACAGCGGTGTAGCAGAGACGGCGTGATAGGCAAAAAAGAGCAACAGTGGTAAAATACCTCGCAGTGATCGATAACCTAGCGCCGAAGCGAATGCAATGTTCAAGTTTCCCTATGGCAACAGTGATTTCTACAAGATCATCACGGAAGACTACTGTTACCTCGACCGCACGGATCGGATTCCCTTGTTGGAAGCGATGGGCGACAGTTTGCTCTTCCTCCGTCCGCGCCGCTTTGGCAAGAGTTTGCTGCTCACGATGTTGGAGAACTACTATGACATCGACAAGGCGACAGAGTTCGAGCGGCTCTTTGGTGCGCTGGCCGTTGGACGCGACCCGACGCCGCTCCACAGCCAATATCTGGTCATGCGCTGGGATTTTTCAATTGTCACCCCAAAACCGACCTACGAGGGCCAGGAGCGCGTCTTACCCAGTTACCTGAATGTGGAAATCGCCAACTTTGTGAGTAAATACGCGGCGTTGCTGCCCAATCTGGTCATGGAGCGGCTCTATGCCCATCGTATACGCGAAATGTTGTTGCCTGATGCTGGTGTGCGGGATGAAGTGGTTGCTGTCGGCTTTGAGAAGCTTGTTTGGCAAGCTGTGTCCCTATAAGCAGTGCTACGCTCTGTCTGGTAGCGATTAGATATTCTTTGGGCGTAACTGCTTAGGTGTGTGGCACTGGTCAGGGGTAGATTGTTTATCCTACCATTGTTTGACCAGTGCCGTGCACCTGAGGCTGAGTAGTAGGACAACGTTAGATTCGCGATCGTGTCACCGGCCGATCTCCGGGAAGGGGTCAGGAACAATCGCCAAATTTGGGAAACTGTCTGACCCCTTCCCGGAGGTCTACTTGTAAGGGGTGACAGGGCAGATGCAACAGGCTCAGCCACCGTATCACCCCTTCACTTTGTCACCCCCTCACCTGGTCAGGGAAGCTGTCCCTGCACCACAAAGTTCGCCGCCGCACTGCCATTGCCCGGATGGACAAAGATGTTGTAGAGAATAAAGTTAATGTCGTTGCCCGGCCCGGCGGCGATGACGCGTCCGTCCAGGTTGACATCGCCGGCGCTATAGCCGTTGACAATGTAGTTGATGTTGTGATTGACGTTGCCGGGACCGCTCAACACTTCGCTCAGGATAGCATTCCGAATCGCATTGTCAATTGCTGATGTTTCTAACCTTTTATGATATACTTCAAGCTGACTGTACTCTTTGTGAAGCCGTGATCTTTGTGAAGAAAGTGGGAATAGGATGATGCTTACCGCAGAACAGGTAGTAGATGCACAACGGCTGCATGATCGCGCGACCCGTGGTGATACACTGGTTGACGATGAAAAACAGCGGTTGCACACATGGTATGCAGAATTAGAGCAACAAGAAGCAAACGTGTTATTTGGCAAGCCTACACCACCCACCATTGCGACGATCAAAACTACTGACGTAGAAGAGAAACTTTCCCGGTTACAGCAAGAGGTTGATGTTCTTCTTCTCCAATTAAACGAGACAACAGTACGCCTGCGTGAAGTGATGGAGCAGAATAAGCGTTTACGCAGCGAAATCGTCATCTTGAAAACACAAGTCGCCCGGCAAGTTGCCCTGGATCGGGCTTTATCCACAAGTCTATGATCGATGATGCAGTGCGCAGAACAGTGCGACAACGGGCGCATTTTGCCTGCGAATACTGTGGCCTCCGCGAAGCTGATGTTAGTGGTGAGTTGACGATTGACCACTTTCAACCTACCTCGAAAGGCGGCAGTGATGCCCTGGAAAACCTGATTTACTGTTGTATCTGGGCAACCAACGTAAACAGGCCTATTGGCCGGCGACGACAAGCGCCCCGCACCTTTGGAACCCACGACAAAGTCCAGCAACCGAGCATTTTTTACTGCTTGAAACTGGTGAACTACAACCCTTCACGGATGTTGGCGCCTTTACACTGCGTCGTCTGCAACTCAACCGCCCAGCACTCATTGCTTATCGCCTGCGACAACACCAACTGACTGAACAAGATCTGCGATTGACCCAGTACCGCGATTTGTTGGCTCTCCAAACACAGGTAATCTCACAACTAATTACTGCTATGCGCGAACAACAAGCGCTATTGGCTGAACAACAGATCTACCTAGATCGCCTCCGCCAGCGACGCTGATAAAACAGCCTGCTAAGGATTGACCATTCTTCTTACAAATAATAAAGGGGTACTCCGGTGGCTTCAACAAGTTCAGCCACCGGAGTACCCCGTCACCCCCTCACCTTGTCAGGGCGCCTGCCCCTGCACCACAAAGTTGGCCGCCGCACTGCCGTTGCCCGGATGGACAAAGACATTGTAGAGGATAAAGTTGATCTCATTGCCCGGCCCGGCGGCGATGACGCGGCCATCCAGATTGACATCGCCGTTGCTATAGGCGGTGACAATGTAGTTGGCATTGTGATTAGCGTTGCCCGGCGCGGCGAGCGCTTCGGCCAGAATGGCGTTCCGATCATTGGTCGGCCCGGCGCCAATCACGCGGTTATCACCGCTAGTGTTGCCCATCCAAAGCGCATAGATACTACCTACCATCGCCTGACCATAGGCGCCATAACCGGCGCTGGCGGTAAAGTCCACCAACGGGGTCGCACCGGAGAACGCCACGGGCGTCGCCGTCATTGCGCCCAGGTGGTTGCGATGTTTCACCGCCACATGATAGTTACCCGCCGCCAGGGTGAAAGTGAGCGTACTCGTGCCATCCACCGCCACCACATCGCCATCGCGTTGGAGCAGGGCAGACTGGCGGGCCACCACGGTCGCCGGGGTTGTGGTATCCCGCACTTCCACCAAGACCCAATCCACAATCGCATTGTTGCCGGTCACGGCCAGCACGCCCGCGGTGGTCGCCGCCGTGACGGTGTAAGGAGAAGTTGTTGGCACCAACCCTTTGCTGCGCAGGGTGTCGGTCATCATGCCCGCCGCCTGGAGGTATGGCCCTTGCAGGAAGACTTTCACGGGCAAGGTGACACTGCTGGCGACCGGACAGACTGCGGCGCCGCTGCTGTAATCGCCCAGGAAGTCATTGCCGGGGTCGTCGCCCAAGGTCAGTACGTCGATGGCATTGCCGGGGTTGGCGCCCGCCGAGTTGGGGTAGACATTGAATGGATCGTTGTTTGCCATCAATGTCACCGGGCCGCTACAGGCGCCGCTATTTTGGAAGCTCAAGACCAGCCGTTCCACCCCCGCCTGCCAGCCAAAGGCGCCGCTGTTGCCCGTGGGGAAGTCGAGGTCAAAGGAGAGATAGTCGTAACCAGCGGCTTCGCTAGGGGCGCGCACCACTGAGCCGACCGTCCACGATGTATCTGTATAGGCCAGCGTGCTGGTTGGTGTAAAGGCGCCGGAACCTGCGACATGGGGCGCCTTGATCGTTACCTGCGCCGTTACCGTCCGGTTGGGCGCGCCGGGCGTGTGGGTGGGGCGCATCCAGACTTCGTAGCGGTTGGTTGCACTGTTATAGAGCAGTTTGTACTCAATGCCCTGCCCGCCCTCGGCTACGTCGGTCACGGTGACGGCGATAGCCTGGTCATCCGTACCGGCGCTGTTGCCGGCGCGCACGGTGACCTCATAAACATTGTTGCCGCCGCTGTCGGTGGGCGCTTCATAGTCGGGCGCGACGCTAAAGCTCAAAGCGCCGGTGTTCGGATCAATGGTAAATTTGGCGGCGTCGGCGCCGCTCGCAATGCTGTAAGTGATCGGCGCTGTGCCGCTCGCAACAACGGTAGTGATCACCGTTGTATTTTCCGGGATGCTGATCGCTGCGGGATCGCTTGCTGGTTGGCTGATCGTCGGCGCCGCAATATTCAACGCCGCCGCGGGGTGAACCTCCCCAGGCCGATCCTTATTAAATTGGCCGGTATAGGAAATGGTATCGCCAATTTGCGGCACGGAGGAAGGGGGCGTCGAAATGTCAAACCAGAATGAGCGGCCATAGGTCGCACCGGCAGAAAGACCTAAACCCCCATAGGACAAGGTTGTATAGCTTCCCGTTTGGGTTGGTGTTCCCACCCAACCATCGTAGAGTTGAACGGTTTGACCATTGACGGTTCCCGACCATCCTGTGTCTGTGCCAAAAGCTTTTCCAACCCAGCCGCTATAATCTGTCCCAAGGGCAGAGGTCGCAGAGACAATCGTCGCCGGGCCATTGGTTTCCTGCGCTGACCCCAGCGGCGCATAACTCTCGCCAAAACCAAGGCTGTCATCGTCATTGATCACCAACGTGACGATATCAGTGACCGTTACATTCACTGTGCCACCGCCGTACACAACGTTCTGGTCAATGACAAAAAGGTTAAACGTTGTGCTGTGGGTTTGGGCAGCAGCGGGGCGGACAGCAAGGAAGAAGAGCGCAAGGCCCAATAGTAGCGCCAGCGCCGGCAACGTGTGCAGGATGCCTGGCTGGGCGCCCTTCAACAATCGGGTCGCCCTTGCCCACAAACTATGTACGGCTAGCGTAGCTTGGGTATTGCCTGTTTGTCGTATCTTCATAACAGAAACTCCTTTCAACACATGGTGTTCCGAAATACGTTGTCGATCAGCCGCTAAGGGTTTCGGCAATCCTTAGTGGCTTAACATGACCGTGTTGTTTTCTCATCCATATTACCTTTCTTATTAGAATAGTCTCCTTACCATTTGCGTATAGCTATAGAGTACCATTTTGCCTTTGCGTCATTTATCGTAAGCTGGTAGGCGGATTCATGGAAAGCCTCTTCTGTTGCGGCAATGACACCTGCCGAAAACGGTTACAGCATCGTCGATCTACTTGGCAAGCATTCAACAGGTCCAACAAATCTATGGTATACTTTCCCTTAGGATGTGGCGTTTGGCGGCAGGGAGAAAGCAACTATGCAAAAATATAATTTTCGGCAATGCACCTTATCGCAACTGGATGATCTTTTTGGCTTGCAACAGACCTTTGCCAGCCCCCCGTTAGAAGAGTGGCTGGCATCTACAATCCCTCTTTCCGCTGATGAGATCCGTATGTTGCAGTGGTTTCAAGAGTTGTTGCGGCTCAATCGTAACGCTTGGAATGAACAAGAGCTTTCCCTCAATTTTATCGGCCCGATTTTTGCGTTGGCGCGCTTCACCGAACCCTACCGTTTTAATCTTTTTTCAGAACGGCGCCTCAGCGCCATTGTCACCGGCGTCGAACATGATGTCGAGTTGAGTGGGGAACCGGACGGCATTCTTGCCACCGGTTTTCGCGATCCCAAAATTCCATTTTTTGCCTTTACGGAATATAAAAAGCAATTTGATGTCAGTGGCGATCCAGCCGGTCAAACCCTTGCCGCCATGCTTGTGGGCCAAGTACTCAATCAGCAACGCCACCCACTCTATGGCGCGTATGTCAGTGGTAGTGATTGGAACTTTATGTTACTGGGCGATCAGCGCTATGCCATCAGCCGCGATTACTCGGCGCTTTCAGATGAACTTTTTGATATTTTTCGGATTTTGAAAGCATTAAAACAGATTGTTCTTAATCTGACAGCAGTGCAGACGCCAGCATAGCCGAGCTAGGGTAAGGGGTGAAGGGGTGACAGGGTGAAGTTTCAGTCACCTCGTCACCCCTTCACCCCTCAGGGAAGCCGCCGTTCCATTATCAGTAGACCGCAACGCTATCGAGCCTGACTTTGGACTCTGGACTTAGGACTGCGGACTACTGATTATCACGGCAATTGCTGGGCAAGCAGATAGTTGGCGCTGCCGCTGCCGTTGCCGGGGTGGAGGAAGACCGTGACGCCGATGATGTTGATGTCATTGCCGGGGCCGGCGGCAATGGTGCGCCCATCCAGGTTGACATCGTCCTGGCGATAGCCGGTGATAATGTAGTTGGCATTGTGGCTGCTATTGGCCGGCGCGCCCAGCACAGCCGCCAGAATACCGTTGCGGTCATTGTTCGGGCCGGCAAAGATCACACTGCCATCGCCGTTGGCATTACCCGCCCAGAGCATCGCCTTGCCGCCGCTCACCCGTTGGGCATTGGTGCCATAGGTGGGTGTAGCCGGGTTGGTCAAATCCACTGTCGGGGTCGCTGGCGAGAGCGCAATGGCGCTGCCGGTCATTGCCCCCAAGTGATTGCGATGTTTCACCACGACATAGTAGCTCGGCGCGCCCACCGTAAAGGTGAGCGTGCTGGTCCCATCCACCGCCACCACATCGCCATCGCGCTGGAGCAACGCCGACTTGCTGGTCACCACCGTGGCCGGGGTTGTGCTGTCGCGCAGCTCCACCAAGACCCAATCGACAATCGCATCGTTGCCGGTGACAGCGAAGACGCCGGCATTGGCGGTCGCCCCCGCAGCATAGGGCGCGGTGGTGGGCAACAGGTTCTGGCTGCGCAGATCATCGCGCAGGAGGCCGCTGGCGCTGTCATACGCGCCTTGCAGCAAGACTTTCACCGGCAAAGTTACGGTCGTCCCCGACGGCACAGTTGTATTTGTGGCTGTTGCCGTTGCTGTCGCTGTCGGTGCGACAGAGGTGCTGGTTTCGGTTGCAGTGGCCGTTGGTGTGACCGTTGGTGCAACCGGTGTGCTGGTTTCGGTTGCGGTGGCCGTTGGTGCAACCGGTGTGCTGGTCTCAGTTGCGGTGGGCGTTGGTGCAACCGGTGTGCTGGTCTCGGTTGCGGTGGCTGTCGGGGTGGCTGTCGGTACTGTCGTACTCGTCTCGGTGGCGGTCGGGGTAGCCGTCGGTGTTGCGGTGGGTAGGGCATCTACGGTTGTATTGACCGTATTGGAAGCCGCTGGGCTTGTATCACCGCCGCCGACGACACTGGCCGTATTTGCCTTGACGCCGGTTGTTGTCGGGTTGATCGTGAGGGTGATGGTCGCCGTGCCGTTGTTGGCGGTAATGACAGCGCTGCTCGTACAGATCACGTTCTGCCCACTGGCACTACAAACGAAACCGCTGCCACTGCCGCTGACAAAGCTCAAACCTGTCGTTAGCATGTCGGTCACGGTAATGACGCCGCTGGTGGCCGCGGCGCCCGTGTTGGTGACAACCAGGGTGTAGTCAAAGTTGGTCCCTTGTGTGGCATTGGCCGGGCCACTCTTGCTGATGGTCAGATCGGGCAAGCTGGCAATGGTGACACAAGCCGCCGCCTTGTTGTCGCTGTCGATGATCTCCATGTGATCTGCCGTCAATGTGACGGTGTTGAGGGCGCCGCTACAGGTGACGCCCACGCCGTTGAGGGTCACAGTCGAGGTGATCTCGTCGGTGTCATTGCTGGCAATGACCAGGCTGGCGCTCTTGGCGCCGACGCTGGTGGGGCTGAAGAGAACTTCAACATCGCAGCTTTCACCACCGGCCAGGTCTTTGGTCAATGGCGTACAACTGCTGCCGGGCGGCACGATGACAAACTGGTTGCTGTCGGCGCCGGCCAGGGTCAGATTTTGGATCGCCAGGTTGCCGGTGCCGCTGTTGGTGATGACCACCGATTGGGCCGGCGCTGTATTGTTGACAATGGTATCTGCAAAGGTCAACGTTGTTGGCAGCACGGTGATGTCCGGCGCTTGCACCACACCGGTGCCGCTCAAGTTGACGGCCACCGAGGCTTCGTCGCTGTCATTGCTGGCAATGGTCAACACACCGCTCTGCGCGCCGTTGCTGCTGGGCGTGAAGGTGACGCCCGCCACACAGCTTGCACCAGGGTTGAGGGTAGCGCCACAACTGTTGCTGTTGACAAATTGGCCGCTGCCATCGTTGGTCATCTGGATGCTGGTCAGGTTGAGCGGGGCATTGCCGCTGTTGCTGATGGTCACATTGCGCACTGGCGACGTTTCGGTCGTACCCAGCGCGCCAAAGTTCTGACTGGTGGGGCTGACGGTGATCTCCGGCGCTACGCTGGCGCGGGCCAGGGTGAAGTAGTCGCCGTCGGCAAAGTCGATGGTGGTTTCACAAGTTGTGCCATCACAGGTGAAGAAGATCGCCTCATCAGCGTTGGTAAAGAGCGGGTCAACGCTACGCAGGAGGAAGGCCGCTTGCCCGGCGCCCAGGCTAAAGGCGCTCTGCGGCACGCGCAGGGTGACAAGACCAATGGGGGCGGTAATCGGCGTGGTCTCCTGCACGGTCCAGATGCGCGCCATGCGGGTCAGGCTGACGCTGACGCTGGTCGCTAGCGTGACAGCGCCATCGTTGTTGCCCCAGAGCAGGAAACTCCGGTCGGCATCAAAGTTACTGATGTTGTCGGCGTTGGTGGCCGCAATGCCGCCCAGACCAATGGTGACGAGGTTGTCGCTGTTGACACTGTTGGCCTGTTTCTGTTCCAACCCGGAAGCATCATCGCGCCCGATGCCGGCGACATCGTTGTGATAGTTGCTGTTGCCGCTGTAGTTCCAGATCAGCTCACCGGCTGAGTTGACATAGTTGCCAGGGGCGCGACTCCCCGCCACCGTGCTAAGACGCAGTGTAATGCCATATTTGACGGCCAGGTAGGAGTAGATCCTGTCCATCTCGGCCGGGCTGAGGTTGCGTCTGTAGATCATCGCCTCTGGGATGCGACCATCCCAATCCTCACCGCCACCGTCGCTGCCGAGGCCGATATTTTGACCGTAGTTGGCCTGGTTGGCAACGGTCATGTTCATGGCGACTTCTTCACCGGAATAGTTGAAGCGCATGCCGTTGGTGTTCTCGTTGGCGCCGCGCATCCCCCAGATCATAGCCCGGTTGGTGGGCAAGGTCTCGCTGTTGAAGAGATCAACCGAGCCGCCGCCATCAAACCAGGGGCTGATCCAGGTGCCGTCCAGGTCGATGGTGGGGTCGTTGTAGTTGTCACCCATGCCAATCAGGGTGCGCACACCGCCGGTGACATCCGTGTCGCCCACAGCGATCATGGTAAGGTCGTCGGTAGTCTGCACCACGCGGCTGGTGTTGCGGATAAAGTCATCACTAAAGTCGAGCGCCGGGTTGAAGTTGCTGCGGGCCGTGCCGGTGCGATAGGTGGGCTTTTGTGTTGCGGTTGCCTGGGTCAGATCCAGACCGGCGCCGGATTGATCGTTCCACTGTTGCACGCTGTCACCATCGACTGCTGCGGTTGCGCCGGCGTCGCTGTAGACATCCATATCGGCGCGCACCCAATGGGCCAGGCCATTGGTGACGCCGCCGGGCGCAAAAACTACGTTGCGCGGCAGGACAAGGGTGTTATTACAGACGTTGACCTCGGTCCCGGCCGTCGCCGCCGCGCCCCACACTTGGACATTGTCAATAAAGGCGCCGTAATAGAGGTTGTTGTCACTGTCAACATCGGTAAAGATCACCTGGACGATGCCGTCGGCGGGCGCAGTGAAGGTATGTTGCGCCTGCGTCCAGCCGCCAATGCCCGGCACTTTGTTGGTCGATTGGCTGGCGCTGACCAGCGTGACGCTCCGGTCGGCATTCAAAACCTGGACATCAAAGTTGACGGTGTAATTGTGCAGGTGCGAAGCGTAGTTGTAGCGCAGCGTGTAGGGTTGCCCCGGCGCCAGCCCGTTGATCACCTGGCGCAATTTGCCATTGCCCGGTGTGCCGTTCATATCGATCAGCGTGCGGTATTCACCGCCATAGCCGTCATGGGTGTCGGTGGGGCCGGAGACCGCCCACCCCGGCACGTTGGTCTGGTTCAAGCCAAAGGGGCCGGACGAATAGTTGCCGTTGACCACATAGTTGAGGTCGCGACTGATCAAGACGTTATCGATGTTGGTGCCATAGAAAGCGTTGCCGTCGGTTTCATCATTTTCAAAGACAATCTTCACCTGGCCGTCACCGGGGGCAGTGAAGAGGTAGCGCAATGTACACCACCCTTGTGTGACCACATGGCCTTTGCAACTGACCCGCTTTTCATAGAGCTTGGTATTGCTTGAATCCAGCAGCCGGGCGTAGGCATAGGTGGTCCACGAGGAATGGTTGGTGTAGTTGAACTGGAAAGCGTAAACCTGTCCCGCTTGCAAGCCGGTGACAGTCTGTTCGATCTTGCCGTTGCCGGGCGAGCCGTTGAGGTCAACCGTTTTGTCAAAGAGCAGACCGGGGTCAAAGTTGTCCACCGGGCCGGAAGTCACGGTCCAGCCGGGCAGGGCATCATTAGGAATGTTCAGTCGCGACGGGCTATTTTCAAAATCGCCGTTGACCACATAGTTCAGCGGCGTATCGGCGATGCGGACATTGTCAATGAGCATGCCGTGAAAAATATGAATGTCGGTGTTCAAATCTTGAAAACGCAAGGTAATACTACCACTCGCCGGGGCAGTAAAGCTTTGCCGGAAATGTTTCCAACCTTTGTGATTGGCGTCGCCATCAGTGGTGACGATCTGGTTGAGCAAAGGCGTTGCGCCATCCAACACCTGTACGCGGGCCTGTTCATTGGCAAAGACATTGACCGTGTAATCAAACTCAAGGACATAGCTCTGACCAGCCGTTAACCCGCTCACCACTTGATTTACAGCGCCGGGGCCGGGGCTGCCGGCCAGATCCAGTTCGCTGCGCGAGCGATCGGGGTGAAAGTAGACGGCATGAATATCGACCTTGCCGCTTTCCACCGTCCAATGGGGAATGTTGGTTGTGTTCAACCGGTGTGGGCTGGCCTCGAACGAACCATTCATCACGTAATTGATCAGCCGCTGCGCCACGCGCACATCGTCAATCAAGATGCCGTGGCTGGACAGACCGTTGACATTCAGGCTTTGGAAGCGCAGTTTCACTGTCCCATCAGCCGGCGCGGTGAAGGTCTGACGAAAGTTTTGCCAGCCTTTGTGATAGAAATCGCCGGTCGATGTGACAGTCTGGTTGAGAATCGTGCCGCCGCCCGAATCCAACAGGGCGACAGCGGCCTGCTCCGTTGTGTTGGTATGGGTGGTATAGCTGAACTCAAAGAAGTAGCTCTGGCCGGCGCTTAGCCCGGTAATTGTCTGTTCGACCGTGCCGGGGCCGGGCGTACCGTCGAGATCGAGTTCGCTGGTGGTCATATCCGGGTGCCAGTAGACGCCGTGGACATCCACCTTGCCGCTTGTCACCGTCCAGCCGGGGATGTTGGTGATATTCAAGCCATCCGGCCCCAGTTCAAAGGAGCCATTGACCACCATGTTCTCTTCGGGATGAACCGTGGTGAGAAGCTGCCAGTTGGCTTGCGGTCCCAAGTCGCGGATGCCACTGGCCTGCGCCGTCGCCGGCTCGCCCCAAAGTGGTTGCAAGGCCGTTGTCAGTTGACCCGCCAACGTACCCCACCAACGGCCTAAGCCGATTTCCTGGGCAGCCGTCTCCACCATCGCCGGTGTCGGCTGCACCACCCCCACCGTAGCCGTCCCCGCCACCAGCATGATCTGGGCACAGACGACAATCCAGGTGAGCAGTTTGTATAAACGTGATTTGTACATAACCATAATCCTTTGTTTGTCTACCAAGCCGCGGGCGAAGATTACGAGTTACGAATTACGAGTTACGAAATAGCGATCAGTAGACGATCTCTGCCGCATGTTTCGTAATTCGTAACTCGTAATTCGTAACTCCTGTCTTCCCCTACGGCGTCACCGAGATTGTCACTGTCGCCGAGGCGCCGCCGGAGAGCGAAGCCCAGGTGCAGGTAACAGTACCGCTGTTGTGTGTGCAATTGCCGCCACTGGTGGCGTTGGCCGAGCCGAAGGTGACGCCCGCCGGCAATTGGTCGGTCATCACGACGTTGGACGCGGCAACCGTACCCTTGTTTAGCACCGTGATGGTGTAGGTAAAGGGCGTGCCGACCGTGGCATTGCTGACGCTGGCGCTCTTGGTTACGGCCAGGTTGTACTGGTCAAGCGTGCCGGCGCCGCCGCCACTCCCCGGCGTTGTACCAGTCAACGCCACGTTGACCGTGCTTTCGTCGCTGTCGTTGCTGGTGATGACCAGCAGGGCGCTTCGGCTGCCTGCCGCCGTGGGCGTAAAGGTCAATTGCACCGTACAACTACCGCCCGCGCTGACTGAACTGCCGCAGTTGTTGCTGCTGATGGCAAAGCGGGCCGCGTCCGCCCCGCTCAAGGCAATGCTGCTGATGCTCAGGCTGACATCGCCCTGGTTTTGGATCGTCACGGCCTGGGCCGGTGACGTGCTGCCGGTGTTGACCGTGCCAAAGTCGATGGTCGTCGGCGTCACATTGATTTCGGGCAGCGTGGAACTGCTGCTAAAGGTGAAGTAGTCGCCGTTGTTAAAGTCAACGGTGGCGACATAATTGCCGCCTTGTACGGTCAATGGGACGGTGCGATCTGTGGTGCCGAAGGTAGCGTCGCTGCTGTGGACGATGAGGGTGCGCAAGCCAGAAGTAGGCAAAGCTGACCGCGGTAGGATCAGCTTGACCGCCCCCACCGTGCCCGTCTCCTGTACTTTCCAGACACGGGCCAGACGATTGTTGCTGCCACCGTTGTAGGCGGCAGAGAGGGTAAAGGCGCCATTGTTGTCACCCCAGATCAAGAAGCTTTTGTTGGCGCTGAAGGTGTTGGTGTTGGCGGCGTTGCTAGCGGCAATTGTCCCCAAGCCCATCACCAGGTGAAAGCCAACATTGGTGCTGGTCGATTGTTTCTGATGAAGCCCCGTGGCGTCGTCGCGTCCGATGCCGGCGATATTGTTGCTGTAGGCCCCATTGGCGGTCGCATTCCACACCAAGGTAGTACCATCGCTGGCCAGGTAATTCTGTGCTGTGCTCTGATCGAGGGTGATCCCGTACTTGAGGGCCAGATACGACTCAATCCGCTGCCGTTCCGTATTGCTGACGTCGGTTCGATACCAGATTACCTCCTGAATATCGCCAGGGAACGGCCCGCTAATGTCCCAGGTACCATAGCCGATGTTGAAGATATCGCCGGCAAACCCGCCCCCTGCGGTAAGCGCAGAAGCGGTATATTTGCCGTCCAGCCCCAGGGTCAACTGTGTCCCCGCTGTACGGGCGCCAAAGATTGCCAAGGCGTTGACGGCAACATCATCACTGAGCGTCACGCGACCGGGGCCGGAGCTAAAGCGGTAAAAAGCAGGGCTACCATCAAAGATGCTGAGGCCCGGTTCGGCTGCAAGGTTGTCATCATTGTCCATGCCCGTGATTCTGCCGTCAGCCGTCAAGGAATTGGCGCGCGCCACGGCAAAGACAGAGATCTCCGTCACATCGATTGGTGGCCACGGTGTAGCAAAGGAGCTATTCATATCCTTGAAATAATTGGTTGTTGAAAAATCGGAGAAGAAGGGGTAAAAGTTATGGTCTTCATCCGCCGCCTGGAGCGTCATGGCGCCGATGGTTTCAATGGGATTTTCATTGGCGGATAAATCGTCCCAATCGACACAGGCATCACCGGGGGCGCAGCCGGCAACGTCCGCTTTACTCCAGAAGACCAGGTTGTTCACGACTGCACCGGGCGCGGTGATTGCTTTGCCGAAGGTGAAGAATTGACCATTGGTAAAGTCAACCGTCGCGCGGCCACTGTTGAAGGCAATTTCCGTGACGCCGGTGGCAAAGGTTGGGTCGTTGCTCACCAACAGGTGTTCGGCGCCGGTGGCTTGCACCACGACGTTGGTGATCGTGCCGCTCTCCTGCACCTTCCAGACCCGGTCTATGCGGAAATAACCGGCGGCGGGGGTGAAACTGCTGGGGGTGTAGCTTGTCGCATAGGTCGTCGCGCCATTATTGTTGCCCCAAAGCAGGAAACTTCGATTGGCGGCAAAGGTGTTGGCGTTAGCCGCATTAGTCGCTGCCGGTGTACCCAGGCTGATGGTGACGACATCGTCGCTGTTGACGCTTTTGGCTTGCTTCTGGTGGAGCGCCGACGCATCATCGCGGCCAATGCCGGCGATGTCGTTGTGATAACCGCTGTTGGCGCTGTTGCCGGCCCAAATGGTGGCCCCGGTGGAATCAACATAGTCGAAGTTGGTGGTTGCGTTGGTGGGGTTGGCATCGAGCGTCACACCATATTTGAGGGCAAAGTAGCTCTGCGTTCTGGCACGGGCGGCGGCATCATGCCGTTCGCTATAGATCGCCACTTCGGCAATCTGACCAGGGAAGTATTCGGCGGATGGATCGCCGCCGATATGAATAAAGCTGCCAATATCAATCGCGCTGGAACCGATCTTGTGGGTGGCGCTGCCGGTAAAGGGTTCACCATCATAGTAGTAGGAATGACCACCAACATTGAATTGCCAGTCATACCCGATCAGACGGGTTTCGTTCACTTGCGGCGTCCAATTCGTATTATCGCGGTCGAACCCATCCATCCAACTGGCAATCCGATTGTTGTCGGACATCCCAACTTGCGGATTATTGGTATCAACTGCTGTTAACCCAAAATCCACCAGGGCACGCCAACCGGTCTTGACGGTCTCTTGGTTATAGATGACATAGATCGTCCCATCCGGGTTATCCCATTGCGCCGTGGCGAATTCAGCCTCCATGTAGCCATTCGGCACAAAAGTTACGGATGGGTTGAAGTTGAACTTGCCATTGTTCGCCAGCCATTCGGGGCGGAGGGTGCTATTGCTCTGCGTGAGATCGTGGTCATTCAACCCTTGATCACGCCAAGTATCGACCATGCTATTGTCGGTCGCTGCACTGCCGCTGGTTACAGCACCCATATCCGCCTTCCACCAGGCTGTCAAGTTGCTGGCTACGCCGCCGGGGGCGGTCGCTTCGGCGCCGAAGGTGAAGAATTGACCGTTGGCAAAGTCAATCGTCGCGCTACCACTGTTGAAGGCAATTTCCGTGACGCCGCTGGCAAAGGTTGGGTCGCTGCTCACCAGCAGGTGATCGGCGCCGGTGGCTTGCACCATCACGTTGGTAATGGCCCCCGTTTCCTGCACCTTCCAAACGCGGTTCATACGGAAGTAGCCGGCGGCGGGTGTGAAGCTGGTGGGGTTGTAGACCGCGGCAAAGCTAGCTGCCTGACCGTTGTCGCCCCAGATCAGGTAGCTTTTGTCAGCGCTAAAGGTGCTGCTGTTGGCGGCGTTGGTGGCGGCAATCGCCCCAAGCCCAATCACAGGTTGGAAACCGGCTTGGATCGACTGCGACTGTTTTTGGGTAAGCGCTTCGGCGTCATCGCGACCAATGCCGGCGATGTTGTAGGCGTAAGTGCTGTTGGTGCTGGCGTCCCAAATGGTTGTGCCATCGGTGGCGACATAGTTGTAGTTGTTGCCGTTCTTGCCGACATGACCATTGCCCTGGCCAAGGGTAATGCCATATTTGATCGCCAGATAGGTGTTGATCTTGGCAATGTCACTGTCGGACAACGACTGGCTGTAGGCCATAAATTCGGGGATGCGCCCTTTCCAAAGTTCAACAGTAATATCGGCGCCGATAGAGGTTTGGGTAAAGAACTGGTTGCGATAGACCAAGCCATCGACAATCGGACTCCAGTTAGGGTCTTCTTTGTAGCCGTCCGTCCAGGTGTAGAACGGATCGCTGGTGGCGCTGTTGAGCGAATTAAAGCCGACAATCTGCGGTTGGGCATAGTCGGTGCGGCTATCACTGGTGAAGTTGGTGCCATTCCAATAGCCATTGGCGCCGCCTTCCGCCGAGTATTTGGTGCCTTTGCCCATGCTGCCGCGATCACCGATAAAAGGCGAACTGCGCGCCTGGCCGCCAATAGCGTAGGGAACCCAGCCGTTATCACCCGTGGCGCCCCCCTGCTTGTAGAGGCCAAAGTAATCGACAATCGCTTCGGAGCCAAAAATTTTGCGGTAGCCGGTGCCAGTGTCTTCATCCACACCGACGGCCAGGAAGGTATAGGGCGATGAGCTGGGCATCAACACCGTGGTGTTGCGGAGATAATCACCCGTGCCGTCAAAATCGAGGACCGGGTTGAAGTTGAGCAGTTTGCCGGCCGTAGTTGCGTAGTAGGTCGGCTGGGCGCCAGTGGTAGCCTGGGTAAAATTATAGCCATTGCCCGATTGGTCGCTCCAGGTCGCGACCGTGGCGCCATCACTAGCGCCGGCGCCAACATCAGCTTTCACCCAGGCGCGCAGACCGCCGGTCACGCCACCGGGGGCCGCCGCAACCGAATAGGTTGGTTCCTGCACAAAAGCGTAGTAGACATCCAGATCGAGCAGCGCGCCAATCAGGCTGCCGGCCTCCAGCCGCACTTCATCAAAGGCTTTGGTGGTTACAAAGCTGATGGCGTTGCTATTTGCTCCGCCAAAGAGCGCAACATCGAGCAAAGCGCCGGAAGCGGCCGTCTCCTGCAGCGTTCCATTGAGATAGGTTTTGATACTAAATGAGCTAAAGAGGCTCAAATCGATCAGCCCGCCGCCATTATCCACCAGAAAGCCGGCACGATAGCCGGTTGGGAAGATTGTGTTGGTATCTACCGAAAAGTAGACGCCGCCGACCAACCCCAGCGGAATGCTGATGTTGCCGAAGTTGGTCGTGCTGCTGTCTACCACATTGGCTGCGTTGGCAATAAAACAGTTGAGGGCGGTGCATAACCCGGTGCGCCCGGTGGTAATGGTGGCGCTATGGGTGGTGGAAAGGAGTGGTGTCGGGGCGCCGTAGGTAACGGTGGCCTGCGCCGTGGCCGGCTCACCCCAAAAGCGTTGACCTAACGCCAGGAAGTCAGCCGAGCGATCGGCCAGCCAATCGCTCCAACCGAACTCAGTGGCGACCGCCCGCGCCATCTGCGGTGTGGGTTGCACCGCCGCCAGCAGCGCGCCGAATGGCAGAGTGATCTGGGTGCAGATCATCACCCAGGTCAGCAAGAAATGCAAAAGGTGGCGTGCTTTACGCCTGGTTGATTGGTTCATGGTGTTTGAACTCCTGAACGGGAAAAGAAGACGTGTTGCGTGATTCGTGTTGCGTGATTCGTGTTGCGTGATTCGTGAAGTGAATTCTATGGTAGACGCAAAGTTGTTTTATACCTGAAGTGCTGGAGAGCAAAGTGGGATCGGTGTGAGCCGGCACGACTGGGCGTTGTCCATCCAGTTGAAAGCATTGTGCAGGCGCAAAGTTGCAAGAGAGATGGGCAAAGCGATGGCACTTTTGCCATCGCTTTGTATTTGGTGAGTTGATGCGCCGAGCTGCGGCGGGATGTTGTATCCCGCAGACGCAAGCCAGGTGCGCTTGGGTTAGTTGCCGTCCACTCATCTCGACTACCTCACAGAGCCTGTTGGCGCAGGCGACGATTGGTGATGACAGCAGAGCATAGCTGCTGTCTCTATGGTAGTGTAGCGAATTGAACGCGGTTTGTATATAGGCAGCTAGTACCAATTGCCCGGTAAGTCGTTTAGCCCAACTGTGCCGTGCAAATAGCTGAAGTTGTATGCCGTTTTGTCGGCGCGCCAGCCACTGACATACGCCCTTTATTAACAATCATTTGCCAAGTGTTAACCCTGCTCCGCGTCTTTATTAATCCAGCGGTGGCACACTAGGGGGGCATTACTTTTCACTTACGGTTCCTCGACAAAATTTACATGTAGAAGGGAAACGCACATATGAAGGCAAAGAATTTGTTAACGCGGTTGTTTTCAACCGTGTTGATCGTCGCGCTCCTGGCGACACTCTTACCGGGCATTGCCACAGCCCAGGACAAAAACCCGCCGCTCTCGGCGATGGTCGCCGTTACCTTTGTTGATGGCGGCAGCACCGAGGCTGACAATGCCGCTGATTATGTCAAGTCATTGGTGGAACTCTATGCCGCTGGCAGCCTGCCGGAAGGGATGCAGTTTCCGCTGGCCGCCGCCAGCACTGATGGCGTGCGCGCCATTGAAGGTTTTCAGAGCAATGTTGTCATTAGTTGGCTCGACCCGCTGACTTGGGACAACTCGGTGGATGCGCCCCGCTTTGGCGCCAATGCCGACTTCACCGCCTACTTTGGCGAAGACTGGCAGGAAGCCGACGGCATGTCGCCCTATTTCAAGGGTAGCAGCAGCGCCGGCTGGGTCTGGGTGAATCATGAATATGTCTCCAACGACATTCCTTCGCTCACCAGCGCACCGAGCGGTCAGTATGTCACTTTGGCCAATCACCTGGTACAAATGGGCGTGCTTGCCAACGATATCACCGCGGATGAGTGGAGCCAGGCTGATCTCGACACCTTCCTGCGCCACACCAAAAAGCAGATCGGCGGCAGTTGGATGCGGGTTGTCCAAGACCCTTCCACTGGCGCCTGGAGTGTGGATCGCAGTGCGCCGAATGTACGCTATGACGGCACCAGCAACACCCTGACCTATGTCAGCGGCATCCCCATGAGCGCCCCCGATGTGCATGATGTCACCGGTGAAACCCTGCCCGACGGCGTGGTTTCTGGCATTCTGGGCGACTGCTCTGGCGCTGTCACCCCCTGGGGCACCATCATCACCGCCGAAGAAAATGTGCAGGACTATTATGGCGACCTGGAAGCCTGCTGGAGCAGCGCTAACGCTTTTGTGCCGGAAACCGGTTTTGACGCCGGCGCCATGATTGCCCCCACCTATGAAGCCAGCGAAGCCTCTGAATTTGGTCGCATGTCCGACCCCAAAGAGCGCAAGCAACGCGACTACTACGGCTATCTGGTCGAAATCGACCCCTCTGTCCCCACCACCCAGACCTACACCAGCCTGGTCAACGGCGGCGACGGCAAGGGCAATCGCAAACTCGGCGCGATGGGGCGCGCTCGCTGGGAAAATGCCGTTTTCGCCCTGGGCAGCGACTGGGAATTGGTCGATGGACAGCCGGTGGTGGTCTATGCCACCGATGATCGCCGCAGCGGTCGCATCTACAAGTTTGTCAGCAGCCAACCCTACAGCGCGGCCATGAGCGAAGCCGAAGCGCGTGGCCTGCTTGATGAAGGTACGCTCTATGTTTCGCACTTCGCCGGTCTTGACTTTGACAACGGTCTCACTATCAGCGGCACGGTCCCGACCGAAGAGGCTCCGGGTCAAGGCCAATGGCTCGAATTGAGCATCGATAGCGAAGACATTGCGCCCAATGCCGAAGCGTTGGGCAAGCCTGGCACGACCATCGGCCAAGCGTTGCAAGATGTGGAATGGAATGGCATCGGCGGCTTTGCCGACAACTATGATGTCTGGCGCGCCCTCTTCACCGCCTCCAACAAGATCGGCGTGGTCGAATTGAATCGCCCGGAAGATATTGAATGGAACCCGGTCGATCCCAGTGGCACGCCCCGCCTCTATGTCGCCTTTACCAATCACACCGGCCAGGTCGCGCTCGACCAGGATGGCATTCTCTTTGACCCGGCCACCCATGCCGATACATCACCCCGCCGCGCCGACCGCTATGGCGCGATCTTCAGCATGATCGAAGCCGACCCGGCCAATCCCAGCGCCTCCACCACCTTTACCTACTTCGCAGCTTGGCTTGGCACCGGTGGCAAGGATACGTTCAATGCCGCCAACCCGGACAACCTAATGATCGACCGCGATGGCGGCGTCTGGTTTGGCACCGACGGCAACTTCGGTCGCAACCGCACCGCCGATGCGCTTTACTATCTCGATCTGAACCCGGAACATAAGGCCACTGCCACCCCCACCTACGGCATGGCCTTCCGTGTCATTGCCGGCCCCAGCGATTCCGAAGCGACCGGCCCGGCCTTTAACACGGATATGACGACACTCTTCTTCAACGTCCAACACCCCGGCGAAAGCATCTACAGCAACTGGCCGCAAGGTCGGTAAACAGGCACTACAGCGGATTTAGGTGGGAACGGATTTGCCGTAGCGCCATAGAGTCGTAGTGGGATTCGGAGCCATCAGTTTAGAGAGAGGAGAATCATTCTGCTCTCTCTCAACCGATGGCTTATCCCTATCCAAAAAGGCTCGTTATCACCCAGATCTAATCCGTTCCCGCCCAAATCCGCTGTAGTGTTTTTGCGAAAGGAGCAACATGATCAACCGATGGCAGCCTCTGCTACTCTGGGTGTGTACAGTGTTGACGGCAACGGCCTTGCTGATTGGCGCTGAATTTCTCACCCACTCGATCACCCTCGCCCAAACATCCGCCGCCCCGCAAACGGCCACCCTGGCGACGACAGATGTTGCCGCTGTCTATGATCCCTTGATCAAAGCCATTCGCAGCGTCGGCCAGACACGCAACTTTGAGGCGGGGGTGCCGCCCCAGTGTTATACCAAAACTGATGCTGTTGCCAACCCCTGTTGGACTTGTCATGTGGGCGCGCAGGGGCTGAATTTTCAGAACGATTGGTCTTTGCAGGAAGAATACGCCTTTAGCGATGCCGCCTTGACCAATCATTGGAGCAATCTCTATGTCGATCGCAGCGCAGCGATTGCGGCGATTAACGATGCTGAGATGACCGACTATATTCGCACCGACAACTACACGCCGCTACGGGAAGCACTCGCCAAAGTACCGAATTACCCTGGCTACATTCCCGATCTCGATTTTGCCCAGGGCTTTGATGACGAAGGCTTTGCCGTCGATGGCAGCGATTGGCGGGCGATCCGCTACAAGCCCTTTCTCGGCACCTTCTGGCCGACCAATGGCAACACCGATGATGTCTTTATCCGCTTGCCGGAAATCTTCCGCACCGACGCCGACGGGCAACCGTCGCGGGAAATTTACAAGATCAACCTGGCGATTGTGGAAGCGGCCATTGCCACCGACCCCACCAAACGCACCGCACAGAGTGAACGGGCAGTCGAACCGATCAATGAAATCATCGCCGGGATTGATTTGGATGGCGATGGGAAATTGCGCGAACGGGTGACCTGGATTCGCGGCCTGCCTACCCATTATGTCGGCGCGGCTAGTGGCGTGCGGGTGATGCGCTATGCCTACCCCAAATTCATTGAGTTTCTCCACACCGTGCGCTACATCGATATGGACAATCCGTCGCTGCTCTCGACACGTATGAAGGAAGTGCGCTACTCCCGCAAAACCATGCTGCTTGACCACTGGGCCAACGCACGCGTCTATGAGCGCGAGTTTAACGAAAAAGATGAGGGTCAATTGCCAGTCTACACCGGTTCGCCAACGGTGGGGCTGCGCAACAGCTTTGGCTGGCAGTTACAGGGTTACATTGAGGATGAAGCGGGCCGGCTGCGGCTGCAAACCGAAGAAGAGCATCGCTTCTGTATGGGCTGTCACAGCGCAGTGGGGGTGACGGTCGATCAGACCTTCACGCTGGCGCGCAAGGTGCCGGGCGCCGATGGCTGGGGCCACCAATATCTGACCGGCATCCCCGATGTGCCGCAACTGGGCCACGACCAGCCGGAGATTCTCACCTACTTTGAACGAGTGACCGGCGGCGACGAATTCCGCGCCAATGACGAAATTCTCACCCGTTTCTTCCCCGGCGGTGTGCTGGATCGGGAAACCGTTTTGCGCGCTGCCCCTGGCGGCGACCAGGACATCCGCTTTTTGATTGCCCCCTCGCGTGAACGGGCCGCCCTGCTCAACAAAGCCTACATGGCGCTGGTCAAAGAGCAGCGCTTTGAGTTTGGTCGCGACGCGGTGATCAAGCCGACGGTCAATGTGCATGGCATCATTGAAAATGGCGATACGGAGCTAAATCAAAGCGGGCGCGTCTTCACCGATGGCACCCTTTGGCTCGACTGGAGCGGTTATGTGAATGGACAGTGACGAAGAAGTATGTTAATTCATGGATCAGGAGCGACGCGCTGGCTGTTGTGTGCTGAGGTAGTAACTATTCAACCTACCCGCTCTCAGCCAGTCCGTGACTGGCGCTGGTCACCGGGAACCCCCGTTGGGGTGCGGCTAGGCGCAGGCTGAATAGTTACCTGAGATAGAGCTATTCAGCGCAAGATCCGTGACACACCTGACAGGTTGCCGAAACCTGTCAGGTGTAGAGTGTCTCAAAAGCTTATCGGAACATCTATGTCAGTGGGTGCGCAGCAGATGACTCTCATAGCTGTTGCGCACCAGACGGAAGCCCTGCTTGGCCGGCTTGGTGGGTAGGGTTGCACTATCACATATGTTGCCCCGCTCCTTGCCACCAACCGGCTGCCTGCTTCATACACAACGCCGGAATCCCAGAGATGATAAAGACAGCAACTCAACCTACGTGAATTTTAGCTCTTTGTGGTTATTTCGAGAGCAGGGTAAAATTCGTACTCACTGATCCGTGACAACTTTCGCCAATCAACCACAATGGCGCGTGCGCCGTAACAGGAAGGCAATCCATTCGCGATGAAGATCAATAGCCAGCTCTACACCGATATTGACTACGAAAAAACCGGCAAACAACTGGGTCAACTCGAAGTCCCCATCTCGACCAATACCGCCGGCTGGGCCAACTACTATCTACCGCTCTGTGTCGTCAACAATGGCGAAGGGCCAACCGCCCTCATCTTTGGCGGCAATCATGGCGATGAATACGAGGGGCCGGTGACGCTCATGAACCTGGCGCGCTGGCTCCAGCCGGAACAGGTGCAAGGGCGGGTCATCCTGCTGCCCATGCTTAATCGACCGGCGGTGGCGGCGGGGACACGCCTCTCTTCGGTCGACGGGCGCAACATGAACCGCGCCTTTTACACCCAATACCCCGAAATGCAGGTCAACGAGAGCATCACCACCATGATCGCCCACTATGTCACCCAGGCGCTCATCCCCCTGGCCGATCTGGTGATTGACATTCACTCCGGCGGGCGCTCGATCCATTTTCTCTCGTCGGTCAACATGCACCGGGTGCCGAATGAAACACAGATGCGCGCCATGCTCGACGCCGGTTTGGCCTGGGGCGCACCTTATGTCTTTATCTATCGCGACGTGGCGGGCGAAGGGTTGCTGCCTTCCTATTGCGAACGGCTGGGCAAGGTGACATTGGGGACCGAACTGGGCGGCGCCGGTCAATTTGGCGTGGAGACGCTGGGCATTGCCGAACGGGGCGTGAAAAATGTCTTGCGCCAGTACAACATCCTGACCGACACTCCTTTCACTCCGCCGGCCCAACCGGCCCAAATCGTCGCCGCCGAAGGGCGCGAGGATTATGTCATGGCCCCGGTCAGCGGCATCTATGAGCCGTTCTTGGAAATGGGCGACGCCGTGGAAACCGGTCAACCACTGGGCCAACTTCATGCCATCGAGCAGCCCTTCGCTACGCCCAAAGTGGTGACAGCGCGCTCAAGTGGCATCCTGTTTGCCCGCCGTTCTTTCCCGTTGACCCAACAAGGGGATTGCGTGGCAGTAATTGTACGCCCATACCAGATGTAAACCGCTTCTCTAATAAATCCGGCCCATCGGGACGCTTGAATTTAAGGAGAGGTAAAGCTTACCCTTGCCCCTAAACTCAAGCGTCCCGATGGGACAAAAAAACAAATAACCCAACAGAAAAGGCAACAGGCATGGCAAAAAAGATCAAAACGATGTTGGCGGAAGCCAATGCCGAAATTGAGACCATTCCCGCCGCCGCGGCAATGGAATTGCTCAACGATGAGAATGTCTGCTTTATCGACATTCGCGACTCGGCGGAGCTGGAGCGGGACGGCAAAATCCCCGGCGCGATCCATGTGCCGCGCGGCAGCCTGGAATTTCAGGTGGACCCAGACAGCCCCATGCACAAGCAAATCTTTGCGTCCAAAAAGAAGTTTGTCTTCTACTGAGCGGGCGGCGGACGCTCTGCCCTTGCGGCGCAAGGGATGAAAGACATGGGGTTAGAACCGGTCGCCCATCTTGGCGGCGGGATCAATGCGTGGAAAGCGGCGGGCGGTGCAGTCGAGGGGCTGGCAACTGGCGCGTATGCGGCCAAACTGAGCGAGGTTCATAAGCTACTACTCACTGTCACGATGCCGGATCGGCAGACGGAAGCGGAGGGTTGGACCATTAAACAAGTGGTCGGTCACTTGATCGATTCTTGTGGCAACAATCACCAACGGCTCTGTCGCAGCATTCCCGGCGGTGAAGTAAGCTTCCCGGCCTATGATCAGAACAGCTTTATGGCAACGGCCAACTATGCGGCTTATGACTATGGCAAGTTGGTGCAGCTTTGGTTTGCCTACAACGGGCTGTTGCTCCATATCTACGCGAGTATGGATGCCGATACTGCCGCCCAAACGCGCATCAAAGTCGGCGATCGCCCGGCCGTGACGGTGCATGAGTTGTTGCGGGATTACTTTGGGCACATGGATGTGCATGTTGCGCAGATCAAAAGCCTTGCGTCTCTATAACTAAGTGAGACAAGTTCAAGCCCGAAGTTAGAGGTGTTTAGATAATCTTGCGGACATTCTACACCTGACAGGCTTGGGAAACCTGTCAGGTGTGCCACGGATCTTTTTCTGAACCTATCTGTGGCTATTCAATCCCCATTCACATAGCTACCCTTTGAGTCGCGTCATCTTCGGATCCCACAGTGGCTCTTCACTCACCACCGCCGACCAGCGTTGACCCAGGTATTCGACTTCCAGAGCGGTGCCTGGTGTGGCGTACTCGACTGGCAGATAGCCATAGACCAGAAACTTGCCGATGCTGTAGCCATAGTTGGCGCTGGTGACATGGCCGATGCAACTGCCGTTGCTAAAGATCGGCTCGTAGCCAAAGGCCATCGCCCCCTTGTCATCCGAAACGAGGCAGGCCAGCTTCTTCTTGAGCGGTTTGTCCTTGAGTTGCAAACAGGCATCGCGCCCGACAAAATCGCCCTTGTTGAGCCGCACCGTCCACGCCATGCCGGCCTGATAGGGATTGTATTCAGTGTAGACATCGCCGCCCCAGAGGCGATAGCCCTTTTCCAGCCGCAGCGAGTCAAAGGCGCCCTGACCGGCGGCGACCATGTCAAACTCGCGTCCGGCCTGCCACAAAGCATCCCAGACCGGCAGGGCGGCGTCGTTGGGGAAGTGCAACTCCCAGCCCAGTTCACCGGCATAGGAGATGCGCAGCGCCAGCACGCGGGCAAAGCCGACATCGATCCACTGGCAGGTGAAATAGGGGAAGGCTTCGTTGCTTACGTCGGTGTGGGTGGCCTTTTGCAACACTTTGCGCGCATTCGGCCCCCAGAGACCCAACGCCGTGTAGTTGTCGGACAGATCATTGATGATCACCGAACCGTCGCCCACGGCAAACTTTTCGGCAATACTTTTGACCCAGACCATGTCCTGCGGGCGGGTGCCTTCACCGACAAACATCCAGAATTGATCATTGGCGACTCTTGCCACGGCCAGGTCACGGCGCACGCCACCCTTGGGGGTCAACCAGCAGGTGTAGACCACGCTGCCCACCGGCTTGTCCATCTGGTTACTGCACAGATAGTTGACAAAGGGGAGCGCTTCCTTGCCCTTGACTTCAATGATGGAAAGGCCGGTCAAATCAAAGAGGGCAACATTTTCGCGTGTCGCCAGATGTTCGGCGCCCTGGATCCGTGACCAGAATTGGGCGGCAAAGCCGGTGCGGTCGGGAATGCGGTCGTCATATTTTTCCAGCAAGCGGGCATTCTCTTCGCTCCAGTTGCCCAGCTCTAGCCCGGCAAAGGTGGTGTAAACCGTCTGCAACGCATCTAATCGGGGTGCAAAGGGCGAGACGCGCACATTGCGCGGCGAGGAGAGTGGCTGGCGCGGGTGACCGGGGTCCCAGACTTCGCGATAGTTTTTGCCGCTCACGGCCAGCATGTAAGTCGGCGTGTTGTGGAAATCATGGAAACGATGGAGATGCACCTGGCGCATATCCCACTCGGTCTCGCCGTAGGTCATCCACTCGGCAATCGACTTGGCGACGCCGCCGGCATGGGTGAGCCACGACCCCAACGCCGTCCACAAGCCCTTGATGTGGTGCGCTTCACCCAGGATCGGGTAGCCATCGACCGGGAAGGCGAAGATGCCGTTAAAGGCGCGGGTAATCTGGCGGCCTTTGAACATGGGGAAGATCTCTTGCGCCCGCTCCCAGGATTGCACCATATCTTCCGGCGTATAGGGGTTCATTGCCGTTCGTCCCAGCTTGTAGGGGCTGACCAGCAACGGACGATGCCAGTAATTGCCGATGCCAAAGGTGTTCCAGTGTTGGCGGAAGTAGGTGACAATGTCTTGCACACGCGCCGTTGGCCAGATCACCTCGTCTTCGCGCTTGTTGGGGTCAAAGCGGGCCAGTTCGGGCAGCGGTTCGGTGAAAGCGTATTGATGTTCACAGGGCATCAGCGGCACCGGCACCCCCAGTTTGTCCCCCAGGATCGGCCCCCAGATGTTGGTGCAGAGTAAGACCGCTTCGCATTCAATGCGGGGCATGGCCGGGTTGTTGGTCTGCACGGCGACAACGCGGCCATCTTTCACCTCAATGTCGGTGACAGCGGTATGGCCGAAACAGTGTACGGCTCCGTCCTTGCCGGCATCACGGAGGAGCGCCCGCGTCGTATAGGCGCCGCCGGCCAGGGCGCTACTAGGGACAAAGATGCTGCCCCGGATTGCCTTGTCGTTGATCAGCGGCAGTTTATCCTTGGTTTCCTGGGGTGAGAGCAGATAGGCTTCGACGCCAAAGGCTTTGGCTTTGCCTTCCAGCCGCACCAGATCAAGCCATTTGTCCTCGCCAATCGCCACATCCAACCCGCCGACGGTGTTATAGGTGTTGCGGTTGGGGCCGTATGGCTCCATACGCTGCGTTAGATCCGGCTCGAAGGGGGTCAACTGGCGATAGAGATTGGTGGCGTACTGGGCGAATTGGGTCATTAGCTTGGAATGGCTCAACGCCACCACGCCGCCAGGGGCATGGGAGGTGGAGCCGTCGTTGTTGGCTAAGTCCCCTTTGTCGAGCAACAACACATCGCGCCAACCGAGTTTGGCCAGATGATAGGCGGCGCTGGCCCCGACAATCCCCGCGCCGACGATGATGAGACGTGCTTTGGTGGTCATGGTACTCCTCTTCTCTGCAACCTATTCATTTGCATTTATAGTATCAGTAGTCCGCAGTCCTAAGTCCAGAGTCCTAAGTCAGGCTCGTCAGCGTTGCGGTCTACTGAGTATGATTGTCGCACATGCTTCATCCATCTCTGCCCAAGCGGCAAGAAAGCCATTGATTAGGCAACTTTGCGGCGCTTCGTCAAAAGCCGGATCATGAAGCCAGATGGTTGCATCATCCAAACCGACGACAACAACAGCATGGCGAACATTGGTTTGCCAATAACCCAAAAAGCCTGTTTCGATAAAGACGATGGGAAGGATGCCTTGTTGTAACCACTGGCGGAGATCGGCTAAGGTGGCTTTGCCATAAGTGACTTGGCAGCCCCAACGCTGTAATCGACGTACACGTGAGGCTGGTGTGCCTTCAGGGGCGGCATCCAATAGCACACAAACTTTATCTTCCGTAACAGGGCTGCCAAGATAAGCTAAGACACTACAGATACACGCTTCCAGGCAAGTACCGTCACGCGTCTGCGGGAAGTGCGGCACTTCGGGCAAGTAGACGCGCATTCAGTTTGATCTCCCTTAGCTGTTCATCGGTCAAAAGTAGTTCGCCATTCTGGGCATCGACATCAATAGCACCAACTTGGCCAAGCTTTCCTTGTCTTGCCAGCGCAAATTGAAGGGGAAAGCGCCAAACGACTTTAGCTGGTTCAATGTAGACTAAGAGTGGCTCTTCCGGCCCAATAAACAAACTAACCTCATCCAACAAAAACCTGGATAGCTTACGCTTGGCCTGTTTGGCCGTGATGCCGAGAGCGAGCGAGAGGTGCAGATCGAGTTGCAGGCCGTTTTCACTTAAACTGACGGTTTGTTGTTTTGCTTGTTGTAATGAAGGCGCAATTGCCACAACCATTACCACCTCCTGGGATCTCATCGGATACAGCTACCGTATGTTTTTATGATTCAAGAAAAAATCTCGTTGTTAGTCATCATTATACTACCAAAGCGTCGTTTGATAATACTCGGCGATCCCCGCGTCAACTTCACCCGCATCAATCCCGGCGATCTGATCAGCCATCATACAACCAAAACTGGGCAGGCTGGTGGCTGCTGCTTGGGCAGTTGGATCCCAAATACGGGAACGAACCAGCGCTTTCCCACAATGAAAATAAGCTTGATCCACCGTCACCAGGATGCCGCATTTGGGTGCTTTCTCCTCGACGCTCAAGGGTGCAAGTAGGGCCGGATCGGTCGTAATAACCGCTTCGCCGGTCACGCGTAGGGTCTCCACACGGCCAGGCACCAAGAAAACCAGCGCCACATGCGGATTTTCGATCACGTTGCGCAACGTCTCAATTTTGCGATTGCCGGGGCGGTCGGGGATCAGCAACGTGCGTTCATCACAGACGGCGACAAAACCGGGCTGGTCGCCACGGGGTGATACATCGGCCAACCCCTCGGCGCTGGCGGAACTGATAACCAGAAAGGGTGACAGGGCAATGAAAGCGCGATGATGGCTGTCCAGGGTGGGAAAGATACAGCGGTTGGCTAAGGCTGCGGGTGAAGGTGCGCTATAGAGTTCGCGCAGTTCGGCCAACGTGGTAACGGTATAGGAATTCATGCCTGTCTCCTGTTTAGGGAATTATGGGCGACGGTGAATTAACGCGAGAATGGCCTCCTCGACTGTCGGCCAGACCGTCGTCCCCGGCGCGACAATCTCAAAATGCCCAATGTTGGGCAGAACGGTGTACGCCACCTCATCGCCAAGCTGGCGCGCCGCTGCTACGTAGGCGGTATTGTGCTCCACCGGTACCGCCTGATCGAGATCACCAATGATCAGATGCTGCGGAATGCCCAGCGGTAGATGGGCGCTGGGCGAGGCTGCCACATAATGTGTTGGTACTGCTTGGGCCGTCCCACTCATCAATTCCGTCACCGCGCCGCGACAAAGATTACGCTCCTCGGCATCGACCAGATCAGGAATGCCGGCCAGGGCAACAACACCGGTTAGCGGCAGTGGTTGCGGCGTGGCGAGGGGCGACGTGGCGGGTAGTTTATGACGCGCCGCCAGCCAAAGCGCCAAATGACCACCGGCAGAGTGACCAACCGCGACCACCCGGCTGAGATCTAGCGCATGTTGGGACGCAAGGGTGCGCAGATAATCCGCGCCAGCAGCGACATCAAAAAAGGTATAGGGCCACCCGCCGCCATTGCCCAACCGGCGATATTCCAAACTCCAGACGGCAACACCCAACGCTACAAAGGTGGCGCAAAATTGCCCCAACTGCGCCAACCCATATTGGGCGCGCCAGCAACCGCCGTGGATCAAGACGACGACAGGGTGCTGTTCCCCTTGTGTCGGCACATAGAGATCGCCAAACTGGGCAGGATCGGCGCCGTAGGCGTAGCGCGCCGTGGCGGGAACGGCCGGTAAGTTGACATAATCCTCAACAGTTAAAATGGTCGGCTCAGCCATGATTACTCCTCATTGCGCACCTGGCGCCAGGCGTTGTAAAAATTCTGCATTGTCGCAAAGCGTTGCTCACGATCCGCCTGGCAAGCTTGAACCATAACCGCATGAAGCGCCTCACTGCTGCGAAAAGGCGCCCGTTCCAGCGTGCCATCGGACAGGAAGACAGCCGCCGTACGTCCCATGGTGAAAACCGTCGTTTGTTGATCGATGACCGCGCCCAATTGAAATTCCTCCGGCGCCATAAAGCGGCTGGAACCAAACATGCGCCCCATCGTGTTGGTGAACGGCCCCTGGTGGTAGGTGTCTAGATCGATGACGCGCAAGGTTTGCCGATTGAAATCATAGAGCAGACAGCCGTCATAAAAGTCAGCGGCAATCCAGCCTTGGGCGGCCAGGTAGGCGTGCAAGTCAAAGATCAGATCCAATGCTTGCAAGATTTCTGCTGCCGGCAGTGCACGAAACCGTTGATAGGATGATGTTGGATCAGCACGACGGGCGCTGGGCGTGCCGATCAGTTCGCCGTCGATCCATTCGTAAACCAGCAGCGGTCCCTGTGGCGACTCGATGACGTGATAGAGTCGGCAGAGAGCGGGGTGTTCAGCGCTTTGGGCAAGCTGAACGGCATTGCGCAGTAACGCCACCCGCTGTGAGTGTGACAAGTAAGGCTGTGGATTGGCCGGATCACCGGCGGTTTTCACAAAATAACGCGTATCATCAACCTGCACGCCGTAGGAGATGTTACCCGAATCCTGGGTGTTGAACACCGCAAAGAGGTGACCGACCGTTGACAGATAGTGTTCGGGTAAAGCGTCGATGACGTTGACATTCAGCAATGGGTGAGTCATGGCAAAGGTACTACTCCTTAACCGCCCGCAGAAGAAATTCCAGTGGATAACCGGGGAGTTCATACTTGACGGCAGCGTCACCCACTTCTTGCAAATGGGTAATGCGCAAACCGGCTTGCGCAACAGCGGTGACAATGATGCTCAAGGTTGGTTGCCATTCAATCGAGCAGACGTTATGTATACAACTCCACCCCGGCCAACTCTCGCTCGCGCCGCTGGACGAACTCGCGCAACTCTTGTTCAATAGCTGCATCCAGTGGCGGCGCTTCAAATTCTTCCAGCAGTTGCTTCCAGATACGATTAGCTCGTTGGGCGGTGTCGAGTGAACCGCTCTGCTGCCAGTTTTCAAAATTCTGGCGGTCGCCGAGGAAGATCGGATGAAATTCCGTCGAATAACGTTCCTGGGTGTGGGGCGTGCCAAAGTGATGACCCCCCGGCGGCACAGCGGCGATCATGTCAAGCGCCAGCGTCTCCTGGTTGATCTTCATGCCGGCCAGGAAGGTCTGGAACATCGCCAGACTTTCCGTGTCAACGATGATCTTTTCATAAGAGACGGTCAAGCCGCCATCCAACCAGCCGGTGGCGTGCATAATAAAGTTGGTGTGCGCCATCACCGCCGGCCAGGTGGTCCACATGGTTTCGTAGGATGCCTGGGCGTCGGGAATTTTGGACGTATTGAGGCTGCCGCTGCCGCGATAGGGCAAGTTGTAATGGCGCGCCAGTTGCGCGCCAATCGCCATCGCCCAGGCGCCTTCGGGCGTACCAAAGGCAGGGGCGCCGCTCTTCATGTCAATATTCGAGGTAAAGCCGCCGTAGAGTACCGGCGAACCAGGGCGCAAGAGTTGGATCAAGGCAATGCCGGCCAGCGCTTCGGCATTCTGCTGCGCCACCGCCGACGCAATTGTGATCGGACTCATGGCGCCGGCCAGCACAAAGGGGGTGATGATCAGCACCTGCCCGGCGCGGCCATAGGTGACCATGCCACCTAACATACGATCATCATAGCGCAGGGGGCTGCTGGAGTTGATAATGCCGCCCAGCACCGGTTCGGGCAGTTTGGTGACATCGGTCCCAAAGACAATATTCGCCATCTGCACAGCGTCGCCGGCAATGATGCGACCATGCGGCGCTTCCATGTAGGCTTTGTCAGAAAGGGTAAAGGCGCCGTAGGAGCGGTGGAGATGGCGGTAGCTGACCCGAATATCGTGCGGCACCACCAGTTGGTCGCCGGTAAAGTGCATCAACGGATTGATCTGGGCCAGCTTCAAGAAGTTGTAGTAATCTTCCAACGTGCCGGGACGACGGCCTTTGTCCAGATCCTGGGCAAAGATGACGCCGCCGTGGGGGACAAAGTTGACATAATTGCCGCCGATGATGCGATCTTTGTCCCGGTTGCGCGCCCGCCAGCGAAAGCTCGCCGGCGCCTTTGCCACCAGTTCCAGAATCATGCCCCGGTCAAACCGGACATGCTGTTGGCTATGATCCACCCTGGCGCCCGCTTTTTCCCACAGATCCAGCACCTCCGCATCCATAAAGGTGATGCCGATTTCTTCTAGAATGTGCATGGAGGCTTCATGTAGTTGGTCGATCTGTTCCCGTGTGATCACTGTCAACGGCGGAAAATGGTTCTGGATGTGACCAAAAGGCAATTGGGCAAAAGGCGACAGTACCCGTCGTTGACGGCGAGCCGCACGGCGTTCAGCGGAAGTGGGTGTGGTCATAGACTCCTCGGTGGCATGATGCTGGAAGTAGGCAGTAGGCAGTAAGGAGTAAGAAGTAGGAAGTTAAAAGCTTCCTACTTCTTACTCCTTACTGCCTACTCCCAAATCATTAAACGGTTTTCAGTCAATTGTGAACGTGCGGTTTGGATGCCGGTGAAGAGGGCATCGTGTAAAGTGGGCTGGCCGTTGCTGGCGATCAACCCGGCTTTGCCCGGCAATTGCCAGGGGTTGCCTTGATAATCGGTGACCTGACCACCGGCTTCGCGCACTAATAGCACACCGGCGGTCGCATCCCAGGGGCCAAGCCAACCTTCCCAGTAGGCGGCTAATGCGCCGCTGGCGACAAAGGCCAGATCCAGAGCGGCTGACCCTAAGCAGCGAACGCCCTGACAGCGGGGCAGGAAGTAGGCAAATTCGGCGCTGTTGTTGTCGGTCGATTCGGCGCGATGATAGGGAAAGCCAGTCGTTACCAGCGCCCGATTGAGTTGTTGGACGTTGTTGACTTGCAAACGCTGTTGTTGTCCGCCGGGCGTGCGCAAAAAGGCTCCCTTGCCGGCGCCTGCCCAGTAGATATTGCCAACGGGCAGGTCCAGCGTGACAGCGAGAATCGCATTTTTGTTCTGACAAAGGGCGACATTGACAGCATAATGGGGGAGACCGTTGGCAAAATTGGTGGTGCCGTCAATCGGATCCACCAGCCAGAAAAACTCTTCGGTGGGCAGTTGATTACTCTCTTCACCCCAAAAGCCGACATCCGGGTAGAGGCGTTGCAACTCTTTGCGCAAGAACGCCTCACTGGCAAGATCGGCTTCGGTGACGAGATCAATGACGGCAGACTTGCTTTGCACTTGCTGCAAACCAGTCTGCCGCATCTCTGTAACCAAGTGGCCCGCTTTGCGTACAATCGAAATGATTGCTTCACTGTCAAAGGTGGGCGCAGTCATGATCAACCTTTACATGTCTTCACAGTAATATCTTCACAGTAGCGAAGGCTACATATCTTCGCGGTAGCGGAGACCGCGGCGTTCTTTTTCTTTGTTGACGGCATTGCGAATTAACTCGCGCACCTCGATCGGGTTGCGCACATTATTCAAGGTGTATTCAGGATTGCTGGGGTCGTTACTGATGATGGTAATGTCACCAACATCCAGCACCCGCTCACCCACATGCTGCTTGACACGCGTATCGCGCACACGCACCAACTCGATCTCATCAATCTTGTTGCCCAAAATGCCTTTCATCACGCGAATGCGCTGCGAAGTGAGTTCGTAAATCGTCCCGATGGTCAGGTACGGGCGACCGCGCCACAGTTGTTGTTCGGGTACATCGGCTGTCACTGTCGATCCTCCATTTGTTGATCCGCCATTCGCATTGGCGGCCATTGCCATAACGGCCGGCATATTGCTTTCTTCATCTTCCACGGCGGCAATGGCGGCAAAGACGCCATCGGCCAGGGCGCTGACAAGCGCCTGCAACTGATTAGCGGGCAGCGCTGTGATCTGGACGCCTGTTTCGGCCAGGGAACGCTGAAACTCCGTACTAATCAGTTGTCGAATTTCGTCACGTTGCATTTCTATGCTCCTTTAATCTATACGTAATGCTGGGGGCGCGCGATGTAAGGCTGCGATGCATCTATTGACAATCTCTGCTATCATATCATTGCCCAGAGATCAATGCAACCGGCGCGCCGTTTCCGAATACAAAATGAAAGCGTTTTGCAAGAACTTTCTCAGTCAACTCCCTCAAAAATTAGCAAAATCGGCAAAATTGCGGTATAGTAGTATGAAACATTTGTTCCGATTCTTAATCTCTCAATCTCCGATTGTACAAGAGACTAAGCGACTAAAAGACTAAGAGGTGTCTATGGATATTACGTGGTATGGCTTATCTTGTTTCAGAATTCGGGAAGGGGGCGTGACGATCATCTGTGACCCCTATGATCGCTCGGTGGGTCTTACCTTACCCAAGCCACGCGCTGATATTGTCACGGTCAGTCATCAACAGCCAGGGCACAACGCCGTGGATCGCGTCCTGGGAGAGCCGCGCGTCTTCACCGGTCCTGGCGAATATGAAATTCAAAATATCTTTGTCACCGGCGCCACCACTTATCATCGCAAAAGTTCTCTCCATGCCAATGAACGCAATGTGATCTACTTTTTCGACTTTGGTGAGTTGGTCGTTGGTCATCTGGGTGATCTGGGCGAAGCGCCTTCACAGGCGGAAATCGAGGAACTAAATCTGGGCGATGTGCATATCCTGCTGGTGCCGGTCGGCGGCGGCTCGACGCTTGACCCCACCCGCGCCGTCGAAGTGGTCAGCGCCTTTGAACCCAAGATTGTCATCCCCATGCACTATCGTCATCCCGGTCTGGATGAGACACTGGCGGCAAGTTTGGAACCAGTGGAGAAATTTGTCAAAGAGTTAGGCGCTGGCGCCCCCGAACCGCTGGAAATGCTCAAGATCAGCAAGAGCAATCTGCCGGAAGAGACGCAACTGGTGTTGTTGACGCCGGTGCAGTAGTGATTCGTGCGGCGCAATTCGTGACCTTCGACAGGCTCAGGTCACGAATTGCGCCGCACGAATCAGATTTTACTTCCCCGTCAACGAATAGGGACTCGCCCGTCGGCGGAGCAGCGTGTAGTAAAGTTTGCGCACCCAGGCTTTCCAGAAGACCCGTTCTAACGACTGCCAACTTTGGCCTAACTCGTTGCCCACGGTTTGCCCTTGGCTACCAGGGGGGCGGAAGAGGGCGGTGTTGTCCTGATTTTGCCGGCTAAAGCGGTAGCGCACATAGCTTTGGGTGATGCGTTGGATAAAGGGACGCCCTTCAGGGAGTGCCTGTCCAAGCCGTCGCTCGCGCTCGAAGGGGGTGTCGCTCTCTGCCAAGCGTAACCCAAGCCGTTCCGTCCAGCGTTGGATACGTTCATAGAGAATGGGCGGCAGATCTGGTGTAAAGCTGGTCGGCCCCCAGATGGGAATAAAGCGTAGGCCCCAAACCCCGGCAATCAAGACGACCGGAGCAAGCAAAGCCCAAACCCACCACGGCCAGTTGGTGATCCCGCTACCACCCGTTGCCTCATCCAACCCGCCGGCAGAGAAATCGTCAGGCTGATTCAGCAATTGATCCTCATACGGGTTGGTGTCCGGTAGATTGGTGTTCGTGACCGGATTGCTGCTGCCAAGGGGATTCTCATCAGCGCCCGGCTCGTCGCCGACGGGGCGGTTCAACTCACTCTCTCCGGCTGTCGGCTCAAATTCCACCCACCCATAATCAGGGAAATAGACTTCCACCCAAGTGTGCGCATCAGATGCCGTGACATAGTAGAGGTTACTCTCTTCGTCGTAGCTACCTTCGGCATAACCGCTGGCTGTCCGCGCCGGAATGCCGATGCTACGTAACATGGTCGCCATGGCCGAGGCGTAGTAATCGCAATAGCCCCGTTGAATCTCAAAGAGGAAATATTCGAGCGGATCAACACCCGCCGCCGGCGCCGGGATCTTGTCGTCATACGGAATGCCACGCAGGTAACTCTCCACTGCTTTGGTCTTTTCATAGACGGTTGGGAAGGGTTCGGTGATAGTGCGCGCCAGTTCGGCTATCCGGGGCGAAAAATTCTCCGGCAGTTGCAAATATTTGTCGGTGATCAGCGTCGAATAGCTGGCGCCGGTGTTCTTCAGCGCATTTTCAGTCACCGAAGTTTGGCGGCTAATGATGGTATAAGTGTCATTAACATCCAAGGTGCGTTGGGAACGGGCATAGGTGAACTCAACCGCTTGCGTTTGTGGTTGACCGCCTTCAATCGACGAACTGGTAATGCTGCCGGCGGGTGCGGCTTCCACCTGCGCATCAATCGGCACATCGGCCAGGTAGATGTCCGGGGCGCCAAAGATGACATCGCCGGTGGGCGCCAGCAACTGAATGGTCTGCGTAATTGGGTCGCGTAAAAGCCAGTTTGGTACAGGGAGAACCGTTGCCGTATCAAAGCTAAGCGTCTCTGTACTGGTGTTTTGCCACTGGCGACCATCAAAGCTGTCGAAGACCACAGCGCGCCAATAGCGACCGCGCGCCGTCGAAACAGTAAAGATGATCTCCTGCCCCACATTGCGTTCACCGCTTAGGGTTAAAGAACGGCCAAAGGCGGCATTACTGGGACGCACTTGCCGGATTAGACTGGGGTAAAGTTTATTCACCTCTTCATTCCATTGCACCCAGGTGTCATTGAGCGGGCGCAATATATCGCGCACCGGCCCGCTGCGGCCCAAGCCGGGGGCAAACCAGGCAATGGCCATGACACAGAGCGCATAGAGGAGACCCGTGCGTAGAAAGTCCAGGGTAATGTCCTGGCTAAAATAGGTGCGTTGATAGCGCCAACGTAACTGCTGCTCGGCCAGATTGGTGCGCACCAGTAAGATCAATGCCAAAAAGGCAAAGAGGAAGAGAAAGCCAGTGACCGACTGGGGCGCGAAATAGGTGTTGATCAACATGACGATCCCCGCCGGGATGATGGCGCGCCAGGTGTAGCCATGACGAAAGATCGACCAGATGCCCAGATAGGTGAGCCACCAGACCAGGAGACAAATTTCAAAGATAAACATGTAATTATCGGCTGACGCCTGTCCGGTCCAAGCCAATTGAACCCAACGCATAAGTCGGTAGAGGACAAAATAGACTTTGGCCTGTAATTCAGGAAAACCAAATTCCATAAAGGATTTGCTATCCTCGATTGTCACCAGATCGCGCATGAGAAAGAGAATCCAGGCGAGACCAGTAAACATGCCATGCGAAAAGGCAAAAAAGCTGTCAAAGCGGCTATACGCCATTAACAAACTCATGCCAATCGCCCCAAGCGTCACCGGGTAGAGCAGCCCCATCGCCTTGACATAGCCGGCCCCATCCAACGAGGCGGCGACCAACAGATAGAGTAACCCCACGATAATGGTGCTAAAGACCACCCCATCTTGAAAATAAAGATTGTGGGCATAGTGAAATGACCGTCCCGTCGGCCCCGTGGTCGGGGTTGCCGTGGTTGTTGTCATAGTGATTTCTCCAATCCTACTTCCTTACGTAACGTCGAAGACAGGAAGACCGGAAGCAAACAACCCTTGTCGAAGCATCTTCTTGTCTTCCTGTCATCCTGTCTCTGCTCACAGTAGCCACCAAAGGAACGCGGTGAGCAAAAAGAGTCCGATGAAGGCGAAGGCTGCCATTGTCGCTGCGCCCCAAACAGAGGCGGGCTGAATCGTCAGCGCCAACTGTTGGGCAGGCGAGGCGGGGGTGAGCAGCCAAGTGCGTTCCTGCGTTCCGGTTTGTCCAGTGAAGTGAACAGCCACCAGACTGTCACGCGTGAGCCTGGCCCATTGTTGGGCGGCGCTGCGGTAGTTGGCGGCCTGCACCCGCGCCCGCAATGCATTTTCGGCGCCGATGGCATCGGTCGTGTCAAAGCCAGCGCTCTCTTCCTCAAATTGGGTGGCTTGGCGCGCCAACATGGTTGCCATCCCCTGCCACTGTTCGTTGGCGGCGTCCAGCGTCAGCGCCTGCGTAATCGTCCAGCGGCGATCCAGCCAGGCGCTTTCTTGCGCAATCGTTGGCTGTAATTGTTCCAAGATCGTGCGCAAGAGCGCCCAGTCGGCGCGTGGGGGAAGTAAGTTCACAAACTCGGCAAAGGTTGTCGTCGCCGGCCCGGTCAGCACCATTTGTAGCGGCGCAGCGGCTTGCGCTACGCTATCGGTTGCACCATCCACAGGGGTAGGCGCAACGGTAACGACAAAGGTTGATCCACGTCCCGCCACCGTTTGCCAGAGATCAGCCAGCGCAGTAAAGGCGGCGGTGGCATCATCCACCCGTTCGTTGACCGGCTGCCCGACAATCGCCACCTGCTGTTGTTGCGGCGTGACCGTAATGGTGACCGCCCAACGGCTAAAGAGCGCATCGGCGCTTGGCGGCGGCAACAGGCTGGGATCGCGCAATTCGTCGCCCCCCAAGGCCGTCGCTGCGGCGCGATTGTCCTCGGCCAGCAACTGCAACGCCTGTTGAACTAACAATAAGCGTTTTGTCTTGGCTAGTGTAATCGAATCAACGACATCTGACGGTAAGGCCGCCAACTGATCGGCGAGCCCAAGGGCATTTTGCCAATCCTGTCGCTGTTGCGCCTCGGTTAACAAGACCTGCAAACCGTCAGCCAGCCATTGGGTCAACTCACGGCGACGGGCATCATCCGCCGGCAAGCGATCCAGCGCCGCTTGCGTGACCTCGGCTAAAGGCATGGCATAGACGGCACCGGCGCCATCGGCAATACGGCTGCGGTAGAGTGTGGCTAGACCGGTGTACAGAGTTGCCAGTTCGGCGGGCGGCGCGGCCTCGGCCAGCCGGTCGAGGCCGGTTGTGTACGCCGCCAGTGCCTGGGCGTAGAAACGCTCGCGTATGGCGCCTGGTGCATTTTCCGTCATTGCCGCCATGACCAACTGTTGATAAAGGTCGCCCAACTGGACAAAGTCACTGACAGCCGCGTCCGCTTGGGTGCGTTGGGTTAGTTGGTCAAGTTGCGACCAGAGCGTGGGATGGATAAAGTGCAAGACAAAGGGGGCGTCGGGTTGTTGGGCATCATAAAGCCATTTGGCGCCTAGACGGTCGGCGTCTTCGGCATAAAAGTGCCAGCCGTCCGGTCCAATGCGTAGCCAACTTGCCTGCGTAATCGACCCTGGCACCGTTGCCGTCACCCGCAGGCTGGGCGCCCCCGACCAGCGCTGCAAGCCCACCACCACATATTCGAGTAGTGGCAACTTCTGCTGTTGCATATCAACCGTATAGGCCAGGAGCAGATCGGTGCGGGCATCGATGCCAATTTCCACTTGTGCCGTGAGAATGCCGGCGTCACCTGCTGTCAAGGCCAGGGGTTGATTATCGGCCAACAAGGACAACCCTTCGACCGGCGCGGTGGCGTCCACGGCGATCATGGGGGCAATGCGGAGCGCGACGGTGGCCGGCTCTTCCGTGCTGTTATTCTTCAAACGATAGCGCGACTCCACCGCCAAGATTAAGTTACCCGAACTGTCGTCAAAATAAAAGTCGGCGGTGTGCATCTGTAACTGGACAGACGTGCTTTCTCGTGGTGTAATCAGCAAGGGAACAAAACGGGGACCACTCGTCTGTAGTTGGGTTGTTGGCCCAGACATAGGGGTATTGTCAGGCGCGGTCGGCGTGGTTGCCCTAACGACTAGCGGTTGGGCTAGGCTTACCCATGTCAGCGACAGGAGCAAGGTGGTAACGATTCGCATCTGCTTTTTATAGAAATGTTCCCCTAGAAGCTGTGACAGAAGCGTTTTCTGGAAAACGATAGAGCGCCGCCCCCTCACACAAGTTGCATTTCCAGTCTGCTTTTGGTATTGTGACATAAACAAGTTTTATCTAGGTAGACAGGTACACAGGGAAACAGGTAGACAGGTAGACAGGTACACAGGTACACAGGTAGACAGGTACACAGGGAAACAAGGTGTATCTACCTGTGTACCTGTGTACCTGTGTAGCTACCTGATTATACCAGGAAAGGACAAAATCAGCCGCATGTTAAAGTTGCTGATGCAATGGGACATCAAACCGGGGCGGGAACAGGAATTCACCGAGTTTGTACTACGGGAATTTGCCCCCCGCTTGATGCAGCTTGGGATCGAACCGAGCGAAGTCTTATATACCATTCATGGCGAAGGGCCGCAAATGTTGACGATGGGCGTTGTTGACAACCAGGAGAAGCTCGAAGAGATCCTGCGCAGTAGCAGTTGGAAAAAGTTACATAGTAAATTACTCAGCTTTGTCAACAACTATAGTCAAAAAGTGGTCGTCGACAATGGTCGCGACTTTCAGAGATGATCATGATCCCAACTGCTTTCACTGACCCAACAACCGCCGGGTTTGCTGCGGTGCGCCTTGACCGGCTCTATACCTTTCTGGCCGCAGCCACCGCTGACGGACGACTGCCCGGCGCCGCTATCCAACTGGGGCGAGCCGGGCACTTTCTCGCGCCCCGCGCCTTTGGCCGGATGCGCCCCGATGCTGGCGCACCTCCCGTCCAACCTGACACTATTTTTCTGACCGCCTCGGTGACAAAGCCACTGACGGTGACGGCAGTCATGTTGTTGGTGGAACGGGGCGATCTGCTCCTCGATGATCCAGTCTACACGATTTTGCCCGCTTTTGGCAACCGGGGCAAGGAAGCGGTGACGGTGCGCCACTTGATGACGCACACGTCCGGTCTGCCCGATATGTTGCCCAACAATATTGCTCTGCGGCAGGCTCATGCGCCGCTGACCGAATTTTATCGCCAGATCTGTGACCTGCCGCTCGACTTTGCGCCGGGGACGAATATCCAATATCAGAGTTGCGGCACGGCCACCCTGGCGATGATCGCCGAACAGGTGACCGGCATGGCGCTTCCGGCCTTTTTGCGCCAAGAAATCTTTGCGCCATTGGGCATGAACGACACGGCCCTCGGGGTGCAGGATCTGCCGCAGCAACGCATCGCCCATGTCCATGTCGGACCTGATATGCTAGGGACGGATTGGGGCTGGAACACGCCCTATTGGTGGAACCTAGGCGTGCCGTGGGGCGGCATGTTCTCGACGGTGGGCGATATGGCTCGCTTTTGCCAGATGTTCCTCAACGGCGGTGAACTCGATGGCGTGCGCATCCTCAGCCCCGCCACCGTCCAGGCCATGACCAGCGACCAAACATCCGCCAACCCAGCCCTTCCTGCCGACGTGCGCGCCCAGCAAGCCTGGGGTCTCGGCTGGCGGCGGATGCCGACGAGTACGTGGTCGTATGGGGGTAATCTACTCTCGCCCGGCTCCTATGGTCACGGCGGCGCGACGGGGACGGTGGTCTGGGTCGATCCGGTGCGGCAGGTGGTCTGCACGCTCTTTACCAATGAACCGGCGGTGCAGAGTGAAGGGCTGTTGGGACGGGTGTCGAATTTGGTTGCGGCGGCGGTGATGGGATAACGGATTCGTGACAGGAACGGATTTGCCTTCATCTTGTTCAGATCGGTGATTTTTCATTTTGGGAACGCACTTGTGCGATGGCCTTGGCTTTGGCAAGTCGGGTGAGGTGTTCCACGTATTCGAACTTTTTCCACCATGCTGCTTCGGCGGCGGTAAGCCCTTCATTGCAATTCTTTTCCAGTAGTTCGCTAATTCTTGCTTGGAGCGCTTTCGAGGCGCGTAACTCGATGATCGCTTCCGGGGATGGCGAACTACGTAAGAAGTTAATGACTCTGTCCAACTCTGCCGAGAAATCAGTCTCGTTCATTGGTAACTCACCTGACGTAAATTGATCCACAGTTTGTCATTTCGAGCGATAGCGAGAAATCTGCCGGATTTCTCGCTATCGCTCGAAATGACAAACTACCAGTTTATTTATTTTACAGTGTATTGAGCGTGACGAATCAAATGAATGCACAAGAAAACCTGATTGGTTACTTGAATGCGAAGAAAAGCTCGACAACGGTCAAACTATCCAAGTTGACTATGACCGCGAAGGCGACATTCTCGAAGTTGTCTTCGCCAAGGGGAGTGGGCAAGGCATTGAGTTGAGTGAAGAGATCGTCCTTCGCTACAATGACAGCACCAACCAACCACTGAGTCTGATCCTGTTAGGCTTTTCCCATTTTATGCAACCCACAGAATATGGCCTGGAAAGTTATCGCCTGACCGGCCTTGAACGATTGCCGGCTGCCGAGCGGGCAAAGATTCTACAAATTCTCACTTCTGCCCCGGTGGATCGCTATTTACGTGTCTCTGCACTTGCGCTCTCCACAAAGACACCTAAGGTCGCACCGATTGCCTATGTGCGGCCACAACTGGCGATGGTTGCATAAGAGTGTTGTTACCTTTGAATATTATCGGTACGCGTAATATTAGGATAGCAATCTCGATCAATATCCCACGCGCCACGCTGGTTATCGCAAAGCTCATTGTTTTCAAAGTGGCCTTTGCCCTTTTCGCGAATCCATATTGCCGCATAACCATTCATATTTATACGGTTGTTGCAAACAGTGGGGCTGCCGCCTTCACTAATTTCAATACCCGCTTCAGAATTTTCGAAAGTATCGTTTTCCTCAATCACTCCTTGCCCAAGCTCATACACATAAACGCCAGATGATTTGGGTGTGATTCAAATCGGTTGAGTTGTCTGCTTCTAACACAAGCGTCAACTGAAGGATCTCATCGGGAATAGGCATCGCCCACCTTCTGGGGTTTGGATTAAGTTGTAAACATCTGTGCGCATTGTAGTACAGGGGACGGCGTAGGCTCAAGTAACAGGGTGTAAGGTTGCTAATCAACAGGACAAGGTAATGATTGCAGCGCGGCGACCCTTCCTGGAAGAGGCGGGAAACGTTTGGGATAATGAGACATCAGTTGCCTCTTCCATGAAGGGTCGTTGCACCCTAACAGATCCGCTGCGCCGGCTGCAAGAGCGTGCTATCCCACGGCGAGAGTTTGGGCGCTGTGTCACGCCAGTAATATTGGATACTTTCCTCTGTCCAGCCGGCATAGACCTCTTCCCAAGTCAACTTGCAATGAGGTTTGAGCGACTTTTCTTCAATTGGCTCGCTGATGGCCTGGTAACGGGCGTCGATGGAGAGGCGGATCTGCTCTGGTTCCTGGCTGGGTAAGGCTTTATGGACGGTAAAGCAGGGGAAGGTTAAGACATCGCCTATCGCATAATCCCCTTCGACCCACACTTCCGCCCCTGGACAAAGTTGCACGGCAATACCACCAGCGCCATACGCCGGCTGAATGGGAATATAGCCCTCGCGATGCGACTCTCGTAACACCGTCAACCCTCCCATCGACCGTGGACAATCGCCCAGCGGAAACCAGCAAGTCCACGTATTGGGGCTACCCTGCACCAGGGGAAAATCCTGATGTTGCGGCGTTGGGTGCATGACCCGGTGGGCGGTGATCATGCGGGCAATGTGGCGCGGGTGGACAAAAACTTCTTCGCCAAAGAGGCCACGATAGAGCGCCAGCAAGGCGGGATGATGGGGTAACTTGTGAAAACTGGGCAACTTTTGCACATCGTGATAGGCATCGTGACTGACGCCGATGTCGCGGCGCATGGCTTCGTCCGGCACCTGGTTGAGCGCATCCAGGTTGATCCGTCCGCCATACGCATCTTGTCCCGGTTGTCGCCAGCCATAGCGCTCGACAACCGACAGTAGATCGGCGCGCACGGTCATCACCGCCTCGACCGGTAGCAGTTTCGGAAAGAAAAGATAGCCTTCTTCGGCAGCCCGCTCCCGTAGACCGGCAAAATCACCGGCGCGCAACAGGGGCATTGAATCGATAAAGGTTGTCCGTATCACTGGATTCTGGGCTTCTGCAATAGTCATCATGATGGTCAGCTTTTACCTCCCGTCGGTTTGCGTATGCACTTCGGAAATGGCTGTCATCATTGTACCATACGGCGTTGGTGGGTTCAAGTCGCCCTCAAGCGTTCATGGTAGGCCCCTTGGGGAAGCAGAACCGGCGTTGCTGGGGTTGATTGTCACCAATGCCAGATTGCAGCCCTGCTCAACTTGCGGTATGATCAAATCATCTTTCTTAACAAACGATTTGGATGAGGAGTAATTTCATGGAATACGGCAAGATCCCCGGCATTGAGAAGCCCATTTCGCGGCTGGTGCAGGGTACAGTGATGATCAGCATGAAGAAGCTGGAAGAGAGCATGGCCCTGCTCGACGGCGTTTTTGCGCAAGGGTGTACGACCTTTGACACGGCGCATGGCTATGGCAACGGCGACTGTGAACGCACCCTCGGCCACTGGATCAACGAACGGGGCATTCGTGATCAGGTCGTAGTTTTGGGCAAGGGCGCCCATCACAACCAGGATCGCCAGCGCGTCACCCCCTATGACATTACGGCGGATCTCTTTGATTCGCTGGCCCGCCAGAAGACCGATTTTATTGATCTCTATGTTCTCCACCGCGATGATCCCAGCCAGCCGGTTGGCCCCATTGTCGAGGTATTGAACGAGCATTATGCCGCCGGTCGCATCCACGCCTTTGGCGGCTCTAACTGGAAGACGGCGCGCATTGAAGAAGCCAACGAATATGCCGACAAACATGGCCTCAAGCCCTTTGTCGTGAGCAGCCCCAACTTTACCCTGGCCGTGCAGCGCAAGGAACCGTGGCCCAATTGTATCAGCATTGCCGGCCCCGCGGGTGAGGGCGAACGGGCCTGGTACGCTCAACGCAACACGCCACTCTTCACCTGGTCGAGCCTGGCCGGCGGCTTCTTTAGTGGCCGCTTTAACCGCGATAACCTGGATACTTTTGAGACTTACGGTGACAAACTCTGTGTCGAGTGCTACTGCACCGAAGAGAACTTCCAACGGCTGGATCGGGTCAAAACCCTGGCCGAAGAGCGGGGCATGACCATCCCTCAGATCGCCACCGCCTATGTGATGAGCTATCCGCTCAACATCTTCGCTCTGGTCGGCTGTGCCACACCGGATGAGTACAAGGCCAATGCCGAGGCGTTGGCGCTCAAGCTAACGCCGCAAGAGGTGGCTTGGTTGGATTTGCGGAGTGATAGCCGAGCGTAATGGTTTGATTGATCAGTCTGTCCCGTAGGGACGCTTGACTTTAGGAATTTAACCAGATGGCTAAACAAGTTCGCTATGGCGACAAGACCGCAACGGTGACAAGGGCTGATGGGGTGGAAGGTGTCTTGTGCCGTAGCATTAATGGACGTTATTTCTTCCGGGTCTACCATGAAAATGGTGACTTTACCGACTATGGGCTGCGCCATTCCGACCTGACGGTGATGATTCGTGATAGTGATGCCGCCTTTTATAAGCTGGGCGACCGTTATCTGCTGGATCACACACCAGCTACTCTGGGGCTGGAAGAAGTTCACGGGGAAGATGTTGAAAGCTTATAGATTGCGTCGCTTGCCCAATATCACCGCGAATCTTAGGATTAGCGAATCACTTCGGGACAAAAGATTCGCGGTGATATTTCTGGCGGTAGGTCGATTGGTCGACACTTACTTGTAGAACTCTATCTTGCCACATGATCGGCAAAATAAGACAACCACGGCCCACAGCCTTGAATAAAGGGTTGCATCAATGCCCGTTCCGCCTGCACCGTGTGCATGAGATCATGGCCGGCCCACTCGTGGATCAACTCGCTGAGGGTGACAATCCCTAGCTCTTGGTGGCGGGCGCGTTTGGGCAAATCAGCGACTGTGACTGTGTCCAAAATAGCCAGCGCCTCGGTGCGCAGTCGAGCAAATTCTGCTGCCAGCGTTGCCGGTGATTGATCGGCGATTGGCGCGTTGCCCTGGCTGTCAGGATCAAAGGCGGGAAAATCTTGTTCGGCCAGTAGATAGCCTACCCGCTTGGGAAAGACCATGCGCTCGGTGTCCACCAGATGTTGCAAACATTGCAGCGCTGACCATTCACCGGCCTTTGGTGGCAAAGCCAGCAAATCGGCAGGCAGGCTTGTCGTTAAATCCGTCCAACGCTTTGGGGTGGTGGTCAAAACTGTGCGGCTCCAGATGAGAATGTCACCCATGATCTTTGCTCCTTCTTGCTTTCTATAATTATGCCCCTACCCTTATCATTGTAGCGGAAAGGCGAACCGCAGGGCAAGAGACAATCGAGTCGCCCCGGTCGTGACAATGGAATGACGCAACCAGCAGATACCAATCAATACCTCACCGCACTACCCAAACCAGCAGCCCGCCGCATCGCTTTACAGGTCACCCGTGAAGCGGAACGGGCGTTGCGCAACGGCCACCCCTGGCTTTTCCCAAATTCAATCGAACGCCAAAGTCATGAGGGCAAGCCGGGTGATTTGGCGGTTGTCTTTGATCAAAAACGGCGCTTTGTCGCCATTGGCCTCTATGATCCAACCTCACCGCTCCGTTTGCGTGTCTTACAGCAAGGCATCCAAGCCACCATTGATCAAGCCTGGTTTCTGGCCCAGTTGACCAAAGCGGCCCAGCGTCGTACACCCCTGTTGGCGGATGGTCGCACTACCGGCTATCGCCTTGTCCATGGCGAGAATGATGGCCTGCCGGGATTGGTGATTGATCGCTATGCGGCGACGTTGGTCATCAAGCTTTACACAGCAGCTTGGCTGCCCCATTTGCCCGATCTGCTGACCGGATTGGCAACCCTGCAACCGGCCGAACGTCTCGTCTTGCGTATGAGCCGGACGTTGCAAAAAGCGCCGGAATACCTTTACGGTTTAACCGACGGAATGATCTTGACTGGCCCGCCGCTGGCTGGCCCGGTGGTCTTTCTGGAAAATGGGCTGCGCTTTGAGGCTGACCCGATTCACGGCCAGAAGACCGGCTTTTTTCTCGATCAACGCGACAATCGCGCACGCGTAGAAGGCTTGGCAGCGGGCAAGCGGGTACTCAATGTCTTTGCCTATAATGGCGGCTTCTCGCTCTACGCGGCCCGCGGCGGGGCGAACCAAGTTGCCAGCCTCGACATCAGCCGACCGGCGTTACAGGCTGCTGAACGCAACTTTGCCCTCAACCAGGATGTGCCAACGGTAGCGGCAGCTTCTCATCAGTTGCTCGTGGGTGACGCGTTCCAGTTGCTGGCGGAGATGGCAAGCAACGGACGTCGCTTCGATCTGGTGATCATCGACCCGCCCGCCTTTGCCAAGCAACAAGCCGAAGTTGAACGGGCGCTGGCGGCCTATGCGCAGTTGACGCGGCTGGGGCTTGGTATATTGCAAAGTGGTGGTACGCTTGTCCTGGCCTCCTGTTCCAGTCGGGTGAGCGCCGATGCCTTTTTTAGTACCGTTACCCAAGCCGCTGCACAGATCCGGCGCCCGCTCCAAAGCTTTGCACAGACGACTCATGCACTAGACCATCCCGTTGGTTTTCCCGAAGGAGCCTACCTGAAGTGTCTTTATGCCAGCGCGTGAAACCAACGGTGCGCAGCTACCCCTCATCAGCGCCAGCTCGGCGTTGACGTTTGGTTTCACTGCGTTGGCTCTTGCGTTCGAGCCGCTTGCGTTGGGAGGCGGCGGTCGGTTTGGTTTTGCGGCGGATTTTGGGACGGATGGTGGCCTGACGGATCAAGTCGGCCAGTTGCATACGCGCATCTTCGCGGTTTTGCAACTGGCTGCGATAGCGTTTGGCTTCAATGATCAACTCGCCTTCGTCGGTCATCCGGTTGCCGGCCAATTGACGCAAGCGCAGGCGCACCCACTCCGGCAGCGAAGGCGAAGTCAGCACATTGAAGCGCAATTGCACCGCTGTTTCCACCTTATTGATATTTTGTCCGCCCGGCCCGGAGGCGCGCACAAACTCTTCGCTAAGTTCACTCTCATCAATGGCCAGGGTTGGCGTAATTTCTAACATAGTCATGCTCAAGGTTGAAATACTGTCGGCTCCTCAGGAATCCAGGGGTTGACACGTAAATCTTCCCGGAAGATCGGCCTTGTTGACAGGATCGTCCGGTTTAATCTTCCGGGAAGATGCTTGTCAAGACCCTAAGTTCCCGTTGAGTCATACTGTCTACTGGTGTACCTCATGGCTCCGCCCTTTGTGAAAAGTGAGTTGCCTTGATCTGTTCATAGCGCGCAACTTGCTCGATATGGGTAAAAGGATACACCCCCCGTTGATAAAGGGTAACAAGCTCGGCAACGGCGGCTCTTGCCTGTTCGACCACTGCCGGCGGATAGGCAAACAGATTGCTGTGGGTGACAAACTCCTCTTCGTCCAGCACTTCGAGCGCGCCGTCTAGATGGATACGCAAATCGAGATCCAAATCGACCCAAGTCAGCACGTTGTCCTGAAGCGTAGCAGGCATGGCAATATTGGCATAAATCCGGTTCCACCCGCTCCGCTGTTCGCAGATATGCCAGACATTGTACCATCGTTGCTTGAAATAAAGTTCGAGCAGTCCATCAGGCCCAGACAGCCACTCCCCTTTTTTGGGTGAAAAGGAGAGTGTACCTGGCGGCGTGAAGATGGTGATGACTTCATTGTCTTCAGCAATCAGATAGGCTTCATACTCATCCCGTAGCGCGCCATTGTATTTCCGGGAAATGACTTTGATTTTGGTGATCATGCCTGTTGTAAAAGAACTTTCTCCGCCCGCTGACGCAGTTCTATGATCTGCCCGCGGTGTTCGGCTTCCTGCTGCATGAGATGATACAACGCCCATTCCGGCGTAATGGCATAATCTCCCCCAGCGCGCCCCGACGAAACTCCGCCGGCGTCATGGGACGTAGGGCCTTGAGCATCTGCGTGCGCCATATCCAGCCGTAAGAGGTGAATCGCCAACCGCTGATGCCTTGCATGGCTTCTTTCGTGCGCCGACGGCTATCTTCCAACATCCAGACCCAGGGTGCAATCACTGGATCATAGCCGGTTTGGCGTTCGATGATTCGTTGTTCACGTGTGGATGGCTCCATCTGTTCTCCTTTGACAAGCGCCGAAGGGCAAGCTTACCTACAAACTTGCGCCGCTCGTAGCCGGACCGTGACCGGCGATGGGGACGCCGGTCACGGTCCGGCTACGAGCGAGCCTGGTCGTCACCATTATAGCGTGAAATCCTGTTCAGCGCATGGATCGCTCGGCCTGACGGCGCAATTCGCCCATTTCCCCGCGGTGCGCAGTTTCATGTTCGACCAAATGGTACAAAACCCATTCCGGCGTCACATCATAAGGGTCAAAGCGGCGCGCACGATAAAGCTCCGTTGGCGTAAGTGAGCGCAATTCATCCAGCAACAGTTGTCGGCTGGCGGCCAGCCGCGCCAGATGGCTGTCCAGGCTCTCCCCATAAACCGGCGTCAGGCGGCCCGATGGCTCGCGGACATCATAGGGCAAAAGCGTCGTAACCTTGGCGCCATAGTCCGGCTGCTCCAAGATTTCGACATAGAGCCAGTCCAGTTCGATGGCGACAATGTGATAGAGCAGCGTGCCGATGGTGTTGGCCTCCTCATCCGGTCGCCAATCGAGGGCGCTTTCAGAGATGCCGGCTAGCACTTCCAAGGTACGCCGGCGGCTATCATCCAGCAGCCAGAGCCAGCGGCCAACGAGCGGATCGTAACCGGCGAGTGGGGTGATCAGTAGTTGATCGCGTTCTTGGCTTGTCAAAGTAGACTCTCCTTATATACAGAATTTAAAAAGTCGAGAACAAGCGCGTTAAAGCGTTGGGGTTGTTCCAAGTTGGGCAAGTGGGCTGTGCCTGCGATAACCCGCTTCTGCGCGCCCGCAATCTGGGTTGCCATCACGTCGGCGGCCCGCACCATTGACCCTTGGTCCAGATCACCTACAATTACGAGAGTTGGCGCCTGAATTTCGTGCAAGCGTCCAAAGGCTGGCGGCGTCAGGGGGTGGCGCGTACCCAAGCCTGCTGCTTCATTCGTCAGGGCGATCAAATTCATGGCCCGCACTTGATCACGCACCGCTGCATCAACCTGATCGGGCGTACGGTGTGGCCCATCCACCCACAGTCGCACCTCATACTCAGCCATAAAGGCGAGATCGCCAGCTTTATGCGCAGCGACAAAATCATCCCACCCTTCCGGCAAGTGATCTTCAACCGTATCTGCAAAGCCGCTGGGTTCACAACAAACGGGAATGAGCGCGCTCATACGGTTGGGATAGGTTAAGGCAAAGTCAATCGCCGTTGTCCCGCCCAGCGAGCAACCCAAGATGGCCGTCTGTTCAATGCCCAGATGGTCGAGTAAGGCGCACAGATCCTGGTGATGGGCATAATCGCCCTCGACGAGCGCCGTCTGCCCAAAGCCGCGCAAATCGTACCGCACTACGCGGTAGTGTTGGGCAAAGCAAGCAACTTGTTCGTCCCACATGCGAGCGTCGCAGATGCCCGCATGGACCAGCACCAAGGGCTGTCCTGTACCGGTCATTTCGTAGTAGAAGCTCGTGCCGTTCAAATCGGCAAAGCCAGACTGTACTGTCGTCATTCTATGAATGCCTCTTTTCCTCAAATACGCCTACTGCACCAACCGCTCATAGCCAGTCCGTGACTGGCGGTGGGGGCCGCCAGTCACGGACTGGCTATGAGCGGGGCAGTTAGCTCTTGTTCATAAATTCGTCGCGCAACAAGCCAAACATGGCGCTATCATGAAAGGTGCCGTCCTCTTCCCAGGAGTAGCCGCGGCGGATGCCTTCCAGGGTAAAGCCCAATTTTTTGAGCATCTTGACGGATTCATGGTTATCGGCAATGGTCGCCGCTTCAATGCGGTTGAGGTTCAACTGCGTAAAGCCAAAGTGCAGCACCGCCCGCACCGCCTCGCTGCCAATCCCTTGTCCCCAATAGGCACGGGCCAAATCGTAGCCCACCTCGGCCCGCCGGTGATGCTGTTCCCAGGCATGCAGGCTTACCCCGCCCAGCACGCGATCTTCTCCCCGCAGGGTAATGCCCCAGCCGAAGCCAGCTCCCGTTGCCTGATGTTGCTGTGCCTCTTGGATAAAGAGAACCGCTTCTTCGATGGTCTTCAACGGTTCAGAATTAAAGCGCTGTACATAGGCATCGCCGCGGAAGACCAGGACATCGGCGGCATCGTCTAGTCGAACCTCACGCAGGGCCAGTCGCTCAGTCATCAAGATTGGATAGGGTGAGAATTCAGGAAGCTTCATTCAGGTAATCTCTTTCTTCATTGACAGATAAGTCAGTTGATCGACGGTATCAAACTATTGGTCATGGGTAACAAAGCCGCAGCTTTGATAAAGAACCCATACGCATGGAACGAAGGATTTTCGCAGAATCCCAGAAACTCGCTGTCACCCTGAAAGGGTCTCTAGGCTGCAATACGCTAGAGACCCTTTCAGGGTGACAGACTACCCTTCTCACGCCTGGGAAAACCCGTAAGCCATGCGTATGCACTTACGATTACCTACCTTGCGCTTGTCGCCTGAACTTCGGCAACCCGCTGGGTTCAAGCCCTACGGCCGCGTTCCCCAGATGCAGAAGATCGCATCCTCGGCTTTGGCTGGTTCCAGCGTGAAGTCGCTGGTGAGTCGCAGATTGGTAAAGCCGGCTTCTGTATAAAGCTGAAGCGCCTGTGCTTGCCTATAGCCACGCGTTGCCGGAGAGCGGGAACGGCTTTCTGACGCTACGATCACGCCGTTCAAGATGATCTCGTAGCGATCTTCGGTATGTTCCAGATCGTTGATACGATCAATCCGGGAGCGTGACCAGCGCCGGATGGTGGCGCCATCTTCCGGGCGAACGGTTTCACGGCTCCATTCTTCCACCACCTCTTCTTCTTGACTGTCACCAGTGTAGAGCGCCATCAAGGGCATCACCAAGACGCCGCCGGGCAGCAGATGGTGGAAAAACCGGCGCATGACTTCCTGTGCATCCGCCGGGTCTGTGACCAGTTGAAAGGAACTGGACGGCACGATGATGGTCTGGTAACGCCGGGGTAGATCCAGCGTCTCCATCGTTTGTTGATAGAGGCGTGGCGCCAACCCTAGATTGGCCCCCTTTTGCCGACAGCGGTCGAGCATCTCCGGCGAGTTGTCCACGCCGTCGATGTCGATGCCATCCTGCATAAAGTCGAGCAACAGCCGCCCCGTGCCACAACCGACATCCAGCACCGGTTGTCCACACTGGGCAACCACCTCTTTAAAGAAAAAGCGATCCGACCAATTGCTGGTGTCGCCCCGAAAGAGATCCCAAAATTCGGCCATCATGCCGCCATACTCATAGTCGGTGAGAGACATGTAAGTACTACTCCTGATCAGTAATATCACAAGGCAATTTCGTAATAATTTGGATGTACCTCATGGTACGCGCTGCGTGGCTTCGGCGTGAGCCGGTAGCCTTTCAGGCGCGAGCGTTGTGTGAACTACGCAGGCGTTTCTGTACAGCGTTTGCGTCGCCGTCGTTTTGCCTGTTATATCCCGGATGTGAGTCTGGCTGTGGAAATAAAAACGCCACAAGCAGAAGTGCTCATGGCGTTGAGGACAAGTGACAACAATGATCAACCGGTCGCAATGACCAAATCGATTACGTTGCGTTGGATGCAGCCAGAGGCACACAGGGATATGCAGTTACGGCCAAGAGCGTAGCGCCGCACAGAAACTCGGAATTTTGCTGTTGAATTAACATGTGTACCTCCTTTCTGCCTTGATCATGATACGGATTAGTTGAACAGACGAAATCATACCATTAACACCAATACCCCGTCAATTTTGCGATAGCACAAGGGTGTATTAGCTTTGGATCACGTTTGATCAGAACTGGGAGTGTCAGCGCCCAGTTCTGCGCTCACCCCTAACTTGAAATGCACCCAATCGCACAACTACACCTGTGTTTGAACCGCACTGCCGCTCTCATACCGCCGCAGGCCACGATAAAAGGCCACAATCGCCAACGTCAAGAAGATCGTTGTCACTAGCAGCAACTGCCCCAACGCTGTCCATGAAAAGGCGCGCACAAACTCCGCCGGCACGGCGCCGATAAAGGCCGCGGGTAGGATCGTGAAGAGCAGGAAACGCGCCACGCCATCAAACATGGTGAGCGGGTAGAGCGAAAAGGTGATCAGTGCATTGAACGCCTGCCCCGCCAGCACATCGGCCTGTCCCAGCCAGAAAGCCGCGCTGTGGACAATCACCAACACGGCGATAAAAAGGGTCATGGCAATCAGGACGCCAAAGAGAAACCGGGCAAAGGCATCCCACGAATAGTAGCCCGCCGCCAGAAAACTCAAGATACCATAGGTGACATCGCCCAGACCCGCGGCGTGACTGCCGGTTGCCAACACATGGAGCAACACCGGGCGCGGCAAGGAGAGGTAGTAATCCAGCCGCCCCCCCGCAATCACCTCGGTTAACGTCACCACATTGCCAAAGAGTACCATCGCTGCACCAAAGCCGGTCGCCACCACGCCGAAGAGCAACAGCATATCACTCAACGCCCAACCCCGCACCGCCTGGAAACGATCAAAGAAGAGAATCCAGAAGATAAAGTAGATGGCATTGTTGAGCATCATGCCAATCACCTGCGACAAAAAAGCCGCCCGATACTCCATCGCCGCCAGCAGGTTGGCCTGCCAGACGGCCAGGAGGAAGCGTAGTTCACGTTGTAGTTGTTTCATGAAATCTCCCTTTGTACGCTGACAAGGTGACAGGGTGACAAGGTGACAAGGTGACACGCGTCTCACCCCCTCACCTTGTCATCTTGTCACGACTCAGCCGCCATTAATCGCCAGCCGCTGCGTGCTTTGTTGATAAAGAAATGCCAGCAGGCCAAACAACACGGCCAGCCAGAGCCATTGTCCCAGCAGCACTTGCCCGAAGCGTTCCAGCGATGGATCGACAAAGAAGCGGGCTGGACCGTAGATTGCCTGGGCAAAGGGGGTGGCTTTGGCAATCGGTTGGAGCCACGCCGGGTAGAGATCGAGCGGAATCAGAAAGCCGCCCAGGATAAAGATCAGCTTCTGGTAGATCCACTCAAAGGCGCGCACCTCCTCGGTGACAAAGGCGGCCAGGCCGATCAGCGCCGTGAAACAGAAATAAATAAGCCAGGCGCCCAAGACCGTCACTAAGACCAGCGGCCACCAGCGCGGATCGGGCGGTGGCCCCACCATCAGCCAGACCACAGCGCCCCCCACCAGTGCATTAAAACCCACCTTGAGAACGCTATCCCCCAAGCCGACGCTGCATTGATAGAGCAAGAAGTTGTAAGGCTTGCTCAGTTGGTAGGCGATAGAGCCATCGCGCACGCTTTGGGCAATGCCCTGGGCCAAGCGCGGTTTGCTCAGTTCGATCACCTCGGCCAACATCAAATACCAAAGGACATCATGAAAGGACAGGCCGGCAATGACGCTGTTCCCAGTCGAGCCGTAGGCAACGCGCCAAAGCTGGGCAAAGATAAACATGAAGATGACAATCGCAATGCTCCCGGTGAGCAGGTTGCCGACATAGGCCAGATTATTAAGTAGTTGTATTTGAAAGATCGCCCAATATTTGCTCATGCAGCCCTCGCCTTCGCCGGTCGGTTCTGCTGATGACCATTGTGACTTGGATGACCGCTGCCATTCGCCATCTCAGCCTGCGCAACCGACGGTGCGGCCTGTTCATAGATCGTGCGAATCACCTCTTCTAGCGACGGATCAGAAATGGTGACATCCACCAAACTGCCGGCACCAGCCAGTTGGGCCATCATCCGTTCCACCGGTGTTGTCTTGGTGTTGACCCGCAGTTTGGCGCCGTAGGTTCCCTGCTTGACCACTTCGACCCCGTCCAGGTGAAAATCGGCCGGCAACTGTTCGGCATAGCGCACATCGATCTGCTTGTCAGTCAGAAAATTGCGTTTCAGCGCCGAGACTTTGTCTTGATAAACAATCTGCCCATGATTGACAATGATGACCCGTTTGCAGAGCGCTTCAATATCCCCGGCATCGTGCGAAGTGAGCAGCACCCCCACCTTTTCAAGCTCGTTCATGCGCTTGATCGTGTCACGAATGCGCTGTTTTGCCACCACATCCAGACCAATCGACGGCTCATCCAAGAGCAGCAACTTGGGCTTGTGCAGCAATGAGGCTGCCACCTCACAGCGCATCCGTTGCCCCAACGATAACTTGCGCACCGGCGTCTCCAACAGATCCTGGATTTCAAACGCCTCGGCCAGCAAGCCAATGCGCTGGCGGATGGTGCGCTCGTCCACTTCGTAAATCTTGCCGAAGAGGTAGAAGGTGTCCAGCGCCGGCAGGTGATACCAAAGCTGGGGTCGTTGCCCAAAGACCGTGCCAATGTGATACGCCAATTCGCGCCGCTGCGTCCACGGCGTGTAGCCCAATACGGTTGCCTGCCCGCTGGTGGGGTAGAGGATGCCGGTGAGCATCTTAATCGTCGTTGATTTGCCGGCGCCGTTGGGGCCGATAAAGCCAAGTAATTCCCCCTCGTCCATAGCAAAAGAAATGGCGCGGACTGCTGCCACCGTCTGCCATTCCGGGTGCCAGAGGGAACGGAGACTGCCCTGAAACCCGGCGGCTTTGCGTTTGGTATGGAAGCTCTTGTGCAGATTCTGCACGTCGATGGCTGGCATGAGTCACCTCCAAGAAAGGTTGAACGGGACAATCATCTGTTGGTGAAGAGATACAGAGATTACCGTAAAGCCCTGAATCTCTGTATCTCTGTATCTCTCAATCCCTTGATTACCAAAAAAAAGCCGCAGGTCTCAGTCACCCACGGCTCTGTCAACTAAAAAGGCCGTGGACTTGACGACGGTCCACGGCCTTTGGTGATACGATCTTACAGCATCGCCTACCCCGCGCACCAGCGTCTCTCCATTGCAATAACGGAAAGGGTGCAAAGCATTTGCGGTACGTAGGTAAAGTGAAGTTGCTTATTCATCAATCAATGAGTTGTTGAAACAACCAAGACAACACAATGCCGACAAGCATAGCAGAGCGCAGCGCGCTTGTCAATAGGGTGGCGCAATTTTGTCCAAATTTCGCCTAGTTTGCCTTAGCCGGCGTCGGTAGTAGCTACTGCGCTTGTAACCACCCTTCGTCCAGGGCTTGTTGACGCACTTCTTCTAGCGCATTAACAAACTCATCAATCTGGTCAGGATTGCGCAAGAAGCTCTCTACCGTCCGCCCCATCGCCGGCCACATTTCAGTGGGTAGGGTGAGTACAAAAGGCGAGAGCAGATCCGGCACATCACGCACGATTTCCTTGCCTTGTTTCAGGGTTGGCGACAAGAGGGTGGTGTCAATATCATCCCGCGCCGGCGCCCAGATCGTCCCTTTGCCCAGTTGTTGCATCATGGTCGTTTGCCCATCTTTGGACCCCATGTAGGTGAGAAAGGCCAGCGTTTCGCTGCGGTGTTGACCATTGCTCGGTGCCATGTAGCCCAGCGTTGTCACCACCTCAGCGGCGGGTATGGCTGGATCCATGATCGGGAAGCGGAAGAAGTCGATCTCTTCGTGATACTTGACGGGCAACTCGGTCATCCAGAAGGGGCTGACCAGCATCATCACGGCTTTCTGTTCGTTCAAGACGTTGTTGTTGGTGCGCATGAGGGCCATCAAACTCAACAGCGCGCTGTTCCGCTCAGGGCGTTCAACAAAATAGCCATTGCGCAATAGTTGGCTCCACTGTTCGACCACAGTGAATACCCGGCTGTCGTTATAGGGCAATTGTCCCTGCAACAACGCTCGATGCACAGCAGCGCCGTTGAGCCGTAGATTCAAATAATCAAACCAGAGCATGGTCAACCACGCGTCCTCACCGGCCAACGTCAGTGGCGTCTCACCATTGGCCAACAAGGTGTCGCAGATGGCAAGAAATTCATCCCAGCTTTGGGGTGGTTGCAGGCCATATTGGTCAAAGATGGCGCGATTGTAATAGATTGCCGTCCAGGCATAGCCCACCGGTAAATAATATTGCTTGCCTTCGTAGGCGCTCAAGCTTTGAAAACCGGCAGGAAAGGCGTCACGCAAGCCGGTCTCGGCCCACAATTCGGTCAGATCCAGGACAAGATTCTGTTGCGCCGCCTGAGTGAGAAAGGAATAGGCGCCGCTGGTCATCAGATCCGGCGGCGGCGTCTGGGTGAGATAGCTTTGTGGCGCCTGCTGGAATTCCTGGTGATCAAAGGTGATGTTGGGTTCACGCGTTTGGAATTGCTGCATGGCATACTCCTCCGCTGCCCGCCAGGCGCCGGTGCTTTCAAAGGAGATCAGGGTCAACTCGACCGGCTCTTTGGCAACCGGTTCCGGCGTTGCCTCACCGCCACATTGGGTTAGCAAGAGCGGCGTGAGGAGAAGACAGAGACGTAGAAGCTGTTGGATGGACAAGCGCATAAAATTTCCCCCTGAGAAATGACAAGGTGACAAGGTGACAGGGTGACAAGGTGAAGTGGGAATAATCCTTCACCTTGTCACCCTGTCACCTTGTCAGTTGCTAGATGGGCTGTTTTAGACGACGGCATCGCGCAGCCAGGCGCGTTGGATCGACCAGCTATTGGTCGCTGGGTCCAGGCAGAGTTCGTAGGTGTTGTCATCCACGGTCTGCACCAGATAGTGACGGATCGTCTTGCCGGCCTGCCGTTCTTCCCATTGTCGGCCAATATGATTGACATAGCGGGTGCGATCACGCCACAGGAAAGAGGTAGGCCGCACGTTGCCATCTCCCATCACTCGCACCAACGCATTGATTGGTTCTTCCACTAACACTTCACGCACCATTATAACTCCTTCTCTACTATCTGGGTGGACACGTATCTGGGTGGACACGGTGGTAACGACCTATTTCCCTGTCTACCAATGCGACCCGTTCCCCTATCAACATCAACCGTTCATCGCCCCGACGGGTAAAGATGACCACACCTGGTTTGCCCGTGGCCGGCAATTTGAGCCGAGGGCGTAACTCTTCCGGTTGGAATGGGACGCCGCGTTTCTTTAATTCTACAATGTGATAACCCAGCGCCTGTAAACGACGATTGAGCAGTTTGAGGTTAAAGTTATGCACTTCCTGAATCACAAAGCTCTGCACCAGCGGATCAGTTCTGGCCTCTGCCGAAACCAGATAGGCAATCTGTGGATCAAAGAGATGCGCCCCCAGTCGGCGACAGAGTTCGGTGAACACACCAGATCGAATCAACGCCGGATCGGGTTCATGCAAGGTATAACCAACCGCCAGCGGACCGACCGGCGGTTTTTCTTCCTTGTCCCCCGGTAGCGATACCCACCCCTGTTCGCTATATACGCTGGCCCAGCGCGAATGTTTCACCAAATTGCCAAACCACAAAATCGCTTCTTTGCAGACCCCTTCGTGGCTGATAAATTCAACGCCGCTATTGGCCGGAATCTCTTCATCGGCAATCCCCGGCATGGTTTTGACACCCAGGTGCGGTAGCCGACGTTGTAATTGGATCAACTGCGACAACGGCGGTTGCATCGCCTCGACTGAAAAGATCCGCCGTCCCTCCACCCGTCGGGCCGGATCGGCAAAGGCGGCAGCCACAGGCGGCAAACGGTCAGCCGCCAACCATTGTGTCCAATCCGCCTGGATAAACGTCACCTGCTTCTGCAATCCCAGCGCAACAACATTCGCCTCGGCCAGACGAATCCGCACCGGATCGGTTTCAAAGGCGATCACCGGTCGCCGCTGCGCCAACGCCAGCAGATCACCGCCAATGCCGCAGCCTAAATCCAACACTGCCCCAGGCGGCGCTTGTTGATCAATCCACGCCGCTCGCCACTGGGCAATCGGCCAGGCGGTGGCTTGCTCCAACGCTTCCGCCGTGAAAAAGAGGCGATCTGCATCGGGAAATTTCGCCGTGGCCCGCTGGCGTAGGCGCGCCAGGCTCAATAACACCCCCGCCTCAACCGGGCTAAATTGCCGCCGCAACCGTTGCAACAGCGCCAGCGTCTGCCCCTCTGCCAGGTCGCACCCTTGCAGCGTCGCTAAAGCCGCCTGCGCTGCCGGTGATACCAAAAACTCAACCGTCGCCACTTCCATGATTTCTGCCAGTCAGTTCACCTTGTCACCTTGTCATCCTGTCATCTTTCCCTCTATTATACTGGACTTGCGTCATAAGTGCATTTTCTTTTTGGACAGGCGGAAAGTTAGGAGTAAAATGATGGGTCTACCGGCTTGACGGATAGGTGATGCACCGGTAAGATATACTGGAAATTTAGTATCTGCACTCCTGCCCTTTACAGGATGGGAGACCATACTTTTGCGAACAAAATAACCTGAAGGAAGGAAGCCCATGAGCGTTCAGCACGAACCAAGCGGGGTAGGAAGATCGACAGAGCGAACCGAGTCAGCGCCGGAACTCCAATATCACGCTGTCAATCAGGATTCCTTATCCATGTTCATTGCCGCCATTGCCGGCGCCATTTTGGGTACCGCGTTAACTTTGTTGATCCTGGCCTTGATCAACGGCGGCACCTTGAGCTACGCCGGTGAGCGAATGCAAAGCCTGGAATCCCATTTGCAACAGGTAGATGAAAATGTGGGCGCCGTCAGCGCCAACATCGACATTGTGAGCGCACAAGCCGCCGCCCTTCAGCAACAACTGGGCGCTGTTGAAACGTCGTTGCGCAACGAGATCGCCGCCCAAGATGGCGACATTGCTGCGCTCAGTGAAACGATGACCACGTTGAACCAAACCCGCGAGCAATTTGATATTTTTGTCAATGCGTTGACCGGCGCCCTGACCGAAATGGGCGCCATTGAAGCGCCGGCTGCCACCGCGCCACCAGAGGAGCCGGCTATTACCGCCGACGCCGCCCTCACGGCAACGGCAACCCTGACGGCAACCGCACCTTTGGCCGAAGCGGCTGCACTGACTGAGACCACCCCCCTAACCGACGCGGCAATCATCAGCGAAAGCGCCCCCATGACCGATAGCGCAGCGCTAACTGAAACGGTCGTTGTAACGGCTGAAAATGCCTTTGCCGAAACCGATGCGGTGACGGCAACAACGGAAGTCACAGCCGCAGAGACCCTTACTGAAACAACTGAGTTGACCGCAACCGAAGCGATCACGGCGGACGCGACGATTACGGCAACTGAGTCGATGACCCAGTAGTTGCTTGTCACAACTACGATGAAACGGTAAGCAAAAACCAGGCGAGGGTTTCACGCCTGGTTTTTTATTAACCCCCGCTTTGCTCCCTGCCAATCCATAACCAGCCAACCTGTACAAAAGGAAGACGCAATGACCACCCATCACTTTCAGCCGACCCATTATCACACTGCTATCGGTTCCCACGAACCGGTCCTACGCATTCGTCCCGGCGACACGGTCGTCACCACCACCGTCGATGCCCGTGGGCAGGACGCCACCGGCGCCCAGATCACCCGCCCCGGCAACCCGATGACCGGCCCCTTCTATATCGAGGGCGCCGAGCCGGGCGACATTCTGGTGGTGCATCTGGACAAGTTGACCCCCAATCGCCCCTACGGCTGGACCCGCCGGATGCTCGCCCCCAATGTCGTCGATCCAGAGTATATTCCCCAATTGCCCTGGGCGGCGGATGAAAGCCAAAGTCTGGCGAATTGGGCTGTCGATGTCACCGCCGGCACGGCTACCCTGGTCGAACCGGTAACGAAACTGGGCCAGATTGCCTTGCCGCTCGACCCGATGGTCGGCTGCTTTGGCGTTGCGCCGCATGGTGGGCAAGCCATTTCCACCGCCACTTCGGCCCAACATGGCGGGAACATGGACTACAACGGTTTTGTTGCTGGGGTGACGGTCTATTTTCCGGTCTTTGTCGCTGGCGCGCTCTTTCACCTTGGCGATGGCCATGCGGTCCAAGGTGACGGCGAGATTGTTGGCACCGGTGTCGAAATCTCCTTTGATGTGCAATTCACAGTGGATGTGAAAAAGGGCAAGCGCGCCTTCTGGCCGCGTGGCGAAAACCGCGACTACATCTTCACCGTTGGCAATGCCCGCCCGCTTGATCAATGTGTGCAACACGCCACCACCGAGATGGCGCGCTGGCTGCAAGATGACTATGGCCTAGACGCCGTTGGCGCCCACCTGCTTATGGGGCAAGCGGTGAAATATGACCTGGGCAATATCTTTGACCCGGCTTATACGATGGTGTGTAAGATGCCGAAGCGGTGGTTAAAGTAAGAGGAAGTAGAGAGATAAAGAGATAGAGAGATTAAGAGATTCGCGCTAGTCTCTCTATCTCTCTATCTCTCTATCACTGTTTCTGATAGGTGCGCACTACATCCAGAAAAACATCGGCATGATTGAGATTGATCATCTCTGCTCCCCAATCAAGGATGGCGCGAAAAGCCTCTCGGTTCTTCTGTTGCTCATAGATCATAACTTTGATGCCGTATGCCTGACAGGCGGTTTGTAAAGCCGGACTCATCTGTGCCAGGCCTACTTCAACAATGTTGGCTTGATAGACTTCGTGGGCGCGCACCACATCCTCGACCGTTTTGACGTTGATCTTGAGGGCAAGATGTGGCGCCAAGCGGCGTAACGCCAACGCCCACATATTGTTACCGCTCCAAAAGAAAACATCATCAGCCAGATCAACGGCATGGATCAGATCGACAAGCTGCTGTGGATCAGCCGCTTTCACATCGAGATAGACCTTGGCCTTGCCTTTGATCCAGCGCAAAAATTCGTCCAACCGCGGGACGCGTTGATCGGCAAAGCGGGGATCAAACCAACTACCGGCATCCAAGCGATCAATCTCCGCCGCGGTTCGTTCCGCCAGCGGCCCTTGACCGTTGGTGGTGCGGTCCAACATTTCATCGTGGAGCAGGTAAAAGACCCCATCCTTGCTGGTGCGCACATCGATCTCGACATAATCGACGCCCCAGTCGATGCAACGCTGGGCGGCGGCATAGGTATTCTCCGGCGCATATTCGTTTGCGCCCTTATGACAGACAATTTCAATCGGTTTCATGCGCGTTCCGTTCTTGTTCAAGGCGTTGGAGCAGCGGCAGTAGATCCAGCGGTAGTTTGATCGTATATTGCGGCTGTTCACTCGCATCAGCCGGAATTTTAGAGCGTCGCGGCGCCCAATCCAGCCAGACGCTGACGATGCCTAACGCATTAGCGCCCTTAATGTCTCGTTCCAAGTTATTGCCCACCATAATCACATGACCATAATCGGCTGGTACAATTCCTAGTTGGCGTAAAGCATGGTGAAACATGCGCTCATCGGGCTTGACAACGCCTACGGTCTCGGAAATGGCAAAGGCATCAAAGTAATGGTGTAGATCATGTTGCGTCAAGATGTTCGCAAATGAGCCAACCGGCCCATCCGCCACCAACGCCAGTGGGTAGCCCCATGCTTTTAAGGTCTTGACCAATTCTGCCGCACCGGGGATCAATGCTGCCCGCTGCACAATCTCTTGCTCATCTTTGATTTCGGTTCCTTCATCAACCAGCGTATCGCCGCTATCGAGACAGATCGCCAGGAAGGTACGTTGCAGATGCATCATAAACTTTCCTTTATTATTCTTGTGGAAACTATGGGGCATAAACCAGCGTATTGCAATCCATAGCACCTGAACGCCGATAATGGCTCACGCAACACGAATCACGTCAACTCACAGGAGTAATCAAGTGAACGACCAAACCGGCGCTGCCGCCTTTATTGCCGATGTCAAAGCACGCACCGAAAAGAGTTTGGCTGCACAACGTACAACACAAGCATTCATTTTGGAGATTAGCGACGCCTACGCCTTCATCCGCCTGCGAGACTGGTACCGCCCGCTCCAGTTTCTCAAACAGATGTCTGGTGAGCCGCCGATCAAATTTGGCACGACCGGTTTCAAACGCACCATTGTCGATGACCAAAACCCGGCGCGTCACTACACTGCCTTTGTCTTTGTCGGCTACTGGCTCTCCGCCCCGCTAGCCGTCATCGTGCTGTGGGCTTGGGAAATTCTCGGCTTTTTCCGGTATCGCTTCCACTGGAGCTGGCGTGATCTCGAATGCGGCTACATTGGTATCCGCCATGGTCGGCTAGTGCGGCGACATGGGCCGGCGGTGCTGGCGGGCTTGATTACGCGTGATTTGGTTGAGGAGGAGACTGAGAGATTGAGAGATTGAGAGATTGGCTTGCGACAGATAATCTCTTAATCTCTTAATCTCTCAGTCTCCTGGTCAACTGGATCTGCCGCCGTCACACTCCGCGCCGCACTGTTTGCCAGCTCATCGACACGTTCATTCAACGCATGGCCGGCGTGACCCTTTGTCCAGTGCCACGTGACGCCACCGGCTGGTTGGTGCCGCTCAACGGCGGCCAGCAGCCGCCGCCAGAGGTCTTGGTTTTTCACCGGCTTCTTGCTGGCCGTGCGCCAGCCATTGCGCCGCCAGCCTTCGATCCACGTGGTGATGCCGTTGCGTAAATACTCACTATCGGTATATAGCTCGATGCGACAGGGGCGGTTGAGCGTCTCTAGCGCTTCAATCGCCGCCCGCAACTCCATGCGATTGTTGGTGGTATCGCGAAAGCGGCCACTGATCGCCTTTTCATGGTCGCCATATTGTAGCACCGCCGCCCAGCCCCCCGGCCCCGGATTGCCAAGACAGCCGCCGTCGGTGTGGATAATGACTGGTGTGTTGGTCATGTAGATTTTGGATTTGTGATTTTGGATTTTAGATTTTAGGAGTGCAAAAATGCAATCGAAAATTGTTCGACTGAGCGCTCACGCCGAAGTCCAAAATCGAAAATCTAAAATTTATTGTTTGGTGCGTAGTTCAACAAAGGAAGTTTCGCCGGCGCGCACGGTGATCTCAGCGCTCAATCGCTCACCATTGACCACGCCGACCACATAGTAACTGCCGGCCGGCACGCCGTCCATCGCGCCATTTTCACCCCATGCCGGATCGGGACCGATGTTCTCCGAATCCATATAGGTGATAATCTGGCGCGCCCAAGCGGCCACGCCACCAGAGAAGCGCACAATCGAAATGGCTGCGCCAGGCCAGGTGCGGCCATCCGCCGTCAGCACGCGCACCGCCACCGAGCCTTGCCCTTCCAGCGGCGCCATCCAGAGGTAGGGGTTGACATTGTTGTAATAGGTGTTGGCGCCAAGGCGAATCTCGACATGGAGATGGGGGCCAATGGCAATGCCAGTCATGCCCACTGCACCGATGACATCTTCCGGGCGCACCTTTTGTCCGACAGTGACATTGACCTGGCTCAAGTGGCCATAGAGCAAGTAGACATCCAACTCGCCACTGGCAACTGGCAACCGGCGGTTCAGACGGATCACAACCGTATTGCCAAAGAAATTGTTGTAGGGGCCAAGCAGCACTGTGTCATCCAGCCCGGCGTGAACCACTTCACCATCGGTCGCCGCCAAGACTGGGGTGCCAAAGGGGTTGGAAATATCGACGCCATGATGGATGCGATAACGACTGCCTGCCGTCGAGCCAAATTGATAGCTAGGACTGGCGAGTTGGTTGGACGCATAGTCACCAAAAGGACGACCTACCCAATAGTGATCGTTGTCGGGCGCCGCTTTCGGGGCAAAGGTGGACCAGAGCCGCCCAGCCACCAAATTGATCGGCTCCGGCGTCGGCGATGGGGTGGGGGTCGGCGTGGGTGGCTCCGGCGTCAAGGAACGGCGTAATTCGACGCCCGGCAGCACCCGCACCTGCGGCACCACGTTGACCACTGGCGGCATCACGACATTAAAGGCCGTTGCGGTTGGCACCAGGATCAGACTGGCGGGATCGACTTCGGCAGGAATGGCATCATTCGGCGCCGCCGCCACCGGTTCACTGGGGACAATGACCACCGGCGCACTGGCTGGGGTGGGCGTCGGCAACAAAATGGGTTGGAGCAACACCGGCTGCACACCCTGCCCATTGCCCGCCCCGCCGACTGCATTGACAATGGCCAGTGAACGGAGCGCATTGCCTGCCGGCCCGTTCATTGCGTCAAGCTGGGCGGCCAACGACGGCGGCAATTGGGAAGAGGGCCAGGTCCACCACATGACGACGGCAATCGCGCCCAGCAGCCCCAGCCGGATGCCATTGGGTACAATGGTGTTCAAACCATCCATCTGCTTCTGCCGTAGATCGCTCTGTGGTACAATGGCAAGCAACTTGCGCCAGAGGGGCAGGGTAAAGAGCGCTTGTTCCAGTTGCGCCAGTGCGGCCAGCGCATTGTTCATCCCCTGTTGCAGCGACGCAATCAAGGGGGGCAAAGCGTGTACTTGGGCTGCCGGTTTCCCTTGTGGTTGCCGGGGAAGTGGTTGTCCGGCCGGTTGGGGTGGGCGGTCATGGCCATAGAGGTGCGCATGAGAATGGGGGGTGGGTGTCCGTTGTCCCCCTCCCGTCTCCCGGTTGACTGGCGTTGTTGCCCCGCCCGGCCTTGGCGCCGGCGCCGGAATTTTATGAACAGTCGACGCATAGGGTGTAGCCGACGCGCGTGTTGCCGCCGGCTGCGCTTTGGGTGTCGGCGCCAACGAAGTACGAATGAATTGAGCGAGACGATGAATGAAAGTACGCACGACTTGGCGTTGACGGGCGAAGGGTTTGCGGCGAACCCGCTGGCGGACTCGGTAGCGAGTCACGACCTGGGAACCCTGCATTTCGATATTTTCACCCTCTTCCCACAGATGTTCAGCGCGCCCTTTGCGGAAAGCATCATCCGTCGGGCGCTGGACAGCCGATTGATAGCGATTGCGCTGCATAATATTCGTGATTATACCGTTGATCGCCACCACGTTTGTGATGATACACCTTACGGTGGTGGCGGTGGGATGATTATGAAACCCGAACCGATCCTTCGGGCGGTTGAGACGGTCTTGACCCGGCCCGCCGGTTGGGCTTTGTCGCCGGCAGACGCCTATAGCAATTTGCCGCCGTGGAGAACCGAAGCGGCGCCCCCTTTGCCGGCAGATCTGCCTGTGATTTTGTTAACGCCTCAAGGTCGCCTTTTGAACCAAAACGTGGTGGCCGAATTGAGCCGCTACCCCCGGTTGGCCCTGATCTGTGGCCGCTACGAGGGCATTGACGAACGCGTGCGCACCGGAGTCGTTACCGACGAAATCAGCATTGGCGACTATGTGATTAGCGGGGGCGAGTTGGCGGCGATGATCCTGGTCGATGCCATCACCCGCCTGCGACCGGGGGCGTTGGGCGATGCCCAGGGCGCGCATCGGGACAGCCATTCACCTGGTCTCGATGGTCTGCTCGAAGGGCCGCAATATACACGTCCCCACACTTTCCGCGGTGAAAGCGTTCCCGACATTCTACTCAGCGGTCACCATGCCAACCAGCAGAAATGGCATCGCGAACAGGCGCTCTTGCGCACCCTCCACCAGCGACCAGAATTGTTAGCAACTCTATCCTTGACCGCCAAGGATTACGCCTTTTTGCAAAAGCAAGGGTGGCAACCGCCGAACAAAGTTGGATAGTTGTCATCTATTATAGGGCGCTTTGTGTCGATGACCAAATCGGCAAAGGGTTACTCGGCTAGTTTGGCGCTGACATAGCGATTTAAGCTAACGCCTTCTTCGGCGGCGCGAATTGCTAGCAAGCGATGTTGATGAGGTGGAATACGGATTTGAAACTTGCCGCTATATTGCTTTTCGGAAAGGGGATCCGGTAGCGGTTCCCCATTTGCAGCCATATCTGTCACTACCTCTTTTACCAACGTAACAATGCCCGATAAGGCGTCGTTCATGCTTTCATCCAGCCAGGAGAGACTTGGAAATTCGGCACATAGCCCCACATATTCACCATCTTCTTTTGACCATACGACACGGTAGGTATAATGTTCATGATTCATCGTCGTTCATTCCTTCCAACTTTGCAATCGCGGCCAAAACCTGTTTTACTTGATAAGCTTTGGCCTTGCCTCCCTTGCCTTCCTGAATATTCACGCGCGGGTCACCGCTCCAAGGCGTTTTGTAGACACGGTGGCTGGTACTCCGTTGTCGTGCTTCGCCAAAATAGTGTTCACACACTTTGGCTAAATCGGTAAATCGAATATTAGCGGGAATTTGTTGCATAGCAGCAACAATTTTATCGATTTGCGTCATATCGAACCTATTATAGTATTATTATTGATACTGCGCAACTCTAGGTATAAATCCTAGGTTAACTGCATTCTTTGCTTTTTTCTTGATGTTCGGTATGATCATACAAGTAATGCCACCCGCCTGACAAAATCGTAGGGCGGTGGAAAGGATCTCACTTATGCACTTTGATGCGCTAACCTTAGCTTGTATCACTGCCGAACTGCAACAGACCCTGGTCGGGGGCCGTGTCCAGCAGGTGTTAATGCCCGACGCGGCCAGTATCGGTTTTGAAATTTACGCCAACCAACATCGTCACTACCTGGCCGCCATCACCGATGCCCGAAAAAGTCGTGTGCAGTTGGCAACCCAGAAGTTACGCCGCGGTGTCGAGCAACCGACGCCGCTCTTGCTCCTGCTGCGCAAATATGTGCGTGGGGCGCTGCTCACCGCCATCGACCAGCCAGAGCCGACGGAGCGGGTGCTCTTGCTGAGTTTTGAACACCCGGAACATGGCGCCACGCAACTGGTGATCGAAATCATGGGGCAGCGTAGCAATGTCCTCTTGCTCAACCCCGGCGGGCAGATCATGGAATGTCTGCGGCGCGTTTGGCCGGGGGAGAAGGTGCAGCGGGAACTGTTGCCGGGGCGACGTTATCTCCCGCCGCCGCGACAACCAAAGTTGCCGCCGTTGGATGATGGCACGCCTGACTATTACACCCGTCTTGAAGCGATCACGCAGATGAATGGGGCATTGTGGCGCATGTTGGTGGAGCAGATGGTTGGCGTTAGCCCATCGCAGGCGCGTGAAGTGGCCTGGCGCACAACGGGTGACGCCGAAGCGCCGGCCCAAGCGGCAAACATGCTGGCCCTGGCACAAGCGTTACAAGAACTCTGGTCGCCGCTGACGACCGGGGAATGGCAACCGGGGCTGTGGCAGGAAACGGAACGCTTCGTTGGTTTTTCACCCTATGTCGGTCATGTGCGTGGCGAATTTGTCCCCTGTCCCACCATGAGCGACGCGCTGGAACGCTACTTTGCGCAGAGTGAGGGTGACGAAGCCCAATCGCCAGCCGATGCCTATGCCGGGATGCGCGCCCTCTTGGAAGATCAGGTGCGCCAAGCGCAGCAACGGGTGCAACGTCAGTTGGCCGCGGCCATTGCCGACGAACCGGCGCCCGGTGAAGCGGAACAACTGCGCATGGAAGCCGAGTGGCTGCTGGCCTTGAGCAGTCAAATCACGGAAGGTCAAACGGAACTGCCGGTGGATCTGGGCGACAAACAATTCGTCATCCAGCTCGATCCGGAGCAGACACCAGTGGAGCAAGCCGAAACGTGGTTCAAGCGCGCCGCCAAGCTAGAACGCGCCGCCGAAATCATCCCTGAACGGCGCAAGCAATTGGTCGCCGAATTAGCTTTTCTCGCCCAAATGGCCGAAGATTTGCAACAAGCGACCAACCAACCCGAACTCCAAGCAGTGCGCACCGAATTGGAAACTGCCGGTCTACTCCCACGCACAGTCAGCAAAACCAAAGCCAAAGCTGCCGCCAAGACCAAAACCGGCAAAGCGCCCGAAGCGCAACTCTTGCGCTACTACAGCCCCCAGGGCTTTGAAATTGTGGTGGGACGCAACGCCCGCCAAAATGAGGAAGTCACCTTTGGGGTTGCCAAAGCCGAAGACACTTGGCTCCATGCCCGTGGCGCGCCTGGTTCGCATGTGGTCATTCGCAACGGCGGTCAACCCGTTCAGCCGGAGACTTTGCGCATGGCTGCCCAACTTGCCGCCTACTACTCCAAACTGCGGGGCGAAAAAGCCGCCACCGTCATCTTCACGCCGCGCCGCTTCATCAGTCGCGCCCTCGGCGGTCACACTGGCCAGGTGCAGGTACGCGAAGAAGAGACAATCACCGTACCAGGAGAGCTGCCGACCTTTGATGAGTAATGAGCCACTTTCCTTTTGCTGCCATCTATGCTACACTAGCAGGCGCATTTGCCGAAAGGAGTGACGACAATGGCAACAACAGTTGCATCAGCACCGATAACCGAACAGCCGACTAGCCCGGCGGTGGAGCGCCGCAACGGCGTCGGTTATCGTTCGCTCCAACCAAGCTATCAACCACGCCGGGACGCCCCCGATCATGGTCGCTATGTCTCCAAGGAGGAGTATTGGGCCAACTGGTATGAGGCCGAACCCAGCTATGAATGGAACAACGGTTATTTAGAGGCCAAACCGATGCCCAACCTCATTCAACTGCGGCTCTACAACTGGTTTTTTGCCCTGTTACACCAATACACCCAAACTTACGGCAATGCTGATTTGATGTTCCTGGAAACCGGCTTTAGCATGGTTGTCCCCGACCCCCAAAAGCCCAACACCCTGAAAGAAGTGACGCGTAAACCGGATCTGGCTGCGATTCGCCACGACAACGCCGTGCGCTGGCAGGAGCATGAACGTTCCTACCACGGTATCTGCGACCTCTGTGTCGAGGCGCTCTCCGATTCGGATCAAGGGGAGATCGACCGTGACATCAAAATCAAGAAAAGCGAGTATGAGTTTGCCGGCGTGCAGGAATACTATATCCTTGACCCTGCCGACCAACACATGCACTTTTATCAACGCACTGACGCCGGCGTCTATGTTGAAATGCAGCCAGATGCCGATGGGGTGATTCGCTCACAAATCTTGCCTGGCTTTCAGTTTCGCCGTCGCGATCTCAAACGATTGCCGACCTTGGAAGAACTGGCCTTAGACCCAGTCTACCAGGGTTATGTCTTACTCCAGTACCAATCGGTCGCGCAAGAGGCCGCACAAGAACGCCAACGCGCTGAACGCTTTGCCGCTTTGTTACGCGACATGGGCATCGATGTCGATAAAGTCTAAAGAATTGGTTCTTCATAACGGCATCACACATAAGGTAGAAAGCCGTTCCGACTCTATGTGTGATGCCGTTGTGCTACCGTAGTTTAACGCTATCGCTTGCTTTCAATACTACCGCGCAATAATCACCCGCATTACCTTATAATCCTGACTGCCAAAGCGATACTTGTACTCCTCATCGCCCTGCATAAAATCAAAGACGCGACAGCCGGCGGCAATGGCGTATTGAATGCTATACGCGAGGATTACCCAACCGGGACTGAGTTGGGCATGGGCTTCGGGGTCATAACCGGAGTTGTAGAGCAGAAATTTGCGGTCGAACTCAAAAGCGTAGAGCGAAGCGGCTTTTTCGCCGTTGATGGTCAGAAAGCAGAGGCGCAGATAGCCGGCATCCAACATACGGCGGGCGACAGCGCCAAAGAAGCGGCGCATGGGCGGCGTCATAAACTCGGCTTTGTCTTCCCGGCTGGCCCGCTGGAGCGCCACAAAGTCATCGACTTCAGCTTCCAGGCTGTGTTCTTTGCCAACGATGTAAAAGCCAATCTCGGCCTCGCGCTCGGCGCGGCGTTGTTTGCGGCGGATCTCGTGGCGCTGCTTTTTGTCCACCTGTTCTTGGAGATAGGTTTCGTAATGGAGTGGCAGCGCAAACTGCGGGGCGACATCCTCCTGCTTCACCACCACCCTATGACCCGCAGTCTCGACCAGCGGCGGCAGCACCGTATAGGTCAAACTGACTTCCGGCAGGTTACATAAATCGACCACATCCCACGCCGGCGCTTCGGCGCTATGGAGCCAAGCCAGAAACTCGGCATAAACATCGGTCTCCCACCCTTGCGCTATGATCAGATCGAGATAATCGCTTACCTCAATACAGCCCACCAGGGTAAAGACCTGCTTGCCGGCATTGACGCCACTGGAGCGTTCAGTCAAATAGAGCGGGGCGATCCCCACCAGTTCATCGGTATCAGGGGTGCGAAAGGCCACAATCCAAAGATCGCCGGTGCCTAACGCTTCCCACCAGGTTGTTTGCCATTCGTAGGTTAAGAAAAAGACATTGGCGCGGCTGCGCTGTAGGAGGCGATTCCATTCGCCGGCCAATGCGGTAAAGCCGTTTGGTTTGGACGTGGGGCCATAGACAACGCGGCGCAGGGGGCGGGGTACGCTGGCGACATCACCAGTGGCTGCTCCTTCGGCGATGACGGCCTTGCGATCTTCTGCGCAGAGAGTTTGCAAACTCATGACTGCTTCTGCCCTTTCATCTGTAAGTAGTCCCGTGTAAGTAATCCCGTGCAATTCGTAGCGATTGCACTATAATTAGTATAGCGCAAAGGAGTGGAAGCAACAAGTATTCGTAGTCCAGAGTCGTGTAGTCGTATAGTCCAAAGTCAATGCATTCCGCTGCCCGCCTGCTCGTTCCGATTTTCTTGAGCTTGTCCAGAGGTTGACAGCGTGAGCGAAACTAGATATAATTTATGCAATAATTCTAAAGTTGATCATAAAAATTCAGGGTAGCCAATAGTAGGCTGTTGAGGGGTTCCTAAATTCTTGTTTGACAATGGTTGCCTTTCCAATGTAGGATAGTGACTCACGGATCGAGCTTTTAATCATCAGTAGACCGCACTGTCGCCAGGGTTGCTATCAACCGATGCTAGACGATGCGCCTACACGACTGCGGACGACTGATAATGCTTTGGCAAAATAAATCTATGCAGACATTTTGTGGACTGACAACGGATGGGATGTTGGAGTATCTAGCCTCCATTCATAAATTAGGACAAGGCGGCAACAAGGTTACTACCTCGGCGCTGGCGGAACGTATGCATGTCTCACCGGCCGCGGCCAGCAGTATGCTGAAACGGTTGGAAGAATCGGGCTTTGTAGACCGTTCTTCCGGCGGCGGCATCACGCTGACCGAACAGGGCCGCTTGGCCGCGCTTCAGTTAATCCGGCGTCATCGTCTGTTGGAGGTTTTCCTGATTGATGTTATGGGATACACCTGGGATCAGGTCGATTTGGAGGCGCACCGCTTGCAACATGCCGTCAGCGCCTACTTTGAAGATCGCATGGATGAACTTTGCCACTATCCTACCCACTGTCCGCATGGCGACCCGATTCCCCGCAAAGATGGCACGATGCCGGCCGAACGCTTAGTTTCGCTTATGCGCCTGGAACCGGGCCAACATGGGGAATTGCGCCGTGTGGGCCGCACCGATGCCCATGTCTTGCGCTATCTGACCCAACTCGATTTAGTACCGGGACGCAAGGTGAAGCTAGTAGAAAAGGCGCCCTTTAGTGGTCCAGTCACCCTGGAAGTCTTCAACGGTCTACAGAATGCCGGCACAACCAAAATTGTCGGCAGTGAATTAGCCGATCAACTCTTTGTCTGCTTGTAACTGCACAACCTATGGCTGCAACACCAATCGAGATCCAACGCTATGCAACCGGCGGTGGCGTGGTTATCTATCAACAGCAGATGTTGCTCTTGGATCGCCCGGCGCGCCAGGAAGTCAGGCTGCCCAAAGGGCATATCGACCCTGGTGAAACACCGATCGTAACCGCATTACGTGAAACACAGGAAGAGAGCGGCTATGCTGATTTGCAGATTTTGGCCGATCTGGGTAGCCAGGTGGTGACTTTCCAACATCATGGACAACAATACATTCGCACCGAATTTTACTTCCTGATGACCCTGCAAAGCGAAGCCCAAGTGGTGCGCCCGACCGAGGACGCCATGCAATTTCAAACGATTTGGTTGCCTTTGGCAGAAGCGGTTGCGGCACTGACCTTTGAGGCTGAAAAAAATATAGCGCGCAAAGCTATTGAAGCTTACGCGCGCTTATAAAGTAGCGTCAAATTTCTGTTGTACATCACTGTCTCCTTAAAAGAGGCAGCGCGAAAATCGTCAACCGACAAAACACCGATCAACCACCGGCGTTTAGCCCGCCATCAGTTCTTGTACCGATAGACAATCCGGCCACGCGTGAGATCATACGGGCTCATCTCCACCTTGACCTTATCACCTAGCAGCACGCGAATATAATATTTGCGCATCTTTCCGGAAAGATAGGCCAGCACAGTGTGGCCATTGTCGAGTTCCACCCGAAACATTGCGTTGGGCAGTGTATCAACAATCTTCCCTTCAAAGACTACAGTTTCTTCAGCAGCCATGTAACTCCCATCTTGGTAAATTAATTTGGAAGTAGGAAGTAAGGAGAAAAGATACTCCCTATTTCCCGACGCTTCCTACTTCCTACTTCCTACTTCCCTTCACGGCACCATCGGCGGTCGTTGCGACTTGCGAATGGCCTTCTGGCGCTTGATCCGTTTGACCTCACTCTTGGAGGTAAACCAGCGCTTCTGCCGGACAATCGGCAGGATGCGCGCCTCGGCGACGGCCTTGCGGAACCGGCGCAGCAGGCTATCCTGCGATTCACCTGGTCGTAAATCTACACTCATGCGTTTCACCTCCTTTCAATGAGATCGACTTTGGACTACGCGACGAAACGATTGCGGACTACAGATTGCTCTATGACAAAACAGAACCTGTCAGCGAGGCGCTTCCTCTCACTGACAGGTTTAGCGTAGACAAGTAGTCATCGTTCGCAAACAACCAGGATTATACTTGATCGGTGCGATTCGTAAAAATTGAATAGGTCTAGAGATCCCTAGTTGGCCCCCTCGCCATCCTCGGCAGGGGCGCCACCTTCGGCCTGACGCCGACTGAGACCAATGCGTTGACGCTTGGCATCGACCCGCAGCACCTTGACCTTGACCTCATCACCAGCCTTGATCGTCTTCAGCGGCTCGGCGACGGCAATGTCGGCCAACTCACTGATATGAATCAACCCTTCGACACCTGGTTCCAGTTGGGCAAAGGCGCCAAAGTCCACCACACGAGTGATCGTGGCGCCCATCACGGCGCCTGTCTGGTAGCGCTGTTCGATGCTATCCCACGGGTTGGGGAGGGCGCGCTTGCGGCTTAGGGCAATGCGCTGTTCTTTCGGATCCAACCGAATGACCTGCACCTGAATCTTGTCGCCGACATTGAGCGCTTCGCGCGGGTGGGTGATGGGCGACCAACCAATTTCGCTGACATGGAGCAGCCCATCGGCCCCGCCAATATCGACAAAAGCGCCAAAGGGACGAAGATTGCGTACTTCGCCTTCAATAATATCGCCCACCTTCAATGTCGTGAAGAGTTCCTCGCGTCGGCTGTCGCGATATTCGCGTTCGGCCAACATCTGCGACATGACTAAGCGGCGGCGACGGCGATCCACCTCGATCACCTTAAGGCGCATATCGCTGCCGATAAAGCCTTCCAACTCGCTGCGGCGCTGATCCTCGCTCATGTTGCGCGGCATATCGATAATGTGTGACGCCGGCACAAAGCCTTTCAGATGGCGGAACTCAATGGTTAGACCACCTTTGTTGTAGCCGATCACCTTGTGCTGGACAATTTTGCCGTTGTCCAGCAACTCCTGGGCATCGATCCAATCGCGCTGTTGTAAAGCATCAGCCATGCTCAACTGAAAGGTGCCATCATCTTCCGGGGGTTTGCTGATCACAACATCGACTACTTGACCAACATGAAGGTTTTTGACAAATTCAGGATCTAACTTGGCGAGATCAGATTGGGGGATCACGCCATCCCGCTTACTGCCGACATTGACCAGCAGTTCATTTTGTCTGATCTCAACGATCACCCCTTCGCGTAGATCACCACGCTCCGGCAGATCAAAATCCGTGTCTGCTTCCAAATATTTCTCGAAGATTTCGAGATCAGAAGCGTTTTGCCCACTGTTAGATGCGCTTAATTCACTCATGCCAACTTCACTCGTCATTGTTTGATTGGTTGTTGTTTGATTAGTAGTCTGATTTGTTGTGTTTGCCTCAGCCTGAACTGCTTCAGCCTGTCTAGGATCATCTGTTTGAAACGTTGCTTCCGCCATGGGTACAATTGCTCCAAATACGTTGGTGGCGAGGTCGGAAGCCATTTGCCGACTATGACCCCAAAAAAATGGGTTTCCAGCCTGATCGAACAACACTTCATTTCATTTTTTTGGGATAACCCGCTTGCGAATGACCTTGCTACAACCTTGCACAGATTCTTCTGCCCCTTATAATTATAGGATTATACCAGAAAAATAGCGTATAGTCAAGGAAAGATTTTTGGCAAATTTGTTCCAAAACTACAAGCTTAGGTACACCTTAAGTTTTTCCCAAATGCGGGACAGGGAAGTGCTTTCGGTTGATTCCAGCGTTCTCTTACTATACCGTGCTTGGATAAAAGCTTCTGTCAGCTTTTGTACAGCCTGCTGCTTTTCTGCACGTTGTTCTTCTGGATTTTCGCTTGCCTCGGTTGCGCTCAACCGCGCAGCCAGACGAGGTGCATATTGGCTGGGCGTCTCGCCATTGGTGCGGCCCATGCCCTGTTCTTTTGCCTGTTCCAATGTTGTCAAGTAAAAATAGCGCACCTGCTGGGTTGGATCAAGCCGTCGCCAATCTAGCCCCCGTTTCGACCAATGCACCTGCGTCGGTTCACCCTCGGCTTCGCCCCCAGCAACGCGACTGCGCACTAGCGTGCGCTGCCAGCGGCGGTAGCCACCAAAGAAGGCTGACCAACGCTCACGCAATAACTGCCAAAAGGTCAAGAGCCAGGTGAACTGCACCCCACGATCACTCAAATAAATATAAGCAGCATAGCCCAAAACCAGCGCCATTGTGATCCAGAAAAGCGCCCCACCGGCCCACGCCGGCAATTGCGCTGCCGCCGGGGGTAACTGTTCAATCATGGGGGGAGGTGGTGGTGGCGGTGCTTGAACAGCCTCCTGTGGCGGCGGTTCGCCCAGCAGCGCGGCCATTAACAGCATAAACAACCCCATGAAAAAGCGAAAAATGCCCATGAACAAGTTGAAAACAAAGTTTATCACAGCAAAGAGGATTTGGCCTAATAGGAAAGTGCCGCCGAAAGGTAACAACGCCGCCAGCAGGTCAATCGCCACCAACAACAGAATCACATAGAGCGGCCACATCCGTAGCACACTTTCACTCGCCGGCACCCGATCCAGCAGCCAGCGGGTGCGAAGAAGAGCGAGTTGACCCTGGCTGACCAGAACCAGCCCAACCAGAAAATAGATCACAATGGCGGCAATGATCGTTGGATCCAGGTTTTGTTGGCTCAAGGCAAAGAAGGCGCCGGGGGCTGGTCGTTCCACCTGCAATCCTGCTGCGGCCATTACCATGAGAATGCCGCCGCCTACCCACCGGCTGACAATACGCGCTAGAATCTGGGGGCGATCACTGTTAGAAGTACGGATCATCTCGCCGATACGGTCGGTTTGCAGGGCAAAGAGTTCATCCGGTTGCAACGCCAGCCGCAGCAAGTCGCTCGTCATCTCAATTGCCGCCCACCAGGAAAAGAGAATCACCAAACCGGCACTAAAAAAAAGACCATCCAATAGACTGTCGATCGGCTGGTAGATCAATGCCGTGATTGTCGGCCAACTGCCGGTCACGCCCCAGAGCAGGAGACGTGTCGCCACCACGACAAAGGCAAACTCCACCCAGCGGTAGGTCGGTCGCCGTCGCTGCCGTTCCCCCGGTTGGGCCAAGTAGGTCGTCGTCGCACAGCCCATGACCGCCACCAAGACACTGAATAAGAGGACAAGCTGTCCATAGCCGCCCGCCAGTGCCGGTACAAAACGTCCAATCAACGCCAGCCAGGTAAGATCCAAACAGGCCACCATCAGCGCAATTAAGAAAGGGCGCAGTAACGAGCGCAGCCAATCCTGATCATAAGGCACTTTTGCGGGTACGCTATCGGTTGTCATAGAGTAGGGTCATTCCTTGTGGCTACCAATACCGCGCCGCGCTAGTCACGGACTGGCGCGGCGCGGTCAGACGTAGTTCTTTTTACAACGCCGCCAAATCGCGCTCCCACACCGTCTTTTGCAGCTGCACACCCAACTTTTTGCTCTGGCTTTGCATCGGTTCAAAATCCGGCTGGGGCGCGCAGACCAGCGCAATCACATTGGAGCCGCGACGGTAGGCATGGTGTAATGCCCAGAGCGTCGTCTCCGTCACTTTCGGGGTGATCAAAATGATCGTCGCCCCCCACTCCATGCCCACCAGTTGGCGGGGCAACCAATCGGCCAGTTGGGTATCCGTGCGCGTCATTTCGGCACGGGCCAGCGTGCTGAGAATATTCATCAGGTGACCTTGTCCCGTGCGCGCCGGTATGGGTAACATGGGCTGTTCGGAAACGGCATCCATTCCATTGCTGATCAACCCCACCGCCTGCCGCTGGTTGGTCAAATGACTCGCCAGCGACGCCGCCACCACAATCGCCCACTCGCTAAAGCCGATTTCACCACGATAGGGGTAGGCATCGCGATTCAAGTCCAGTACAAGCGCCACATTGAGTGCAATCGCCGGCTGAAATTTCTTGACCAATAACGCTTCTTCCCGCGCACTAGCTTTCCAGTGGATGATGCGTTGGCTGTCGCCGCTGCTATAGCTGCGCACGCCGGCCACCCGCGCCGGGTCTTCAAAGAGCCGTTGCCGACTGGCTAAGGTGCCAAAGGGCGACCGGCTGGGTAAGCCCAACTTTTCCAGGGACAACACTTGCGGGTAAACCGTCATGGCCACCGCGTTATTTTCCTGCCGCGCCCCGTTGACAAAACCAAAAAGGTCGCCGGTACGCAATTGGAGCGGCCCGACATGGTAATAGCCGCGCTTTTTACAGTAGAGCTGATACTCGTGTTCGAGCGTAGAGCGACCAGCCACAGTGACAATTTTGTTATACTCGCTGGCCTCTTTGAGATCCAGGGGAATCTGCTCTTGTACCTGGAGCCACGCCAACGGGAGCCAACTGTGGTTGATAAAGCGCAGCTTGACAATGGGTTTTTCCCCCAGAAAGGCATGGTCTGTCATCACGCGGAAGACATCGAGTTGGCGCAACACCCGGCGAATCCACCAGTGGCTAAAGATCCAGACCCCGCCGAGGACATAGACCAGATAGTAGATCCAGTCCATTTGAAAGAAGACGCCGGCCAGAAAGAGAATCAGCAGCGCCCAGAAGAGATTGTGCATGGTTTACCTAAATCTACATCCGTCGTAAAGACTTTAGTCTTTTGCACCCACCCCAAGACGAAAGTCTTTACGACCGAATTATCGTTCTACATCGCCCAAATCTAACGGTGTATTGGTCATGATCTCCCCGATAATCGCCTCCGCTGTGCGTCCTCGCAGCAAACTTTCCGGGCGCACAATACAACGGTGGGGCAGGGTGAGGGGAATCAGCGCTTGAATATCATCTGGTTCCACATAGTCGCGCCCCTTGACCGCCGCTCGCGCTTGGGCGCCCCGGTAGAGCGCCAACGTCCCGCGCGGGCTGGCGCCCAACGCTAATTCGCTATGGGTACGCGTGGCCTGGATTAGGGCGATAATGTAGTTGCGTAAGCTCTCATCGACATGCACCTGCCAGATCCGCTCGGCCAGTTGGGGAATGGTGACACCTTCGCTCTGCGCCGCCAACGTCTCTATCGGATGACGCCCGCCCAGGTTGAGCAACATGGCCCCCTCTTGCGTCGGTGAGAGATAGCCTAGCCGCACTTTGAAGAGAAAGCGGTCAAGTTGCGCTTCGGGTAGCGGGAAGGTGCCTTCATACTCGACTGGATTTTGTGTCGCCAGTACGAGAAAGGGGCGGGGCAAGGGGCGGGTCACACCATCGACTGTCACCTGCCGTTCACCCATACATTCGAGCAAGGACGCCTGCGCCCTTGGCGTCGCCCGATTGATCTCGTCGGCGAGGAGAATATTGGTAAAAGCCGGCCCGGGGACAAATTGAAAGTGGCGCGTCTCCTGATTGAAGACGCTCACCCCGGTCACATCGCTGGGCAAGAGATCGGGCGTACATTGCAGCCGCCGAAAATCACTGCCCAAGGTCACCGCCAGCGCGCGGGCCAACATCGTCTTGCCCACGCCCGGTACATCCTCCAGCAACACATGCCCTTCACAGAGCAGCGCAATCACCAACGTCTCCACCACCTCGGTCTTGCCGACGATCACCTTTTCCACATTCTGGATCACCGCCTGCGCAAACCGCTGAATTTCCTGCATTTCGTTTCTCCAATGGCTTGGTCGTTCATTGACAAAGATAGGTTATATTCTACCTTATTCTGAGAAACTTAGCGAACCGGAGAAACTTTGCTCAATTCTTCGCCGCTGCGTACGGTTCGCTACCCCAAAATTGCGGAGGAATGAATGGGATGAACAGTGCGCCAAAACGTATGCTTTCCGCCGCCGGTTAGCACTAGAGCAGATTACACGACTTATACAGACCACTGGACTTGGAGTGCCTGCGGTTTACGAAAGACCAAACCGCAAGGTTTGGCCGCTTGTTGGGCGGCTGTGGTTGGGACAAGTTGTAAATCAGGCAACTGTTGCAGGGCTGCTTGTAGAGCCAAGTGCGCTTCCAGACGCGCCAGATGTAAGCCAAGACAAACATGCGGCCCCTGGGCAAAGGTCACGTGGGAACGCAAATTGGGGCGCCAGGGGTCAAAGCGATCCGGGTCAGCAAAGGTCGCTGGATCGCGATTGGCGGCGGCCAACGAGACTCGCACCAGATCATCCTTTTTGATCACCACATCGCCCAGTTGCACATCGGTTGTGGCATAGCGATCAACCACTGCCGCGGCTGGCTCCAGACGCAGTGATTCTTCGATCACTGCCGGCAACAGGGTTGGCTCATGGCGCACGGCAGCCAAAAGCGCTTCACAAGTGAATAAGTGATAGAACGCATTGGCAATCATCGCCTCGGTCGTTTCGATCCCGCCAAAGAGCAGTACTGCGGCATTTGCCACAATCTGATCCACTGACAAACCAGTCGCCGCACCGCTCGCCGCCAAGAGATTCGTGGCCGGTTGTTGCGTTAGGCTCGGTAGGAGATGGGTGTGTAAAGCCGCAAAAGCGGCCTGCCCCTCGGCGCTGACCGACTCACCGAGGGTTATCCGAGTGACAGCATCCACAATTGCATCATACCACCCCAACACCGTTGTCACCGCTGTCCCTTGTAGCCCCAATACGGTAATCATCGTCTTGACGGCAACCGGGCCGGCAAAGTCACGGCGCAGTTCGGCGCAACCGCGCGGGGCAAGGTCAGCGAGGAGATGGTTAATGTGAACGGCTACGGGTTGCCGAAAGCAGCGCTGCACTGCTTCCAGGCGAAAAGGCCGTTCAAACGGGTGGCGGTGGCGCTGATGTTGCACATCATCGAGTGACAACATACTTGGCCCGATCACCTGGGCGGTCGAAAAGCCGGGATGATCGACTGTGTAGCTTTTACTGTCGCGCATAACGGCAATGGCCGCCGCCCGCTCGGTAACGAGCCAACCGTTGATTGCCGGCAACCACGAAACAGGCTCGGTCGCCCGTAGCCGGTGGAGAAGTGGATGGGGATCGCTCTCAAGCTCCGCTAGGGTCACAGTTGCGCCAATGGGAAAAGTAGTATAGTTATTCATAATTTCTATTATATACCACATCCATTTATCCGTCGAACAACTGAAAAGGGTAACGGAATTTGCGTTTTGTAAGTTCTTTGCAAACGCAGAGGTGAATAAGAGAGGACAAGGGTGATCTGTGGCGGCCACCGTGCGGCGCTTTGATCTGACGCTGGCGCCGGGGCAGAAGATTGTGCCGCAGCCGTCGATCACCATGCGACCGCGCTATGGATTGAAGATGAAGGTGAAACAGCTACCGTAACAGAAGATCACCTGACTTCTTCCCAAACTGGCCGATCAAAGCCGATCCCGACCATAGCATAGCAGCGCAACTTTAAGCTGGAACCGTGGGATGTAATTTTCTAACATCGAGAGCAACATGCTTTTGCCAAAGCGGCGCGGGCGTAACAGGAGCAGTTGATTCCCCATCTCTTCGATCAGCCGAATGTAAGCCATGCGTCCACATAGAAGTACCCCTGCGTGATCGCATAGAAATCGCTCAGACCATACGGAAATTTCATACTGCCTCCTTTGCCAAAGATTCTACCCAGCGGCGTATTATCGTCACCTTTTGCCCGTGATCCGTGTGGCGTGATCCGTGTGGCGTGAGCCGTGGTTTGTTGCTCAAGATTCCTGTATTTCCAGTAGATCAGATATAATGGGATTCTCACCCTTTTGACAGATGTGGAGGAACTGACATGACACACGAAGCGACTTCTACCCTTCCCCCGGATACCCTTAATGAAATTGGGGTGCTAAAACGACGCGAGATCGAGGCGCGTATTATCGGCCCGATTGTCGAAGCACTCTCCAAAGAATTTGACCGGGAGCGCGTATTGGCCATTGTAGCCGAAACGATTATCAACGTAGCGCGCAAGCAAGGAGCCGAACGCGCCGCCGCCATGGGCGACGATTCGCTCATCGCCTTTGCCAATTCCGCTGGTGACTGGCGCAAGGGCAACGCCTTGGAGATTGAAGTTCTAGAACAAAACGAGGAACGTTACGACTTCAACGTCACCCGTTGTCGTTATGCCGAGATGTACCGGTCGCTGGGTATGGCGGAATTAGGCGCAGTTCTCTCCTGTAACCGTGATTATTCACTCGTGGAGGGCTTTAACCCGGCGATCGGACTAGAGCGCAAACAAACGATCATGCAAGGCGCTTCTTGCTGCACCTTCCGCTACGCCAAACAAAAACCAACTCCATAAAGTACGCTTTTGTTTTCTTGAAAGGAAACCATCTATGGCGATCACCAAAGAACGTTTTGCCCAGGGGATGACTTACGACGCCTACAAGGCGCAGATGACGCGCAATCGTGAACGGTTGGAAGCCAACGAACTGGCTGTGGAACTGGCGCCTGCCGATCTCGCCTATTTTCAGAGGCTACCCCAGTCGCTCAATGTCGTGGCGTTGGCCGAGGATTGGTGCGGCGATGTAATCAACAACTTGCCGGTATTGGGCCAATTGGCAGCGGCCAGCGGCAAATTGAATGTGCGCATCTTCCTGCGCGACCAGAATCTCGACCTCATGGATCAATATCTCAAAGAGGGACAGTTTCGCTCGATTCCGGTCTTTGTCTTCTTTGACGAGAACTTCCGCGAATTGGGCCACTGGATCGAACGCCCGGCCCGCATTCATGAGATGTTGATGACCATGCGTCGCAATCTCTTTGCCACCGACCCGGCCCTGGCCGGCATGACCATGGATATGTCACCCAGCCAGATGCCCGAAGAAGCACGCAACCGGCTAATGCAAGCCAACGCCGATTTCCGCGCCGCCCATCGCGTTGAGTCCGATCAGGAAGTTGTTCGCGAGTTGCGAACGCTGGTCGAACGCGGGTTGGCCGGCTAGCGAAGATAGGAGACAGGAGACACGAGACAAGGAGACGCAAAGAAAGGATGAAGGATGAAAAGCTGAGGCAAACTTGACGACTTCTGTCTCCAGTCTCCAGTCTCCAGTCTCCAGTCTCCAGTCTCCAGTCTCCAGTCTCCAGTCTCCTTGTCTTATGATGGCGCTGGCGCCGGTCGCTGCAACGTCTCCGGCACAAAGAAGCCGAGAATACTGGCGGCCATCATGCCGATCAGGGCGATGGCAAAGATAGCCGGCGTCAAGCTCAGCAGATCCGCCAGCGAACCAACGAGCAGTGGCCCGCCTAATGCACCCCCATCGCCGATTAAGCGCCAGACGCCCAAGAACTCGCCCATGGCATCTTTGGGCGCCAGATCGGCGCCCAGTGTCATCATGGTTCCCGACCCCAGTCCATTGCCAAAGCCGATCAGGCTCGTGGCGAAGGCGAGCAAGGTAAAGCTGGTGGTGAAGGGAATCAGCGCCATGCCGATGCCCTGGATCAGAAAACAGGAAACATAGGCATATTTGCGGCCAAAGCGATCCATGATAAAGCCGGCCGGGAAGAACATCAAGGCGTCAATGGTCGAACTAATGCTCATCACCAACCCGACGCTCTGCACACTCAACCCCAAGACATCGGCCCCATAGAGCGGTACGACGATATTGCGCCCGGAGCGAATCATTTGGGCAAAGAGTTGGCCCACGCCCGCCGAGAGCAAAACCTTGTAGTTGTCACGTATGACATGCCACAGGTTGACGTGATGACCGTGACCGGCTTTATGCGCCTGATGGTGCGCCCCATCCGCGCCAAAAAGCGCCGGGAAGATCAAGGTGACGATGGCAATCACCCCATAGACGGCAAAGGGGGCGCGCAAGCCCAACCACGCGCCCAACAACCCACCCAACGCTTGACCGATGAGATTGCCGGTGCGAAAAATACCGCCAAAGGTGGCAATCGCCCGCCCCCGCTGCCCCGGCGGCGCGGCGTCGGTCAAGTAAGCATGGCGCGAAATATTCCAGAGCGCACCGCCCATCCCCTCGAGCAACCCATAGAGGATCAACATCCAGAGCGCCTGCGCCGTACTCATCGCCAGCCCACAGAGCGCAATCGCGACCAACCCGATCATCATCAAGCGCCGCTGACCAACGCGGCGGATCAACATCCCCGCCGGCAGGTCGCCCAGAATGGTGCCCAGACCGCGACTCCCCAGCACGATCCCGACCAGGGCATAAGAAGCGCCAAAGGAAGTGGCGTACAGCGGCAAAATGGGGGTGAGCATCCCGCTGCCGATGGCGAGAAGTAGGGTAGGGGCATAGACCGGGAGGACAATCGGATTGCGCGTGAGCAATGCTTTCATGACAAACAAATCCTGTTTCTAGCGTTGTGTGGGTAAAGAGATAAAGAGCTTGAGAGATTAACCCATTCAATCTCTCAAGCTCTTTATCTCTCTACTTCTGCCATAAGGCGGCAATGGGAACGGCATAAAGCTGTTCGCCAAAAGGGAGCAGGGTGTCACCTGTGTAAAAAACAATGCCGCGCACGAATTGATTACCAAGTTCGTGCGCCAGGGTGCGTAGTCCTTTAAAATCGTCGGATTGGACAGCGCTGGCCGCTTTGACCTCAATGCCGACCACTGCGCCCGCCCGATTTTGCAACAAAAAATCCACTTCTTTGCGGTCATGGGTGCGAAAATGAAAGAGTTGCGGACGGGGTTGACTCCAAGAGATCAACTTGATCAATTCCATGCCGACAAAGTTTTCGATAACCATGCCGGCGGCGGTTGGCGTTATCTCAAGTTGGGCAGGCGTGATCCCGGCTAACGCGGCCAGCACGCCTGTATCCGTCAGTAGAATTTTGGGCGCTTTCACCAGGCGGTTGCTCAAATTGCTCGACCAGGCCGGAATCAGTTGCAACAGAAAGGTGGCCTCCAAAAGGGTCAAGTAGCGATTCAAGGTCGTCAGCGGTGTTTGGGCTGCCCGCGCCAGGTCATTGGCATTCAAGGTGGCTGTTGCCCGCGCTGCCAGGAGGGATAGCAGGAGCGGCAAATCACTCAAACCCTGAATCTGCGCCAGATCCCGCACGTCGCGTTGTAACAAGGTGGTGACATACGCCTCAAACCAGTCGGTGCGTCGCTCATCGCTGCTGCGTGATACTGCTTCGGGGTAGCCGCCCCGGAGGGCGCGAGCCAGCGCATCCTGGCGACTGCTACTGAACTGTTTAACCGGCAACGACGACGGCGCAAAGAGTTGCTCGATTAACGTAATCTCACTCCCCTCAATTTCACACTGCGCCAGCGGCCAAAGCGTAATCACCTCCATCCGCCCGACCAGAGCGTCGGCCAGACGTGGCAGAAAGAGCGCATTGGCCGAGCCGGTCAACAGAAAACGACCAGATTGGCGGGCGCGATCCACTTCGGCTTTTAAGGGCAACGCCAATTCCGGCACGCGCTGGATCTCATCGAGAACCACATGTTGCCCCTGCAAGCCGCTCAAAAAACCGACCGGATCCTGGCGCGCTGCCACCAAGGTGGTGATATTATCCATCGTCAGGTAGAGCGCTGGATGCTCGCGCTCACTCACTAGCTGTGCCAAGGTGCTTTTCCCGGTTTGCCGCGCCCCTTGTAACACGACGACAGGTGTATCAGCTAACGCATTTAATAGACGATGTGTGATTTTTCTTTGCCACATGGGTAAAATTTTACCATCAAATGGGTAAATTTACAAACAGACAGGTGACAAGTGGCAGGTGGCAAGTAATCAACCTTGACTTGCCACTTGCCACTGCTATCCATTGCGTTCTTCCAAGCCGCACCACTCCGCCACAAAGAGGGCAATCACCTTAGTTACTCGACGCAAACTTTCCAGGTCTACCCCCTCGTCAAAGCTGTGACTGTTCTTGGTAATCGCCCCGTAGACCAGCGACGGCGTGTTTTGGTAGAGGCCATAGAACCGCGTATCGGTCAGCGCCGTGCCTTTGTGTTTGAGCAACGGCCCCTGGCAGATCTGTTCATGAGCATAAGCCAGCGCGGCTTCGACGGCTGTCTTCTCCGGCAGGACATAACCCGGCGACAGGAAACCATGCCAGCGAATCGTCGGCGGGTTGACGGCCAGCACTGGGTCTTGGGCCGCAGCTTCTCGAATGGTGGCTTCTATCTCTTGTTGACAGGCGGCCACCTCCCATTCGGGGTAGATACCGATGCGCACATCAAAGGTGCAACGCGAGGGCGTGCTGGAAGGCCAGTCGCCCCCTTGGATCTTGCTCACGACAAACTTGACCGGGTAATTGACATCGGCAAAGGAGGCCGTTTTGTTGGCATTCCAGCGCGCTTCCAACTGGCGCAATGCCTGCATAATGGGGAAACAGGCTTCGATCACATTAAAGGTGCTGGTGGCATGACCGGCGTGGATCGGCACCACATTGAGTTCCACCTGCACCCAGATTACGCCTACCTGCGCCGTCATTAGTTGTTCGCGGTGGGGTTCGGGAATCAACACAGCGTCGGCCTGATAGCCGCGAACGATGGTGGCGAGGGCGCCATTGCCGGTGCATTCTTCTTCGATCACCGATTGCTGGTAGAGCGGCGCTGCCGGTTGATAGCCGGCCAGTTTAATCGCCTCCACCGCAAAGAGGTTGGCGGTGATGCCATTTTTCATGTCACCGGCGCCACGACCATAGAGCCAGCCGTCACGGAGCGTCGGCACAAAGGGGGGCGAACTCCACTGCTCGACCGGCCCAGTCGGCACCACATCGACATGCCCTTGTAGAATGAGCGACCGCCCTTGCTGCCGGCGGGGTCGATGGGTTCCCACCACGTTGTAGGCGCGCTCATAGCTGGTGTACATCACCGGCGAAAAACCGGGGTGATGTTGCAGGTCGGCCACATCGAGTTGCCACTGATCCACTTCGTAGCCCATGCGGCGCATGGTCGCGGCCATCAGATCCTGACAGGGCGCCTCTTGCCCGCGTAACGACGGAATGCTGACCAGATCGCGCAACAACGCCACCTGTTGGTCAAAGAGCTGATCGACCGCTGCACCAATGTTCGTTTGAATCGTTTGCTCAATCATAAGAAAAACCTTTTACTGTCTTCAAATAAAGATGGGAAGTAACGCTCCGGGTCGGCTGGCTCGCGGAAGAGAATTTGCTGGCGCGGGGTCAATTCAATAGTAACCGGTGGCTGAACCCGGTTGGCCGACCAGGCTAACTGCGATTGGCAATATTTGTACAAGACTGAGCGCCGTTGAAAGTCAGCCTGCCAGGGGGCCGTACCGTGGGTGAGCGCTTCGGTGAAGAGGATGGCCGATCCGGCGGGCGCTTCAGGGATGTAGGCGACGCTGGAGCGGTCATGGGCGTCAAAGAGCTTTTGCGGAATCTTGAAGTTGCTTTTGTGGCTGCCGGGAATGCAGAAAAAGCCGCCTTTGCCCGGCCCCGTGTCGGTCAGATTCCAGGCGACGACGACAAAGCCATTTTCGATCCGGCCTTGAATAAAGTGATAGAACTCGCCCGGTGAATAAGGGGCGCCGCCACCGTGGAGGACCAGGCCGTCGGTACCTTTGCGCATGTAGATGCCGTAGATGCGATCCAACCGGATGTAGTCGCCCAACATAAAACGCAGCAGCGGCAGGATACGGGGATGATCGAGCAGATCACAGAAAGGCTTGCCCCAGTCCAAAAAGCCAGTCCCCTCCGGTCCCGACCCAGCGGCGCGACCAAAGCGCTGGTCGCTCGCCAGACCCGGCTCCGGCAGCTTTTGCGCATCCACAATGGCGTTGAGCGTCGCCACTTCTTCTTTCGACAAGACATTTTCCAGGATCACAAAGCCTTGGAGATCAAACAGGTATTGTAAAAGTTCCAGATCGTCCATTGTGTAGCCTCCTTGGTGATGGGAATGTGGTGTTGGTATGCAAGAGGAATCATACCAGCAGGCGGGGGTTCGATCAAAGTCAGAATGGTTTGACCAGCGTCCTGTAACTGCCGATTGGCGGCCAGCCCCGCCGCGCCGATGATGACGGTATCGTACTGAGTCATGGTTTTTTGCCTGTTTGGACTTTACCGAGTACAGATGTATGATAGCTATAGTATCGCACAATTCAGCAGTGATCAAGCAAACAAGTCAACTACGAAGCTCTTAGCCGGTCCGCGACCGGCAATGGGGCCGCCGGTCACAGACCGGCTAGGAGGGGGCTTAGTAGTCACCCAATAAGGAGGACCATACAATGAAATTGGTACTATTTGATGATTTTAAGTTGGGCGTCCTGCAAGGCGAGAATATCGTTGATGCGTCGACGGCGGTGCAGGGGTTGGGGTATCACTCACCGCAGGAGATGATGCAGATGCTGACAGCACAGTGGGCAACCTTACAGCCACGGGTGGAAGAAGCCATTGCCGGCCAGAGTGGCGTCCCCCTCAGTGGTGTGCGGATTCGGCCACCGTTACCCCGCCCTGGGCAGTTAGTCTGTCTGGCCGGCAACTATCTGGAGCCGCAGAAGCCGGAACGGGGTCTATTCAATGCTTTCCTTAAATCCCCTAACTCGGTGATTGGCCTCAACGATGCTGTCGAGCTATGCCCAGCCGAAGCCACGGTCTTTCATTTTGAACCGGAATTGGCAATTGTCATCGGCAAAGCGGCCAGTCGACTTTCGGCAGCCGAAGCAATGGATTGCGTTTTTGGCTATACGCAATTCATTGACGTTTCTTCGCGCGGCCTGCCCGGCGGCTTTTTCCTGGGCAAGTCGTGGCACACCTTTGGGCCGATGGGGCCGGTCGTGGTCACCAAAGATGAAATTCCCGAACCCAACAACTTGAGTATCAAACTCTGGGTCAACGACGAACTGCGCCATGATATTTCTACCAAAGACATGGATCGCCACATCGCCGAACTCCTGGTCGAAGTGACTAACGTTCTCCCCCTGGAACCGGGCGACGTTGTCTCGACCGGCACCCATCACTTTGGCCTCGCCCCTGTTCAGGATGGGGACACGGTACGCCTCCAGATCGACCAACTTGGCCCGGCGCTGGTTGTCCACTGTCATGATCCATTGAAACGACGCTGGTAATTCAAGGAGGAAGGATGAGGGAGGAAGGATGAATGTTTATCCTTCCTCCCTCATCCTTCCTCCTTCCTCCTTTTTATTAAACTCTAGCAAGGAAACAAACATGTATCCCAATCCATTAAAGCAGAAGATTAAAGCTGGTCAATTGGTCTTAGGGACGGGGTTGCCCGTCTTCGCCCCAGCCGTTGCGACCCAGACCGCGCAGACCGGCGTTGATTTTCTCTGGATCGACACAGAACACTCGCCCTATGGGGCCGAATCGCTGGGCGCAGTGCCGGTGCTGGTGCGTAACCAAGGGGTGGCGCCCATGATTCGCGTGGCGTGGAATGATCCGCATCTGATCAAAAAGGCGATGGATGTCGGCGCCTCGGCGATCATGGTGCCGCAGGTGAACACCGCCGAAGAAGCCGCGCGCGCCGTGCAATATACCTTCTACCCGCCCATCGGCCAGCGCGGCATTTCGCCGCACTGGCCGCAGATTGCCGGTGAAGATTGGTTTAACGTGATTCGCACCGCCAATGACGAAACGGTGCTAATCGTCCAGATCGAAAGCGTCGAGGCATATAAAAATTTGGATGCCATTGCCGCCGTACCAGGAATTGATGTGCTGCTGGTCGGGCCGATGGATATGTCGGCGTCGGTGGGTAAGATCACCGATATGCAGGCGCCGGAAGTGCAAAGCATTATGGAAGAGATTCCGCGCCGCCTGGCCGGTTCGGGTATCATGATCGGCACCACCCTGACCGATGTGAGTGAAATTCAGCAAAAGTATCGCTGGGGCTATCGCTTCCTCAATGTTGGCAGCCCGTTAGGCTATGGTCTCAGCGCTGTGAAGCAACATGTCCATACCCTGCGCACCAATCCGCGTGGTGAATAAGCATCGTGAGGGTTGAGTATTGTCCCTCTCTGTGGCATAATAGCTGTCATAGAGAGGGAAACTGCGTTATGCCGTTACCGGCATGGATCGGAGCTTTGTTATGACAACCACTCCGTTACTACAAGAAAATAGGCTGACTAATGGCGCGGGTCTGCACGTTGAGGAGACGTTGGCCGAAGGTCATTATGTCGCTGAAGAACTGTATTGGGCGGAATACTATGACCGCGGGGATGTCAGCTATGAATGGAACAACGGTTATTTGGAGGAAAAGCCGGTGGCGGATTACGCGCAGTTTTGTGTTTATCTTTGGTTTTTAGGGTTGGTGAAAGATTTTCTCCATGTCCGCCCCGTGGGGCGAATGATCGGTCTGGCGATGGGCTTTCGCATGGCGTATTGGAACCGAGTTGTGATCCGCAAACCGGATCTTGCCATCGTGCTGAATAGCAATGCCGTGCCGCTGCGTGATAAAGATCGCAGCTATCGTGGCATCTTCGACCTCTGTATTGAATCACTCTCTGATTCGACCCAGAAAGAAGTGGAACGGGACACGATTACCAAGCGCCTGGAATATGCCGCGGCTGGGGTGAAAGAATACTTTATCCTGGATGAACGGTGCAAGGAAACGGCTTTCTATGAATTAACCCCCGGCGGCGTCTATGTGCCGATCAAAGCTATCGACGGTGTGATTCACTCAAAAGTGCTGCCCGGCTTTCGCTTCCGTTTGGCCGATTTGTACCGGTTGCCGGATCCCCCGGCCATGGTGGCCGATCCGGTCTATCGCGATTTTGTCTCCCCTTTCTTGCGCGCCGAACGGGAACGCGTTGAACAGGCATTAGAATTGGCTGAGCAGGAACGGGAACGCGCAGAACAGGAATACGCGCGGGCAGAAGCGGCGACTCAGCAAATGTTGCAAGAACGCACGCGGGCGGAAGATGCGTTAGCCCAGGCGGCCCATTATGCTGCATTGCTCAAATCTATGGGTATAGCCGTTGACGAGAACAACTGATCATGGCAGGATGGGTCCCCCCAATACTGCATCATCACAACGACAAGGTGTACGGCCACAGTGGGTAGTCTCCACCACAAGCGAAGCAAGCACCGGCGCCAGTTTGCCGAAACCAGCGGAACAACCGCCCGTCTCTACTTCGATAGGATTGCCAGTCAAATCGTTCGCCCAGCGGCGGAACATGTTGCGCCCCGCCTGTTGCTCGGCTAAGTGAAGGAGAGTCATACAGTTCAGCCCAACACCCATCAGTACAACATAGCCATTGCGCTCAGCCAAGGCGGCCAGCGGCGCGTTGACTGTTAATGGCGCCTGGTCTCCTACCAGCACCATAGCGTCTGGCCCCACAGCCGAAAATGAACAAAGGGGATGATTGCCAAGCCACCGTCCCGGCATCTGGAGTACCGCCGCTGAAATCGCCCCCATCTCGCTAAGTTCAATAGCATTACTTGCTGGTGTGTAAATTTTACCAACGCCCGGCCAGGCTTTGTTCATCACCCATTCGTAGTCGCTTCCGTTCTGTAATCGGTGCATGGTGGGCAGAGGTGGGACGCCAAACTCATCACTAAAAGTCGGCACCAGCACTGTACAACCAGCCAGCAATAGCGCATCAACGATAGCCTGCGCCCCACCTTCCACCCAACCAAATGAACGAAGTGACGAATGCACGCAGAGTGCTTGATTCGCCAACCCAAGCGCCTGAATTGTGTCATGGATCAGTGTCTTGGTTACCATCACAGCACCGATTGTATGGCCGGTGTTAGTCACGCCGATATGTCGATACGAGCCAAGCCAAAGGGAGGCAAAGTTAGTTCAAGTTTTCCATCGCTAATCGCCACCACCTCAGGAGTTTGCGCCCGAAATTCAGCCGGATTACTCATCGCCACCGCTACTGTCGTTTCATCGAGGCGACGGATCGTGGCTTGCCCACGCACGGGATGCAGCACCGCTTGTTGCGGTTGGGCGGTAAAGTTCGCCAACAGGATACGGGTTTGTCCATCTTTGTGCAAGACCAGGCTCTCCACCTGTAAGGGCGCGCTCGATGTACTCTGGATGACCTCACCGCCGGCAAATTCACCCACATTCACCAAGATATAATAGAGCGGGAAGACGCCACCGGGAACCGAAGCGAATTTCTGCGGCAAGGGGGATCCTTGCGTCGTTTCCATCACCCCGCGCCAGCCGGTCGTTTCATAGTAGGTGATACTGCTGGTTTCACCCGTCTCCGCCAGATATTTGATGCTGCCCAGCGTCCACCCCGCACCATAAAGCGACATCTGGCGTGGATCAACCTGGGACGGCAATTCACCCGGCGCCGGTTGCGGTTCCGGTCCGGTGGCATTGGGATTGAAGCGCGGCTGCAAGGTGATCGGGCTGACGATCAGGGGCAAGTCGCCGCAAAACTGGCGGGCGCTGGTTGCCGTGGTTCCTTGCGCCGCCAGCGTTTCGGTCAGCGAAGCATTGTCAAAGGCGTGAACTTGTGGGTTGATCGAGTAAGCAACCACATCGACGGCGTTCAAGTCCGGTCGGCCCCGGTTTAACTCGGTGAAGTAGACATTGGTGCCGGCGCCGATCTTGGCTTGCGGATTGTAGTCGCCTACCGCCTCACGCACCAGCGTCACCCATTGCGCTGCTGTGGCTTTCTCCTTGACATGGAAGACCAGCCAAGTCGCGACCGGCGGTTTGATTTCATTGAGTAGCGCAGCTAATGCATTTACCTCCGCAGCAGCATTGTCGGTGACATGCAGCGCCACTTCCAAGGCAACGCCTAATGCCTGCGCTTCTATTGTCGCCCGGCGCAATTCATCGGCGTAGGTTGCCTCACCCAGACGCAGATCCACCCGCAAGTGGGATAAGCGCAACGCTTGCAGCCGTGCAATTTCTGGCGCCTGCAACGGTTGCCCATGACTCGCCACCCCCAGGCCAATCTTGGGTAGGGACGTTCGTTTATCACTGATGGTGATCAGGGTAAGGTTATTCTGCGCTGGCGGCGCCGGTTCATCGGTCACGGGCCAGTCGCGATTCAACAGGGTGATGGTCGCCACCTGGCGAATCTGCGTTCCCGCTTTTACCTCAGCCGGGAAGGGCAGGCGCAACGGGGTGCCGTAGGTTTTGTAAGAGGCATCCGTCCAGTTCCGTTGATCTTCCATCTCAAAGATTTCGCCATCCAGCCGCACTTCGACCCAGACGCCAGGGACAATCTCATGAGCGACGGCGCGCATTTCATTAAAGGGCGCCACCGGTTTGATCTCGCCATTGATCACATGTTGCGGCGCAATATGCACCGGGAAGACGCTCTCTTCACCAGTGCCATCGACATGCTCAATCTGGGCATTGGCGCCAGCAATGGCGCTGGGATGGAGTAGACAGAAGCCGATCCGGTTGCGCAGAAAGGTGGAACGGGCCGTGCCATTCATGGTGCAGGTGATGGTGCCGCTGGCGTCGCCGCGCAACTCGCCATGCCAGACAAAGTCGATGTCGAGTAGTTTGTTGCTGCATTCATAGCTGATCTGAAAGCTATCGTCACCAATGTGCATCTGCACATTGCTCAGGACATTGGCGGCTGTCCCCCAGTTGCGGTCGCGGATGGCAACATAGAGGCGGCGCACCAACTCTTTTTCACCTAGCTTGATATAGCGCAGGTCGCCATTTTCGTAGATCATGGTCAAGGGGCCGGCACGTAGGGGAATCTGTTCGGGCAGGGGAGTCTCTTTGCCATAATAGAAGACATTGGTTGGGAAAGACATGGCTCTGGCTCCTATTCAAATATAGCCACAATGGGAATTTTAATATGCACTGTAGGATCAACCACCTCGCCATCCGCCAGTCCGGTTGAAAAGGTTGTGCGTTGGGTGGGCGAGCTATAAACATGAACTGTCTGCGTTAAGGGATCAACGAGCCAACAAGATGGAATACCCAGCACAAAATAGGCTTCAAACTTCTCCAAAATGCTTCCTGTCCCCTGGCGCGGCGACAAAATCTCCACTGCCAATAGCGGCATCTCAGTCATCCGTAAAATGTCACGGGGAAGGCTTAAAGAACGTTTTGGGTAGAGGCAGACATCAACGATAACTTCATCCTTTAAGTTATAGCGGGCGCTATCTAATCGGCTAATATCCAAGCTCAACTCACTGTACACCGTATAGGCGCCTAGTTGCTTAAACAGGTGGGCAAGATTAGCCTGTACCAATGAATGGTTGTGCGAACCTATATCCTCAAATTCCTCTTCTACATCAGTAGGGGCGAGCATCATTGCATCCATCGTTTCCCTCCATCCTCCCCGATGATAGGAGCTGTTGAAAACCGTGTAGGATCATTTTACCTTACTTGTCCTTTTTGTAGCGAATTAACCTTTTGCCTTTATGCACGCTTCTCCTCCGGTGGCTTCACACTGATAAACATACGGTAGAGCGTGACATCGTAAATAATCTTGAGAATACCGGCAATAAAGAAGGGCGCATTAACCCAGGCCGGCATCCCGATGAGCAGCCCGGCTAGACTAGGTGCCAGTGCGGCGCCTAGGGTGCGGGCAATGGCTGTGACGCCTGCTGCTGCCGAACGCTCGGACGGATCGACAACGGCCATTGTGTAGGACTGGCGAGTCGGCACGTCCATCTGTGAGATGCTAAAGCGCAAAAGCAACATCGTAATCGCCAGCGGTAGATTGGGCATCAACGGCGTCAGCATTAGCAGAATGTTCGAGGGAATGTGGGTGAAGACCATTGTGTTGATCAACCCAATTCTAGCCGCAACCGCCGCGGCTGACAAGGCGGAAATCCCGGCCAAAAGGTTTGCCGCAAAAAAGATGCTGCCCAACACGGCCGGTTCGACGCCATAACGCAGGTAGAACCAGTAGGCCATGATACTCTGCACCACAAAGGCGCCGCCAAAGGAATCCAAGGCAAAGAGCGCCGATAGTTTTAACACAATACTCTGGGAATGGTGTAAGCCAAACCAGCCTTTGGCGCCAGGGGTATCGCTTGTGGCGAGCGCGGCTTCCACTACCGGCGACAGTTGGAGAAACATCACCCCCAAGACCAGACCCAAGAGCGCATAGCCGATGACAACGGCACGATAGCTCATCAAGGGTGCGACGGCCTGCCCTTGCAGCCCTTGCACCAGCCAACCACCGGCCAACGCTCCTATGGCTGTGGCAAAGGAGCCAACTAGATTATACCAGGCAAAGATGCCTGTGCGCTTTTCCCCGGCCACTGTCTGTGATAAGGCCGCCTGTTCTATCGCCAGGAACGGCCCCACTTCGCCGCCGCTGGGGCTGATCACGCCGATGGTGGCCGCAAGCAGCAGCAGGACAAAGTTACCAGTCAGGGCGAAAAGCAGCCCGGCCAAGAGCATCAGCCCGGCGCTGATCACCAACATGCGCCGCCGGCCAATGCGGTCAGCGTTGGTGGTAATCCAGAGCGAGATCAACGTATCGCCGATAAGGGTCAGGGTCAGCAACAAGCCAATTTGCGCTTCGCTCAACCCCACCTGCGCCAGATACAAGACCAGCACCACTGAGAGAAAACCATAGGCAAAGAGCCGAACGATGCGGGTGGTGAAGAGTAGACGCTCATCGGTAGTTAATGAATACAACTGACTCAGGTAAACACTCATTGACTGATTCCAAAGGTTGATGACATTCCGAAAAATGAAGACAGGCTCAATTGGATTTTGGTTGTTAGTTGGTTGGTTTGTTTTTCTTGAACCAACTAACCAACAACTGTATTGTCATCCCAAAGCAATGGGGCTGTCAATTACAGGCGTTGCCGGTCTGATTTTGCCCGTTTGCCGCCTAAGCGCACCTGTGTTACACTACCAGCACTACAACAACAAGCAAATTTGGCCCCGCCAGGCGGTGAAGCCGACTCTCTTTTTCCAGACCTAGCTCAATCTTAGATCACAATCGCTCACGTGAAGAGGAAGCCACATGGGCAATGCCTTTAGCCATCAGCAGATCATTGCACGTTATCAACCACTGCTTGACGCCGAAACCGTCTCCTTCTTAGCGCGCGCGGTCCAGGCCATCCTCACTAGCAAAGGGCGCGGGGGCAAGGTGGTCGTAGCAACTGGCAGCGGTCCCAACCTGCACGAAGGCGTCACCACCCTGATTGCTGAGTTAATGACCAAGGGCGTCATTGACGGCGTGTTGACCAGTTCCGCCGTCATTGCCCATGAGATGGCCGGCACGCTGGATAAGGTGAAGCGGGTCGATGGCCGGGCGTTGGGCTTTGGCGCTGATTTATTGCCAAAGGGCTTTACCTTTGAGCTAACTGAACTTGCGGAAGCGGACATTGCAACCCTCCGCCATGAGATGGAACTGGATGATGCGTTACTTGCGCGCTCCCGTCAAATTGAGGGCAAAATCATCATCAAGGCGGCGGGCAATATGGCCTATCCGATGGGATTGCGCAGTGAGCGATTGGCGCGTGAAATTCTCAGCTTTGCCCATGCTTATGGGTTACCTTTTGAAACTGTAGCCGGCTGGGGCGCTGATCCACGAACGATGATTGGCGCAGGTGCAAGGCAGGGCGTACCGGTACTGGTTAGCGTACCACAATTGGTGGGCGGCGGCGCAGTCGGTCTGGCAATTGCCGATAGCAGCACGATCACCCAACGTTCGATGCGTGTTGCGGAAGTGCTGGCGTCCGCTGATGTCATCATCGAATCCGCCGTGGCGCTCACCCAGGAGATTCATGACGGCCCCTTTGAAACCTACACTGGGCACGGCATCTGGGCAAGCTGGGACGGCTACAAAACCTATTCCCTCGCCGACAAAACACTCGTCCGCATCGACCTTGACCCCAACCTTAAACACGCGTGGCTGGCCGAACGCCAAAACCAGACGGTGCAGGAAGCGATCAACCAGGGGCTGCCCAAGACCAAACTCACCGGCATCCCCTTTCGCATGGAGATGTCCGGCTTTGCCCGGTTGGAAGGTAGCCTGCCGGTAGTGGGCGACATTGGGGTGATCTGGCCGGTGTTGGCCTGTCTGGTGGCGGAAGGGTTGGGGATTGAATTGGATTTTATCAGTCACCCGCAGCAGACAACCGAAGGCAAGGCCATGCGTGAGTGGATTGTTGCGCAAGTCAAACCGATTGACCGTGCTACCCTCTTACAATACAGCCGCACCTTTGCGAGGAAGCGATAAGATGAAAATCATTGGCATTATCCCCGCCCGCTACGGCTCGACCCGCTTGGAAGGCAAACCGCTCAAAGACATCTGCGGCAAACCGATGATTCAGCGTGTTTATGAAGCAGTGCAAGGGGCCAAATTGCTGGATCAGATTTATGTGGCGACCGATGACCAACGCATTGTCCACGCTGTCGAAAATTTTGGCGGCAATGTCCGCCTGACTTCCCCTGATCACAAAACCGGCACCGACCGCATTGCCGAAGTAGCGGCCAATCTTGATGTTGACATTGTCGTCAATCTGCAAGGGGATGAACCGCTGCTCAATCCGGCCATGATTGATGAAGTCATCCAACCCTTGGTCGATGATCCGGCGCTGCCGATGAGTACACTCTGTGTACCGATTTTGGAAGAGGAAGCGCTGCATGACCCCAACGTGGTCAAAGTGGTCTTTGATCAGCGGGGCAATGCGCTCTATTTTTCCCGGTCGCTGATTCCCTATCCGCGCAAACGGGATAATTTTATGGCGTATGAACATTTGGGTCTCTATGCCTACCGCAAAGAATTTTTGATGACTTACATCACGCTACCGCAAAGTCGCCTGGAAATTAATGAATCGCTGGAACAGTTGCGCGTTCTCGAAGCCGGCTACCGGTTGCAAGTGGTGGTGAGCGCCCATCCCTATGACGGGGTGAGTGTTGATACACCCGAAGACTTGGAACGGGTGCGGCAGATTGTGCAGGCGCGACGATGAATCCATCAGCAGCCAAGTTTGACGAACATATGGCCAAATGGCGGAAAGAGCAGAGCTATCCTTGGCAAAGATTGAAATACAAGCAGACCGCTGCCAATCTCGCCAAACACCTGCCCAAGCAGCAACTGTACATGCTCGATGCCGGCGGGGGCAATGGCACTGATTCGCTCCCTTTTGCCGAACAAGGGCACCGGGTAGAATTGGTCGATTACTCCAAAGAAATGTTAGCCGACGCCCAGCGACAGGCAGTCGCTCTAGGTTGCACCGCGGCCCTTCGTTGCCATCAGGCTGATCTGCGGGAGATGACGCGGCTATTTCCAACCCCAATCTTTGATGTCGTCCTCTGCCATAATGTGTTGCAATATGTTGAGGACGTACCGGTCTTGCTGCGCACCTTGATCGCAACCTTGAAGTCTGGTGGCGTGCTATCACTTGTTGGAGTCAATCGCTTTTCTAGAGTTTATATGGCAGCCTTTTTGCGGAATGATCTCACTGCGGCGTTGGCCCAGATCGATGTGCGAACAGTACAGGGGATTCTCTTCGACACGCCGCTAACCAATTACAGTGCGCAAGAAATTGGTATGATGCTCGATCCAACGACTTGTCAGATCGAACAAGAGTACGGCTTGCTCTGTGTGACCAGTTATTGGGGTGACAACGAACGCAAGCATGACCCTGTCACCTATGCACAACTGGAAGCGTTGGAACTTGCTTTAACGGATAAGTATCCCTACAAGTTGCTCGCAACCTATTATCAAATTATTGCCCGCAAACAATAAGGAAAGCACATGCGAAACTCTTTTTCATTACACGGCGTCATCGTTCCCCTCGTCACGCCCTTCGATGACCACAATCAGGTTGATCATGCCGGTGTGCGGCGGGTCGTTGATTTTGTGATCGACAAAGGCGTCCACGCCGTCATGGTCGCCGGCACGACCGGCGAAGGGATGATGTTAAGCCTGGACGAGCGGAAAGCAGTCCTGGAAACGGTGGTCGCGCAGACCAGCGGTCGTGTACCCGTGATTGCCCACACCGGCTGTATCGACACTGGCAGCACGGTTGCGCTCAGTCAACATGCCGCCGCCGTCGGGGCGGATGTAGTCTCGGCCATTGTCCCCTACTTCTTCACCTTTGGCGAGGAACAGGTCTACCGCCACTTTTTGACCGTGGCCGAGTCGGTGCCGGAGACGCCGGTGTTGCTCTACGCCTTCCCTGGCAATGCCAAGAATGATATTTCGCCGGCGCTCTTGGGCCGTTTGCTGGCTGCCGCACCCAACATTGTCGGCATCAAATCGAGCAATGATGATTTAGACCGTTTTCAAAACTATGTCCAGGTCGGCGGGGCCAATTTCACTGCCTGTTTCGGCGTCGATGAATTGATGTTAGGCGGGCTGGCCTTTGGCGCCAAAGCGCAAATTTCCGGCAACTCGAACGCCTTCCCCGAACCCTTTGTCCAACTGTACAACGCCTTTGTCGCTGGCGATTGGGCGCGTGCCCAGCAGTTGCAACAAGTGGTCAATGCCGTAATCAAACTGCACCAGGGTGGGCGCACCACCGCCTTTTTTAAAGCAACGCTAGGGTTGCGGGGCGTTGACGCGGGTCGCGTGCGCCCGCCAATGTGTGAGTTGACGGCGGCTGAACTGGCCGCCGTGAAACAAGCCGTCAACGAGTTAGGGTTGAGCTTGTAACGAAGTCGAATCTGTCCTTGTCGCACCCGAACACTACAGTAGATTCAGATAGCAACGGATTTTATCCTGCCTCACAAGTCATCCGTTTCCTCCTGAATCTGTTGTAGTGACCTGTGTTCCCTTATCGGAGTTATCCATTTTTATATCAAGGAGCAAGCAGATGAATGAGCGCAGATTAAGTCGTCGTGAGTTTCTGAGAGCATCCGCTGTCGCTGCGGCCAGCGTCGGGCTGGTCGCCTGTGCTGTACCCCAGGCTGGTGCGCCGGAAGAGGCCGGCGCCGGTGCTGACCAAGAGAAAGTGCTGATCAAATTTTTCAACCGGGGCGGCGAGTATGTCTTCCAGACCATGGATTTGCAGATTGCCGAGTTCAAGAAGACCCACCCCAACTATGACTTTGAACTCAACGAGGTGGCCGGCTTCTCGCACCAGGAAGCGCTCTTGAACATGCTCGCTGCCGGCGAAGGGCCAGACTGCTGGTTCGACTCGGTGCGCACCACCGGCATGTTGGCGCGCAAGGGTGTCGTGCAAGAGATCGATGATTTCCTCTCCGCCGAGCCAACCTACAAGCCAGAAAATTTCACCGAAAACACCTTCTCCTGTCAGACCTTTGACGGCAAGATTTGGGGCATTCCGTGGGACAGCGGTGCGTTACTGATTATGTACAACAAGGATCTCTTGGATGCCGCCGGTGTGCCGCACCCCGATCCGAGCGCCTGGTTGACTTGGGACGAGATCATCGACCTGGGCAAGCAGTTGACCTTTGACATGAATGACAAGACGCCGAATGATGCCGACTTTGACCCCGGTCGCGTCAAGCAATATGGCTTTATGGCCGACACCGGTCATGGTCGCCAGACTTATATGTGGTCGCATGGCGCTGAGATCATCGAAGGCGACATGACCATGCCCATCGACACGCCCGAATTTATCGAGGCGATGAACTGGTTGGCCGACTTGGGCTTGAAACATTACGTGGCGCCATCGGCCAAGTATCAGACCGCGCAGGAGATCACCCTGCCCTCCGGCAATGTCGCCATGCAACATGCCGGCGTCTGGAGCCTGGGCGAATATCTGGATGCCGGGATCAACATCGGCATGATCCAGGTGCCCTATAGCAAGCAGAAGACCTCCTACGGCCAATACTCGCCCATGTGCGTCTTTAAGGAAAGCAGCCTGAAGCAGGAAGCCTTTGACTTTATCTACTTCTGCACGGCTGACCCGGCTGGGCAGAAGATCATTGTCGACCGTGGTCAGTTACAGCCCACGCTCAGAGCGTTGCGTGAAGATTATCTCAACGCCGAAAAGCCCACGTCCGCCGAACGCCAACTGGCCTATGATGTCTTTGAAAACAAAGAGACCTACCGCTGGCCTGGCGACAAGATCAACTCCTACTGGAACGGCTGGTATCAATACTTTATCGACCTCTGGGGTCCCTACCTGACCGATCTCTTCATCGGCAACAAACGCTGGGAAGACATTGCGCCCGAACTGCGGCCCAAGTCAGAAGCGCTGTTGCAAACCGGGGAAGTGCCGACGGCGTAATGCTCTTTTGAGAATGAGAGATTAAGAGATTGAGAGATTTGCGCCACTAGCTCTCCCAATCTCTTAATCTCTCATTCTCTCAATCTCCTGTTTGAGAAATGCAATGGGTACACCACAGACTTTTTCCAAATTACCCTTCTACCGCCGCCTGAGCTTTGAAGAAACCTTCTGGGGATGGTTATTTGTCATCCCGGCGGTATTAGGGTTGATCTTATTTCGCTTTGGGCCGGTCTTGGCTAGCCTCTATTTTAGTTTCACCAAATATGATATTCTCAGCCCGCCCCAGTGGGTGGGCTTGGCGAACTATCGGACGATGCTGGCCGATGAGTATTGGCAGAAGTCGATTACAGTGACGCTCAATTATACAGTGCTTTTTATTCCGCTCTCATTGATTGTCGCCTATAGTATCGGCCTGTTGATGAGCCAAGAGTTGCGCGGCATTACCGTCTATCGCACTATGTGGTATCTTCCCTCGCTGGTGCCAACGGTGGCGAGTGCGATTGTCTGGCGTTGGGCGTTGAACCCGGAGTTTGGGCCGGTCAACTACCCGTTGCGTCTGCTGGGCTTGGATGTCCCCGGCTGGCTTACCGATCCGAACTGGATCATCCCCTCGGTGGTCTTGATTCAATTGTGGGGGTTGGGCAACGCTGCGCTGATCTTCCTGGCCTCGATCAAAGGGGTGCCGACCACTTTCTACGAAGCCGCCGAAGTCGATGGGGCGAATGCCTGGGTGAAGTTCTGGAAAATCACCTTGCCCATGACCTCGTCGGTGATCTTCTTTCAGTTGATTATGAGCGTGATCGCCAGTTTTCAAGTCTTTGGCGTCGCCTACATTCTCTTCAGTGGCCAGACGACGAGTGATCCCGCCGGCCCTGGCAATGCAGCGCTCTTCTATGTGCTCTATACCTTCCGCAACGCCTTTGGCTACTTCAAAAATGGCTATGCCAGCGCCCTAGCCTGGGTGATGTTTTTGGTGATCTTGCTGCTGACGCTGATTCTCTTCCGCACGCAAAACCGTTGGGTCTACTATGAAGTGGAAGGCGAGGAGTAAGTAGGTTCCTGTAGATTATTGTCGATAACACAATGATAATAGTAGAGAGTGATTACTTGAAAATCTAAAGGTGAACTTTGGATTTTCAAGGTTCGATAGATCATGATAGAATCTTACCATGATTCAACGACCTGATCTCATCCAACAAATTCAAAAAGGGTTAGCACAGAGCCGTGTTGTGACACTCTTAGGCCCACGTCAATGTGGCAAGACGACACTAGCACGTACTTTTGTATCGCCTAATACGCTGAACTATTTCGATCTGGAAGATCCCGTTAGCCTGGCGCGTTTAAACGAACCAATGCTGGCGCTCCGTGATCTCGAAGGATTGGTCGTAATTGACGAAGTTCAGCGGCGGCCCGACCTCTTTCCCATTCTGCGCGTACTGGTAGACCGTCAGCCCTTGCCGGCGCGCTTTCTGATTCTAGGGAGTGCTGGGCCAACACTCTTACGTCAATCGGCGGAATCGTTGGCCGGACGGGTCGAAACAATTACAATGGGTGGTTTTTCGCTTGACGAGGTTGGTACGGAAGCGCAGCGCGCACATTGGCTGCGTGGTGGCTTTCCCCTCTCCTTTCTGGCACAAGATGACGAAGGGAGTTTTCGTTGGCGGAAAAATTTTGTACAGACCTTTGTAGAGCGTGATCTGCCGCAATTAGGTATTACGATTCCAGCCACTGCAATTTTACGCTTTTGGATGTTGTTAGCGCACTATCACGGTCAAGTGTGGAATAATGCCGAGGCGGCACGTGCCTTGGGGGTTTCCGAACCAACGGCACGCAACTATTTAGATATTTTGACGAGCAGCTTTATGGTCAGTCAATTACAGCCCTGGTATGCGAATCTGAGTAAACGCCAAGTAAAGTCACCAAAACTTTATTTCAATGACAGTGGTCTGTTGCATTATCTATTAGGGATTCGTACCGAGCTTGAATTACTCACCCATAACAAAACTGGCGCTTCTTGGGAGGGCTATGCTCTGAACGAAGCGATACGTGTCATTCGACCTGACGCCGCTTATTTTTGGGCAACCCATGCCGGCGCAGAGTTGGATCTCTTTATGATAAAAGCTGGGCGCAAGATTGGCGTTGAGTTCAAGCGCTCAGATGCGCCTTCCCTAACCGCATCCATGCGTATCGCCCTGACTGATTTAGACCTAGATCATCTGGTTGTCGTCTATCCTGGCGCCATGTCCTATCCATTAGCCGAACGGGTTACGGTGATGCCACTGGCAAACCTATCTACCCATGTTCATTCGATTGTGAGCAATCATGCGTAGACAACGTACCATCAGCAAAATGCTCGGCCTTTTGATCGTCGGCGGGGGCGGCCTGATTATGTTACTGCCCTTTGTCTGGCTTGTCTCTTCTTCCTTTAAGTCCGCCAACAAGATCTACGTCTTCCCGCCCCAGTTGATCCCCGATCCCTTCCGCTGGCAGAATTATGTCGAGGTCTTTACGGCGGTGCCGGTCTTTACCTATGCCCAGAACACCTTGCTCATTACCGTCTTTGCCACCATCGGTACGGTTCTCAGTTCAATTGTGGCCGGTTATGCCTTTGCTCGGTTGCGCTTCAAGGGTCGTGACACCGTCTTCTCCATCTTGCTGGCGACCTTGATGTTGCCCTATGTAGTGATCATGATCCCGGTCTATGTGATGTTCTCCAAGGTTGGCTGGATCAACACCTTGTATCCTTTGATTGTGCCGGCCTACTTTGGCGACGCCTTTTTTATCTTTCTGCTGCGCCAGTTCTTCCGCACCATTCCGATGGAATTAGAAGACGCCGCCCGCATTGATGGCGCCAGCCGCCCGCGCGTCTTGTTCCAGATTATGGCGCCGCTGGCCCGCCCGGCGATCATTGTGGTGACAATCCAGTCGATTCTAGGCGAGTGGAATGCCTTTATGCAGCCCTTGATCTTCCTGACCAAACGCAGCATGTGGACGCTGGCGTTGGGACTCAATTCGCTCCAACGCTTTGAAACCGGTCGCGACTGGACTCATTATATGATGGTGCTGGGCGTCTTTATGGTCGTACCGGTGGTGATCATGTATTTCCTTGCCCAGCGGGAGTTTATTCAGGGCATTGTCATGACGGGCATGAAGGCGTAATCATTCAGTTCACAGAGAGACACGAAGACAACACAGAGAGACGCAGAGAAGAATCTCATTTCTCTGTGCCTCTCTGTGCAACCTCTCTATATCTCTGTGTTCCGGCTTGTAATGTTACCAAAGGAAAATTATGCAGAAAGAACATGTGATTGTTTATCGCGAAACTGGAAAATTCGCCGGTTGGCCGGCCAACTATGGCATGTGGGCCTGGGGCGATGAAATTGTTGTTGGCTTTACTCAGTGTACGCAATTAGCCGGCGCCGGGTTTCATTCCCGCACCCGCGAATTGCCGGCTTACCCAATGCAAGCACGGAGCCTGGATGGCGGACGCACCTGGCAGACGATTCGTACACCGGCGCCGTCCCCTGGCGATCGCGGCTTTTCAGCAGATGAACATATGAAACCCGAACTACGGGTGGCAGAAGCGTTAACGCAGGGATTGGAACCCATACCCCGCCCCTGTCCTGGCAACATCGATTTTACCCACCCTGATTTTGCTATCATGTGTGCGCGTACCGGGTTGGGTGGCGGCACGACGGCCTGGTTCTACCTCTCTACGGATCGCGCTCACACCTGGCAAGGGCCATTTAGCCTACCCATGTTTGGGCAAACGGGGATTGAAGCCCGCACAGATGTCCTGGTCAACGGTCAGCGCGATTGCATGTTGTTTGTTACGGCAACCACCGAAAAGGGCGAAGAGGGCAAGGGCGTGTTGTTAGCCCGTACCACCGATGGCGGCCAGAACTTTGCTCTTGTTTCCTGGGTGGCAACTTCGGAAAAAGATGAATTGATTATGCCTTCAAGTTTGCGGTTGGACGCACAGACACTTATCACTGCCATCCGCTGTAGTATACGCGAGGGGGAATTTGAGGAAGTGCCGACTTGGATCGATCTCTACGAATCGACCGATAATGGCGCCACCTTCCACTATCTGAACCGCCCGGTTCCCGACGCTGGTTCTGGTGGCAACCCGCCATCACTGCTCAAATTGCAGGATGGTCGCCTCTGTTTGACCTATGGCTATCGCGCCGCGCCCTTTGGCATCCGCGCCCGCCTAAGTGAAGACGGTGGCAAAAGCTGGGGCGAGGTCATCCACCTGCGCGATGATGGCGCCTGCTCCGATTTGGGCTATACCCGCTCCATCCAACGCCCCGACGGCATGATTGTGACCACCTATTATTTTAACGAACATGTTGATACCGAACGGTACATCGGCGCAACCCTGTGGCGACCTTAGCAATAATTAATGGAGAATAATTAATAAATAATTATTCTCCATTAATTATTGCAATTCCTAAATCGCCGTCAACCCGCCATCCACCATATAAGTTCCACCTGTGCAATAGGCTGACTCATCCGAAGCCAGGAAAATCGCCAGCCCCACCACATCCTCTGGTTGCCCTAGCCGGCCGAGGGGTGTGGAATTGATCAACCCCTGTCGTGTCGCCTGATCCGCAAAGAGTTCCTTCGTCAATGGCGTTTCGGTGGCGCCCGGCACCACAGCATTGACCCGAATGCGGTCACGCGCATAGTCAGCCGCCATGACACGCGTCAGGCCATAGACGGCGCCTTTGCTGGAGCTATAGGCCGTATAGCCCGGCGCACAACCGACTAACCCCGTCGGCGACGCCACATTGATGATCGAGCCGCCGCCCCGCTGCAACATCGACGGAATCACATATTTGGCACAAAGCCAGACGCCGCGGATATTAACGTTATAGGTACGGTCCCAAATCTCTTCACTCAACTCGTGAGCGCGGGCGTCTTTGCCGACTAACTGAATGGCAGCATTGCTATACAACACATCGACACCGCCAAAGTGTTGCACCGCCTGGGCCACCATCGCTTCCACATCACTGGCTTTGGCGACATCGGTCTTGGCAAAAATCGCCTCGCCGCCTGCTGCCCGAATCGCATTTACTGCGGCTTCGCCATCGCTGGGCTTAATCTCGGCAATCACCACCTTGGCCCCTTCGCGCGCATACGCCTTCGCCACCGCCAACCCCATCCCGGCCCCACCGCCAGTCACAATCGCAACTTTATTCTGTAAACGCATATCGCTCTCCCTCTTCTTGTCTTCCTGTCTTCTTGTCTTTGCTTCACCCCACCAACCGCCGCACCTCATCCCGCCAGGTTCCTGCCACTGTAACGCCGTACTCACGCTGCCCGCCCGTCGCTTGCGGCCCAGTGATATGAATGATGCCTTCGGTCAGGCGGCCTGTGCCGACATAGTCCGTGTTGAGAAAGTGAAAGGCCAACCCGGCGCGCTCATGGTCGGTGTTGTTGGCTTTGGTGCCGTGACCAATGCCATAGTTGAAAAAAACTGCGCCCCCCGCCGGTAGAATAACGGGGACGGCGCGACTATCGTCGGCGTCAAAGGTAATATGGTGATCGCTGCCCAGGTCACGTTCGTGGGCAAAGGTCTCCAAGTGGCTGCGCGGGATGACATGGAGTGTGCCATTGGCCAGGTTGGCCTCGTGCAGCGCAATCCACATGCCGACGCCTTTGGTCGGGTCGCTGATCTGGAAATAGGCATTATCCGTGTGCCAACTGGTGCCGGCGCCGGTGCGGCCCGGCTTGAGAAAAATCTGATCGAGGTGGCGCACAAAGGGCGTGCCAATCAACTGACCGACGACAGCCACCACCTTCTCGTTAAAGGGGAAGGCACGAAAGAGCGTACTCTTGTTGTTGAGCGGGATGATCTGGTAGTTGACTTTGGTCGTCGAATGGGTCTTGCCGTCGCCGTCGGTGGCGACATTGCGCCCTAAGCCTTCACGCTTAAAACGTTCCAATTCGGCCAACATGGCGGCTAGTTCGGTAGCATCAAAAAAGGTGGGGAAGATGGCATACCCCTCTTCACGGAATTGAGCCAGTTGTTGTGCAGTCACCGGCAAGGGATTCATGGAATACTCCTTTGGGTTTGGTAGTGGGACGACGCCACAGGAAAAACAGCGTGCGCTATGCCCACTGTTCCGGCGAATGGGCTGGATCGTATGTCAACTCGCGGCAATTGTCAACCTGATAGCACAGGTGCGGCGATTCCAAGCGAGCATATTTTTTACACGAATAAACCTTCAATCGTTGACACCAAATCACTTTAGATGGTAATCTAACACCCACACGGCATAAACAAATAGCGTCAATAAGGAATGGCGGTTTCGCTAAAAATGATAAACATCGCTTTACCAACGCCCACACTGCACACGGCGCGCCTGCGGTTGCGCCCATTCACAGAAGCCGACACGGACGCAATCTATGCGCTGATGAGCAACGCCTATGTGCTGCGCTATTGGGACGCACCGCCCTGGAGCGAGCGCTCGCGGGCAGATCGATTTATTGCGAATTGCCAAAAGATGGCAGTGGAAGGCGAAGGCGTGCGGCTGGCAATCGAACGCCGCATCGATGGTCTGTTCATCGGCTGGTGTGCTTTGCAGAAATGGGAGCCAGCGTATCGCAGCGCGATGATTGGTTACTGCTTCGCTGAACAGGCATGGGGTCAAGGTTTTGCCACCGAGGCAGCGGGCGCCCTGTTGCAGTGGGGGTTCGATACGTTGGATCTAAACCGTGTGGAATCTGGCGCAGATACGCGCAACCGAGCATCGGAGCGCGTGCTGGAAAAACTTGGCTTTGTACGCGAAGGCACGCGGCGCGAATCTTGCATCGTAAACGGAGAAGTGTCCGACGACTCGGTTTATGGGCTACTCCGGCGGGAGTGGAAGACGCTTCAGGCAAAGTCAAAGGCCGAATAGACAAACGCACCTGGATCTCATCATTCGTCATCTCGTCCCACGGAGACGGTAGGAACCAGCAGAATTATTTACTTTTCGTCCCGGAGGGGCACTTGAATTGAGGAGCAAACCCAGTGACAACGAATACCCAATCAACCGTCGAACAATGGGGAATTTTCGAACTTGCACGCAACGGCAGTGCAGCCGGTAATCCCTTCTTAGAGGTAGCATTTACGGCCCAATTTTCCTACAAACACCGCACCATCGAAGTCGATGGTTTTTACGATGGCGATGGTGTCTACCGCGTGCGCTTTATGCCCGATACGCTGGGCGAATGGCGCTATCGCACCAAAAGCAATCTGGCCGAATTGAATGGTGGCGAAGGCACTTTCACCTGTATTGCCCCTGGCGCCAGCAATCATGGGCCAGTATCCGTGACCAACACCTACCACTTCACCTACGCCGACGGCACGCCCTACAAACAGATCGGCACCACCTGTTATGTCTGGAATCTCCAGGGCGAAGAACTAGAGACGCAGACCCTGGCAACCCTAGCTCAATCGCCCTTTAACAAGATTCGTTTCTGCGTCTTCCCGAAACATTACCGCTACAATGAGAACGAACCGGAGCATTACCCTTTCCCTTGTCTCTCCAAGGGCAGTAGCAAGTGGCTGGGCAGCAACAAGAGCGAAATCCGCCAAGGCTGGCGCTTTGACTTTGAACGCTTTGAACCGGCCTATTTCCAACATTTGGAGCAACGGGTCGGCCACCTTCGCGACTTGGGCATTGAAGCTGATCTGATTCTCTTCCACCCCTACGACCGCTGGGGCTTTTCCACCATGACCGCCGAGCAGGATGATCGCTATCTGCGCTATGTGGTGGCGCGGCTGGCGGCCTATCGCAACATCTGGTGGTCGATGGCGAATGAGTTTGACTTGATGGACGCCAAATCGATGGCCGATTGGGATCGCTTCTTCCAAGTGGTGCAGGCGAGCGACCCCTATCAACATCTGCGCTCGATCCACAATTGTCGCGTCTTTTACGACCATAGCAAACCGTGGGTGACGCACCAGAGCATCCAACATCGCGACCTCACCCTCACCAACACCTGGCGCGAGCAGGCCAAAAAGCCGGTTGTGGTGGATGAATGCTGTTACGAAGGGAATATTCCTATGGCCTGGGGCAATATTTCGGCCCAGGAGATGGTGCATCGCTTTTGGGAAGGCGCCGCCCGTGGCGGCTATGTCGGCCACGGCGAAACCTATCTCCACCCGGAAGCGATCCTCTGGTGGGCCAAGGGCGGCGTGTTGCATGGCGAAAGCGCCCCGCGTCTCGCCTTCCTGCGTCAGATCCTCGAAACCGGACCGGTGACCGGGCTAGACCCGATGACCCACGTGATGCGTCAACATCCCTGCGCCGGCAGAGATCATGAGTATTACCTGATCTACACCGGCGTTGCCCAACCGGCCTTACTCGAATTCAACCTACCTGAAGGCGAAACCTACTGCGCAGAAATCGTTGATACCTGGAACATGACGGTAACCCCAGTCAACGAAACCTACAGCGGGCGGGTGGATATCCCCTTGCCAGGGAAGGCCTATCACGCACTGATTTTGCGGCGAGTCCGCTGAGAGAAACCAACATCGATTGATTGCCCCATCGGTTACGCCGGTGGGTCTTTCTTTTTTAGCGATTTTACGAAACGACACAATTTCAGTATGATTAGACTCTAGCGTTTTTTTTCTAACCTGTACCAGGCCAATGAATTATTCTGTCAGCAACACATTGATCGGTTGATCCATCCGTAGGGACACATGAATTTAGGCGCAATAATCATGATTTCCCTTTCTAAACTCATACGTCCTTACGGGACGGACGACAGCTTACTCAGCGGCCAGGTTACTCATGCGCCACAACGCGTAGAAACAAACCGAGGTAAACTATGAGTGCTACCGAACTCCCCATGCGCATTGCGCTCGGTCAGACCCACCAACTGACCGATGAGATCATCACCTTTGCCCACCAAACGGGCATCACCGACATTCAGTTCAACATGTTTCACGGTTCGCCCCACCTACCCGGCGACAGCAAGTGGGAGTACATGGATTTGGTGCGGTTGCGCACAAGCTGTGAAGATGCCGGCTTACGGCTCAACGCGATTGAAAATGTGCCGATCAAGTTCTATGACAAAGCGATGCTTGGCCTGCCCGGTCGCGATGAGCAGATCGAGAACATGCGCACGACCATTCGCAACATGGGCAACGCCGGCATTCCGATCTTTGGCTATCACTTTGTCGTCCTCGGCGTCTGGCGCACCTCCAACACCGCCCGCGCCCGTGGCGGCGCCCACACCACGGCCTTTGACTATGAACTTGCCAAGAATGCGCCGGCGGCCTTTGGTCGTGAATACACCGAGGAAGAGATGTGGGCGAACTACGAATATTTTATCAAAGGTATTCTGCCCGCCGCCGAAGAGTCCGGTATCAAGCTTGCGCTTCATCCCGACGACCCGCCCGTGCCGTCGCTTGGTGGCGTGGCGCGCATTATGCGCAGCCATGAAGCCTTCAAGCGCGCCATGGCCCTGGGCGACAGCCCCAACCACGGCCTTGACTTCTGTGTCGGCTCCTGGTCAGAGATGAGTCCTGATGAATGTTTGACCGGTCTGCGCTACTTTGCCGAACGCGAGAAGATTTTCTATGTCCACTTCCGCGATGTGCTGGGGTCGGTGCCCAACTTCCGTGAAGCCTTTATCGGCGAGGGCAATCTCAACATGTTCAAGGTGATGAAAACGCTCAAGGATCATAACTTCAAAGGCTTTTTGATTGACGACCATGTCCCGCGCATGGTCAATGACAGCGGCTGGGTTGGTCTCAGTCGCGCCTTTGCGAATGGGCAGATGGTGACGATGTTGGAGTTGTTGAATAGTGGAGCGTTGGCGAATTAGGAATGGCAGGTATTGGGATATTGGATATTGGGTATTGGCCATTCACGCAAGTAAGTGCAATCACTCAATACCTAATATCCACTACCCAATATATGCCTTGGAAAGAGTAAACCGATCATGACTATTTTAAGCGCAGCCGACCACGCGTTTTGGGAAGAAAACGGCTACATTATTGTCCCAGACGTGGCGCCCAAAGCGGATTTGGACGCCGTTGTCGATGTTGTTTGGGATTTTTTGCAGATGGATCGCAATGATCCGGAAACCTGGTACAGCCAACCGCCGTGGCACAGTCGCGCCGGGATGGCCCACGTCTATCATCACCAGGCGCTGTGGAATAATCGGCAGGCGCCACGCATTCACCAAGCGTTTAGTGAACTCTTTGGCACGGAGAAGCTTTGGGTGAGCCTGGATCGCGCCAACATGAATCCACCGGCGCGCCCCGATTGGGATTACCAGGGCTTTATCCATTGGGACTTTGACCCGCTCACCTGGCCGATTGGGCTGCGTGTGCAGGGCGTCCTCTGCTTGACCGACACCGAAGAGGCGCAAGGCGGTTTCCAGTGCATCCCTGGTTCGCACAAACTGGTGCCGGAGATCGTGGCCCGTCAACAGCCGGACGCCAATTTGCGCAACCCTGACATCACCGGCATGACCGTCAAACACTTGGGTGGCAAGGCCGGCGATCTCATTATCTGGCACACGGGTCTGCTCCACGGTAACGGGCGCAACGAGACGGATCGCCCCCGGTTGGCGCAATATATTAGCATGTTCCCTGCCAAGACAGAAGACGAAGAGCTACGCCAACACCGCATCGACTCCTGGCGCAATCGCACCGCCCCCGGTCGTTTCCCTGTTGACACTGTCCGCCACTGGGAAGAGACGCACTATCAGACGGCAAATTTGACGGCATTAGGGGAGAAGTTGCTGGGGCTGACACCGTGGTAGCCTGTTGATCACAACCAATGGATTACGTAAGTTCAATTCCATTTTTCGCGGCGCTAACACGCATAATCGTCTTCTTACACCGATTACTATCTTTGCACTTTTTGATTCTACCTCTGGTTGTAGTAAGGACAGGGCCGAACAGCTACCAGTGGCGGTTATGAAAAAGTGCAAAGATAGTAAAGCAAAGAGGCCCAGAGCGTTAACCCTCTGAGCCTCTTCGTTCTGTTATCGGGATGTTAAAGAAATATGGTCAGGGCAAACTGGTCTCGCCCATCAACCAGCGATCCGCTTCACGGGCGGCGCCGCGACCTTCGTTGATCGCCCAGACGACCAGGCTCTGTCCACGGCGACAGTCACCGGCAGCAAATACGCCCTCAATGCTGGTGTGGAATTTGCCATAGTCGGCCTTGACATTGGAGCGTGGGTCCCGTTCCAACCCCAGTTGCTCAATGACAGCATCTTCGGGGCCGAGGAAGCCCATCGCTAGCAGCACCAACTGCGCCGGCCAGATCCGTTCGCTGCCGGGGATTTCGACCGGGGCGAAGCGACCGTTAGCATCCTTCTTCCACTCAATATCGACTGTGTGCAGTTCCTTGACATTGCCGTTCTCATCGCCGACAAAGCGCTTGGTGTTGATCAAGTAGGTGCGCGGGTCGTCGCCAAAGCGCGCCTTGGCCTCAGCCTGACCATAGTCGAGGCGATAGACTTTGGGCCATTCGGGCCAGGGATTGTCGGCGGCCCGTTCGTTAGGCGGCTTGGGCAGAATTTCAAATTGAGCCAGGCTATTGCACCCGTGACGCAACGAAGTGCCGACACAGTCAGTGCCGGTATCGCCACCGCCGATGACGATCACATCTTTGCCCAACGCCGAAATGGGCGGGCCGTCGGCGCCATGTTCGGCATGACCGTTGCGCCGGTTATCCAGCAAGCTCTTGGTGTTGGAACGCAGGAAATCCATCGCCAGGTAGATGCCCTTGAGGTTGCGCCCTTCAATCGGCAAGTCGCGCCCCTTGGTGGCGCCGCCGCAGTAGACAATGGCGTCAAATTCGCTCTGTAGCTCCTTGGCCGACTTGTCCTTGCCAATTTCGCAACCCGTGATAAAGGTGACACCCTCGGCTGCCATGAGATCGACGCGGCGTTGCACCACCTTGGCCTTGTCAAGCTTCATGTTGGGGATGCCGTACATAAGCAAACCGCCAATACGATCCGCTCGTTCAAAAACCGTCACCAGATGGCCCGCCTTGTTGAGTTGGTCGGCACAGGCCAACCCGGAAGGACCAGAACCAATCACGGCGACTTTTTTGCCGGTGCGGCGTTGGGGGGGGGTCGGCACAACCCACCCTTCCTCAAAACCTTTGTCGATAATGGCGCATTCGATGCTCTTAATCGTCACCGGCGGGTCAATAATGCCCAGCGTACACGAGCCTTCACAGGGCGCCGGGCAGACGCGACCGGTGAACTCCGGGAAGTTGTTGGTCTTGTGCAGCCGGTCAAGCGCATCGCGCCAGAGACCGCGATAGACCAGGTCGTTCCACTCAGGAATCAAGTTGTTGATCGGGCAGCCAGAGGCCATGCCGCTGATCAACTGGCCGGTGTGACAGAAGGGAATGCCGCAATCCATACAGCGGGCGCCCTGCTGTTGCAATGTTCCGTCAGCGATGTGAAGATGAAACTCTTCCCAGTCGTTGACGCGTTGGAGCGGGTCGCGTTCGTCCGCCACTTGCCGCTCGAATTCTAAAAAGCCGGTCGGTTTACCCATCTACCCCTTCTCCTCATGTTGTCAGCGATATAGCACAACGGTTGTATAAATCTTGGATTGAGCCAAAGGCTATTTGGAGATTTATACAACCGTTGGCATATCGCTACTTTGTACGATCATCGTATGCGCGGCCTGTTCGATGCTCTCGAGGCTCTGGCCCGCAATTGCCAGATCAAACAGCGCCGTCAATTGTGCTTCTGCTAACTTTTCAATATCGGTAACGAAGTCGACCGGCAATGCGCCAAATTTGCGTTGGAGAAAGTGCAGCAAAAACTGGGATTGCCCCTTTTCACGGCCTTTTTCAAGCCCTTTTTTTTCGGCTTCGTCTAACCATTCATCAATAAATGTTTGCGTGCGCAACATCTTTGCCTCCTCGCGAAACATCTCACGGATCGTCTCTTTATCGAAATAGCGACCGGCTAAGAGAACTACAAATGACAGTAACAAAGCACGGCGGCTTTCGTCAAGTTCACGACGCGCCAGATCGCGCGCCAACCGCAACGTCTCGACAGTCGGTTGACTACTGACTTCAAGCAGGAATGGCGCCAGCGGCGCTAACTCACCGGAACGAATCTGGTCAAGGTAATCGATCAGCCAGAGGTCAAGATATTGAAAGCGGTTAACGACCCGCCCGCCAAGTTCAACCCTATATTCCGGTTGAGGCCGTGATTTCTTCTGCCGCCGTTCTGAATAGACCACCACCGTAATCACCGGCATCTGCATCCGGTCGGTCAATTCGCCGGAGTAGATAAAGAGCGTTTGTGGCACATCCGGCTCATGTTTGACGTAATATTCGAGATGCAGCGCTAGTTTCCGATAAATCCCTTCTTCATGGGTGGCAATCGTCATCACCGTATCGACCGGGCGGGTCGGCAAGTTGATTTCGACATTTTCTTCAACCGAGAGAACCTGCACCGCTTGACCGGGAAAAGCTAACTTGACGACGAGATCAGGGTAGGCTCGGAAAAGCAATTTACTGACTCGGTCAAGCGGTGTTGTCAATTCGTTATAGGCCATTGGAATGTTGAGTCAATGAATGAGATTAAGAGATTGAGAGATTAAGAGATTGAGATGAATGCACTCAATCTCTTAATCTCTCAATCTCTAATGAACCAATGCTTTAGCTGCCAATCCTTAATTCCCACCTACACGTGACTCATCATTCTTGTTGATCTCAAACGCGGCCATGACCGCTTCTTCGCCGCTGAGACCTTGGGCAGTGACATGGGCAATGGCCTCCAGCACCCGCTTGTAGTCGCGCGGCATGACTTTGACGATCTTCGGTAGCAGTTCATCCCAGCGCAGCAGGACGCGCCAGCCCAGGTCGCTATTGGTGTAGTCGGCGTGGCGCTGGATCATCGCTTTGACTTCGGCAATTTCCTCGGCGTCGGTGAGGGTTTCCAGATCGACCATTTCGCGGTTGGTGCGGCGGGCAAAGTCACCGTGCCAGTCCACCACGTAGGCAATACCGCCCGACATGCCAGCGGCAAAATTGCGTCCGGTTTGGCCGAGGACGACGACGCGCCCACCGGTCATATATTCACAGCCATGATCGCCCACCCCTTCGACTACGGCATGGACACCGCTGTTGCGCACGCCGAACCGTTCGCCGGCCATCCCGCGAATGTACGCTTCACCACTGGTGGCGCCATAGAGGGCCACATTGCCGATGATCACATTCTCTTCGGCGCGGAAGGTGGAGCCTTCGGGTGGGTAACAGATCAGCTTGGCGCCGGACAACCCTTTCCCAAAGTAGTCATTGCCGTCACCTTCCAGTTCCAGGGTCATGCCTTTGGGCGTAAAGGCGCCAAAACTTTGACCGGCCGAGCCTTTGAAATGCAGATGAATCGTATCTTCGGGCAGCCCCTCAACGCCATAGCGACGGGTGATCTCACTGCCCACCATGGTGCCGACCACGCGGTTGAGATTTTGGATCGGCACGGTGGCTTTGACCTTTTCGCCCCGCTCCAACGCCGGTTGACAGAGATCGAGTAGCGTCGTGCGATCGAGCGCTTTGTCCAGACCGTGGTCTTGCGGAATCTGGCAATATTGGCCGACATCTTCGCCCACGTTAGGTTTCCAGAGCAGCGGCGAGAGGTCGATGCCTTTGGCCTTCCAGTGTTGGATCGCCTGGCGGGCTTCCAGCTTGTCAACCCGTCCCACCATCTCGCTGACGGTGCGGAAGCCCAGTTTCGCCATGTACTCGCGCAACTCCTGGGCGATAAAGTACATAAAGTTGATGGCATATTCGGGCTTGCCATTGAACTTGGCGCGCAGGTCAGGATTTTGGGTCGCCACACCGACAGGACAGGTGTCGAGATGGCAAACGCGCATCATGATACAGCCGAGCGTCACCAGCGGACCGGTGGCAAAGCCAAACTCTTCGGCGCCCAGCAGCGCCGCAATCGCCACGTCGCGACCGGTCTTGAGTTGGCCGTCGGTCTCCAGGGCGACGCGGCTGCGTAGATTGTTCAACACCAACGTCTGGTGGGTTTCGGCAATGCCCAGTTCCCAGGGCAGACCGGCGTGTTTGATGCTGGTCTGCGGTGAGGCGCCGGTGCCGCCATCGTGACCGCTGATCAGAATGACATCGGCATGACCTTTCGCCACACCAGCAGCGATGGTGCCGACGCCCACTTCCGAGACCAGCTTGACGCTGATGCGGGCGTAGTGGTTGGCGTTTTTGAGGTCATGGATCAATTCGGCCAGGTCTTCGATGGAGTAAATATCATGGTGTGGGGGCGGCGAAATCAGCCCTACGCCGGGTGTCGAGTGACGGGTCTTGGCAATCCAGGGATAGACCTTGGCGCCAGGCAATTGGCCGCCTTCGCCGGGCTTGGCCCCTTGCGCCATCTTGATCTGCAACTCTTTGGCATTGACCAGATAGAGGCTGGTGACGCCAAAGCGACCGGAGGCCACCTGCTTGATCGCGCTGTTGCGCGAGTCGCCGTTGGGATCAAGGACGTAGCGGGCCGGGTCTTCGCCGCCTTCACCGGTGTTGCTGCGGCCGCCAATCCGGTTCATGGCAATGGCCAGCGTTTCGTGCGCTTCTTTGCTGATCGAGCCGTAGGACATGGCGCCAGTCTTGAAGCGCTTGACAATTGATTCAACTGACTCCACCTCTTCGATCGGAATCGGGTTCTCGGCAAAGTGAAAGTCGAGCAGGGCGCGCAGGGTGCAGAACTCTTTCTCCTGGGCATTGACCAGCGCCGAGTATTCCTTGAAAGCGTTGTAGTTATTCGTGCGCGTCGCCAGTTGTAGCGTGTGAATGGTGCGCGGGTTGAAGAGATGGCGGTCGCCGTCGGCGCGCCACTGATAGTAGCCGCCGGGGATGAGGACATCAACCCCCTTGCCCCGTTCGGGGAAAGCACGCTGGTGACGCATCTTGACCTCTTCGTAGATCTGTTCGAGGCCAATGCCCTGGATGCGGGTTGGCGTCCAGGTGAAATATTTATCGACCAGCGCCTGGCTCAAGCCCAACGCCTCAAAGATTTGCGCGCCGCAGTAGCTTTGCAGAGTGGAAATGCCCATCTTGGAGAGGACCTTGACAACACCCTTGAGACTGGCCTTGATAAATTGGTATTTGGCCTTCTCGTAGGTGGTATCGGTCAGCAGACGCTGCTCGATCATGTCATGGATGGTCTCGTAGGCCATGTAGGGGTTGATGGCGGTGGCGCCATAGCCGATCAGTACGGAGAAGTGATGGACTTCGCGCGGCTCGCCTGATTCAACCACGAGCGCAACCTGGGTGCGGGTCTTTGCCCGAATCAAATGATGATGAAGACCGGCGGTGGCTAGCAGTGCCGGAATCGGCGCTAGTTCAGCCGTGACGCCCCGATCAGAGAGAATCAAGATGTTGACGCCGGTTTTGATCGCCTCATCCGCCTGGGCAAAAAGCTTGTCTAAGGCGCGTTCCAACCCGGTTGCCCCCTCGTGAATGGGGAAGAGCATGGGCAAGGTCGCTACTTTGAAACCATCGCGGTTGAGGTGACGGATCTTCGCCAGATCTTCATTGGACAGGATCGGATTCTTGAGCTTAATTTGGTGGCAATTTTCGGGCTTGGCGACGAGAATATTCTGCTCAGTGCCCATCATCACTTCCGTAGCGGTGACCAGTTCTTCACGAATGGCATCCAGCGGCGGATTGGTGACTTGCGCAAACAATTGGCGGAAGTAACTATAGAGCAGTTGCGATTGGTCGGAAAGCACCGCGACTGGCGCATCATCGCCCATTGCACCCAGCGCTTCGACGCCGTTCTTTGCCATCGGCGCCATCAAGACACGGAGCGTTTCAAAGGTGTAGCCAAAGGCGTGTTGACGCTGCAATACTTGGGTGTGTGAATCGGGTTCAGCAATACCAGGCGCCGCCGGAATATCATTCAGGCTCACCAAGTATTTATCCAGCCATTCGCGATAAGGGTGTTCGTTGGCGTAGGCATTTTTGATCTCTTCGTCGGCAATGATACGCCCCTCCACCGTATCGACCAGGAACATACGGCCCGGTTGCAGGCGGCTCTTCTGTAAAATATTTTCCGCCGGAATGTCCAGCACGCCCACTTCGGAAGCCATGACGACCATGTCGTCCTTGGTGACATAGTAGCGGGAAGGACGGAGGCCATTGCGATCTAACACGGCGCCGACGACGGCGCCATCGGTGAAGACAATCGAGGCCGGACCATCCCACGGTTCCATGAGGGTGCTGTGATATTCGTAGAAGGCTTTCTTGGCGTCGCTCATGCTCTCGTGGTTGGACCACGGTTCGGGAATCATCATCATGACGGCATGGGGTAAGGATCGACCGGCCAAGTGCAAAAATTCGAGCGAGTTATCAAACATAGCGCTGTCACTGCCGTCGGGGTCGATGATCTGCTGCGTCACTTTGGGCATATCGGCGCCAAAGAGATCACTCTGCATCACCGACTGGCGAGCGTACATCCAGTTAACATTGCCGCGCACGGTGTTGATTTCGCCGTTGTGAATCAGGAAGCGATTGGGGTGGGCGCGCTCCCAACTGGGGAAGGTGTTGGTGCTGAAGCGGGAGTGAACGACGGCAATGGCGCATTCGACATCGGGATCGAGCAGGTCCGGGTAGTAGCTGACCACCTGCTCCGACATCAACATGCCTTTGTAGACAATGGTGCGGCTGGAGAGGCTGGCGACATAGAAGAGGCGGCCATGTTCGTTGTGATTATTATAGCGGATGTATTGCTCAACCCGCTTGCGGATGACATAGAGTTTGCGTTCAAAGGCCAGGGGGTCGCTGCCGATCAACTTATCCGGGTTGCAACCAATAAAGACTTGGCGCATCCAGGGTTCGGCGCTTTTGGCCGAATCGCCGATAAGGCTGTTATCGGTGGGCACATCGCGCCAGCCAAGGACGGTCTGCCCTTCTTCCTGTACAATCTCTTCCAAATGATGCTCAAAATGGTGACGCAACTTGGCATCTTTGGGCAGAAACAACATGCCGACGCCATACTCACCAGCGGCGGGCAGGGCAAAGCCGTGTTCAGTTGCCACCCGCGCAAAGAACTTGTGGGGCAGTTGGAGCAAAATACCAGCCCCGTCACCGGTGTTTGCTTCGGCGCCACAGGCGCCACGATGGCTAAGATGTTCGAGGACGGTGAGCGCCTGGCGGACAATGGCGTTCGATCGTTTCCCTTTGACATTGACCACAAAACCGACGCCACAAGCATCATGCTCATACTGGGGATCATACAACCCTTGTTTCGGCGGCAACCCACCCGTATTCTGTGTAATCGCCATAGCTCTCTCCTTCACCTTCTCTGATGTGACGAACTTCCCGAAGTGTTCAGTTGCGACAATGACTACCGCGCTGCACGCATGGCAGTAATCGTTTTCCTTTAACAAGCATTCCACCCTTCATGCCGTAGCGTGTCGCCCATAAAACGCCAATTTTTCAAGGAGTGGACAATCAGATAGCAACTGAACCGACTTTGCGTTTGTTAAAAACAAGCATTATGAAATCGCGAGTAGCTCAAGCTTTGGCGGCTTACACATCTTTTGGTATACCAAATCTGTATGATATACAAAAAGAAGGGCAGCCAAGGTGTAAGCCACCCTAGCCACCCTACATCGCGTGGCAATCAATCTATTGTACTTTCCTGGGGACGCCAGTTGGGTATCGGAATTTAGTATACTATATAATTTACAATCGGTAAATATTGTGAAATTATACACGAAGTCGCAATTTTAGCGCAAATGGCTATTGCACACAAATTGGAGTAAGGATGATCGCACTTTTGCACATTATTCCGGTCTGTAATTGTGGGATTCCTCGAAAGCGCGTTATGATTGGGCAAGAATCGCTTATCGTCGGGGCATGATATGTTATGCCACACTAGTTTTTATGCATTGAAGGAATTGGGTTTGTGCAGAGTTCTCCATCGTTGCGGCGCTTCCCGATAAACCGCTGGGGGTTGGTGGTGGCGCTGGTTGGACTGCTGGCGGTCGCCTTTTGGGTGCGCTGGCAGTATGTGCGCCAGGTGAGTCTGGATGTTGATGAATTTACCACGCTCTGGGCGGCGCGCCGGATTTTAGAAGCGGGCATTCCTAGTATGCCGAGTGGTGTCATCTACACGCGCGGCTTGCTCAATATGTATATCACTGCGCTCTTTGGCGCCATCGGCGGCTTAACCTATACGGTTGGACGCTTGCCAAGTGTTTTCTTTGGACTGTTGACCATTGCCACCGTTTTTCACTTGGGACGACGCGCCTGGGATTGGCGGGTGGGTTGGCTGGCGGCACTGGCCTTGGCCTTGATTCCTGAAACCATAAAATGGGACAGCAGCGCCCGCTTTTATGCGCAACTGGTCTTCTTTGCCCTGTTAACCTTGTGGAGCGCCTTTGCCCTAGCTAGGATGGATGAAAAGGCGCAACAGCAACCACGTACAGTCTGGCGCGCCCATCTGCGCTTTGCCCTCTGTTTTGTCCTGGCGCTCTTTTCCCAGGAAGAGACCATTCTGCTCTACCCAGCATTGCTAGTCGGGCTATGGTGGTGGCGCGGCTGGCGTTACTTTCTGCAACCAGCGACGATCATGGCGCACCTGATCTGTCTGGTGGCAATGGGCTTGCGCTATCTTTTTGAGATTTTCGGCCAACCCGGTTATTTTACCGCCGTACAGACACACAAAAGTTATATCGACCCAGCCATTAGTTGGTATGCGATTGACCAACTGTTTTTGCCCCTATTGCCCCAGCTTTGGCTGCTCTTTTTGCCGGTAGCGTTGCTGATTACCCTGATACAACTAGCAAAAGTCCAGCGGCAACCCCGCTCCTTACCAGCGTTTCACCAGGCAACACTCTTTTTTCTACTCAATTTTCTGATTGTCGCCTCCTTTTTGATTTTCGTAGTCGGCGTCAACTGGCATGACAAACGCTTCGGCTTGATGATCCAGCCGTGGTGGTTGCTGGCCGGGGCTGCGGGTGCGATCTGGTTACTGGACAGGGTGACAACGCACTGGTCGTGGCGCGCAGTAACAACGATAGCTTTTTCCTTGCTCATCGTGTGGCCGCTCTGGCCGATGGCGCAACGGCTGGTGGCGCGACCCGGGGAAGGCTACGATGCGGTTTTCGCCTATGTCGCCGCCCAGCGCCAAACCGAAGATGTGGTGATGACGCCGCAGCCGCCGGCCTGTGTTTTCATTTTGGGTCAGCCCTGTGACTATTACGCCAGAGAACGCGGCTATGAACCCTACACGATTGAACGTAATGGCGTGCTGGTGGATCGCTGGTCGGGCGCGGAACTGCTAGAGACGGCGACCCAACTGGAAACGGTGGTGCGGCAGGCGCCGCGGGTCTGGTTTGTTACCGATCGCGAACGGTTGGCGAAACGGTATAATGCCGAGTTTCTGCGCATGATCGTCGAACAGTTTGATGTCGCCTATGAGGAACGCGAAGTGCTGGCGCTCCTGGCAACAGGGTGGCAGGAACTGCCGGTCTACACGGTGCAGCGTACCCCCAACAGACCGGTGCAAATCGGGCCGATGAATTTAGTCAACTGGGCGCGTACCACGCCTACCTCTGGTGAACCGCTCCAGACCATGCTCTTCTGGCAACTGAGCGCGGCCATCGATGAACCGGTTCACACGTCGCTCCAACTGGTGCGTAGTGATGGGGTGCGCATTTCCCAAGCCGATGGCGCACCGACCGATGGCCTGGTCGCCACTGATGACCACCCGCTGGTGCCGCTGCCCGACTACAAAGTGATGCTCTTGCCAGCGGATTTGGCGCCCGGTCATTACCGGCTGGAAGTGGTGGCTTACGCCGTCGCGACCCATGAACCGCTGGCCGATCCGGTTGCGGTGGATTGGTTTACCCTTGGCCCGCGCCCGGCGACACCAACGCAGGAGAGCGCTGTCCAGTGGCAGAATGGGCTGCACCTGTTGGGCCATGATGATTTACCGGCCAGCTTGACGCCGGCAACCGCTTTTGTGGTGCGGCTGCTCTGGTCAACCGCGGCGCCCATTGCCGACGATTATACCGCCTTTGTTCATCTTTTAGGGCCAGACGGGGCAATTGTGGCGCAGAATGATCGACGCCCGCTGGATGGCTTCTACCCGACCAGCGGCTGGACGGTGGATGAGTCGGTGGAGGATTTTTATGAGCTGACCTTGCCGGCACAATTGCCGTCGGGGGGGTATCGGCTGCTGGTGGGTTGGTATCAACCGGCGACCAACGAACGGCTCCGCTTAGCGGATAGCCGCGACGCATTGGAAGTAGCGCGCTGGGTGGTGCAGCCATGACCAAGCAGAGAACAAAAACACCCTGGTGGGTTGGTCTGGGGTTGTTGCTGGTGATTGCGCTCAACCTCGGCGGCAATCTCTATTGGCTTGACCGGAATGTCGTGCAAATCGGGCGCGATGCGAGTGGGCATCTGGAGCGGACAGCGCAAATTGCCACCTTGCTGGAGGAAATTACCCCACAGACACTGTTCCAGGCGTTAACTTATACGGATTATCGACCACCGGCGCTTTATCTGGCGGCGCAACCATTTTATGCGTTGCTGGGACGCACGATGGACAGTGCGCAGTTGACCAATGTGGTGTTGATGGCGGCGATTCTGGTGTTGACCTACCTGTTGGCAAGTCAGATTGTCAATCCAGTGATGGCGCTGCTGGCGACGGCGATGACGGCCTTTTTGCCGATCTTGATGGGGATGTCGCGGCTCTACTATACAGAAAATTTCCTGACAACGGTGATTCTGCTCAATTTGCTGGCGCTGGTGAAAAGTGATAGCTTTCAGCGGCGCAGGTGGGCCTTGCTTTGGGGCATAACACTGGGGCTGGCGCTGCTGGTGAAGTGGACAGCGCCGATTTATATTTTGTTACCGACAGTGTTTGTGCTGCGAGAGACGCTACGCACAGTGACGACAAAGGTGAAAGTCCATTGGGCGTTACGTAACCGCTTACCCCTCCCTAGCCCTCCCCAGCTTCGGAAGGGAACGGTTAGCGGCCAGACCGCTCCTCCCCCAGGTTGGGGGCGGTTAGGAGGGGGTGGCTCTGTCATTACGTTGCAACTTCTGCTGGCGGTTGTCGGTGCGGTCATTATTGCCATGTTGGTCTATCTCCCCAACCGCACAATAATGCAAGAATTTTTGTTAGGCGATTGGATCGCGGTTGGCTGGGTTGTTTTATGGACGCTCTTTTTCTATTGTTATGCTCAGCCGCGCACAGTCATCAACAACCTCTTGACGGCGCTCTGGTTGGGGGTGGCACTGGCGAGTTTTTGGTATCTGCCGCGCATTGATTTTTTGACACGATTGAATGATGTTGCTTTTGGCACGGATCGCGGTACGCAAGAGGCGTTCGACCTCTGGCGGCTGACGAACTACACCCGCTACTTTCTCTACTTGGGACGTGAACATCTGGGGTTGTTGCCGGCGCTGTTGATTTTGCCGGTGGGGCTGTTCCCCTGGCTTAAACGAGCGCATGAATGGCGGAAAGCCCGACCGGGCATTGTGCTGCTATGGAGTGTACTGCTTTCCACCTATCTCTTCTTGACGCCGCTGGCCCAGGCGACGGAACGTAACTTGACGCCAATTCTACCCATTTTGGCGATTTTGCTGGCCGATGCGTTGCGGGATTATCCCCGTTGGTTGGCGGGTACGGTTGGTGTGACCTGGGTGGGTGTACTACTTTTGCAATTTGGTCTCTATACCTTCGATGCGGCACGGCCTTGGCAACAAAGCACGGCAACCTTGTGGGCCAGGAGTGAATACCTGGTGCAGCCGGCTAGTGGCGTGACGAATCCTGGGTATGCCATTGCACCGGATGTCTTTGCCACGATTCTTACCAATTCGCCATATCGTAGTAAAGACTTTAGTCTTTACACCGGAGAAAAGACTAAAATCTTTACTACGGAGGAAGTGAAACCGCTGACGCTGGGCATGTTGATCGACAGTTGGGAGATCCATCGCGGTTCGTTCCGCTATCTAATTGCCGAGCAGAAATTGCCCATTGAGTTAATGGCACTAACGGAAGCAAGCAGCCGTGGCTGGAGCGAGTTAATGCAAAATCAGTGGGTGCTACTCAAGGAAGGTGACAATAGTCAGGTGGCGGCGCCGGGGCAGGCGCTGTTACAACGAATTGGGGATGGTGATCCACTCTTCACCCAACTTTATCAGGAGGTGAAACGCTACCCTTTGCCCAGTGGCGAGACGGCGGTTCTCTATTACCGTTCCGTTGGTTCACCCCGCCCGCAAGATTTTCCCGTCCTTTTGATCGAGACAGCGACGATTGCTGACGCGCTCAACGCCTGGTGGCAACCTGGTGCAACCCTCTTCTTCTCCGATGCGGATGTTGCCACCTGGGTGGGCATTCACGACCTGGCGGCTGACCGTATTCTCATTCCGCAAGCGGATGGTGAGAGCGCCGAAAGTTTGTTGGCAGAGACAACGGGTATGATCTTTGCCGTGACCCGGTACGACACGCAGCAAGTACATGACTACCTGAGCGCAACCAGCGACTACGTCCAGGGCGCAGGGGATGGTGAATTTAAGCTGGCGCTCTTCTGGCGAGGCACCCAACCGCTCACTGCGTTGCCGGTGGCGGCAACTTGGGGCGATGTGCAAATCACTGAATTGCGCACCCTCACACCAGCGGTAGCCGGGTCGGTGCTGCCGGTAGAGATGACGGCAACTGGGCAGACCGATGGCACGCGCAAAGTATCGGTGCGGTTGGTGGATGAGAGCGGTGCGGTGGTGGCGCAGGCGGATACGGCGCTTACGGATCGGATGCGGGTTATGCTCTTTGCACCACAGACCAAAACGCCGGGCAACTATACGATTGCCGCAATCCTCTATGACCCCAACACGTTGCAACCATTTCTGGATCTTCAGCAGCGGGAGTTGGTTCCACTGACACCCATTCAACTGCAAGCAGGGAGCAAGAGTCGCGAATGAAGGGGCGCACGCTTGGGGTTGGGGCGGTCGCAACGCTCTTTTTGCTCGCAATTTTGCTCTTGCTGGTTGGAGTGAATATGCGGCGGGGTCTCAACCACGATGAATATCAATTTGTCGCCAGCGGGCAATTGATCGCAACGGCGGGTTTGCTGCCCTATCGCGATTTTCCCTACTTTCATGTTCCCGGCTTAAGCTTGATCTATGCCGTTTTGTTTCAGTTTAGTTCACAGTTACTGCTGTCGGCGCGCCTCTTTTCGGTCGGCTGTGGCTGGCTGTTGGTGGTGCTGCTCTGGGTAATGACTTTTGTCGAGTTGCGCCAGGAACGGATCGCCCTCAGAATCAGCGCAGCGGTTGGGTTGACGCTGTTGCTCGTCGGGTCGCCATTGTTTATTTATACGAGTGGACGGGCTTGGAATCATGATTTGTCGATGTTGTTGACGGTGGCGGCCTTTTGGCTATTGACGGGGTGGCGGTGGGGTGACGGCGCCGAACCGCCTGGGGTTAGAAACCCCAGGCTAACAACTAAAACCCGCTTAAGCGGGTTGCGTGTGGTCACCATCAAGCGTGAACTGAGCGTGTTGGCGAGTGGGTTGCTGCTAGGGTTGGCGGCGGCGACAAGGTTATCGTTTGCGTTTGCTTTCGTTGCGTTCGTGGTGGCCTTGGTGATACAGCCAGCGGAAAGTTGGTCTGCACGTCGTCAATGGCTGCGTAATTTTGTGCTGGGTGGGGTGGTCGGTGGGCTGCCAGCGCTCTTTTTTCTGCTCTGGTCGCCCCAGGAATTTCTCTTTGGCAATCTGACCTATATCGGCTTGAATACCCAATACTATCAAAGCTTGGCGACGCCGCCGGTGTCGATGACCTGGTCGGGCAAGTTGGTCTTTCTCAGCAGCTTGCTGGGACGGGAACCGGCCAGTCTTTTGTCCATCCTCTGTTTCCTGCTGATGGGACTTGGGGTATGGTGGTCAAGACGGCGTGGGTTCATCCAAAGCGGCGAGGCTCCTGGTACAATCTTCCGGGAAGGGCCACCTTCTCGGCTAGGTGATCTGCCCCCACCTTCCCAGAAGATGGGCCTATCGCTCTCCTGGCGCTGGCAACTGTGGACGCTTTTGCTGGTGAGCATGTTCGGTAGTGCGCTGGTGGCGACGCCGTCGCAGGCACAGTATTTCTATCCACTTTGGCCGCTGCTGATTCTGGGGCTTGTCCTTTTGCTGGGTGACGTCAGTCGGCGCAGTGGGTTGAAAGGAGCGTTGCCACTGCCGATCCTGTTACTCCTGGCGGCAGGGGTTACAGCGCTCCTGTTGAGCCGTTCGCCCTATTGGGCAGGGCTGGAGATTGTCTTTTCGCCCCGTGAATGGTATCCTACTAAACTCCATGCGCGCGGACGGTGGCTGAGTACGTTGGTCAACGCCGGCGATGGTCACGCAGGGGATGTACTGACCGTGGCGCCCATTATTCCGTTGGAAGGGGGCGTTGCCATCTACCCGACACTGGCAACTGGCCCCTTTGCCTGGCGGGTGGCGCCCTTGCTGGACGCTAACGCCCGCCGCCGCTATCATCTCTTTACCCCAGACGAACTGAAGGCGCAACTGACGGTGACGCCACCGCGAGCGCTGCTGGTCGGCTTAGAGAATGATGATGCCGCGTTGGAGCAGAGCCTGATCGACTGGGCGCAGCCGCAGGGCTACATGCCCATTGCTATGCCGGATGAGGGAACGCTCTGGGTCTCGCCGCTGGCCGAGTGGGGTAGGGCGATTCGGCTGGGGGCGCATACGTTGCCGGCGGTGCTACGACCAGGGGAAGAGACACAGGTCGTTTTTTATTTACAGAATATCCAGCCGTTACCTATGAATCTCAACATTCTGGTGCGGCTGGTCGGCGCTGATGGACAAGAGTATTGGCGCGCTGAGGGCTGGCCGTGGGGATCGGCGACATCGAACTGGCAGCCGGGCGAGGTCTGGCCCGATGGGCATCCACTGTCGGTTCCAGCAGATGCGCCGCCTGGCTGTTACCAGGTTGAAATCAGTTTCTATAACCCGGAGGGCTTCGAGCCGTTGGGGAGTACTGTTACAGTGGGTCAATTGTGGGTAGGTGACAATTCTGCCCCGGCTTGCGGTCCGTCCCATAGGGACGAATGAGTTTAGAGATCGAATGGGGAAAAATCGTTTCCAGGTATCGAATTTGCAACGTTGGGTGTTACTGGGTTGGGGCGTGGCGCTGGTTGCGCATCTGCTGCTGTTTAGCCCAGCGCCATTGCTCTGGCGCACCGCTGCGGCGACCATCATTCTTGCCTTTACGCCGGGACTTTTTCTGGTCTTATGGTTGATTGGTCGTGATGCGCTGCTGACGACAGGTGAAATCTTACTAACTGGCTGGACAACCGGTTATGCGCTTTGGATTTGGGGCATCCTTTTTCTGAGCTACTTGCCGGGCGGGTTGACACAGTTCGCGGTTTTGGTAGCCTTCGATCTCTTGGCGCTGCTCTTTTGTGGACTGGCCCTTTACAGAGCGAATCGTGGCGGGACGCCAGAAACTAATCAACCCTCCAACCACCCAACCACCCAACCACCACTCGGTATTACCTTCTGGCTAGGCTTGGTCGTCTTGCTGGCATCGGCGATCTTTTTGCGCTTTGCCAATCTCAATTACGCCGAGTTTCAGGGGGATGAAGCCAAGGTGATGTTGCCGGCGGCGGCGTTGCTGCAAGGACAGGAAGAGGTACTCTTCACCTATCGCAAAGGGCCGACCGAGATTGTCATACCGGCGGGGCAGTTGGCGCTGTTGGGAGAAATCGATGAAGGGGCGGCGCGTGCGCCCTTTGCGTTTGGCAATATTCTCTGTTTGCTGGCAGTCTTTGGCTTGGGCTGGCGCTTGTTTGGCGGGGGAACCACTCAACTACCCCCTCCGCGCCCAAAGGGCTCCCGCCCCCAGGTTGGGGGAGGAACCATTGTGCACACAACGATTCCCTCCCTTAGCAGGGGAGGGGTAGGGAGGGGTGAAACAGGCGCATTAGCCGGCTGGTTAGCCGCCATGCTGCTGGCGTTGGACGGCTACTTTATCGGCCTGACGCGCATTGTCCAGTACCAGAGCCTAATCTTCCTGATGGGAGTCTTTACGCTCTACCCGTTGGTCTGCCTGCGCTTCATCAAAGTGGATCAGCAGGCGGTGCGAGTACGCTTGCCCGGCTATCTGTTAGTAACGGCGCTCTTTGCCGCCACCAGCGCCGTCACCCACTATGAGGGTTTTCTGGTCTGGTTGCCGGCGCTCTATCTTTGTTGGTTGCTCTGGCGGCAGGTAGAGGTGCAGCGAGATTTATGGATGGCATTGCTCCCGGCGCTGTTGATTGGCGGCGTCTTACTGGTGGCGTTTTACCTGCCCTTTCTCCGCCATCCGGCCTTTGCCGACACGGTAGAGCGCTATTCTTCCGACGTTGTCGGCCAAGGGGTCCTGCTGTACAATCGGTTGGGCGCCTTTGCGGCAAAGGGCGTGCTTTACAACACGCCTGTTGCCTTCGGTTTGACAGTGGCCGGCCTTCTCGGTGGCATCCTCTGGCTGTGGCAACGGGGAGGTGGACGGCTTTACCGGACAGGTCTGGTCGTGAGCAGCCTCAGTATGGTAGCGGCAATCTTCGGCGCCGCACAGGGCGAGATGAGTGAGTGGGCAGCATTCGTATTGTTGTGTATAGTCGGGTTGATCGTCTTGCCACCGCTTGTTCTGCCGACGGTGACAGCCGCAGAACGACTGCTCTGGTGGTGGTTGAGTCTGCCGTTTTTGATTGCCGCCTTTTTGCTGGAAGATCCCAATACGCACTTTTATATTTTTTATGCGCCCTGGCTGTTGCTCTGTGGCTGGGTCTTTGCCAACCTGTGGCAACGCTGGCGGGAACGGTGGAGTGCAGTGCCGGCTCAGTTCGTTGGGGTGGGGCTTTGTCTGCTCGGTACGATGCTCTTTGGCGGTTATGCCTACGCCTTTTTTGTCTATGCCCCGGCGGAAGTGGTGCGCCACTGGCAGGAGCAGACCGTTTTGCCCAAGTGGCTCACATGGCAGACGCCACAGGATCATTCACTCTTTGGGATGCCCCACTATAGCGGCTGGGAGGTGGTCAACCAACTGTATGCCAACGGCACGCTACAGGGCAGTTACCTGACCAATGTGCGCCACTGGATTCCAGAGTGGTATATTCGCAATGCCATTTATTGTGAGAACGACCCAGATGTGGTGCTGATCGAACGGCTAGAACGGCTAGAAGAACAGGCGGAGTTGCACGCGTTGATGGGGGATGCCTACCGCCTATGGGGTATCATTCAGGCTTATGGTGAACCCCGTCTGGAGATTTATCGTCGCCAGGATACAGCCCCAGCGGAGGTGCTGCAACTAACGGCGCCCTTGTCGGTCACGGCGCCCTATACCATTCCTTTTGAGATTGCCTCCGTCGAGTTGCTGCCGCCCACGACGCCGACCAACTACCGCTTTGGCGATCAACTGTCGTTGGTCGGCTACCGGTTGCCAACGACGACAGTACGTGTTGGTCAACAGTTGCCACTGGTGTTGGTCTGGCAGGGGTTGCCGGCGTTGAGTCGAGACTATACCGTCTTTGCCCAACTACTGGATGCGAATCAGCGGAAGATCGGGCAACTGGACACGGCGCTCAGTTGCAATGCCGGGCCGACGAGCGAATGGCAGGTCGGTGAAACCATGCCCGGTTATTATCAGATTCCGATTTTTCCAGAGGAAAGTCCCGGCGTCTACCAATTGGTGATCGGGTTGTATGACAGTCAGTCGATCGGACGTTTGCCGCTTTATGCGGCTAGTGGTGAAGCGCTGGGTGATGCGCTCCCGCTGGCACAGATTACGGTAGAACCATAACTATGCTTCAACGAATGTCGCTTTTTGCCCTGCTGGCGCTGCTGGCCGTGGCCCATCTTCTCCTATGGCTTCCCTTGCCCCTCTTTCTGTCGGCGATAGGGGCGTTGCTCCTGACGGCCTTTGTCCCTGGCCTGCTATGGGCCGACTTCCTGGTGGGGCGCAGCAACCGTCCGCCGACCGGCTTTGAGTATCTGCTCTATGGCATTGGCCTGGGCTATAGCAACATGGTCATTCTCATGTTGCTCGTCCAGGCGCTACCGGGGCCGGTTGCCTGGTGGCATACCTTGCTGGCGTTTGATGGGGTGACGGCGGTGCTCTGGCTCTGGCTTTTCTGGCAGAGTGGTGCAACTCAAGCTGCAACAGCGCCAGGGATAGATGAATTATTGTTATCCCCGAAAGCCAACTTGACCGGCAAAACAGAAAATGTGCGCGGCTGGTTGATCGCCGGGGGTGTGGCGCTGCTGTTGATTGGCGGCTTTTTCCGCGTTGGTAATCTGGGCTATGCCGAATTTCAGGGGGATGAAGCGCGCGCCGCCTTGCGCGCCGCTGCCATCATTCAGGGCTATGATGATGTTTTGTTGATTCACAAAAAAGGCCCGACCGAAATTTTACTGCCGACGGTGATCTACTCCTTAACCGGCCATTTGAACGAAACGACGGCCCGCTTACCCTTTGCGCTGGCGAATCTGGCGGCGTTGTTTGCGATTTGGCTCTTGGGCTGGCGGCTCTTTGGTCCGGTGGCGGGCTGGGCGGCGGCCTTTCTGCTGGCCTTTGATGGCTACTTTATCGGCTTCTCGCATATTGTCCAATACCAGAGTATTGTCATTCTCGTCTCAGCGCTGGCGGTGTTGATTGCCTATCGGCTCTTACGACAACCAGAGGCGTTGGCGCGCTATCTGTTACTGGCAGCCATTTTGGTAGCAACAGGGTTGCTTTCCCACTATGAAGCCGCGCAGGCAGCGGTGCCGGTCGGCTTTCTGTTGTTGGCGCTGCTCTGGCAACAACCGCGCCAATGGCTGCGCTTGGTCATAGCGACGCTACCGGCGGTGATCGTGGGCGGGATCTTGTTGGCGATTTTCTATGTGCCGTTTGTGTTGCATCCCAACTTTCAGGCGACCTACACCTATCTGGTTGACCGGCGGGTTGGCGGCGCCTTCCCCTATAACAATCTGGCCGATTTTTTCTTGCGCAGTGCGGTCTATAACAGCACCTATTATGTGCTGCTCATGATTGGGCTGGCAGTCGTTGCCTTGTTATGGGCCTATCAACGCTATTTGCCACGGGTCTGGTATGCCATCGCCGGTGTTCTGGTGCTGGCGATCATTGCAGTAACCTTCTGGCGTGCTGATGGATTGACCATTGGCGCGACCGATCTCATGGTTGTGCCATTTGTGTTGGCGTTGCTGCTGGTCTGGTTGCTGCCCCGTTTGCCGGTGGAGGAGCGGCTTTTATGGCTTTGGTTTGGTGCGCCGTTGCTGGTGGCTTTCTTTTTCACCGAAAAGCCGCGCACCCATATTTACATCTTCTTCACCGCCTGGGCGTTACTGGTCGGCATGGTGATTGCGTATGGCTGGCAGATGCTCCGTCAGCGCGCCGGCGCTACCGTTGCCATTGGCGCTGGCTTTGCAACAACCCTAATCGCCACGGTGGTCTTTGGCACCTACGCTTATTGGTACTTTGTCCATTCCGGGGTCGAGGTGTTGCAGAACTGGCAGACCCAACGCCCCGCCGGTTACTGGGTGCCGTACAGCGAACCGGACAACAAAGCGATCTTTGGTTTTCCATTGTCGAATGGCTGGAAGGTAGTGGGGACGCTCTATGCCACCGGGCAGATCACGGGCGATTATGAAACCAACGAGAAGGAAGCCTGGGTACCGGCCTGGTATACACGGGGCCAGCGCCGTTGTCAGCGCACCGCCGACTGGTTTTTTCAGATTGACAACTTAGAACCCTTTGACGAGGGCGACCGTCTCTACATGGAGCATATCCTGCGCCAGGGCTTTGAGAAGTGGGGCAAGGTGACGATTAACGGCGCCGACCGGATGATCATCTACCAGCGCACGGGGGTACACCATGATTTTCCCACGCAGTTGCCGACGGAAAACTTGCCGGTTTATCCGCTGGCCGACTATGGGGTGCACTTTGATCAACTGGCGCAGGCCGCTTTTCCCTTAACCTATCCAGAAGTGAATCAGCCCATCGGCGACCCACTGCACATCAACCTGGGCAATCAAATTTGGTTGGAAGGCTATGATATTGACTATCCGAAGCCGTTGCGGCCCAGTGATACTATCGAGTTGACCCTCTACTGGCGGGCGCAACAGGTAATCACCCAGTCGTATAAGGTCTTCAACCAATCCTTTTACGGCGATGGCACCATGATCGCCCAGCAGGATGGCTATCCGGTTTGTGAGACGCGCGAGACCTGGCGCTGGGACCCCGGCGAGTTGATCACCGACAAATATGAGATTCCCGTCAAAGACGATGCGCCGGATGGGTTGTATCCCTTCTACACGGGCATGTATTTAGAAGAAACGTTGGAACGGTTGCCGGTGCTGGATGAGGCAGGAAACGTGATCGGCAACCAGATTCACTTGACCGATATTCGTGTCGGTGAGGAATAATTTGAATTTTCGAAAGCCGCGTAGCGGCGGCTGACGGTAGCCCAGCCTTTCAAGGCTGGATCATACGCCGCCCCACCATGATTTGTTGCGGCGTCAATCGTGCGGCGTCAATCGTGGGTTAAAACCCACGGCTACCATCAGCCGTCGCTACGCGACTGATGGACAACGTCGCCGCTATCATCGTAAGTGGTAGGAGTGTTGATTGCAAAAAGCGTTACGTACTCCATTAATGATACTAGGAATTTTTTTTGCGGCGTGGGTTCCGCGCGTGCTGGCGCTGGATACCGTCGTGACAATTGATGAACGCAAGTGGTTGGCGCGCGCTGCGAATTTCTATCAAGCACTAAGTACCGACAACTGGGCCGCCACCTTTCAGCGCGAACATCCGGGCGTCACCGTGATGTGGGCGGGGCTGTTGGGGTTGTTGCAACATTTTCCCAGCTATCCACAAGTGGCGCCGGGACAATTTGCCTGGGATCGAGAGCATCTGGAAGCATGGCTGCTCCAGAATACAACCCACACGCCGTTGGCATTGCTGACTGCCGGGCGCTGGTGGATCACGCTGCTGATTACGTTGACCATTGTCTTTAGTTATTTTCCGCTGCGTCGGCTCTTTGGCGATTCAGCCCAAAAAGGTAGCACGAGTGTGGTGTTGGCCTTTTGGGGCGCGCTCTATTTGGCGTGGAGTCCTTTTTTCATTGCGCTATCGCGTCAACTGCACCCCGATGGGCTGGCGGCGAGTTTTATTGTACTGGCGCTGCTTTTATTTTTAGCTTGGCTCTATGGTGGTCAACAATGGCGCTACCTCATCGCTTCCGGCATTGTCATGGGGTTGGGTTGGTTGACCAAAACGCCGGCAATTTTTCTGGTGCCGACCGGGGCACTGTTGGTTGGTTGGCAGATGTGGCAAACCCGTAGTAAAGACTTTAGTCTTTTTTCTCTAAGCGCACCTCAGCGAGCAGGTGCGCATGAGAAAGGCGAAAGACTAAAGTCTTTACTACGGGTCAATCGCCGCTTGTTGATGGGCTACGTGACGTGGGGGTTGCTGGCGACGTTGACCTTTGTGTTGCTCTGGCCGGCCATGTGGCTCGACCCAATAGGAACACTGCGGCGGATGAGTGTCGAGATGGGAATCTATGTCGAGCGGCATACGACGATCAACTACTTTTGGGGCCGCCCCATCGATGATCCAGGATTGATTTTTTATCCAGTGGCCTTCTTGTGGCGCACCACACCGGCGACCGTGATCGGTCTTGTTATCGCGGCTGTCTATAGCTGGCGGCAACGCGCCCTCTTTGCCCAATCGACAATTCGCCAAAGCGCCGGCGCGCTCTGCCTCTTTGCCCTGGTGCTAGGCATTGGGATGAGCATCGGCGCCAAGAAATTCGACCGCTACATGCTCCCCAGCCTGCTGGCCCTGGATCTGGTCGGGTTGCTGGGATGGCTTTGTCTGGTGCAATCGGTAACACAAGGTTTTAAGACAGCCCGTGCGGTTACAAACCGCACCTACAATCATCCAATCACCCAGTCACCCGGTCACCTTGTCACCTTGTCACTCATTTTCCTCCTCCACGCCCTACCCGGTTTTCTCCATTATCCCTACTACTTGACCTACTTCAACCCACTCGTGGGTGGTAGCTTTACAGCACCGCAGGTTCTCTTTGTTGGCTGGGGTGAGGGGTTAGAGACAGCGGCACAGTGGCTGAATGAACAGCCGGAAGCGGAAAAGTTGCGGGTGGTGGCTTGGTATGCCGATGGCCCCTTCTCCTATTACTTCAAGGGGCAGGAGGTGAGTTTAGGGTATGAGTCGCCGCTGATGTGGTTTGGCACGGATTATGCGGTGCTGTATGTCAATCAGTGGCAGCGACAGTTGCCCTCGCCGGCGGTGATCGACTACTTTGCCCAGCAGACGCCTGTGCATGAGGTGCGCTTCCGCGGGTTGGACCTGGCGAAGATTTATGATATGCGGCAGGTTGTGCTGCCGGACTTTGTGGACATCGGCAAGAACAGCGCGGCTGATTTTGGCGGCCAGATCCGCTTGCTGGCCTACGATTTTCCCCAAACGCAGGCACAACCAGGGGATCAATTCCAGGTGACGCTCTATTTGCAAAGTCTGGCGGCGATGACCACCAATTACAATGTACTACTGCGCCTCGTCGGGCAAGATGGCACAGAACTCTGGCGCGAGGAGGGGTGGCCGTGGGGGGCGCCGACCAGTGGCTGGCCGCTTCGCGAAATCCGACCGGATGGACACACGGTCAAGCTCCCGACAACGGCAGCACCCGGTCTCTACCGCTTTGAGGTGAACTTCTATGATCCCGCCACCTTGGCGCCACTGCCGGTTACGATGCTGAATAGCACACAACCGTTCAATACAACCGGGCGTGAGGTTGCCTTGTTACAGGTAGGCGAAACGCCTGAACCGGTCGCTTTGGCGCCATCCACCTGGCAACTGGGGGACAACTTTGCCTTAACCAGCACGCCATTGCCCACACAACTGGCCACCGGCGATCATCTCCCCTTTACCTTGCAATGGGAAAGTCTCAACCGCACCTCAACGGACTACACAGTCTTTGTCCATGTCGTGAATAGCGATGGTGTGAATGTGGCGCAACAAGATCAACAACCGTTAACCGGCTTTGCGCCGACGCGTCTCTGGGAGCCAGGGTTGTATTATCAGGATCGCTATCAATTGCCCTTGCCGGCAGATCTACCGCCAGGAGAGTATAGCGTGCGGGTTGGGCTTTACACATCGGATGGGGGGCGCTTGCCTGTGTTACAAAATGAAGCGGTGATTGGTGACTTTGCGACACTTGGCACGTTTACTGTCACCGCCGCAAGCGGTCAGTAACAGTGGTACTTATGCAACACATAACGTCATTGCGCCTCCAGCGTGAGCCGGTTTTCTGGTTGGTAGGGACAACACTTGGCTATCTGGGTTTGCCGCTCTTCCTCTTTTGTTTGGGCTGGTTGCAGACGCCGTGGGCTATCGGCTTTGCCCTGATTACCGCCACTGGTCTCTGGTTTACCTATACTGAGTTTCAGCGTGAAAACGCACTGGCGATTGCGCTGAAAGGGTGGGGACAAGGCATCACGCGTCGCGACATCGTCATAACCAGTACAGTCTGTTTCCTACTGATTATTATCACCGGCGTAGGCGGTTATGGCTACCAAACCGGCGATTGGAGCAAACATGAGATTTTGCTCAAAGATTTGGTCGATTACGCGTGGCCGGTCTTCTATGACTATTACGGCGCCTCTGTTGGGCTGGCCTATTATGTGGCCTACTACTTACCGCCAGCCGGTATTGGCAAGTTGGCCGGCATCCTAGCGGCTAACCAAGTGTTGGTGGTATGGACGATGGTTGGGCTAATCCTCTCGGTCTTTTGGTTTGCGTTGATTACCCAGCGGTCGCTAGTGGTTGGGCTGAGTTTTTTTCTGCTCTTCTCCGGGTTGAGTGTAGTTGGGGCGTTGCTCCGCTTTGCAACGCCGGTTGACCTGCTGGCCGGCACGCCGGTTATCAATACGTCGCCCTGGCAAACGCACCCGGCGCTCTGGTCGGCCATCTGGCAATATTCGCCCCATGTACGGGGTCTCTTTTGGGTGCCGCAACATGTTCTCCCCGGCTGGCTGCTCACGGGGATGATTCTCTTTGTCCTCCTGACCACCACCAGCCGGCGCAGCCTTTTGTTTTTATGGGCGGTGAGTACACTCTGGTCGCCCTTTATTACGATTGGGTTGGCGCCCTTTTTTCTGGCCGACCTGCTGCCTCGGCCACAGAGTCGCTTTGTAGCGCGCTTGCGCGCCTATGTGTCAGTTGCCAACGGCTGTGGCGTGGCGCTCTTTTTGCTCATGACAATCTTCTACGCCACCAAGTTGACGCCGATTGCGCCGGTGTTGAATCAGGGGCTGCGCATGGGGTTGAGCTTGGGCGAAATTGTACAGCGTGATGGCTGGCTGCGCGTCCTCTTTTTATATCTACTCTTCTGTCTGCTGGAATTTGGCATCTACTTTCTGCTGGATGGCTATCGTTCTCTGCAAAAAGCGCCAGGGTTGCGTTGGACCTATCGCCTTGTTTTTCTCTGGTTGGCCGGCCTGCCACTGCTGCTCTTGGGACAAAATAATGATCTGGCGTCACGTGCGTCGATCCCGGCGCTTTTCTTTGTGGCGATGATGGTGGGGCGCAATGGCTTTTGGTTGTCACCGGCTGCCCCCTGGCGGCGCTATCTGTGGCTGTTGGTGATTCTACTGGGCGCGCTGTCACCGCTTTACGAAGTGGGCTACCAATTAGCGCTCACCTATCAACGCGGGGCGCTTTATGCCTTTGAACTAAACCCGAACCGCAACCTGGCCGAGAAGTATGTGCTGGATGCGGCGACCATGCAGCAATATGCCAGCAGCGTGGATACCTTCTTCTTTCAACACCTGGCGCAAGGCGGCGCACCAGCGACAACGGCGGCAACATCCTCCTACCTTTTTGACGACAGGATTACCTTGGTCGATGCCTTGCTGGATCGCCGGCAGGCCGAGCCAGGGGAGCAACTTGACCTGCTCTTGCTCTGGCGCGCCGTCAAGCCGATTGCGCACAATTACAGTGTCGCCGTGCGGCTGCTCGACACGCAGGGGCGGGTTTGGTGGGAGCATCAAGGCTGGCCGGCCGGTGCGCCAACTTCGAGCTGGGCCGTGGCTCGGCGCATCTGGTATGATCACCATGCACCGGCGCTACCACAGGGGATGCCCGCCGGGTTATATCGCCTGGAAATTTATTTGACCGACCCTGATACGCAGGCCAAGTTGCCCGTGCGCGCCATTGTCACCGGCGAAAGTGTGGGCGAAATCATCCCCTTGGCTTATGTCCAAGTTGGTTCACCGCTGGATACGCCGTCACACCCGCTGCCGGCCCCAGCGAACTTTGGTCAGCAACTTTTGCTTTTGGGCAGCAATTTACCGCCACAGTTAGAGACCGCACCAGGCGCCCCGTTAGCGATTCAAGTATTTTGGCGCACAATCCGTCAACCGGCCAAGAACTATACTGGCTTTGTCCAATTGCTGGATGCTCAGGGGCGCTTAGTCGCGCAACATGACCAGCCGTTGACCAATAACTTTATCCCTGCCACCCTCTGGCAACCAGACTTGACGGTTGCCGATGACTATCAAATTTATGTTCCGCCAGAAGCAAGGGCAGGCCGCTATCGTTTGATTGTCGGTCTCTACGACGGTGCGACCGGGGTGCGTCTGCCAGTGACAGTCGATGGTGTCGCCGTAGGTGATATAATGACGATTGGTGAGGTAACTGTCGTCGAATGAGTACCCAATTTCTACAGGTGATAGACGATGCGGACGAAACAGGGTTTCAATATACCAAGTCTAATACAAAAAGAGGGTGAGCGACCGCAAACCTTCCGGGAAGAGGTCGGCGCATGATCCGCACAACGCCCAGTACGCTCGAAGCGCCGACCTCTTCCCGGAAGGTGGCAGTCGGTATTACCTTAGTCGGGTTGATCCTGCTTGTCGCCTTTTGGCTCCGTTGGCGCTATGCGCAGACGATCAGCCTATATGTCGATGAGTTTACTACTTTGTGGGCGGCGCAACGGGTGCAAAGCGTGGGAGCACCCATCATGCCCAGCGGCGTGTTGTATACGCGTGGCCTGTTAGCCACCTATGTGGAAGCGGCCTTTCTCGCCCTCTTCGGATTTAGCTATCTGGTTGGTCGCTTGCCGGGGATTTTGTTTGGGGTGGCGACGGTGGCAGCGCTTTGGCTGGTCGGTCGGCGCATCTGGCGGGAAGAGGTTGGATTGCTGGCGGCGTTGGGGTTAGCGCTCCTGCCGGAAGCGGTGCTTTGGGGCGGGCGGGCGCGCTTTTATACACAGTTGCAATTTTTTACCCTCTTGACGGTTTGGGCGGCGTTCGCGGCCATCACCACGCCAACCACAAATTCTAAACAACAATCGCGACGACTGTGGCTGTTTGCGCTCTGTTTCATCCTCGCCCTCTTTTCCCATGAAGAGACCGTGCTGCTCTATCCATCGTTGCTGCTGGGAATGCTCTGGTGGCGCGGGTGGCGCTTTTTTCTTCAGCGTTCTGTGCTGATCTCACAGGGGTTTTGTCTGGTGGCGTTGGCGGCGCGCTATGCCATTGAAATTTTCGGCCAGCCCGGCTACTTTGAAACGATTCAGGATCAACGCCCCTATGTCGGCATGATCTTCGATTGGGTCGGCGCCTGGCGCGCCTATAGCCCACTCTTTCTGGCGCCGGATCGGCTGCTGTGGACAGTGGGGGCGCTCGTCGCGTTGGGGGTTGCGCTCTATACGCTGGTGCGTCAGCAATGGCAACCTTACCGTCTACCCCTGTCGCAGCAAGCAACGCTTTTCTTTTCGCTGCAATTGCTCTTTGTGCTGGCAGTGGTCTTTACCCTGGTGGGGACAAGCTGGCGCGAAGGGCGCTATCTCTTTTTTGTCCAGCCGCTCTGGTTACTCGTCGGCGCTGGAGGGATTGGGATAGGGTTGGGACGGTTGGCGAGTTATCGGTGGGCACAAGCAGGCGCACTCGCCACAGTCGCCGGTTTGGTCGTCTTCCTACAATGGCCGTCGGCGCAAGCGGTGCTACAGCAACAAGTCGAAGGCTATGACCTGGCGCTGGCCTGGCTGGCCGACAATCGTCAACCGGGGGATGTGGTGCTTTCGCCGCAGCCCCCGGCCTGTGCGCTGGTGCTTGGCCCCTGTGATTACTATGCCGTCCAGCGGGGCTATGAAGAGTTTGTGATCCAGCGTGACGGCGCCTTGGTGGATCGCTGGTCAGGCGCAAAACTGCTAGCTGCCACAGCGGAGTTGACGACAGTGCTGCAACACGCCCCACGCGTCTGGTTTGTCACCGACAGCTTCCGGCTGGCGACACGCTATGAGGCTGATTTTGTCCACACGGTCATCGACCAGTTTGCTATCGCCTACGAAGCACAAGGCGTCTTGGTTCTCCGTGCCGATGGCTGGCGCAACTTTCCAACGGCAACAATCAATCAGCGCCCAGCACCGGCACCGTTCGGACCGCTTGCCCTGATTGGGTATGCGTGGCCGCAGGTGAGTAATAGGAACGAGCAACGGGTCACCCTCTTCTGGCAAGCCGTTGCGCCGATCAGCGAACAGATCAACACCTCTTTGCGACTGGTGCGCAGCGACGGTGCGGTCATTAGTAGCGCTGATGGCCCCCCGGCGCGCGGCTTGATTCCGACCAATCTCTTCTTTGACATGCCCTTGCCTGATCCCAAAACCATCACCATGCCAACCGATCTGCCTGATGGCATCTATCGCCTGGAAACGCTGGCCTATCACGCCACCACGGTAACGCCCCTGGCCGACCCGGCGCCGGTGATGTGGTTTCAACAAGGCCAACCAACGCCGCCCGATCAACGGTTGGATGCTGCGTGGCAGGACGGCGTCATGCTCGTCGGCGCAGACGCCATTTCCACAACGGTGACAGCCGGAAGCACCTTGTCGGTACGGCTGATCTGGTCGGCGGTGACGCAACCCCAACGCGACTATACAATCTTTGTTCATTTGGTGGATGAGAGCGGCGTTCCGCTGGCCCAAAACGATCGGCAACCGCTCGGTGGCTTTTATCCAACATCGGCGTGGGCGCCTGGGGTTTGGGTGGAAGATCAGTATCAACTGGCGTTACCGGCAGACTTAGCGCCCGGTCGCTACCGGCTGATTACCGGTCTTTATGATCCGGTGAAGAATGAACGGCTTTTCAATGTGACTAGGGCTGATTCATTTTTGTTAGCGTTTACTACCGTAGAACAATAAAGGGGTAAGTAAAGAAGAAGTTCGACTTTTGGCAAAAGTCGAACTTCGCTCACTAGAAAAGCTACCTCACTGCCCGCCGGCTTCGGCGGCTTTCCCCTCATAGATCGCCGGGTCACGCCCATAGAGCAAAGTCGTGTCCTGCAAGCGGGCCGCCACCAACCCATTCAATTGTTCCGGCGCAAAGCGCCAACTCCAATTCCCCTCGGCGCGACCGGGGAAGTTCATGCGTGCGCTGGAATCGAGATCGAGGAGATCTTGCAACGGCGCCAGCGCCATCACCGCCACGCTACGGAAGGCTGCATCAAGCAAACTCCAGGCGGGGTCGTGGCCGTCGGTGCGCAGGTAGCGGCGGAAATGGTCACGTTCGTATTCGGTAGAACTGCCCTTGTACCACCCCACCGAGGTATCATTATCATGGGTGCCGGTGTAGACGACAAAATTAGGGGTGTAGTTGTGTGGCAGGAATTTATCGCTGGCATCAGAGCTAAAGGCAAATTGGAGAATCTTCATACCAGGTAGATTGAATTGGTTGCGCAATTCGATCACATCCGGCGTAATCTCCCCTAGATCCTCAGCGATGATCGGTAGGGTTCCTAACTCCTGTTGGATAACGTCAAAGAGGTCGGCGCCCGGCCCTGTCACCCACTGGCCGTTAATCGCGGTTTTCTCGTCAGCAGGAATTTCCCAATAGCCGGCAAAGCCACGGAAATGATCGATACGCACGATGTTGTAGAGTTGCAAGGCCGCGCGAATCCGGCGCAGCCACCAGGCATAGCCATTTGCTTTCATCTCCGCCCAGCGGTAGAGTGGATTGCCCCAGAGTTGGCCTGTCGCGCTAAAATAGTCCGGCGGCACCCCGGCGACCACAGTCGGTTGAAAGGTTTCATCTAGGAAAAATTCGCCGGGGTTTGTCCAGGTGTCGGCGCTGTCCATCGCCACAAAGATGGGGATGTCGCCGATAATTTGTATACCCTTCGCGTTGGCATAGCTTTTAAGTTGTTGCCACTGACGGAAGAAGAGCCATTGGTTGAATTTGTGGGCATGAATGGCTGTGGCATGGGCAGTGCTGGCCGTCTGTAACGCCGCCGGTTGGCGACTACGCAATGGCATCGGCCACTGGGTCCAGGCTTGACCGTTGTGCGCGTCTTTCAAGGCCATAAAAAGGGCAAAATCATCCAGCCACGCCGCCTGTTCCTGGCAAAATTGGTCAAAATCGGCCCGTTGTGCGGTCGTGGCTTGTCGGCTGAAAGCAGCGGCCGCCTGCCGCAACAGGGGTAATTTCCAGTTGTAGATGGCGCCGTAATCGACGCGATCGTTGGGTAGGCGGGGCGCCTGGTCGAGCAGCGCTTGCGACAACAGGCCATCCTGCACGAGCGCCTCAACGCTAATTAAATAGGGGTTGCCGGCAAAGGTGCTAAAACTTTGGTAGGGGCTATCGCCATAGCCGGTCGGTCCTAGCGGTAAAACCTGCCAGAGTGTTTGTCGCGTCTGCTCTAAAAAATCGACCCAATCATACGCGGCCTGATTGAGGGTGCCAATGCCATAGCGGCCTGGCAGCGAAGTCGGATGTAACAGAATGCCACTCCGGCGTTGATACTCCATAGCACGTCCTTTCAGACAGGGAAATAGGTAGACAGGTAGACAGGGAAGTATGGCCTATTTACTTGTGTACCTATTTCCCTGTTTCCCTGTCTACCCAGATACGATCCTTTGCGAAATAAATATGACACCAACCCATAAAAGAACCAGATGCCCCACCACCCAAAGCGCTTCCAGCATGGGGCGATGGATCTTTTGCAGGGGTTGATTGCCGATTTGGATGGTGTCGGGATGTTGATAAGTGGGCAACAATCCTAGCGCCACCACGGCGCCACCGATCAAACCACCGATGTGGCCAGCATTGTCGATCTGAGCATTGGTAAAGCCAAAGACAAGATTGAGACCAATGACCATGAGGACATTCTGCAAAATGGCGCGGCCCTCATCACCAAAATTCTCACGGTAGCGCCAGAAGTAGACGGCAGTGGCCCCTGCCAACGCAAAGACAGCCCCCGATGCACCTACGGAAATTTCGGGCGAAGTGGCAAAGCTGGCAAAACTGCCCCACAGCCCGCCAAGTAGATAGATGAGCAGAAAACGGCCATGCCCAAAGTAACGCTCGACATTGACCCCCAGGGCGCTCAAGGCATAGACATTGAAGAGCAGATGGAGGATGTCACCGTGCAACACCGTCGCCGTTAAAAGTCGCCACACTTCGCCCTGGGCGATCAACTCATTAACTTTGGCGCCAAAGATCACCAGGGTCGGTAACAGGTTGGTCAACAGGTTCCAGTTGCCAAATTGCAGCAAGCCAAAGAGAACCGTCACCAAAAACATGACAACATTGATGCCCAACACAATCCAAGTCAGGCGCGGGCGCGTCACGGGAATAAAAAAGCGGCGTGGCTCGATCAGGGGCGGATCATCCAGTTCGCTCGGTCGCGTCAACCAGGGATCGGTCGATCGATCATTCATGCGTTGGTCACTCCCCTATAACTCAACTGGTGTCCAAGCGACGCGGCTCTTCTCGGCACTGATAATGCTCATCACTTTGCCCACCGTCTCATCCAACGCATCAACACAGTTAACGACGACATAGTCAAACTCGTTAATGCGTTTCAATTCCTGGCGGGCAGTGGCAATGCGCATCTTCAATTTGCCGGGGTCTTCGGTCTTGCGATCACGCAGGCGGCGCACCAACTCTTCCTCATTCTCAGCAATGAGGAAGATGGTGATGGCATTCGGCACCAGTTTGCGAATGGTCGCCGCACCCTGTACATCGATCCGCATAATCACATCCAGACCGCTAGCCAATGCCTCGCGCACATGCTTCTTGGGAATCCCCTTGTAATCGCCATAGACAACCGCATATTCGAGCAACTCATTGTTCTCAATCATCTCGGCAAACTCACCCATCGAGACAAAGTGATAATCCACCCCGTCAATTTCAGTGGGGCGCTTGGGACGCGTCGTCGCCGTCACCACAAAGTAAAAGGGGTGGTTGCTCTGTTTCATGCGATTGATCGTCGCATCTTTGCCGACACCGCTAGGACCGGAGATCACCACCAACACCGGGTGCGGGTTGGTTACTTTTGTATACACTGCCTCGACTTCATGATCCTTGTCCGAAATCGATGTCACCATGATGTTCCTCATTACCTTCTTAGCCTCGTTCATTATAGGGGAAAGCTAGTTCTTTCCCCTATGATGAACGAGGGGTTACTTCGTTTGTAAATCGCAAAATCTACACTGCGTCGGGCTTTTGCCGCTTCCCAAAGAAATTAGTATAATGCGGTTCATGATCATTTTGTAAAGCGCCCATAGCTTTTCACCGCCCATGCCAATGCAGGCTCTAAGTATATGTCAGGCGGGCTGTGGACGAAAATCTGTTCACCGATTGGTGATCGGTAAGCAAAAAGTGGAGCAGGAACCCTATGCCGATTTATGAGTATTTCTGTCTTGATTGTCGCAAGCGGGTCAGTGTCTTCTTCCGCACCATGAGCGCAGCCAGCAGTACTGAACCCCATTGCCCCCGCTGTGACGGGGTGCGCCTACACCGGCTCGTCAGTCGTGTGGCTGTCATGAAATCCGAAGAGAGTCGTCTGGAGAATATGGCCGACCCATCGATGATGGCAGGGTTGGAGAACGAAGATCCGCGCGCCCTCGCCGGCTTTATGCGCCGGATGAGCAACGAAATGGGTGAACCGCTGGATGCTGAAATGACCGAGATGATCGACCGCCTGGAATCGGGCGAAAGCCCGGAGTCTATCGAGCAATCGATGCCTGAACTGGCTGATGGCGCCGGTATGCCCGGCATGGGTGGCGGGATGGGAGGTAGCGGCTTGAGTGCGTTTGATGAGTAGCAAGTGGCAGGTAAATGCTTGTCACCGGCATCCGTTTAAATGCGTTCAAAGTGATCGACAGTATAGACAAAGATAGTGGCGCCGCCGACATGTTTTTCCACCGGTCGGGGAATGTTCACCTCGCCCGGCTCCATCACTGGCGGCAGTGGGGTGACATATTGAATGCGTGTAGGGCAACTCTCCCGAATGACGCCCAGCACTTCCTCAACCTTCTCATCTGCAACGCCACAGAAGAGGGTAGTGTTGCCCACACGCAAAAAGCCGCCGGACGAGTTAACAATCGTCACCGAAAAGCCTCGCCGCGCCAGCCGGTCAATTACATTGCGACTGTCTTCATTGTTAATAATCGCCATGACCATTTTCATGAGTAATGCTCCGTGTTGCGTGTTGCGTGTTGCGTGTTGCGTGTTGCGTGCAATGAGTCAATAACCAAATTTTATGATAGCCGCAATAGGTGGGATTTGCATAATTGGGAAAGGGCAAAGCGCGTAGCCGCTGCTTGTAGCTGCAAGTCTCCTGGAAAGCAAATAAGGCTCGCTTGTCATTCGGAAAGAATCTCTAGTCTGCAATACGCTAGAGATTCTTTCCGAATAACAAACCAACCCCGATTGGTTGCCCAAAACCGCGGTTCCATGCGTATAGATTTGTAATCCTAGCAGTTTCGACTCACGCTGGCATAGTACAGGCATTACGCATCACGCAACAAAATCATCACCTGCTGCCAAATCGCCTGCTGCACCTGCTCAATACTTTGCGTGGCGTCCACCACCAGCCAACGTTCAGGTTCGGCAGCGACCAAGGCGTAGAAGCCCTCGCGCACCCGCTGGTGAAAGGCAAGTTGCTCAGCTTCCATGCGGTTCCATTCGGCGCCGGCGCTTTTGCGTTGGAGACCAGCCGCAACGGGGATGTCGAGGAAAATTGTCAAATGGGGACGGACACCCTGTGTGGCATAGCCAATCAATAAGTTCAGATCTGTCAAACTCAAGTTCCGCCCATAGCCTTGATACGCCAATGTGCTATCAGCAAAGCGATCACAGAGGACAATCTTGCCGGCGTCGAGGGCGGGTTGCACGATCTCATCAATCAACTGGGCGCGCGCCGCGTTAAAAAGCAACGCCTCGGCCCGTGACGACATAGCGCCATGTGTAGGATCGAGCAAGATCGAACGAATTGCATTCCCAATCGCGGTGCCGCCAGGTTCGCGCGTCGCGACAACCTGGCGGCCTTGTTCTTCTAATGCCTGTTGTAGGAGGCGCAATTGTGTCGTCTTCCCGCCCCCCTCCGGCCCTTCAAAGGTGATAAATCGACTCACGGTTGAGCCTTCTGTTGGGGTGACAAGGTGACAAGGTGACAGGGTGACAGGGTGACAGGGTAATCGTTCAAGTCATGATCACCCCTTCACCTTGTCACCCCTTCACCTTGTCACCCCTTCACCTTGTCATTCTTGTCGAAAGATCCGCACCCGCCGATACGGCTCGCGGCCATAGCTATGACTCATTAAATTGGCGGCGCGCACCAGTTGGTGCTGTTGGCTGCGGATGGCAGCGGACCGGGGCTGGAGTTCCATGGTGTTTTCGCCATTGAGCACCTGCTGGATACCCTCCTGCGCTTCCCGCATCGCTTCGGTGAAGGTATCCACCGGCTCAGTCGGGATCTGGAAGATGTCCACCAGGCACTGTTCCATCTGCGTCACCGTATTGCTGCGCAGCACATAGATCGGCACATTGCGCCGCTCGGCATCCATCAAGGGCTGCGGCTGCTGGCGATAGTAGTTCTTCAGCGTGATAACCACATCGGCCTGGTTCAGGTTATCAACAATCTGGATCGGCACATTGAGCGTACTGGCCGCTGAACGCAGCCGGTTTTGGCCGATCCCATATGGATAGACCCGCACAATGCGCGATGACGACGGTTTCGCTTCCGCTGGCTCCTCGTCAACCATATATTCGGCGACAGTGCTCTTGCTCTCCCAGCGCTCATAGCCATTACCATTGCCACTGCTTTCGACAGCGCTTTTGCCATTTTGCCAACTCTCGCGATGGCGGCGATGTTTCCCTGTCTTCGTCCCACCGCGTTCGGCAACATCTGTGTTGACTGCCTTCTCAATGTGCAGTTGACCCTCGTCATCCATGCGGCGCGATTCGGGCGCCAAGGCGCGACCACGGAGGAAAGCATCGACCGCAGCGCCGACATCATGGTGGATGATCACATGCTGACGATCTTGAATTTCGACCAGCACATCAAAGGTAGGAGGCGCTTTGCGTTCCAACACACTCTTTTGCGTGCCACGACGCCGCGCTTCTTCATCAGAGAGCGTCACCGATTCGATGCCGCCCACCAGATCACTGAGCGTCGGGTTCATCAACAGATTTTCCAGCGAGTTGCCGTGGGCGGTGCCAATCAGTTGGACACCACGTTCGGCAATCGTGCGAGCGGCAATGGCTTCTTCCGAACGCCCGATCTCATCAATAATGATCACCTGGGGCATGTGGTTTTCCACGGCCTCGATCATCACCTCATGTTGTAGTGTCGTTTCCCGCACCTGCATCCGGCGGGAGTGACCGATAGCCGGGTGGGGAATGTCGCCATCACCGGCGATTTCGTTGCTGGTATCGACGATGACTACGCGGCGCTCTTCACCACGCACACGGGCCGCTTCCCGGAGCAGGGTTGTCTTGCCGACGCCGGGGCGACCAAGCAATAAGATGCTCTTATCGCTCATGACAATGTCTTTGATGATCTCGATCGTGCCATAGACGGCGCGCCCGACGCGGCAGGTCAGGCCGATAATTTTCCCTTTGCGGTTGCGAATGGCCGAGATGCGGTGGAGCGTGCGCTCGATGCCGGCCCGGTTATCTGAACCGAAATCGCCAATCTGGTCAATGACCATTTGGATGTCATCGGTGGTTACTTCCGTATCGCTGAGATAAAGCTCGCCCCCTTGGGCAAAGCGCGCCTCCGGCAGCCGCCCCACGTCCATGATCACTTCGATCAATTCGGAGGCGCGATTGGCCTCTTCCAGCGCGGCATGAATGCGCGGCGGCAGAATGGCAAGCAGCAAGTCAAGGTCGTCTGTAATTTGTAGGGTTGTCATATCACTGTTGTCACTACTGTTGCTACTGCGGGATCGGGTTTCACGAAACGTTGATGAACTTAACGTTGGTACACTTTTAGGTAAATCGGTTGTAGTAGTATATCTAGAAGTCACAAGCATTCCTCAACAGTTGATTGGGGGTTATTCACTTGACAAGACGATCCATTCACGACGGTACTGTTATGTTACCTACACATGAAACGGGTAGGATATAGTAGATGTTCCCAAAATCAGGTTAGCATCAACTTAGCGTTGCATTAGCGTCATGTTAACAATACCGTGATGCGACAAAAAAGTTGCAACTAGTTAGCCGGCCGGCGTCTGTTGCGCCTTTGGCGGCGGGGTCGGTAAGGCAATTCCCTCTGGCGCAGGCAAGACGAAGGGCGCGGCGACCACCTCCGGCACAGCTTCCAACACGGGTGACAAGACCGGCTCGGTCACTTTTACCCATTGCAACAGATGTTTGATCATCTTGGCACGATCGGTAAAAGGCGCAAAGCCATAGTCTGCCAGTACACTACCCATTGCACCATGATAGTCGCGCACACCCACGTAAATGGGCAGCCGCACAGTCAGTTGCCGCCGAATTTCCGTGAGCGCAAAGCCGATCAGTTGGTGCAGATGTTGTGTGTTTACCGCGATTGGATGATGCCAGAGTTGCAACCAGATGCCACGTCTGCCGTAACCAATACGAAGACACCCATATAGCTCTCCTCTCTCTTCCAGCACAAAACTACTACGAACAAAGGGTTGCCACCAGTCCAAAATGGGCGGTTGCAACTCATGATCAACCTGCAACCCTTCTGCCTGTTGTACAGCCGGCGGCGTCGCTTGCTCATAAAGACGACGCAAGGCCCAATCATCCTTTTTCTGTTGCGGTCGAATATTGGCCGTCAACTGATGAGCAAAGGATTCGGCCCCTTGCGCCGGCAAACGCCAGATCGTTTGGTGGGTGTAGGTGCGAAAGCCGACGTGCATAAAGGTGTTGACGATGATCGGTTGATCCGGAACATCGGCATAGATACGCACCAGTTGTTGCTGCGTCGCCTCGTTGATGTAATGCGATAAGAGCTTCTCCCAAATGGCCGGATGACCACGCGCTGTGTCAAGCGCCGGGGCAAGCAGAAGAATATCTGATTCTGGACGTCCTGGGCGTTTTTGCGCTTGCAGAAAACCACTACGCGCAAGTTCATGAGTGCGTTGTTGCAAGACATAGGTTGCGACTTTGGCGTCATTCCAAGGCGCAATCGCCATTATGGCGGCGCCCAGCACTGAGTAGGGCTGCGACAACGCTAGGCCAGCATTGAGCTTCGTGGCTTGCCTACTCAGGCTGTGAATTAGAAAGATATCGCCAAGTCGAAAAGGGCGGATCACCTAGGTGGTTGCTCCTTTACAGGAGTGACAAGCGGTCAGCGCTCCCAGCGGTTGCCTATCCCTTCTGTGCTGCAACATCGATGCAACCTAGGAAGTCCAAAGCCGACCACGAATACTTTTCATGGCGTTATTATAGCCGATTTTCCCGCATCTGACAAGTAGTCTTTTATACGAAACTCCGTCGTTAGGATGCAAAATGTTCCTTGTCGCCTTACGGCTAATCAAGCTGTCTCCAAGACGACAACCGCCGTTGCTGCCGGCCCTTGTTCATTAGCGCCGACGGTAAATTCGACTAACAGATCGGGCTGTAAGCGTCCCTGCTCTACTGCCGTGCGGTGGACATAGAGATCAGGCTGCTGGTGACGGGTGATAAAGCCGTAGCCCTTCTGCCGGTTGTACCATTTCACCACACCTCGCTCCCGACCTGGCTGCGGCAACAGTTGGCGGCAACCGGCGCAATAACGCGCAGCAGCCGCCGCCAGGTCGCGCTGATGTTGTTCTTCAATTGACCAGAGGAAGGAGATGCCGCACCGCTCACAATAGCGAGTCTCGTCTTGCGGTTGGTCGTTCTGCTTTGCCATGAATCTGCCTGCGCTGCTTTCTGGATTTGACAATTCACAGTTTCACTGTTACTATTTTACCACTGTCCGTGAGATGCCGCTACATTCAAGGCTCGATTCGAGACAAAACGGAAATCAAGATAAAACCCAAAAGAGAAGTAGGTAATGGCGACGTGGCCAAGTGGTAAGGCAGGGGTCTGCAAAACCCCGATCGCCGGTTCGAATCCGGCCGTCGCCTCTCAATTGCATTGCTCACAATAAAAACCCTCTTGAAAGCTGACTCTGCAATGGCAAGTCAGTTTTTTGTTTTCTGCCCCGATTGTATGAATGCTCCTCTACGGCGTCGCAAAAATATGCTTTCCTAGACAAGTGACATAAGCAGCGTTCACTATCAGTAGTCCGTAGTCCAGAGTCCAAAGTCAGGCTCGACAGCGTTGCGATCTACTGATTATTACCAGTCAAAAGGGTAGAGACGCGGATTTCGATGGCGCGGATCGCTACCCTGCCCGACGACAACGATCCGCGTTTCCTGCATCCGCGCCTCTATTTCCGCCGCAGAAAATACGTAATTTAACGTAGTCTTTTTACGTCTATTTAGTGAGAAACTAAAATTTAGTGAGAAATTGAATTGTATCGTGGCGGGAACTAGCCACACCGGCGCGACGTTATCTATCTGTTATGGATCAAACATCTAAAATAGCGTTATGATGCAGAAAATTTACCACACACCAATCCGAAAATTTCTTGTGCGGGCAAGCCTGCAGTGGTTACTTGCCCTGGCCTGTGTCATCACAGGTTGTTCATCTTCTTCTTTCTCGCCGCTTGCCCTTTCCGGCGACGCCGCAGCGCGCCAACTGATCTATTACGAACAACGCTACACCAAAACTTACCAGATCGCCCCCCGACCGGTTGGCGATTCGCAAGCTGCCGCCGAACATTATCTCCAACGTTATCAGCCGGGTCCGTTGCCCCGTGTCTTTCAACATACCACGCTCTATGACCGCACGGGCAAGACCATCGCCGAGTTCTATGACGAAGGACGACGCACCTGGACACCTTTGACGCAAATTTCGCCTAATTTTTTAAAGGCCGTTATCGCCACCGAAGACGCCTCGTTCTATACGAATGAAGGCATCGATACGCGCCGTTTAGTCGCAGCTATCATTCAGAACGCCCGCAGCAGTGGAATTGTTTCCGGCGCCAGCACCATCACCATGCAATTAGCGCGCCAGTTGTTCTACCCGCCGGCGGAACGCTTTGCCCAAACGCTTGACCGCAAAATCAACGAAATCTTCCTGGCACGCGATCTGACCGCGCTCTTCTCCAAGGATGAGATCCTGGAGATGTACCTGAATTTGATCTACTTCGGCCACTTGGCCTACGGGCCGGAAGCCGCCGCTCAGGTCTATTTCGGCAAAGCGGCTGCCGATCTCACCCTGGCCGAAGCGACGCTGTTGGCCGGCATCCCGCAACGCCCCGGTGACTACGATCTCTTTGTTAACTTTGCTGGGGCCAAAGCCCGCCAGCGCATCGTTCTTGATCTAATGGTGCGTCATGGCTATCTCAGCGCCGTTGATGCCGATCGCGTCTATGCCGCGCCGGTGGCCCTGGCCGCTGACCCCGACACCCGCCCCCGGCAAGCGCCCCACTTTGCCCTCTTTACCGCCAACTATGTTGCCCAGAACTGGCCTAATCTCGATCTGCGACGGGGTGGCTTACAGATTCAGACGACCCTCGATCTGCGGATGCAACAGGTAGCAGAGGAGACCGTCGCCAAAACCGTCCAGACGTTGCGCCCCCGCTACAACCTGACCAATGGCGCCCTGGTGGCGCTCAAACCCGGCACGGCGGAGATTCTGGCGATGGTCGGCAGCGCCAACTTCAATGATCGCACCATTGCCGGTGAAGTCAACGTGACCACCAGTCTGCGCCAACCGGGCAGTGCGCTCAAACCGCTCCTCTTTGCCGCCGCCTTTGATGACGAATTGATCAGCCCGGCCACGGTGTTGTGGGATATTCCGGTGCGCTACCGCATTAATGAATGGCAGATCTATCAACCGCGCAATTACGATAGCAAATTTCACGGCCCGTTGACGGCGCGCAGCGCCCTGGCCAATAGCTATAACATTCCAGCGGTCAAGCTCCTGGATCGCATCGGCATTGACGCTATGCGCCGCGAAGCCATTGAAATGGGCATCGAAAGCTTCCAACGCGACGACTCTTATGGTCTGGGCATGACCCTGGGCAGCAATGAAGTCACCCTGCTGGAAGTGACCACGGCTTACCATACACTGGCGAATGGCGGTCTTTCGCAGCCGGCGACGCCAATTCAACAACTGGTTGATAATCGTGGGCAACGTTATCTGCCCAATGCCGGTGCGCCGATCCAAGCCGTTTCGCCCCAAGCCGCCTTTCTGGTGACGGATATTTTGAGCGACAATCAGGCGCGCACACCGGCCTTTGGCGCCAACAGCCGTCTCAATTTGAGCCGCCCTGCCGCCGTCAAAACCGGCACATCCAGCAGCTTCCGCGACAACTGGACGGTGGGCTATACTCGCTTTCTGGTAACCGGCGTGTGGGCCGGCAATAGTAACGGGCAGGCCATGCGCGGCGCCAGCGGCATTACCGGCGCGGCGCCCATCTGGCATGATTTTATGGAAGCGGTCATTGCTGATCCGGCCCTCTTGGCGTTGTTACAAGCGCCAACCACCGCCGAAGCGTGGAACTTTACGCCGCCGCCCGACACGGCCCGCCGTGTTATCGACTGTCCTAAACCATTAAGCTGTCCTACCACCGGCGAATGGTTTACCCGCGATTGGTTGCGCAAGATGGGCGAGGCCCAACTACATGACGACAGCTTTGTCAGCGCCGCCTTGGCCAATGTTTATATCAACCGCAACGAGGGTTTGCAACGGGTGGGGAGTTGCGCAGTAGAAGGAGGCGCCGCCGGTACAGCGCTGCGTATCCCCGAACCGCTCGGCGTGATGGCGCCGGTCGCCACGCCGACGCGCGTTGTCGGCCAGAGCGGCGGTACACCGCCGTTGCCCCGCTTGTTGCGACCGCCGAATTTAACTTCGCCCACGGGATGGGGCGCGCCGCCGGTCAACTTCCAAACAACTGTTGAGCGGCTACGCGAAGAGCAACTAGCGGTGATGAATTGGGGCGCACGCGCCGGCACGCCACTCTACCTGGGTCAATGCAACGACTTGCGCAATACAGTAGAAAGCTTGTGGGGCAAATCAGTGCGCTTTGTGACGGTGGAGACGCCCGGCACGCGGCAGACGCTCGCCATCTTCCCGACGCCGACGCCAACCGCCACGCCAACCCGAACGCCAACCGCTACACCAACGATGACGCCAACGCCAACCGCCACCTCCATGCCGACGATAACGCCAACCCCGACGGCGACTCCCATCGCGCCAACGGCCACCGCCACATCACCGGCACTGGCGGTCACCACGCAACCCACACCGACGGGGGCCACGCCGATTGCTGTCGCTGTAGCTGGGACAACGGTTCCAACGGCGCCGCCGCCCAACGCGCCGGTTGTGGCGCCGACGACGCCACCAACGCCAACCGCCACACGCCCTGCCGCCCGCACCGGCTTGCCCTACAGCTTGTTGGGGATTGCACACGACGATTTCTGTCCAGGCGAGTACATTTTGGGGCAGGTGTTGAATGGCAGTGGTGCACCGGTCGCCGGGGTGCGGGTGGCCTATGTCGATCAGTGGGGCAACCGCGACAGCAGCACCACCAAGAGTACGCCGGCCGACTTCGGCAACTATGATTTCCCCATCGGGGCGCGGGCGCGTGACTTCTATGTCACCGTCGTAGACGACGCCGGCACCCCGTTGAGTGAAACGATCTTTATCCAACATCGCAAAGGCGTCAGCGGCGACTATTCCTGCCATCATGTGGTTTGGATTGGGACGCGTTGATACAAGAGATTAGAGAGATAAAGAGATTGAGAGATTAGGTGCAACGACAGCAAATCTCTTAATCTCTCAGAATCTGTCTGAAAAGGAAAAGCTGTCAGTTGAGAAGGTGGTATAAGCTGAAGTTGTGAACAAACAACTTTATCCA
>JAPKMW010000126.1 GCA_026645575.1 Caldilineaceae bacterium
CCAAGCATTCGCGCCCAGGGCGGGGCAATGGCTTTGACTTAGCGGATGCCGGTCACTGTGCCAGCAAAAAGCTCAAGTTTTGGGGCTTCAAAGTCGGCCTGCTCATCACGGATCTGGGCATCCCTGATTGCTATGATCTCTTCTCGGCGCGCCCACACGATTCGCAAATGATTGACGATCTCCTCGGCAATAGCCAGGATGTGATTGCGTTGGGGGATAAAGGGTTCATCTCCAAAGCCAAACAACAAGAACTGCTTGACTCCCAGAATGTCATTCTCTTGACCTTTCGTAAGAAGAACCAACATGACCAGAACACTACCCTCGAACTTTGGGCCTTGCACGAGTATCGCCAACTCATTGAAACCGTTTTCTCCCAACTCCATAGTCACATGCATCTGGAGAATCCAGGCGCAAAAACCGATCTCGGTCTCGTCAAACGCGTCGTCGGCATTGTCACGGCCTATACCTTGGGCATCTATCTTAATTTCCTTTTAGGCAGACCGCTCCTGGCCATTAAGGAACTCTTTGCCTAATTTCGCATAATCGGTTCTTTAATCTCTTCAATCTCTCCAAAATCACTTATGCAAACTATCTTCATCATTGCCCTCAATGACTTACGTATCTTTTTCCGCGCCCGTGGCAACCTGATCGGCCTGATCGTCCTGCCGCTGGCGATCACGGTGGCGGTTGGCTGGGCGAACAGTGGACGGAGTGGGCCAAGCGTTTTGCGCGTGGATATTATCGACCTGGATCAGAGTGCGCCATCGGCGGCGCTGCTGACTGGGTTACGTGCGGTCAATCCAGCCTTGCGCCTCTGCCCAATGGATAACGACGCCGACGATCTTTGTCGTTTGGATGGTGCGCCGTTGACGGAAGCGCTGGCGCTGGAACGGGTGCGCAATGAGTGGGTCAATGGGCTACTGATTATCCCCAGCAGTTATGGCGCCGCCCTTGCTCAGGCGCAACCGATTCAACTGCCCTATTACGCAACTGATGATCCTTCGCTGCCGGGGCCGGTGCGCCAGGCGGTGGAGAGTGTGTTGCAACAGGTCAATGGCGCGACGGTTGCCGCACGTGTTGGCGCCAACTTTCTTGGGATCCTAACCCCCTTGCTGGCGCTTGACACGACGCCGGGGGATCACGCCGTGGAACAAGCAATCTACCAACGCGCCGAGACTATTCTCACCACGCGCCCGCCAGTGGTGCGCTATGAAACAACCAAGGCGGACACGGCAGAAATCAGCGGCATTCAAAATGGCTTCGGTCAATCGATCCCTGGTATGGGGACGCTCTATGTGATCTTCACTGTTCTGGCCGGCACGAGCAATCTCTTGCGCGAGCGGCAGCAGTGGACCTTGCAACGGCTGGCGGCGTTACCGCTGACCAAAGCCCAGATTCTCGGCGGCAAAATTCTCGGCTATTTCACCTTGGGCATGATTCAATATGGCGTTGTCTTTGCTGTGGGACTGGTCATTGGGCTGGATTTTGGCAATGATCGGTTGGCGATGGTGCTGGTGATGGCCGCCTTTGCCCTCTGTATGACGGCATTGGCCTTGGCGCTAGCGACGCGCGTGACCAGTGAAGGACAGGCCAACGGGCTACGCAACTTGATTGCCCTCACCCTGGCGCCCTTGGGCGGCGCCTGGTGGCCGCTGGAGATCGTGCCGGACTTTATGCAGCGCATCGGCCATCTCTCGCCGGTCGCCTGGGCGATGGATGGTTTTCATGAGTTGATTTTTAGCCAGGGTACGTTGGTGGATGTATTGCCGGAAGTAGGCATCTTGCTGGCGATTGCGCTGGTTCTCTTTGGGATTGGGATTCGGGGGTTTCGGGTGCAGTAGATTGGGTAATGCGGTGATTGAGCTTGCCGAAATCACCGCATTACCTAAACCCCATCAAACACATCCGCAACCGGCATGGTGAAGCCGGGCAGCACATCCCCGCCATCCAGCAGATCGTCACCCAACAGCACTTCCATTTCACTGTCCGGTTGGTAGACTTCGACATACCGTTTGTTGGGAAAGACGAGCCAAACGACCTGTGCGCCGTTGGCAAGGTAGTAGTGTGCTTTTTCACCTTCGTCTATCACCCTCTCATCCGAAATTTGTATCCTTACCTATTGGCAATGGCGCGTTCCTCCCCTACTGTTGCCCTAGCGTTGCCATAAGAGTGGCGCGTGGGTAGAGAAAAAGCAAAGGAGATCGAGAAATGTCAACTTTATTGACAGGTAGGCGACGGACCGTTTGGGGCGCATTGTCAGCGTTGCTCCTGACCGGCGTCCTGGTGACTGGCGCAGTAATCGCCGCCCCCGTCACCCAGAACCAGCCCACCCAAACCAACCAGCCCTTACCACCGGGGCAATCCCCCGAAGGCTTTACGCTGCGACCAGTGGTCCAGGAATTGGCGTGGCCGTTAGAGATTCTCTCTGGCCCGGACGGCTTTCTCTGGGTGACAGAGCGCACCGGCAAACGAGTGACACGCATTGATCCACAGACCGGCGAAGAGCGGGTGGCGTTGACGGTTTGGGAAGCGCACCAAAGCGGCGGTCAGGACGGGTTGCTAGGGCTGGTCTTCCATCCTGAACTCTTGCAAGATACCGGCAATGACTATGTCTACCTTGCCTACACCTACCTGCCCAACACGGCGGCTGGTGATGCAACGGGCAGTGCCGATACCACTGATACCGCTACCGGCAACACCGACGCAGACGACTCAGCCGCCGATGACGCTTCAACCGATGACGCGGCGACTGATGACACGGCGACCGATGACACCGCCACGGACGAGACAGCCAGCGACGAAAATGCCGATGCTGATGACACCGCTGCGGATGAGACGGGCACAGCCACTGCGACGGCGACAACCACGACGACAACTGACATCACTGGCACAACCGGCACAACCGGTGACAATCAGAATCTTGACTTTACCGATTCTGACGACGCTGATACGGCGGCCTTCGCGGCGTTAACCCAGCGCCGGGTGAAGATTCGCCGCTACACCTATGATGCCGAAAACCAGATTTTGCGTGACCCGGTTGATCTGCTAACCGGCCTGCCTGGCAGCAACGATCACAACGCTGGCCGGTTGGTCTTTAGCCCGGACAACACCCTTTTCTACGCCATTGGCGATCAGGGTAACAATCAATTTAACCGTGCCTGTTTGCCCATCCGCGCCCAAGAATTGCCTACTGCTGAACAGGTAGCCGCCAGTGACTGGAGCAACTACCCCGGCAAGATTCTGCGCCTCAACCTGGATGGCTCCATCCCCGAAGACAACCCGACCATTAACGGCGTGCAAAGCCACATCTACTCCTATGGTCACCGCAACATCCAAGGCTTGGCCCTTGGCCCCGACGGCAAGCTCTATGCTTCCGAGCATGGCCCCAAGAGTGATGATGAGGTGAACTATATTCAGGCCGGCATGAACTATGGCTGGCCCTATGTCGCCGGCTATCAGGATGACCAGGCGTATGTCTATGCCAACTGGTCGGCGGCCGAGGATTGCCAAAGCCTGGCCTACAGTGACTTTGAAATTCCCGCAGGCGTGCCAACCCAACAGGAAAGCGATTGGGATGATCCCAACTTTGTCCCGCCCATCCACACCTTTGGCACCGTCGCCGATGACTATGATTTTCAGCCGGAAGTCTGCGCCCCCAATTACTACATCTGCTGGCCTACCGTTGCCCCCACTGGCGTCGAGGTCTATGACGGCGCGTCCGGCGCCATTGCCGATTGGTCCACCTCTTTGCTCGTCACCGCGCTCAAAACCGGCACCGTCTACCGGCTAGAACTGAGCGAAGATGGCGCCAGTGTCGCTGGCGAGGCCGAAGAATTGGTCAAGACCACCAATCGTTACCGCGATCTCTTCATCGACCCTGGGACCGGCGCCTTCTATGTGATCACCGATAGTGGCAATAACACGCAAGGCTCTTTCCGCATCCCGACCAACGCGCTTGAAAATCCGGGCGCCATTTTAGAATTTAGCTACACCAGTCGTGAGTAACGACGTAGCGCCGCCTGGGAGAGCCGGCAGCCTGCCGGCTCTCCCAGGTGGCTGCCTACTATCAATAAACCACAAAAAGAGCAGCGTTTCATCAACGGCTATAACAATGGCAAATGTGCAATAAGATGGTTGCACATTTGCCGTAGAACATCTTTTCTTTTATACTATCGATGTGCAACCATTTTGTTGCACATCGATAGCCAAATTGAAAGGATAACAGCGCATGAATTCTGAATCACCAGTCCAAGCCCGCGTGACGCAGCAGTTCAACGTGGCCGCCGAGCGCGTTTTCGATGCCTGGTTAAACCCCGATCTGATCGGCCAGTGGATGTTTGGTCCAGCATTACGTGAGGAAGAAGTGGTGCGCCTGACCGTGGATGCCCGTGTCGGCGGCGCTTTTTCCTTTGTGGTGCGACGGCAAGGCCAGGAAATCGATCATGTTGGCGAATATCTGGCATTGGATCGGCCCAAGCGCCTCGTTTTCACTTGGGGCATCCGTGGTCATTCAGACGACGAGTCACGGGTAATCATTGACATTACACCGCTGACGCAGGGTTGTGAACTCACGCTAATCCATGAAATGAGTCCAAAATGGGCGGATTTTGTCGAACGCAGCCGCGCCGGGTGGGCCAAGATGGTTGGCGTTCTGGCGGAGCAACTGGCTGGCGACAACCAAAATAGTGTAACGATTAGCTGCTGGATCGCAACCGCGCCGGAACGGGCCTGGCAAGCCATTACCGATCCCAAACAGTTGGAACAGTGGTTTGCACCGGGGTGCGCCTGGGAAATTGACACGTTAGCTGTGGGTGGTACGGTGAAATTTTATAACACCCCCGACGATATTGCGCTCCACACCATTGAAATTCTCGACCCGCCTCGTGAATTTGCCCTGCGTTGGTATGAGCAAGACAATCCCATGTTGACCACCTTTCGACTCAATGCCGAGAATGGCGGCGTCCGCGTTACGGTGATCGAAAGCGGCTTTGTGGCGCTGCCCATTGCGGTGCGTGCGAAACGGCTGGAACAGACAGCAATAGGCTACACTGGCTCCCTGGAAAACTTGCAAGCCTTGCTAGAAGGCAGGAGTATTTCCGCCTAATGGACGCACCGATTTTCGCCGCGCTGGCTGATCCGACTCGGCGTCAATTGCTGACGCATCTCGCCGAAAGTAGCCCCAAAACGGCGACGCAGTTGGCTACCGAATACCCAATCACGCGTCAGGCGATCCTCAAGCATCTGACCATTCTGGCCGAGGCCGGCTTGGTCACCGTCCAACAGCAGGGCCGTGATAAACAGTACACCTTGACCCCTGAACCACTCGTCGAAGTGGAACAGTGGGTCAAGGCCATCAGCACCCGGTGGGAGGCTCGCTTGTTAAGGCTTAAGACATTCCTTGAAACCGAAGAAACCTAAGTGATTGCCTGTCGGACCGCCGCCTCGGCCAACAGCGCCCCTGGATTGAGCAGATCGGCTTCACCCAGGTCGGACTGAAGCAAGATCGGAATTTCGGTACAGCCCAGAATGATGCCATCCACGCCCCGGCTGCGCAGCATTGCCACTGCGCGCTGGGCATGGGCGGTCGATTCCGCATCGTTGCTGCCATCCATCACCTGCATAATCGCCTGATCCAGCGGCGCTTGTAGCTCACTAGTGATGCTCTCCCAGCGAATGCCGGCCGCATCAAGCGGTTGGTTGTAGACATGCGGCCCGAACAAGCTTAACACGCCAACCTGCCGCCAACCGCGCTGCCGCACTGCGGCGACCGTCGTCTCGATCATGCTCAACACGGGGCGACCGGCCGCTTCTTCAATGGCCGGTTGCAACATGTGCGCCCCATTCGAGGTAATGACCAGAAAATCGGCGATTTGCCCTAGCTTGCGTGCACCGTCCAGCAGTTGTGGGTCGGGGACGAGCGGCACGATGCTCCGTCCCGCCTCATCCACCAGCACCGGCGGGCGCCGATGATAGTAGACCACCAGCGGTGGATAGCCACTGTTGCCCCGCCGGGGAATCAACCGTTGCGCCGCCTGATGCAGCCGTTGTTCAAAATCCATTGTCGCTTGCGGCCCAATGCCGCCGAGTACCCCGATTGTTTTCATCGTTTGGATCTCCTATCTTAAAGCCTCGTCCTGCCATGCGACGCTCCAGGGCGCGCCAGTCAGGGGCGTTCCCGCCGGGTATAATGTAGATCGTTTCAGGGGATGGTGTTTGGAGAAGCCAGGAGGAGTAGTTTGTCACCTTGAAAGGGTCTCTAGGGTATTGTGGACAGAGACCCTTTCAGGGTGACAGGCGAACCTTCCTGGTTTTCCGGGATAACTTCCTTAGCTTGCTACGTGTGGGTTATAAACTGCACCGACCTTTATCTATGCCTTTGATTAGTTCCACTGCGACTCGCACACGGCGCGTTCGGATTGAAAAGGTTCGCCGACCGGCTTGTACAACCCGTTTATGGATGGCATGGCATCTGCTTGGGCGGCTGCCGGTAACGCTGCCCCACACCAGGGACAGGCAGGCGTTGTGCCGGCAACCAGATAAGAACCGCCGGTTGCATTACTCACGCGCCAGAGGGAATTGGCGGCAGAGAGCAGTTGCACCGTCCATAGGCCAGCCATACAACCGGGGGTTGCGCAGTGCTGCTCAATCTTCGCTGGTCGCTCCGGCTGGGTCACACGATTGCGTATCGGTGCGGTAAGAACCATCTGTGACATACGTTGGTTTCTCCTGTTAGATTGATCCGCTGTGCAATGGAACCCCCAGCGGACAAGGGGTGTATATAAAGTGTAACAAGCACTGATCATCAAACATTTGCGTCACGGGGAGAACCACCATGACTGTAGCTAGGCGTTCGTTGTTACTCGGCTGCACGCTTTTGGGCTTGGTCGCCTGCATCCGTCCGCCAGCCAATCCACCGACCTTCTTTGCCCCAGCCCCCGGCTCGCCCATCGCTGTTGCACCAGGCGCAGAAACCGTTGCCATTGGCGATGTAACCAACGACGGCAAGCCTGACTTGGCGGTAGCCGGCAGCAGCGGCATCACCGTGCTGATCGGTCAGGGCGACGGTCAATTTCGTCTACTACCGGCCAGTCCACACGGCCTACCGGAAAACCCCACCGAGATGGCGCTGGGCGATGTTGATGGTGACGGCAACCTGGATCTGGCGCTGGCGACTCATGACAGCTATGCCGTTGTTCTCCTCCACGGCGACGGGCAAGGCGGCTTTACCCAGGCGCCCAACTCACCCATCGCCATGAAAGCGGGCGCCCACCCGCACACCCACGGTCTGGCGCTTGGCGACCTCAACGGCGATGACAAGCTCGACCTGGTCACCGTCACTAGCGATCCTGACAACGCTATTGCCGTTGCACTTGGTGATGGGCAGGGCGGCTTTATCCAAGCGCCTAACTCCCCCTTCACCGTCGGCCCCAGTCCCTACCCCTTTACCCTGGCCGATCTCAACACGGATGGCCACCTTGACATCGTGGCGACCAATACGGCGACCGGCCCCAACCGCAGCCAACAGTTGACCGCCAGCCGCATCCTGACCCATTTATTTGGCGACGGTGCGGGAAATTTCCAGCTCAGGCGAACTCCCTTGCAAACCGCATCTCCCTGGTTCGTAGCCGTTGGCGATTTGAACGGCGACGCAATGCCAGACATCGTGGCAACCCATCACGATCAACGCGCCCTGACCGTGTTACTCGGCGACGGCCAAGGCAGCTTCACCGAAAGCGCCGCTTCGCCTTTCGACCTCGGCTCTGTCGCCTGGTATCTGGTGCTCGTCGATGTAAACCGGGATGGCAACGTCGATGTTGTCGGCGCGGCCGGCGATACTATCCCGATCTTGCTAGGCGACGGCCGGGGCGCTTTTGCACCGGCGGCATCTCTTGCCACTGCCGACAGCGCCTGGCGCCTCGCCGTCGGTGACATGAACGGCGATGGCAAACCAGATCTGGTGACAAGTGACTTTGAACGTAATACCGTCTCAATCTTTCTAGGTCAGTGAATATGCTGCTTCGGCAAGCTGCTGCAGGAGTTTGGCGAGTTCACGCGGCATCGTCATCATCGCCTGGTGGCCGGTGGCTAACTCGTGATAGCGCCAGCTTGGATCCTGCTTAACCAGGGCGGCAAATTGACCAAACGAACCACTGGGTGGATTGGTGCAGGCGATGAAGCTGCGGGGCAATCCGCTCGCTGCCGGCGCCGCCAACTGGATCGGTTGCGCAAAAGTGCCATAGGGCTGGTTGACCAGACGCGGGGTGGCCCAAGCCAGGTCGCTTTCATCAGTGACCCCCAACGCGGTCAGTGGGATTGGCGCCACATACCCACTTTGACGCCCAGCCTCAATAATCGCCTGACGGCGCTCCACGGGCAGCAGATAATCCACCACCCGTTTGCCCGCTTCGGGGATAAAGGCATCGAGATAGACCAGACTGTGGAGCCTGGCGCGCGCTCGCTCGGCCACGGCGCTGATCACAAAACCGGCATAGCTGTGCCCAACCAACACCACGTCCTGTAAGTCTTCCATGTCGAGAAACGCCGCCAGATCCTGGCTGTGCATTTCCAAATCGATGGTAGGCTGACTAAGGTGCGCTCGATCCCCCAGCCCAGTCAACGTTGGCGTGTAGACTCGATGACCAGCCGCACTGAGGAGGGGTGTGACTTTCTGCCAACACCAGCCCCCTTGCCAGCCGCCGGCTACCAACACGATTGGGCGGCGGGGCGTACTACCTTCGGGCGCGGCGCCTTGCACAGCCACACAACTGCTGGCAACCGCCCCCAGCGTGAGCAAGCCCAGTGCAGACAGCAGGCGGCGGCGTGCTGCACTGGGCGTCTTTGCGATCATCTCTCGCTTTGTCATCATGAAGCTCCTTGTTTCTGCTTGTTCAAGCACATCGCCCCCACACCTGAAAGATGCGCGGCAAACTGACCAAGGTGTCCGGTCGCGCCTCAAAGGCGGCAATTTCCGTCACCAAACTCTCGAACTCACTGGTGGTCGCTAGCCCTTCTGCCAATATTGCATCAGCGACGCGGTGTAAGGTGAGCGACATCATCGTCTTGCCTTTGCCCTGTAGAAAGACCGGCTGCACCAGATTGACGCCGACTTCCCGCAACCCGGCGGCCTGGAACAACCCCGGCAGCTTGGGACCGATCTCCGGGTCGCCCCCTTTGCGGCGAGTAGCGGTGCTGTAAAGATGGGCGCCCGCCTCAAACAGGGGAAAGGCCGGATAACAGAAGCGCCCATTCATCTCCACATCCTCGGCAATGAGAATGCCGCCCGGTTTGAGCATCTGCACCAACTTGCGCAACGCCCGCGCCGGGTCGGGCAGATGGGTGAGCAAGAAGCGCACATAGACCCGGTCAAAGCATGGCTCCGGTTCCAAATCATAGACATTGGCCACCCGAAAGCGCACCTGCTCTAGTCCCGCGGCCTCAGCATCTGCCGCGGCGAGACGGACGATCTCGGCATCAAAATCAAGGCCGACGACCCGCCCCCGTGGCCCTACCAGATGCGCCAGCAGCCGGGTCACATCACCGCCGCCGCTGCCTACATCCAGGCAATCCATGCCTGGTGCAATCCCAACACGCTCGAACAAGGCGAGCGTGGTCGGCTCCAGCGTTTGGGAAAGCACGCTTAGACGCGCCTTGCCGGCCTGACCGCCTTCAATCACATAAGGGTGATTCTGTATTGACATGACTCTTCCCCTTTTCGCCCAGGCTACTTCCATGCCATCCCCTGCTCACTCGGCACAATCGCCCCGCCGATCTGCTGGAGCAGGCTAAAGAAGTCGGGCAGCGCCCAGTGTTCGACAATCTTGCCGTCGACGATGCGATCCAGCTCGATCACCATAAAGCTGACCGACTTGCCGGTGGCGGGGATGCCGAGAAACTCTTTCTGGTGCGTGGCGCGCACGGTGACAACGGTGGTGATCATGTCGCCGGCCACGATCTCCTGTTCCATCGTGGTCTGCATATCGGGAAAGGCAGCGTGCAACATCGGTACACTTTCCCTGGTTTCGTAGAGGCCGGGATGCGCTTCGAGCGCTGCCCAGTCGCCGCTATCGATGGCCTGCATGACTTGGCGCATAATGGTTTTGTTAGTTTTGGTGTTCATTCGCTTGTTCTCCGTTTTACGTTTACGGCTAAGGATTGACGAGTCAATTACTTAGCCGTAGAGATACAGAGATTGAGAGATTGAGTATCTGAATCTCTCAATCTCTGTATCCCCACTTTATACAAATTGTTTACTTGTCACTCCTAACGAATTCAATTACCCTCTGTCGGCAGTGCCGGCAGCGAGCGCAGATAACGGTAGATTGCGCCCAACTCGTCGTCGGTTTGTTGGGCCAGCACCCACCAGGGCATGGCGCTGTTGATGGCGGTGCCGTCGGGCCGCAACCCCGTGCGCAAGGTGTTGATAAATTCGGCTTCCGACCACTGACCGATGTTGCCGCCGGGCGTGAGATTGCGGCTTGGTGGCGCGCCCGGTTCCGTCGGCGCCGCCCCGGCCAATCGCACTCCATGACATTCCGCGCAAGCGCCAATGCTGACGAGATATTTGCCATAGTCCACGGCGCGACCGGCCGGCGGTGCGGCGACAATCGGCGCTGAGGCATCGACCGTCTCGGCGGGCAAAGAATATTCGCCAAGTAAGAGCAACAGCCGCCCTAATAACCGCAAGCTCGACGGCTGCTGCTCGTGATCCACCGGCGCAACACTCTGAATGTAAGCGATGATCGCACCCAGATCTTCATTGCTCAGGTTGGCATAATGTTTGGATGGCATAAAGAGCAGCGGCTTGCCGTCGGGGCGTACACCATAGCGAATGGCCCGCACCCAGTCGGCGTCGCTGTATTGATCGCCCACCCCGCCGGCGCCACGCGTGAGATTGCTCGACACAAGCAGGAACGGCGGTGCATCGGCAAATGTGTGACCGGAGAGATCGGCGCCGTGACAGTCGGTGCAACCGGTGACGGCAGTGGCGAGATGTTGGCCACGAGCGATGCTGGCCGTATCGGTTGGAATGGGTGGCGGCTGTACGGCGATGTCATAGCGCCGATTCAGCCGCACTTGGCTCCCGACGTAAATCACCGCCACCGCCACAAGCAGCACACCGACCAATCCCCCCAGGGTGAATAAGCTTATGCGGACGATTCGTTGTGATCGCGTCGGCCCAGCCGGGCGGCGCGCCGCTTCCGCAGCGTGAGTAAGGGGTTGCGTTGCCATCGGTTTGCTCCTTATGCCGCAAGAACACTGACGGTGGTGCGCGCCTGTGGAAAGGTGTTGAAGCGTTGCAGGAAGGCAAAGTTCAACGTTTCCCCGCCAATAAGGTGGCCCAGTGGATTGGAGGCACGGGTGGTCAAGGTCAACTCGGCGTCACTAAAGGTCGCCGCCGGCACCACGGAATTGAGCTTGAGCAGACGGTTCCCCGCCTTGCCCCACCAGTTGCCGTTGAAGGTGACGGGCTGATTCGGTTCGCGAATGGCTCCGGCCAGGAGCAACGGCGGTTGCCCCGGCGCCGGTACGGTGAGACGGGCTGAACCGGCTTTACCGCCCAGGGTCACGTCATATTCAATGGTCGGCACATGCTGGCTGTCCAGCCCCGCGTTTTTCAGGGCGCGCGCCAGGGTGAGATGGGTGGTATAGTGCCAGAGCGTAAAGATGTTGATCTCGCCGGTGCCGTCCGGCGGGGCGACGATCAGCCCAACCTGTACGAATGCACCAGGGGTTGGCACGGCGCCGGTGACGGCAATGCCCTGGCACTCGGCGGCCAGCACTACCAGCGGTGTGACTGGCTCGCCGTTGTTCGCCAGCTTGAAGGGGGGCGGCAACAGTGGCTGCGCCCGCTCGGTGCTGACCAACCCAATGCCGACATTCTCCACGCCATCGGTCAAGGCGATGGTGAAGTCTACCGGCGGCAGGATGCTTTCTTGTGCGACGGGTGCAATTGTGTCAAGTGCGGTTGTCATTTTCGATCTCCTTTGATAATGCGATTCATCAATCTTTCGGCCTGAATCGTTCTCATTTGCCTTACTTCATTTATGCACCAGGCTATACAGTTCCTGCATCGTGCGCTTGGGCTTGACGCCGGGCGGTAGGTTTGGTGCGATGTGTTTAGCGAAAAATTCAGTCGCCGCTGCTTTGGACTCCCAGACTTCAATGCTCTGCCAGCCCCCTTCCGCGGGGTAGGCCGCGTGCATGATGAAGCCGGGCGCCTGCTTGAGCAGCGGCTCGACCATTGCCAACACACCGTCGTAGCCCTCTTGGGTTTGGTTAGGCACATCGGCCATAATCAGAATTGTCATGAGAAACTTCCTTTCAACAATAACCACAATACTGAAAGCACAATACTGACTCTTTGGACGGCTAATCGAGCCGTGTACTTGCTGCTGGCTGCGTCTTTGAGTTGCACTGGTTGCCCTGATCGCGCCAGAGGCGCAAAGGCAGGGACCAAAGATGGTGCAATACGCGGTGCAGGACTACGACATGGGTCGCACTGACCGCCGTCGGCGTTCTCTTCTCGGTGTCGTACCTGGGCATTTGCGCGTGATCCGCATCAAGCCGATCAACGGCCAGCCGCAGCATGAAATGTTTTTGGAAAGACATGAGCCTCTTCTCCACTTCTTCCTTGTCGCTTTGCCTTGCGTGCGATCAATAAATTTGGGGAAAACAGTGCGGTTGAGAAAGCTGGTTTCTGCCAGAAACCAGCTTTCTCAAAAGTAACTGGTCAAACCACTAGTAGGTGTTGATCAGTTTCAACCGCCAGCCCTGCGGCCAGAGTTCGTCATACTTTTTGCGATAGTCGGCATAGGCCGACTCATAGACCTGAATTTCGCCAGCAGTGCTGGGGCGCCAGACCGCGCTATAGCGGGTTTGCCCGTTGACCACAAAGGTGTTGAGGATGTGCAGCCGCCAGCCCTGCTTCCACAGTTCGTCATACTTCTTGCGGTAATCGGCATAGGCCCATTCATAGACCTGGATTTCGCCCGATGTGCTGGGACGCCAGACGGCGGTGTAACGCACCTGGCCGTTGACCACAAAGGTGTTGAGAATATGCAGCCGCCAGCCCTGGTTCCACAGTTCATCGTATTTCTTGCGGTAGTCGGCATAGGCCCATTCGTAGACTTGAATCTCACCCGACGTGCTGGGGCGCCAGACGGCGATATAGCGCACCTGTCCATTGACTACCACATTGTTCAGGATATGCAAGCGCCAACCCTGGTTCCAGAGTTCATCGTACTTCTTGCGGAAGTCAGTGTAGCTCCATTCATAGACCTGGATTTCGCTGGAAGTGCTGGGGCGCCAAACGGCGGTATAGCGCACCTCGTTGTTGACCACGCGATTTTCCAGCAGATGCAGCCGCCAGCCCTGGTTCCAGAGGGCGTCATATTGTTTGCGATAGTCGGCGTAGGACCAGTCATAGACCTGGATCTCGCCGCCGCCGCCCTGTTGCCAGGCTGCCGTGACCGTCAGCTTGCCGTCGTTGCCGGTCAGGGGTGAACCGATGGTGCCCGTGTTAGCGCAGCGAATGTCAAAGACAAAGTCATAGGCAAAGTCTTTTGAAGAGGGGGCCGCGCTACGGAACGTTTGCCCTTCGGTCCAGTTGGTCTTGGGCGTAATGGTGTAGGTGGCGGTCGGCAGCGCATCATTGGCCGAACTGTCGTCAATTTCGACGCCGGAGACTTCCACATGCAGACTTTCTTGAATAGCGTTGAGATCAACCACGAACGACCGATTGACGGTTAAAACGCTGCCATCGCGCACGCCATCGAAGCGTTGGGCCGCGCCTTGTCCGGCGACCGTAAAGCGCAGATCCCACTCGGCGGAGCTACCGGGTTCGCCGCCGATGCCGGTGCCAAAGATCGAACCATAACTTTCGGATTTGTGAACGATCACTTTTTGAATCGTTACCAGGGCTTGATTACAGGTTGCCATTGTTTGTTTCCTTTGTTGATAGAGTTTGGGTAGACTGACGATGGACGACTAGGGTTAGAATGAAACACGCGCCATGCTATCGACTCGCAGCACTGACTCCTGTGCAAAGGCATTGTTGTAGACGTTGCGAATCTTTTCGATTGAGATAGCCTTGCATAACAATACCTGTTCATCGCTTCTGCTTGGCGCCTCGACGCTGGCTATGTCCAGCATCCTCGGTTGCCGTCGCTGGGTTGGGCGGTGTGTCTGTTACGCGATCGCCGGCGGCCTGTTGCAGAAAGGTGAGCAAGTCGGTCAAGGTGTGGAAGCGCCAGCGCAGACCGTTCTGGATCTGCTCGATTTCGCTGCACCACTGGCATTCTTGTCCATTCGTCGCTTGTTGATGCCAGATGCGGATCACAAACGATTCATACGCTTCGTGCGCCATGGTTGCTGCTCCATCCGTTCGGCGATTCACACCCACCTTGCTTTGCTTGCTGTGGACAGCATAACAGGGGCGAGTCGACAAACAATCGACACCGCTGTCGACAAAGCTATCAACAAACGGCAAAATTGTGCTGAGTTTTTGTCGATAGGGAACCCTTGACCGGATCGGATCAAAAAAGCCGGGGCGACCATTTGTGGTCGCCCCGGCTTTGAGGCTAACGTTCACTAGAAAATGGGGATAAGGTCGCTGCGGTTGCCAACCGCACTTGTCCACCAGATCGGTGCGGTTGGCAACCACACTATTTGGGTAACACCGCTAATCTGGCTTCGGCAATGGCTTGCGCCGTTGTCAGTTGCCGACCCCGTTGCCAGAACTGTTGCAACGTTGCCGGCGCCAGTTGGTTTTGGATGCCAGTGCGAATCATGTCATAGAAGGCCACTTCGATGGGGGCGCGCGGATTTTCCAGGCTCTCGCGCAGCGCTTCGGCGGCGCCGAGAAGCTGCGCGCCCGGCACTGGTTGGTGACGTAGATTGCAAACGCCGGCCAGCCCTTCCAACGTAAACGGAATCACATACTGGGCGCCGCCTTGGGGCGTTGCCTCCAGGCTCAGGAGAAAGTAGTTGGCGGCGCGGCCATCGTCACCCTGAAGGAGGGCGAGAATGCCAAGATAGACATGGGTCCAGCCCAAGGCCATGCTGGCGTTCATGGTTTGCTGCATCTGCAAGGCTTGGGGCAGCAACTCAGCGGCGCGTGCCAGATCACCGGTGAAGAGCGCAAGATGACCCAGCGCCGCCAGCGTCATCGACTCCACGATGGAGCGCCGATGGGCGCGGGCAACGCTCAAACATTCTTCGTATAGAGACAAAGCGCGTTCCTGGTCACGTCCTGCATCGACAAGGATGCCGGCCAGCATGTAACAAGCGGTGCTAAGCGTATCCGGGTTCTGGATTTGTCGTGCCAGGGTCAACGACTCTTCCAGGTAGCAAATGGCGCGTGGGAGATCTCCTTTACGGGCATAGAGCGTAGCCAGGGAATTGAGTGATTTGGCGCGTTGATGACCCAGGTTTAAGCGCGCACACAGCTTCAAATTTTCATCATGGAGCGCTAACGCACGCACGAGGTCGCCCTGCACGGTGGCTTGCAGCGCAGCGGCGGTCAACACATCCGCCCGTAGCTCACTTTCCATGCCGGCACTCTTGGTGATTAACTGTTCCAACCACCAACGCCCCTCGCTAAGCCAGTCGCGCCAGTACCAGAAACGCGACAGACGGTGGCCCAGCCGCATCGCCGCTTCGAGTTGATCCGGTCGGCTGAGATACCAGCGCAAGGCGGCGCGCAGGTTGTCCAGTTCCCGTTCGATATCAGCCAGCCAGGTGGGGGCGTTAATATCCCACGGCTCGATCAGGCGCCAGTAGTAGTCGGCATGGGCCTGGGCGACGGCGTCGGCGGCGTCCCGCTCCTGCAACTGTTCGGCGGCAAACTCGCGCATGGTCTCCAACAGGGTAAAGCGGTTGTCACCTTCCACCGCCGTCACCACCTGCACCAGACTCTTGTCGGTGAGCGCGGCCAGTACGTCAAGCAGATTTGTGTTGAGTGTGGCGAAGGTCGCAGATGGTGGGTCTGCCGGCAGCGCCGTTGCGCCTGGGTTGCGGTTTTGGAGTTGCGTGTTCAACCCTTCCAGCGCGTCGACCGTCCAACTGCCGACAAAGACACTACAGCGCTCGAACCAGATCTGCTCATCGACATCCAGCAGACGGTAACTCCAATCGATGGTGGCGCGTAAGGTGCGTTGGCGTTCCGGCAGATCCTGTGAGCCGTGGGTGAGCAGCGCCAACCGTTTGTCCAGCCGGCGCGCCAGATCGCGCGGGGCGAGTAGCTTGAGCCGTGCCGCCGCCAGTTCGAGCGCCAGCGGCAACCCGTCGAGCCGCACACAAATGGCGGCAACATCGGCGGTATTCTCGGCGGTGAGTTGGAAGCGTGGATTGAGCGCCTGCGTGCGTGCCAGCAACAACGCCACCGCCGGCACCGTCGCCAACGTTGCCAGGGGTGGCAGATGGGCAAGATCGGGCAAGGGCAGTGGCGGCACGGGGAAGGTGTGTTCGCCAAGCAAGTTGAGCGCTGCGCGACTGGTGGCCAGGATGCGCAATTTTGGCGCTGCGGCCAGCAAGGAGGCAATGGCCGGGCCGGCGGCTAACAGATGCTCACAGTTGTCTAGCACCAGGAGAATCTCTTTGTTGCCCAGATAGTCGATCAGGGCCGTGGTGCTGCTTGCTTGCAACCCGCAGGCATGAGCAATGGCCTGCAAGACCAATTCGGGATCACGCACGGGCGCCAGGGGGACAAAGGCCGCGCCATCGGTCACTTGGTTGGTCATGGCCCAGGCGACCTGGAGGGCCAGCCGTGTCTTGCCGCTGCCGCCCGGCCCGGTCAACGTCAGCAGGCGGACATCCGGCGTCTGAAGCAACGCCTGCAGGGTAGTGAGTTCCTGTTCGCGATCAATGAGCGGCGTCGGCGGCGCCGGCAAGGCTGGTCGCGCGCGTGTTGCTTCGTTGGTGGCGCTCGGTGACGGCTGGTCAACGGCGGTGGCGACGGTTGCCGCCGGGAGTTGCTCCCTTGGTGAATGCCCCACCAATAGCTGCCCCTGGCGCACCGCTTCGTAGACCGCCCGTGTTTCGGGCAGCGGACTGACGCCGAGTTCCCGTTCCAGCACGATGACACACTGCTCAAATTGACGGAGCGCCGCTATGCGGTCGCCGGCTGCGGCGTAAAGGGTGATCAACTGGCGGTGCATCTCCTCCGCCAGTGGGTCAACGGCCAGCGCGCGTTGGGCGGCGGCAATCGCCTCGGTGTAAGCGCCACGGGCGACATAGGCATCAACCAGAAGCGCCAAAGCGTCCAGGTAGCGGCGCTCCCAGCTTTGCCGTTCTTGCATAACCCACGCTTCAAATTCGGCGCAGGCGGGCAGGGCAAAGCCGTCGAGAAAGGGGCCGCGGTAGAGATCCACGGCGGCGGTCAACGGTTCCAATCTTCCGCCACGGGCGGCTTGCGCCAGTGCTTCGGCAAAGGCTACCGTGTCCGTTTGTAAGTGGGCGGGGTTGAGCAAAATCGCATCACCTTGCGTCTGCACCAAATCCGGGCAGGGCAGCGCCTGACGCAGTTGGTTGAGCAGCACGGTTAGGTTGCGGCGGGCGGCGCTATCGCCAATGTCGGGCCAGAAAAGAAAACAGAGTTGGTCACGCGTCACGGGGCGGAGCGCAATGGCCAGCCGAAAAAAGAGCGCACGCATTTGGCGCCGCGCCAGGGGAATGGTGGCGCCGGCGCAGAGCAGTTGCGGCGGCCCCAAAAGCGTCGCTTGCAAGAAGGAACATCTATGGAGTTTGTCGGTTACGGAGTTCATCGCCATTTTTCCTCTTTCGCCAACTGCTGAAACGGTTATCATGAGCTTACCCGATTATCCAGTCCTTTTACACTATCCAAAGTAAGCGGTGTGGGTTGGTTTTTGCTACCGGCGGCTGGTTGGCTACCCTACCTTTTGATAGAGCGATATTTACTGGTAATACTGGTGATTTTGACAGCCGTACCGTTTGCGGAGCGTCTGCGTAGCGTTTGTTGGATAAATGTAACCACTCTATATCCCTACCTATTCCTTTTCCCAGTGTAATGCATTAAGTTTTGTTGCATAATGACGCAAACGTAGGAAAGCAAAGCGCCAGCCAGCAAGAAACAAGGAGCCGATTTGTGGCAGAGCCAGTGAGAGCGCAAGTGGTGGTTGTCGGGGCCGGGGTGGCCGGGATGTTGGTCGCCTATCGCCTGGCGCAAGCCGGGGCGCGGGTGGTGGTCTTGGAAGCTGGACCGCCCATCACGCGGGCAGAGGCGTTGACGAACTATCGCAACGCGGTTGTGCGCGTGCCGGAAGCGCCCTACCCCGACACGCCCTATGCCCCCCGTCCGACTGTCGCCGACCTCGAAGGGTATTATGTGCAGGAGGGGCCAGTCTTTTTCAAAAGCACCTATGTGCGCCGCGTCGGCGGCACCACCTGGCACTGGCTCGGCACCAGTCTACGCCACCTGCCGGCGGATTTTCAGATGCAAACACGTTATGGCATTGCAATGGACTGGCCGATCAGCTACAACGATCTGGAGCCATGGTATGGCCAAGCGGAACAGGAGTTGGGCGTTGCCGGCGACGGCAAACAGGATCTCGGTTCGCCCCGTACCCGTGATTTTCCCATGCAACCGCTCCCCCTCACCTATCTTGACAAGCAAGTAGCGCTGGCCGCCAACCAACTGGGCTATCGGGTCGATCCGACGCCGCAGGCGCGTAACTCCGTTACCTATGATGGCCGGCCCCCTTGTTGTGGCAATGCCTCCTGCGTGCCGATTTGTCCGATTGCCGCCAAGTACGATGCCACCGTGCATGTCCGCAAGGCGCAGGCGCTGGGCGTACAGGTGATCGACCAGGCAGTTGTCCACTTTGTCGAGGTGAACGCCGAGGGCCGGGTCACGGGGCTGCGCTTTAAGCGCCCCAACGGCAGCGAACAACGGGCTGAAGCTGATCTCTATGTGCTGGCCGCCCATGCCATTGAAACCCCGAAACTTCTGCTCATGTCGCGCACCGATGCACTGCCCAATGGCGTCGCCAACAGCAGTGATCAGGTGGGGCGCAATTTGATGGATCACCCGGTGCAACTCAGTTGGGCATTGGCCAAGGAGCCGCTCTACCCTTACCGGTCGCCACTGGAGAATGCCGGAATCGAGACTTTTCGCGATGGCGACTTCCGTCGCGAGCGCTCGGCCTTTCGTATGGCGATTGGCGAAGATGGCTGGAGTTTCCCCGGCACACCGCCGGCCACTCTGGCAATCGACTTAATCGGACAAGGCTATCGGGGGACGGCGCTGGTGGAGCAGATGAACCACCAGATCGCCCGGCAGATCCGCTTTGCCAATCTGGTCGAACAGTTGCCTGACCCGGAAAATCGCATTGTGCCGGCCTTTGATCAACTGGATGCCATTGGCATTCCCCGCCCCCGCATTCACTACCGGCTAGGCGATTTTGTCGAGCGAGCAATGGCCGAAGCGCGCCGGGTGAGCGAACAAGTTTTTCAAGCCATGGGCGCCACTGTGATTGAACACAGTGAAGAACATGAAGGGGCCGGTCATGTCATGGGCACCTATCGCATGGGCAATGACCCGCAAACATCGGTGGTCAATGCTGACCAGCGCAGCCATGACCACCCGAACCTCTTTATGGTTGGCAGTGGCGTCTTTCCCACGGTTGGCACGGCCAACCCAACCTTGACCCTGGCCGCGCTCGCCCTGCGTGCGGCGGAGACAATTCAACAGGAGTTGGGCGTAGTACAACGACAGCTTTCATAGGCTTAGGGAGAAACGATGAAGGAAAGCAAACCACGGTATTGGCAGGTGATGCACTATTTCTGGTTACCCTTTGTCGGGCTGTTGCTGGCTGGCTGCACCACCGTACAAGCCCAGTCATCGCTGGGCGCAGCTCGTGTTCCAGCCGGCAACCCGGCGGCTGGTCAGGTGGCGTTCCAAACCTATGGTTGCCACTCGTGTCATCTCATTCCCGGCGTCCCCGGCGCCAATAGCCTGGTGGGGCCACCGCTGATTGGTTGGGCCGAACGCAGTTATATCGCCGGTTCCTTGCCCAACGAGCCGGCCTATCTGGTCGAGTGGATTCGCTTTCCCCAGGCTATTGAGCCAGGTAACGCCATGCCGAACCTGGGCGTCACCGAAGAAGATGCCTTGAATATGGCGGCCTACCTTTATACGTTGGAGCGTAATCAGACATGGTATGGAGCCGTCACCAGTTTCTTGCGCTTTGACAATTAAACTTAGCCTGGTGGAATGTGTAGTGTGGAGGAAAGAAAGCAATGCCTTGGACTGAGATTATCAGCTATTTGCTCATTGCCGTAGTTTGCGCCGCTGTTGCCCAAGCATTGGCTGGTTTTTCGCTGGCCGGTTATGGGGGCGCCCTGATCGGCGCCTTTATCGGCGGTTGGGTGACAGCCTGGTTGGTGGCTGCGCTCAATTTACCGCTGGTGATCCCCATGATTGTCAACGGTGTTACCATCCCCCTGGTCTGGTCGATCATTGGTGCGCTGTTGCTGGCCTTGGCTGTGAGCTTGCTCATGCAACGCTTTTTTATCAGAGCGGTTACCGAAGTTTTTGATTAGCCGGTCAACCTGTCCTGCCGGCTGTTGTGCCGGCAGTGCGCACCCTATCTGCCTGTAAAGGAGGAGCAACCCATGACGCCAACAGACCCCCACCGCCAATCCCACTGCCAATCCCACTGCCAATCACAACGGGTAAGCCGTCGGGCGTTCTTGTGCGGCCTGGCGACAACAGTCACTGGTGCGTTGGTGGTTGCTTGCGGCCCGCCGCGCAGCACCAACCAATCAGCCATCGCCTTTGGGCCGGCGGCAACGCCACAAATTATCCTGCCCAGCCCGATGCCGCCGACTACCCCTGCGCCGGCCCAGGCGACACCATTATTGACAGAATTTCTGGCGCTCTCGGCGCTCTTAACCGGCGTGGCAAACTTGAGTCCAACGTTGGGGCAGACCTATCTGCAAAGCGTGCAAGGTCGCGATGACGCTGATTTCACCATCGCACAACTGATTGAACAAGCGGGGTTTGGCGGTGCGACTCCGCCGAACAGCTTTGCTGCGCTCGACGCGACCGGACTCTTTGCCCAGGAGCCAGCGCGCAAACTAGCCGACAAGATTACGGAAATGTGGTACACCGGCGTCTACACCAACGAACAGGGCGAAGAGGCCGTCGCCACCTATGTCGATGCCCTGGCTTGGCAGACCCTAACCTTTACCAAGCCGATGACGATTTGTGGCTATCCTGGCTTCTGGTCCGAGGCATGGGAGACGGTGCTGGATTAGGGCGCACAAGCTGTACACAACGCGCCAACCGCTTTGCCATGCAACGCAATCTTGCCCAAGTGACCTACCGCTGTGGCTTTATCGGCATCACCATCATCCTGCTTGCCACTATTGCCGCTGCCTTGACCTTTCAAGATCCCCAAGGCTACCCCTATTCGCTCTTGAACCGCAATATTTCAGATCTGGGCAAACCTGCTGTCTCGACATTCGCTTGGCTCTTCAACGGGGGCCTGATGCTCGGTGGTCTCTTTCTGGTGGGCTTTATGGTCGGGTTGAGCCTGTGCGCGGGCAATGCCGTCCTGCGGTTCGTCGCCTTGACCGGCGTCATTGCCACAGTTGCCGTCATCTTTGTCGGTCTTTTCCCGGTAACACAATTTTACTATCACCGCAATGCCGCCATGATCTTCTTTATCGGCGGTTCTCTCACCTTTGCCCTCTTTACCCTGATGATTCTCGTAACCGATCAGCGCCGTTTTCCCCGCTGGTTGGCACTGCCCAGCTTTGCTGCTACTCTCGCCTTTGCCCTCTTTTTGTCGCTGCCGCTTTATTTATATGAAAACCCATTGCAAGCCTACGTGCTGGGCCCGCCAGGGCCGGATCGCCCTATCTTTTGGCTGCCTTCGCTCCTGGAATGGTTGGTCTTTGTTAGCGTAGCGCTCTGGGTGTTGCTCTTTTCCGCCTACCTGTATCGGCAGGAGAAGGTTGTTGATTGCTGAGGACAAACTAGCTTTCTGCTATCCCAGTTTGTTGCAACAGTGTGTCTTCCTCCTATAACTTGATATAGAGCGGCAGGGTTATCTTTCTGCTATGGTCTCATCACCCGAATGGATTGGCAGCACAGCCATTACGCTGGCAAGCAACAACAGAACTGTAGCGGCCGCTTGACGGCCAAAGGAGCAAAAGCGATGACTCACCACACAACCCGACAGGCGCAGAGCGTCATGGATACAACCCAAGAGCAGAGCATTCTCAATGATGTTCATGAAGGCATGACTGTTTACGATGCTAACCAGGACAGGATCGGCACGGTCGATTATGTGCAGTTTGGCGCCGCCAGCGATAGTCAACGCGCCCAAGGCAGCGGCCCCGCTACCGTTGCCCCTGCCGATAACGACTATGATCAACCGCTGGTCGATATGGTGGCTTCGGTCTTCAACCCCGGTGACATGCCGGATGAGATGGCGCAAAAGCTACAACATAGCGGCTTCATCCGCATTGACAGCAGCGGCTTGTTTGCGGCGGATCGCTATGTCATCCCGGATAACATCGCGCGTGTAGATAGCAACGGTGTTTATTTGAATACCACGAGTGATGAATTGCTCAAGCGCACCTAAGCGCCGACGAGGATGAAATCATAGGAAACGCCGCGGCAGACGCTGATGGCTGTATAAAGAGATGGCGATGACAACGCCGTTGTACGACAAACCAGGGTTCGGCCAGAACCCTGGTTTGTGATTGTGGTCTACTGCTTGATGAACCTATGGAACACCACACAGAAGCTGATCAACAAGCGACGGTAGCGCAGATCGCATCACGGGTGCGCAAATTGATCCCGTGGGTCGCCATTGCAGCGGTGGTCCTTGTGCTGGCGGCGGCGCGGGCGGCGGCGACTGTGTTGATCCCGCTCGTCTTTGCTCTCTTCTTGCTGGCAGTCTTCTGGCCGCTGCAACGCCGGTTGCAACAGCGGATGCCGCACACGTTTGCCACGGCGCTAACCACGCTCCTCTTTCTAGTGATCCTGGCGCTCTTTGCGGGGACGCTCTGGTGGAGTGGGCGCTCAGTGGCCGGTCAGTGGGTCCAGTATGAGGAAGTGCTAACGCAATATCTGCGGTGGGCGCAGGAAATGGGCGTACCGCTGCCAGACGGCGAGTCGGTAGCCGGCGCCGGTATGCAAAATTTAGTCACGCAATTGGCGAGCAGTCTAGCAGCGGTGGCCGGCGCGCTCTTTCTGGTGATCGCCTATCTGGTGCTTGGCTCGTTGGAGATCAACGATTACCCGGCCAAATTGCGCAGCTTCCTTCCCGCTGTCGAAGCCGAGCATTGGGTGGCGGTGGCGCATGAGATCGCCAAAGATTTTCAACGGTATGTGGTCGTCCGCACTGTAACCGGCTTGATCAATGGCATAGCTGCGACTGTCGCTGCCTGGCTGCTTGGTCTCGATTTTGCCTTGATCTGGGGCCTGATCACCTTTTTGCTCAACTATATTCCCACCATTGGTTCGATCATTGCGGTCATCTTCCCGGTTCTCTTTGCATTGGTGCAATTTGGTGGTTGGGTTCAGCCGCTGCTGACCTTGCTTGTGCTGGGCGGGCTACAAATTATTCTGGGCGTTTTGGTCGATCCGCTGGTCGAAGGACGCTATTTGGCCCTTTCACCGCTGATTGTGCTGCTCTCGGTGGCCTTTTGGGGCTGGCTCTGGGGTATTCCCGGCGCCTTTATCGCCGTGCCGTTGACGATTCTGGTGATTATCACTTGCCGTCAGTTTGCGCGCACGCGTTGGATTGCGACGCTGTTGGCAGATTGGAAAGAAGAGCGCTAGCTGAGGAAATCGGATCATCTGATCGGTAGAGAGGTATAATTTAAGTACCGGTATACCCACGAAACGTCGAATTCACGTTACTACAAAAAGGGTAGCCAAGGGGATTACTCTTGGCCGCCCTTTTTGACAAGGAAAGGTATCGGTTAACGACCTGTGCTGGGCGTGGTTGTAACAACAACCGATGGCGTCGGCGTTACCGCACGTTGAATGGTGTCGGTGACGACGGCCGTCGCCACCACCGTTTGCGTAACCACAGCGGTGGCTCGCACGGTATCGGTGACAACGGCGGTAATAGCAACCAGTACGGTCGGTGTTGCAGTGGGTTGGGCAGTTGGGGTCGAGGTTAGTTGAACCACATTCACATCACCAACGATCCCTTCGGTTTGGGTGATAGGTTGCAATGCTTCTGTTTGGGTAACCAACGTACTGTCGGTCACGACGGTACGATCGGTTAAGCGGGTGACATCGGTGATAACGTCTGTATTGGTTACCACAGTCGTTACCAGATTCCGCTGAAGCACCACCACATCGGTAACGACCTCAACATTTGTCAATACTTCGACGCCGGTAATCAACTCGGTGCCTGTGATCACCAATACATCACCAGAGAGTGTGTCAGTAGTGACGGCGCTGCCCTCAACCCCACCTGTTCCAGCATCGGTTGTGCCTTCAGCGCCTTCCTCAGTCTCCTGCACGCCGGTTTCCGGCTCCACCGTTTCCAAAACAACCGTGGTTGGGACCGCCTGGTCGACCGTCGTAGCTGCCGGCACAATCACAGTTGGCTCGGCAGCCGGCTGGGATTGATTGTTACAGGCCGCCAGACCAAGGGTAAGGATCAACAACAGCGATAGCCACAGAGAAACACGCGGTCGGTTAAGCTTCATCATTTTGCTCCTTTTCCATTTCCGCTCACCCATCGAAAGCGTCAGCAGGCAACCGCCTTTGCAACAAGCCGCGGCCGTACTCACATATCAGCCAGATGAGCCTTCAAAAAAACTAAACCGCGCTTATTATAAGAAGAAAAGAGCGGAAGGACGGCGGTATTGATACAGAAAAGAGACACAAAGGGGACACAGGAAGCAGAAGCAGATGACAAAGGCTAGGCGGCTTATTCGTTGCCTGCGCCAGTGGCGTCCACTGTAATGGTCGCGCGGAGGGCAAAGTGATCCGAACCAAAGGGGGGCAACCGCGCATAGTCAACCAACCCCAGATCATCCGACAAGTAGATGTGATCCAGGGGAAAACGGAACCACCAGCGCTGGGCGTCAAAGCTGTTATAGAAGCCGCGCCCCATCCGTGGCTCTTGTAGACCGCTGATGGTGCGAAACTCCTCTATGGTATACGACCAAGGGACATCATTAAAGTCACCGGCGACGATCACGGGCAGATCTGCCGTGCGCACCGCCTGCGCCACTTGAATCAACTCTTGATCAGCATTGTCGATTGAGTTTTCCGGCAGCGGCGGTCGTGGATGCAGGGCATGAAGGGCAATGCGCCCAGCTTGGGGCAACGCCAACTCGGCATAGATGGAAGGCGTTTCGGCATTCTCATAGTGGTAAACTTCGACATTTTCGAGGGGAAGGCGCGAATAAAGCGCCATGCCATAGGCATTTTCCTGGGGTTGCTCAAAATGGTGGGGGTAGGCTGAGCGCAAGGGGGCGACCTGTTGTTGCCACCACGCGCTAAGTTCGATCACCTGGAGGACATCCGGGTTCACCTCCTCTACCAAGGCCAGAAAGCGCGCGGCGTCGCGGTTTGATACTTCGACATTGGCAACCATCAACTGAAAGGTTGTCCCGGCCGGCGTTGCTGTTTCCACCGCTTTGGGATAGAGAAAGGTGTAGGGCAACAGCACTTGTCCTTGATAAAGGACGGCAACGATCAACAGCGTCAGGTAGAGCTTGACCCAAGTTTGACGCCAACGTAACACCCAGAACGAGAGCGCCAAAACGAGGATAGATGCCAGGGTGATCTGTTCCCACGGATATTTTACACTGGTGATCCACCACTCATCCCAGGCCAGTAACGAAAGGGCGGACACGACGATAGCGGCAATGCCCAGGAACACAAGTAGGGTTTGTAGGAATCGTTTCATGCCGCCTATGATAGGACGGTCGGCGCCGTGTGTCCCATACTGAGATATAGCCAGGAGACATAAGATTGATCCCCTGCCCAATCCGGCCCGTTATCAAGTCGTGCTACAGCCGCCTGATTTGCCAATAGAGGACAGCTAATCACACCTGCCAAAAAATCTTCATGCCAATGAGCAGGGCAACAAAAGTAACGAACGCCATTCCCAGGCCAACCTTGAGAAAATCACGGGGAACATAGCCGCCCGGCCCCATCATCAGGACATTGACCGGATGGGCAATAGGGGTTAAGAATGCCGCCGAACAGGCAATCGCGACGGCGACGGCCACCGCTTGGGCATCTATGCCAAGCTGGAGGGCCGCCGTGACGGCAATCGGGCCAATCATCAGCGCCGTCACCTGACCGCCGATCACTTGGGTGATCATCATTGTCAGTAGAAACAAGCTGCCGACTAAGGCCAGCGCCCCAAAAGGGCTGACGACCGTAACAATGGCTTCCCCGATGCGGGCCGCTAGGCCCGTGTTAGTCATCGCCAGGCTAAGTGGCAGCATACCGGCGATCAGAAAAATGACCCGCCAGCCAATCCCACGATAGGCGTCATCCAAGTTAATACAACCAGTTAACGCCATCGCCGCTACGCCCAACATCATCGCTTCACCCGTCGGCATAATCGAAAAGATAGAAGCGGCTAAGACCAACCCGGTGATCAATAAAGCCCAACCCGCTTTCTGAGGGCGGGGCGGACGCGCCGTATGGGTGCTTTGCAAAATCAGGAAGTTGCGATCCTTGGCCAATGCCTGAATATGTTTCGGCGTGCCGACCATCAAGAGCGCATCGCCGGGTTCAAGAGGAATGGCGCCTACATCATTGCGAAAACTGAGGCCCTCCCGCCATAGAGCGACACCCGTCAGATGATATTTATGGCGGAAGTTCAATTCGGCCAAGGATTTGCCAAGAACGGTCGAGCGCGGGGGAATGATCATTTCCACGAGATCGACGAAATAATTCTGCTCCTGACCATTGTTGCCATTGCGCCGCCCCAGTTCGGCTCCCCATTCGACAAGGCGGGTCACCCGATCTTCTCTGCCCAAGAGTACCAAATAGTCGTTCGCCTCAATCACTTCGGCAGGTGCTGGATTAAGAATCGCCTGCTGATTGCGCCAGATCGAGATTACCGTAAGCCCTAGGGCTTGTCCGATTCTACTTTGGGCCAATGACAGACCGGCTAATTGGGAATTGGGCAAAACATGCACTTCCCACAGTTGTTCGTCTAACTGGTACATCTCGCGCAAATTTCGTGAAAGCAAATAAGGGCTGGCGCTTTGCGCCATCGATTCCCGCTCTGGCAGCAAATGACGCCCGATCAAAGCCATAAAGAGCAGGCCAGCCACTACAATCACCCCTCCTGTCGGCAGAAAGCTGGTCATCCCCAAGGCTGCCTGTCCTTGGTCGCGCAGAATACTGCTGAGAATGATATTGGCTGTGGTGAAATAGGTGGCCATGCCGCCGATTAAGGTGCCAAACGAGAGGGGAATCAAGAGCTTAGAGGGGGCGACATTCGACTCACGCCCCACCTGCACAGTTGCCGGCAGCAGGACGGCTCCCGCCGCAATGTTATTCATCACCAACGAAAGAGCCGCGCCAGCCGCCATGAAGAGCAAAATCAGCCGCACTTCCGAACCGGCGCCGATGGTTTTCATCCGCTCGGCGATCCATTGCACCACTCCTGTATCTTCCAACACCTGTGTAATGATAAAGAGACCGATAATGGTGATCACGACCGACCGGCTGAAGCCCGAAAATGCCTCTTGTACGGTAATAATGCCCGTTAGTGGCAAGATGGCGAGAACGAGAATCGCAACCAGATCAGCCCGCAATACATCAAACACAATCAGCAACAAGGTGACGGCAATAATGCCGATCAAAACCAATTCTTGTCCCGTGAACATACCGATATAGCTAAACTCTTTCTCATGAATTAGGATGCAAAGCCGCTTCGAGCATAAGCCAGTGTTTCCCTTGACGCTTGGCGTGGCTCCCACCCTTACGTAAGGCACAAGCTGGGTTGCGCCCTTTGATGCAAGTCCAGCCTATCATAGTAGATCGATTTAGCCCATCGATCAAATTGCAGCCGCGCTCGCATTCCCTTACACGAACTAGTGATATACCCCTTAGCGCTTATCCGAATACCTCCGTGTATCCTAAACCTGACAGATACTACGTTGCGGGCAGTGGCGGCTGGCCATAATTAGAGTCAAAAGGTGTCTTGTTTTTGAGGAC
>JAPKMW010000127.1 GCA_026645575.1 Caldilineaceae bacterium
GCGTCGACATCCTTTTCAATATGGCGACTGCCAACTAACCTTTTTTCCCCAGAAATAATTCCTGGATGGATACTTAGAGCGTGACCAACGGTATCAAACCCGCAATGCAAAAGCGATAGCTACATTGGGAATTACACTCTTTCGGTTGTTGCCAGCATTTCAGTATGAATTTTTGGAAATGCTAAAGAATGGCGGCCAACTTCGTGTTTTATTAGTTGATCATCAAAGCGCAGCCATTGAGATGGCTTCAATAAGGTCAGATTCAGGGACTCCAGTAAAAACACAAATAGGGCGTGTAGAAGATATGCTTGAACTACTCTCTAGGTGGAAGATCAATATACCTAGTGCAGATCTAGAGGTACGTTTATTAAATTTTCCACCACCATATGGAATAACTGTGATTTATCCTCGGCTAGACACAGAACGTGCTTCCTGCTTGGTTAGACTACTCACGTTTAGAACATCAACGTCCACTACGCCTACAGTCAAACCAGATCCGATCAATGACGCATACTGGTTTGAGTTTTTTTGTGATCAGTTTGAGAAGATGTGGGAATTTGCTAGACCATACGATTTGTCAAGTTCTGCTGATAACACAGGACAGTAGAGATTGTCTGATGTAAAGGTAGGAACTTGAACCGCGCTAGCGGAAGAATGGAACCCCGCAAGGGGCGGGGTTTCTAAGCCTGCCCGCCGGAAGGAGGTCGAGGGGGAATGCCGGCGGGCGCCCCGCCGTCGGCTGGGGCAAGGGAGCGAGAGCGACCGCCACCCGAGGCCGACTCGCCCCGGAGCCAGCAGAGAAAGTCACACCGCGCAGCGTGAGGTGTGGCTGGTGGCCTGGAACAAAGTGGAAGGGCATCTCGGCGCCGTCCTCGGTTAGGTACGAACAGATGTACCGTGAGCACCAAGAACGAGGATGCTTTCCTTGTAGCACTCTAATGGCACAAAAACAGGTTGAAATATACTTGTGCGGAGAGGAAAGCACGGCGGGGCGAGTCGGGCTCGCTAGAGACCGACGGTGGGCCAAGGCGATTCTGTCCCCCGTAGTGAAGCCCCTGATCGGGGTCGCGAGTGGTTTTGAGAAAAACTTACGAGCAGAACCGATCACCACTACCGCCTGGTAGTGGAAGGGCGCAACGAAGTGGGGATGGATGAGCCTTTGCTCACTTCTCCCTCGATAGTGGCAAGGACTCAATGTCCGCAGCCACTATACTCTCTTGTTCTTGGTAAGTCGATTTTCTGTTGTCTTCAAAAACAAGCAATAGTACATGGGGCTATTGTTGGGTATCCACAATAGGCTACCCACTCCCCTTCCCTCTTTGTTCGCCATTGTCAACCACGATCTCTATGTGCAGTGGCCGACCAGCCAACTTACTCAGTACCGCGGTGAGCGGCTCTTTGACGCGCGGGTGGGCTACTTGTTGGACCATGAAGGAATTGATGACATGTAAGACTGCCCTACCTTGCTCAAGCTTAAGCAACTGAGTACTGGTGAGAATAGCTTCAGAGACTCCTTGATGGGCCAATTCAGGCTTTGCTCCTTCCCAAAAGGCTAGATCAGTATCAGTCGTTTGGTACTGGGTAAATAGCCTGTGCAATCGTTCTGAAAACGCTGCCTCACGCTCTTTTTGCTGTCGTTCAGCACGCTCTGAGTGGGCTTTCTGAGCCTCTAGGACGGCTTTTTTTCGTTTGTTTTCAGCATTTGCTGGTCTCTCAACATTTGCGTTATTCACTGCCGATTTATAGCCATCAGGAGCGCCGTAATTCTCTTCTATGGCTTTGCGCAGCCATGCTGCTGGTTTCTTGATCGCTTTTGGCTCATGTTCAATCAGGTACTTGAGGAATTCAATCTTCTCGCTGAGCCGCTCTGGAGGGTATGTTTTTGCAAGAGCCTCACTCACGTTTTGTGAAATGCCCCATTCATTCAAAGCAACAACAACAGAATTGGCCTTTGTTGTTGTATTTTCTGTTTTTTGTTTTGCTGTTTCTTGTGGGTTAAAATTTTTAACTCCCGGAGTAAAATTATTTAACTCCCCCCCCGGGTTAAAATTTTTAACTCCCCCCCTCTCCTGCCTGGCAGCTTGCTCAACTTTCACATTTACACGAGATTCAGAACGACCAACATTTAGCTGATAGGTTGAGGAAAGATCCCCTCCTTTGGGATTTCTTCTGCAAATTTTTATGATAAAGTTTTTGGCCTCTAAAGATTGAACGGCTTTAGTTACACTAGGTCTACTTAGGCCGGTCCCATAATCAAGACGTTCCCCGTCCTTTCTTGTTATTCCATTCACCATCTGTTCGATTGAAATATCATCCGTATCCTTTTTAAAGCCAAAGGTGCGGCGGCAAATGTACAACAGCACTTTAAGTTCTTTCTCTGAAAGAAAAGCCAAGTGTTCGTCTAGTAGCAGATCGGGGATGGGGGTATAGTTTGGAGAACTATACCCAGTGAAACGGGCTAATGGTGCTTTTTCGTGTTCATGGGCCTGCATTGTTCTTTCGCATATATTGATTGGTTAACTAGTTAATTGATTAATCAATCGACTAACTAATCGATTAGCTAGTTTTTCAGCAGTTTCTTTTGCTTCAAGATTCGCTTCCTCAAGAACTAAGCGAATAATCGTAGAACGGTCAATTTTATTGCTTACTTTACCCTTCAGTATTTCAGAAACATTTCTTACCGCTTCATCTAAGGCGGCATCTTGCTTCTCAGAAATATAAAAGCCTTTGGGTTTACCGATGATCATAGATGTATCAATTGCCTGCCTAATTGGTGGATTAGGTGATTGGCTACGCTGTCGATTAACTGGCTTATCATTAGGTTGACTCACTGGTTGATTACTCAATGTATTAGCCGCTTGATCAGTTGGCTGTTCAAGCGATTGAATGATTTGTTTGTTAGTTAATTGATCGATTGGTTGATGGGTTGATTGATTAGTTGATTGGACGGTCGATTTGTCAATCGATTGAGTTGGTGTTGGGGTCGTTGGGGTAGGAGTTGAGGCATCCCTTTTAGCTGCAAAAAATACAGATGCACCTTCAAGCTCGTTGGATATAGCTGTTACATCTAGTTTCTTTTTCATAAACTGAGTTCCTCTAATAATCTGTTATACGCTTGGGCAGACTTTGACTGTGGGCTAAAAGAGAAAATATCCTTTTTACTAAAATGGGCATCTCTAATATCGGTGTTGCGGGGAATAATTGTTCTTAGCAGTTTATCTGGATATCTATTGCGTAAAACGTCTAAAGAAACCTCACTATTAATTGTCGGATCACTCATCGTGAATAAGTATCCTGCTAACTCTAAAGTTGGATTAAATAATGAACGAACCTCCTGAATTGTCTTACTAATTTGCACAATTGAATCAAGCTCAAAGTAACCTGGTGATATGACAATCAACACTTTATCGGAAGCAGTAAATGCATTAACCGTTAACCAAGAAAGGGCAGGAGGACAGTCAATGATGATGTGGTCATACTTATCCTTTACATGATCTAACTGAGTTTTGAGACGTGCTTCTCTGTGATCTATTGCAGTTGTTAGTTCAACGTCTGTGTTTGAAAGCAGAATGTGAGAAGGAACTATGTCAACATTAGGAATAGAAGTTGAATGAATAGCCAAGGGTTGACGTTTTAGAATAGTAACACAAACCGAATTTACATCGCGAACAGAGAGATAATCAGGGATGAGAACTTTAGAGGAATTTGCTTGGCTATCTACATCTATGAGGAGAACACGCTTATTTTTCCGACCCAAACCTGCTGCTAAGCTAATGCTGGTTGTTGTTTTACCTGTTCCTCCCTTTTGGGAAGCGACTGACAATATCATTGTGCTCCTTGAATAAAACCAAAAGCCAGTTGCTGGGTTTTTTGGTTTATTGGGTGCTATTACTATTTACTCGTCTCAGTATGGATCATGTATGAGAAACTTTTCAAGTAGTAAAAAAGGATAACAATTGAGAGTAGGCCATTAAGAGATTTACCTAGTAGAGTGGTAGGTAACCAAGAATTCGCATAACCATACATTCTGTGTTGTGATAGACTATCAACATAGGAAATGAAAGAAAGTATGGCACTGACACCGCAAGATTTGCAGGCTATTAAAGAATTAGTTGCAGAAAATAATGAAGTTTTACTTGCGCGAGTTGATGTAATGATAGGTAAAAAATTAGAGCAGCAAAATACGGAGATAGCTCAAGTTATTAACCAAGCACTATCGACAGTTGATGATGTGTATGCAACTAAATCGGAACTTGCTGAAGTGCGACAGAAGGTTGCACATCTTGAAAGACAATTAGCTCTTGGCTAAAACAAAGTATAGCGGTAAGCACATTCTCTGCACCTGTAAAGTGAGCAAGTCTATCAGCCTTGAATCTTTGACAGCGGGGTAGGACAGCCATATGATTGTGTTGCCCTCAGCGATTTACTATTTCTCTAGATGAAATAACAAAAATCTATTACCAACTAAAGGATAGATAAATGGAAATTACTGTCACGATCCCGCCCAGCGTTGAGGATCATCTCAAGGCGTATGCAGCATCTTTGTTTTTTGAGACTACCCCTTATGCGATCTCACATGCCGTTGTCTCTGCCTTGATTAATCAATTAGATGCTGCTTGCTTGGTAAGTCGTGATGAAATTGTTGCTGGTATTCTGGAGGAGAGTAAATCACAATCGCCCCAGTTAATGGCATTACCTGTGGTCGAAAAAAACTACCACTAGTAGAAAACGATTTTTAGATCCGATTCAGCAAGCAGCCCCAATAGTCCAGTAGAATGTTACCCTTCTTCCAAATCGATATTACTAAAAATTACAACTATTTTAATAGGTATAGCAGCGCTCTACCTTAGCGGAAATAAGTGAAGACGGTAGGGCAGAGACAGGTTCAACCAGGCTCACTAGGTTAAAGGCAAGTAAAGTATCACTTTGTGAGTTAGTTCCCCAATCAGCATAGTGATTTCATCGATCCGTTCACCTTTATCGAATTTTTACAAGCGGCGCGGGACACTACGCCCCGCCCCTTTGACATTATGCTGGAAGCCAAGGCCAAAGATCTGGCTTTACTGCGCTTACGCCAGCATCTTGCCACCTACGCACCGAATTTAGGGCAAGTAATTGGCTAATCCTGTGCTACCAAATAAATCGAGCGTTATCATGAAAACTGACCCACTAGACGCCAGCTTTACCTGCAGATGCGGAAGAACGCTTGATCAGCGTGCTGTCGCAATTGATTGAACAGAAGTTCAAGACGTTGACCTACAAGGAGTTAAGTGAGATGTTACAACTTACACCATTCCGGGAAACAGACAGTTACAAAGAAGCTTTACAAGCATCACTGCAAGAGGAACATGTTGTGATCTTGACAAGACAAATCCGCAAGAAATTCGCCCTGTCGCCAGAAATGAGCGCTGCCATCAACGCAGAACTACAGCAACTCGACCTGGCGACATTGCGCACCTTGCTCGACCTGATTTTCGACATCTCTTCGGTAGAACAACTGGAAACTTGGATCGGGAGCAAACTGCCGCAGAAAGGTAGGAACGTAGCGGCATAAATACTGTTAGCGACGAAGCGTTACCACAGCGTGATCACCCGCTCTTCCCCTGTACGTAACTTTTCTCGGTTTGATCCCAGCGCCACCACCACCGCCGCCAGCACCAGCACGCCATAGACCACAAACGGCCACGGCGCCACTTCATTTAGGTAGAGAACCAGGAAGATCGCAAAGGCGCTGACGGCCACGCCAAAGGTGGCAATCGACGCAATGCGTGTCCACCAGAGCAGAAAAGCGCCGATCAACCAAACCATGCTGCCGACCAACGGGTGGATCATCATGGTGGTGGCAGCACTGGTGATACCGCCGGCGCCCCCTTTGAAGCCGAGAAAGATCGACCAATTGTGCCCAATGATGGCAAAGGCGCCGGCCAGCGCCTCCGCCAGTTTGAGCGCACTGTAGCGCAGGGTTGCTTCATCCACCTCCATCGGCCCCGTTTCGGGGAAGAGCAGGCGATAGAGATTCTGAATCAGCCAAATCGCCACCACCCCTTTCACGGCATCGCCGATGAGGGTCGGCACGGCGGCTTTGAGACCGGCGGCGCGCCAAGCGTTGGTGGTGCCGGTGCGACCACTGCCGACCGCACGCAGATCGACGCCATAGACACGCCCCACCAGTACCCCCACCGGCAGCGCCCCCAACAGATAGCCCAGCAGTGCGCCCAGTGGCACAATCGACCAAATAGTGGACATAGCTTATTGCATAGCTTTCAACGCCGCCAACGCCGCATCATAATCGGGGTGTTGTGCAATGGCCGGCACATATTCAGCATAGCGCACCACATCGTTGGCATCGACAATAAAAATGGCCCGTTGATCCAGTCGCAACTCTTCAACCCAGGTGCCGTAAGCTTGCCCAAAGGCCATATCAACATGATCTGAGACCATCTTCACCCGCTCCACACCAGCGGCGCCACACCAACGCTTCTGCGCCATTGGCAGATCAGCGCTCACCGTCAGGACAATCACATTCTCACCCAGAGTGGCTGCTTCCTCATTCATGCGCCGGGTTTGAAGATCACAAATGCCGGTATCAATGCTCGGCACCACGCTGATCAACCGGCTCTTGCCCGCTGTATCACCCAGGAGGCGAAAAGTCGTGGTCATGCCGTCGGCCAAGGTCACATCTTGGGCTTTGTCACCCACAGCCACCGGCGTGCCCAAGAGGGTAAAGGTCTTTTCACGTAAAGTAACGGTTCGGTTGCTCATCTGACTTCCTTCGTAATACCTAAATAATTTGAAGATTTGCGCTTGGCGAGTCCGTGACTCGCACTGGATCAGAACGAGTCACGGACTTGCCAAACGCAAAAGTTGTTTACAGGTGGATGCAAGGCGTCTAGCTTTGCTGTGTTGGGCGCGGGCGCATCACCGGGATCGACGCCTGACGGTCGGGGCGGGACGGTGGAAACGCTTTGTCACCTGCTGCACCTTGAATATTGAGTTCGGCGCGCAGCAGCACGCCGTCGTCCATATAAAAACTGTTGACATAGAGCGCGCCATAGATTTGACTGCCCTCCAGCAGCTCCACCCGGTCGGCGCGCAAAATGCCCTTATAGACCCCGCGGATGCTCACAGTCTTTGCTGTAATATCACATTGCACCCGCGCACTTTCGGTCAAAATCACATTAGAGGGCGTCTCGACATGACCGCCTTCTACGGCGCCATCAATCCGAATGCTCGTATCACAGCGCAGATGACCATTAAAGGTCGCCCGCGGCCCGATAATTACCTCAATTGCATCAGCTTCCGGTCGTTGTCCTCGGCCAAACAAGAGTTGCCTCCTTGTACAGAAATTTACTAGGGTTGGTTGATAGTTACGAATTACGAGTTACGAATTACGGATCACCAGTGCGACCCGTAATTCGTAACTCGTAATTCCTCATGCCAAAATCAACCGCTCCGAAATACTGCGCCCCTTATAGACGCGGAAGATAATATCGGCCAGCAAGGGGGCGACCGAGATCACTTCGATTTTGGCATGTTGTTTTTCCGGGGGGACGGGGATGGTATTGGTGACAACCAGCTTTTCGATCCGGTCGTCAGCTTGCAGTCGTTCCAACGCCGTCGGCAGCAGCACCGGATGGGTGACAGCGAAACAGGCTTTGCCATCAGCGCCATTGGCATAGAGCGCATCGACCTGTTTGAGGACACTGCCGCCGGCCATAATGTCATCAATGATGATGGGGCGTCGCCCTTGAATATCCCCAACGATATGCGTTGTTTCGGTGTCGCTAAAGTTGGTGCGCCGCTTGTGCATCACCACCAGCGGCAGGTTCAAATACTCGGCATAGCGACCAGCCATGCTGGCGCGTCCTACATCTGGGCTGACAATGGCGGCATTTTCATATTCGGGTTTGCGGAAATAGTCGGCCAACAAGGGCAGTGCGCTCAACGGATCAACGGGGATGTTAAAGAAGCCCTGGATCGCCCGTGCATGAATATCCACAAAAACGACGCGACGCGCCCCTTGACTTTCCAACATATTTGCCACCACGCGCGCACTAATCGCCTCGCGCCCACGGGCCATGCGTTCTTGTCGTGCATAGGGAAAGTAGGGAATCACCACACTGATGCTGTGGGCGCTAGCACGGCGAAAAGCATCGAGATAGAGCAACATCTCCATCAAATTATCGTTGACCGGCGCCGAACAGGGCTGAATGAAGAAAATATCCTGATCGCGCACCACTTCTTCAACGGTCACGTGAATTTCACTGTCAGGCAGATGGCGGGTGGTAGCGTGACCCAAGTTTACGCCCAACATTGTTGCCACCTCAGCCGCCAGAGCCGGATGTGCTGAACCCGAAAAAATCCGTAATGGATGGTAGGACTCAACCATGACAAACCTTTGCCTCTAGATGATACGCGTTACGTGTTGCGTGAATTGCGAGTTCCTGGTACGAATCACGAATCACGCCGCACGAATCACGCCGTGCGAATCACGTAACACGCAACACGCCAAACTTCGCTATGATCGAAATTATATGATAGCATGGAAAGCGGGTCAAACAGCCAACTGCTTTTGATCCCGTGTGCATGAAGATTGTTCAAATTGCCAAATATGGCTACAATAGGATAATCGGATCTGTTATTTGCTGTGTGCTACGCGATTCGTGCTACGCGATTCGTGCTACGTGCTATATGCTTCGTGCGGAAGATAGTTCACAAATCATATAGCACATCGTTGATCGTCTAAACCATGCACAAGTTAATTAACCACCCTTCCAATGCGGCGATTGAAAGCTTAGAAGGGTTTGAACTAGCTTATCATCATCTGTTGCGTGTTCACTATTCGCCAAATTATATTTGTCGGAAGGACGCTCCAGTTATAAACAAAGTGGCTGTGGTCAGCGGCAGCGGCAGCGGTCACGAGCCGATGAATATTGGCTATGTTGGGCCTGGTATGTTGGACGCGGCCTGTCCGGGAGCAATTTTTACCAGCCCTACGCCTTATCAATACCTGGCGGCTACCCGTGCCGTCCAGAGTGGCGCTGGTGTCCTCTATGTGGTCAAGAACTATATGGGCGGCGTACTCAATATGGAGATGGCGATGGAGATGGCAAGTGATGAAGGCATCAAGGTCGCCTCGGTGCTGATCCATGATGATGTCGCCGTCGATCAAGACGCCAACCGGCGGGGAACCGGCGCGACTGTCTTGGTGGAGAAGATTGCCGGTGCGGCTGCTGAAGCCGGGCTGCCTCTTTCTGCGGTCACAGCCATTGCCCAGCGCGTGAGCCGCCAGACCCGTAGCATGGGCGTGGCCTTGACCAGTTGTGTGTCGCCAGCTATGGGTCGCCCCACCTTCCAATTGCCCGATGGTCAAATTGAGGTCGGTGTAGGCATTCATGGCGAACCAGGGCGGCGCCGGGCTACCATGACCAAGGCCGATGAAGTGGTGGATATGCTCATGGCGCCAATCATGCACGAGTTGCGTTTGTCGGCTGGCGAACAGGTGCTGGCCTTGGTCAGCGGCCTGGGCGGCACCCCCCAGCATGAGTTGTTTATCGTCTATCGTCACCTGCACCATCTGCTTGAACGCTATTCGATCACGGTCAAGCGTTCGCTGGTGGGCAACTATATCACCAGTCTGGATATGGCGGGCTGCATCCTCACCCTGATGCGGCTGGACCCGGAACTGCTTGCCCTGTGGGATGCGCCGGTCCGCACGCCGACGTTATGGTGGTAATTGTTAAGTTGATAAAATCGTAGTAAAGACTTTAGTCTTTGTCTGTGTCAGGAAAAGACTAAAGTCTTTACTACCGAACCAACGCAGGGGCGACGTTCATCGAGGAAGGTCATGAGCCAGGAGATCACGCTGAACCATTTTGTCCATTGGCTGCAACGCTATGGCGAATACATTGACACCCAGGAAAGTTATCTCTCTGAACTAGACGCCGCCATTGGCGACGCCGATCATGGCGCCAATATGGCGCGCGGGATGGAACAGGTCTGCACCCGTCTGGTCGAAGAAGGGGCCGCGTATCCCAATGTCAGCACCCTCTTGCGCAATGTCGCCATGACCTTGATTAGCAGCGTTGGCGGCGCAGCGGGGCCGCTCTATGGCGCCTTTTTCCTGCGCGCCGCCAAAGAGTTACCCAGTGATGTGACGCAAGTCGATCTGGTACGGTTGGCTCACCTATTTCGCAGTGGTCTGGAAGGGGTGCAACAGCGGGGCAAAGCCCACACTGAAGAGAAGACCATGCTCGACACGCTAACGCCAGCCGTAGAAGCGTTGGAACAAGCCGCCGCTAGCGGCCAGAGCCTTTCCCAAGCCCTGCACGCCGCCTGCACCGCCGCCGAAAATGGGATGCAACACACCATCATGCTGCAAGCCAGCAAAGGTCGCGCCAGCTATCTTGGTCCCCGCTCCATCGGCCACCAAGATCCCGGCGCTACCAGCGCATATTATCTCTTTGTCGCCGCCCGGGAGACGTGGGGGCAGGGGGGATCGTAGACCAGTGAGACAGTACATCAGTAGGCCAGTAGGACAGTTTGGCGAATCGGACGAACGCCTGACTTACTGACTTACTGTCCCACTCACAGTTATTTCAACCTTTCCACTATAAGGAACGTAGATGGACTATGACGCGCTATATCGGAGCCATTGATTCAGGAACAACCAGCACCCGCTTTATTTTGTTTGACAAAACCGGCGCCATTGTGGCCTATGATCAGCGGGAGCATGAGCAGATCTTTCCCCAAAGTGGCTGGGTGGAGCATGACCCGGAAGAGATCTGGGAGCGGACACGCCAGGTGATCGGCGCAACCCTGGCGAAAACAGGCGCAACGGCTGCCGATATTGCCGCCATTGGCATTACCAACCAGCGCGAAACCACGCTCATCTGGGACAAGCAGACAGGAAAGCCCGTCTACAACGCCATTGTCTGGCAGGATACGCGCACGGACCGCATTTGCAAAGATCTGACCGCCGCTGGTCATGCCGAGCAAATTTACTACAAAACCGGCCTACCCATCGCCACCTACTTTGCCGGCCCCAAGATTCGCTGGATTCTCGATAACGTTCCTGGAGTGCGAGCGCGGGCCGAGGCGGGTGAACTGCTCTTTGGCACGGTAGATACCTGGCTTATCTGGCAATTGACTGGCGGCCACCATGTCACTGACCCCACCAATGCCAGCCGTACCATGTTGATGAACCTGGAGACACTCGATTGGGATGACGAGTTGTTGTCGATACTGGGCGTACCGCGCAATCTGTTGCCCGAAATTCGCCCCAGCAGCGACCCCCGTTTTTACGGCAAAACGACTACTAGCGGCCCCTTCCGCGGCGAAGTGCCGGTCTGTGGCGATCTGGGCGACCAACAGGCGGCGACTGTCGGCCAGACCTGTTTCAACCCCGGCGAGGCCAAAAACACCTATGGCACCGGTTGTTTTATGTTGCTCAACACCGGCCCGGAAATTGTGCGCAGCCGCAATGGCTTGCTTACAACGGTCTGCTATCAATTCGGCAACGAGGCGCCGATCTTCGCTTTGGAAGGTTCAATTGCCATGGCTGGCGCCACGGTGCAATGGCTGCGCGACAATTTGAAATTGATCAATCACGCCGCCGAAACCGAAGCGATTGCCCAAAGCGTAGCCGACAGCGGCGGCTGCTATCTGGTGCCGGCCTTTAGCGGTTTGTTCGCCCCCCACTGGCGCAGCGATGCGCGCGGTGTTCTTGTTGGTCTGACCCGCTATGTCAACCGGGCGCATATTGTCCGCGCGGCGCTGGAATCCATTTGCTACCAGACGCGCGAAGTCTTGGAGGCGATGAATGCCGATAGTGGCGTGCCGTTGCAAACGCTTAAGGTCGATGGCGGCGCTACGGCCAACAATTTCTTGATGCAATTGCAAGCCGACATTCTGGGCGTAGAAGTGATTCGCCCCAAAGTAGCGGAGACGACCAGCCTGGGTGCCGCCTATGCCGCTGGTTTGGCGGTTGGTTTCTGGGATAACTTGGCAACGTTGCGTCGTAATTGGCAGGTGGATCGCCAGTGGCAGCCGCAGATTGATGAGGCCAGTCGCGCTGCCGGCTACCATAACTGGCAAAAAGCGGTAGCACGCACGCTAGATTGGGTCGAATAAGATGGCGCTGGTCAGTCTTGTACTCGTCTCGCACTCGCTGACCCTGGCACGCGGGGTCAAAGAGATGGCGGATCAGATGGCCGACCAGCAGGTGCAAATCGAAATCGCGGCCGGCCTTATTGATGAACGCACTGGCGCTCCTGTGCTGGGCACCGATGCGACCCAAATTGCCGACGCGATTCAACGCTGTTGGACGCCCGCCGGTGTCCTCATCCTGGTCGATCTGGGCAGTGCGGTCTTGAGCGCTGAACTGGCGCTCGAATTATTGCCGTCGGCAGTGCAAAGCGCCTGTTTGATTAGCAATGCCCCGTTGGTCGAAGGTGCGCTGGTTGCGGCATTAGAAGCAAGTCTGGCCCATGCGTTGCCTGCCGTCAATCAGGCAGCGGAAGGGGCCTGTCATTTGCCGAAGGTTGTACGTGAACCATAAGAATGGAATAGCCTATTGACAATGGAGAGCTTCTCGACGACAGTGACGATCACCAGTCCAGCCGGCTTACATTTGCGCACGAGTAAAGATGTGGTGCAGGCCGCCAACCAATTTGACGCCACCATTCATGCGCAAAATTTGACGCGTCAATCGTCCTTTGTTGATGTCAAAAGTATTCTCCAGTTAATGCAACTGCAAGCGCGTCACGGTCATACATTGTTGTTACGCGCCGAAGGGCCGGACGCCCAGATCGCCTTACAGACCTTGTGTACTCTTTTGACGGCGCTAAACGTATGACCACACTTTTTCGTGGCCTACCCGCCGCTCCTGGCGTGGGAATCGGCCAACTCTTTATCTACCGCACCTGGCATCTGGCTGCGTTGACGGTAACAGGCGGGCCGGCGGCTGATCCTGACTACGAATGGCAGTGCTTCCGGACAGCCCAACAGGCGGTCGATGACGAACTAGCCGAATTGATTCAGGCCGACAACAACTTGATCGCTGACATTTTCGCCGCCCAACGGGTGATTCTGCATGACCAGACACTGGTGCAGGCCATGCGCGAGGCGATCTTTCAGGAGCGGCAGCCGGTTCTCAGCGCCACGCAAACCGTGATCAATCACCTAGCCGATCTCTTCCGCAACCTGGGTGATGACTATTTGGCCAGTCGCGCCATTGACATCTTGGACATTGGTCAGCGGCTGCTCAAGCAGATGGACGCCCCCGTGATCGACCCACAACCTGGGCGTCAGATCCCGCCGGGCGCCATCATCATCGCTCGCGACTTAACCTTTTCCGAGATCACGCAACTGCCCTTTGAGCACATTGCCGGCATTGCCCTGGCCGAAAGCACACCCACGGCGCACTCGGCCATCTTGGCGCGCAGCTTGGGCATTCCCCTGGTCTGCACACTTGGAGAAGGCATTCTCTTACTTGCGCCGGCGCAGTCCGCCGTCCTGGATGGTCACGAAGGCTATCTCCTGGCGGCGCCGACTGCCGATGAACTGACTGCTCATCAGGCCAAGCGGCAGGCTGAAGCGGCGGATCGGGTGTTAGCAGAAGTCCATGCCCATAAACCGGCCTATACATCCGACGGCCTGTTGGTGCCTGTGCTGGCGAATGCCAACAACCCGGAGGATATTACCCAGGCCCAAGCGCATGGCGCCGACGGCATCGGCCTGCTGCGCACCGAATATCTCTTCCAAAATCGGATCGATCCGCCCACCTTTGAGGAGCAAGTGGACACCTACCGCTACTTTGTCGAGCAGATGGCCGGGCGGCAACTGACTGTGCGCGCCCTCGACATCGGCGGTGATAAGCCCATGCCCTACCTGCTCTACGGCCATGAAGCCAACCCCTTTTTGGGCTTGCGCGGCATTCGCCTGCTGCTAGCCAAGCCGGAACTGCTTGTCACCCAATATTGCGCTCTTTGGCAGGCGGCAATTGACAGCGGCGTTGCCGAACTCCGCTTTATGTTGCCCATGATTAGCACCGTAGAAGAAGTGCGTGCTGTGCGCACGCTGCTTGCCGAAGCCGTCCCTGCCGACCAGTCCCCCATGATCAAACTCGGTGTCATGATTGAGGTGCCGTCGGCGGCGTTGATCGCAGATCGCATTGCCCCGTTGGTGGACTTTTTCAGCATTGGCACCAACGATCTGGCCCAATATGTGCTGGCGACCGACCGCACCAACAGCAGCGTCGCCGCCTTGGCCGACCCTCTGCATCCCGCTGTCCTGCGGTTAATCCAATTGACCTGCCAGGCCGGCGCCGCCCACGGTATTCCGGTTTCCATCTGCGGCGAAATCGGCGGTGATCCACAGGCTGTTCCCTTGCTGTTGGGCTTGGGCTTGAACGAACTGAGTGTGCCGGTGCTGGCCACACCGCTGGTTAAAGAAGCGGTCCGCCGCTCGACGCAGGCGACTTGTCGCACGCTGGCGGAACAAGCGCTGACTTGCAGTGACAGCAGTGCTGTGCGTGCGCTGTTGGAATAAGCGATCCTAAAGGAACAGTGGTAGAACTTTTATGACTATTCGTGAACTACTTCCATCCAACTGGCTGTCCCGTCCGCAGCGGCCCAAAAACCCAGTATGGACGGGCGCCGTCCCGCTGCCCGTTGATTACCGTGACCGCATCAGTGTTGTCACCTGGCTCTTTGTCTTTGCGCTGGGCGTCAGCATTCTCTACACGCTGCCGACCACCGTGATCACCCTGCGCGCCCTGGGATCGCCGGTCAGCATTGCGTTGACCAAAACCCTGGTGGCTGCCATTGCATTGGCGCTCTATGCTGCCGCCGGCGTCGAGAGTGTGATCGGCGCCCATCCCCGCTTTGCCAACCCGGCGCAACGGGGGTGGACCTGGCCCTTCTGTGCGTTGCCGATGGCGCTGGCGATCATCGCCGTTTATGTGCTGCCGTTGGCCCCCACCCGGCCGATCCAGGTATTGGTGTTACTGGCAAGCGGCGGTCTTATGCTGCTGGCCCTCTTCAGTCTGTACACAACCGTGGAACGGGGGCAAACCGGCTTTCGTCGCGCCCGGCTAATCCTCGATGCCCTTTCCTATGGCGCGGCACTGGTGCTTTTCCTCTTTGTCTATCAAACACGCACCCGCAGTTTGCTCTCCGGCACCCTCATCGCCCTGACCGCCACCTTATTGGCAATTGAATTGCTACGCAGCACTACCGACCGCCCGCTCACTGTCCTGACCTATGGCGCCATCACCGGCATGATCTTGGGGCAGGTCACTTGGGCGCTCAACTACTGGTGGACGATGAGCAACCTGACCGGCGGGCTGTTGCTGTTATTGATTTTCTACATCATCGTGGGGATCGCCCAGCATGGCCTGCAAGAGCATCTGAACCAGCGGATTCTGCTGGAATTTGCACTTTTTGCATTAGTGGCGTTGGTGTTGATTGCGGTGGTTGCGCCGCGGTTTGGCTGAAAAGGAGAGAGTGAGAGAGTGAGAGAGTGAGAGATTAGTTGTTCAATCTCTCACTCTCTTTGCCTTACCGATACTGACTCGCAATAACCGCCAACTCTTCAAACAACGGCGGCGTAATCTCAATATCCAATACCTGGGCAATCACACCCGTCCAGCCGTGGAGAAAGGCGACCCAGCCGTCGGCGACGGTGAGGTTACGTTCGGCTTGTTGACGGAACGCCTGGTGCATAAAGTCAAGCGCGCCGCGATAGTTGAGTTCCCAGGCGACGCCGTGCAGCGGAAACGCAGCGGCGTCAGTGATGGGGGAGCCGGGGCGGTCTTTGCCCATGCCGGTGGCGTTGATGACAACGCTGGCCGGCGGCAGGCAGGCCAATAGCGCGTCGTTTTCCGTGGGGTCGTGGTGTTGGAGAAAACAGAAGTCAATATCGGTGGGCAGTTTGGCGACCATCTCTTGCACATGAGCCAGTCGATCGGCGTCCAGATCAACTAGCGTGAAACGACATGGGCGGTCAGCGGGATCGCTTTTGTTGATGATATGGAGCGCCAACGCTGCCGCCGCGCCACCGGCGCCGAGCGAGACCAATTCTCCGCCGGTGCGGCCAAAGTACGCCGGCCCCAAAATGGCGTCCAGCGCACGACCATCGGCTACCGGATCAATGGCGTGACCGACGAGATCCGTCCCTCGCTTCGAGATGCAGGAAATTTCATCGCAGAGTTGCGCATAGGGATCGAGACGGTCAAAGAGGTCGCGAGATGCGGCCAGCAGATCGATTTTATGGGTGGTGATTAGCCCGCCCAAGGCCAGCGGGTCGGCTTTGATCGCTTCCACCAACTGGCGATAGCGTGTCGGTTCATCATGAATACGAAAATCAACCCCCTGAAGCGTAACTTCCGGTCGCCCCAGCGCCGCCATCCAGCGCGGAAAGATGCGTTGCGCCGCCGATTGGCCGGTAGTGACGCCGATAAAGTAGAAGGTTGGTTGTTGTAGCGATGATCGTAGCGTAGTCATAAGATGCCTTTGGTTGGTGGTTGGTTAGTTCGTTGGTTTCGACAAGCGTTCGCGCCTGAGAGGCAACAGGCTCACGCCGAAACCTCAACCAACGAACTGACCAACTATCTTCTGAGAGCGCCAGTTTATCACAACTACCGGAGCAACGCCAGCGGCAGGTAGAGGCGTGGGCCGCGCTCATCCTGATTCAAATCATGATCCACAAATTGCCAGCCGTCGTATCCGCTGTTGTCGGTTGTGACATCGGCGCCTTGGGCAATATTCACGGCGCGCGTCGGCGGTGTTTGGGGATCTGAGGTTGGATCGCCGGGCTGTTGATGGCCGAACCAGAGGGTGGTCAGATCGCCGGCGTTGAGGGTGAAGGTGTAGCAGGGGGAGCCATAAGCGGCATCAACTTCGCCCGGTTGACTGTTGCGCCAATTGCTGGGCGGTTCGGCGCAGGCGGTATATTGTCCCGGCGGCAAGTAGTTAAAATTGGCTTTGCCATACTGGTTGGTTGCCTGTGTGCCGGTGATGAGGTTGACATCCTTGTAGAGTGTGATTGTCGAACTGGTCAGGTAAGTTTCATTCAGGCTATAATTGCGGTCGCCGTTGCTGTCATGATAAGCGCGGACGCGCACCGTCACCCCCCGGTCATTGAAAAAGGTGCAGTGTAGCCGTTCACCGCCGGTGACAGTGAGGATGGTGCGCCCGGTGGGCAGATCGATCTGCGCTAACGCTCGTGGCGTACAGGTGATCTGGCGCAATTGCCAGGTGAGCGGCACTGCTTCGGTGACAGTGTAAACCCCCGCGGCCACCGTAAAGGTGATGGTGTTGGTCAGTGCGTCGCCGTCGTCAACGTCTATACTGTCGAGCCGAAAGTCACCCAAGGCGCCATGAAAGCGAAAATCTTGGCGACTAGCCGGTTGCGCCTGCACCGTGATCGTAATCACGGCCGGCGCCGTTTGTTGTAATGGCTTGGCCATCGCGCGCTTGGTTACTTGCTCCATTGGTACAAAGCAAAGCAACAAGAGCAATCCCAACCCAGCCGTAATTTTTAACGCTACCCATGTTGGAAGGTTGAACATATAGACCTTTCCTGGTAAAGTTACCAAATAAGAACCATTGTGAAAACCAAACACTTGCTGACAAAACCGTTATTGAAATTACAATCTATTTAAAATTCTTGCAAATTAGTGAACCTGACAATGAATGCGAACCCTACGTTATTTGTCCTAGCCGATGATGTCACCGGCGCCGCCGATTGCGCCGCCCGTTGTAAAGGCGCTGGTTTGCCTGCTACTATTCTGCTTGGGCAGACAAGCAGCCCGTTACCAACTGGCGCCGTGGCCTTTTCTTCCGATTCACGTTTTTTACCACCCGATCAAGCCGCAGAACGGGTGCAGACTCTGTTCCAAGGGTTGCAACCGCTGACACAAGTGGAAGACGCCCTCTGGTACAAAAAGATTGACTCGACCTTGCGCGGTAACATTGGCGCTGAACTCGCTGCCATGATGACGTTAACCAGTGCCGTAAGGTCGCGCCCTTGTGCTGTGCTTGCACCCGCCTTCCCGGCGCAAGGGCGTGGTCTGGTCGATGGGAATCTGGTCTATGCCCAGGCGGCGCAAAGCTTGTCCCTACCGCGGTTGCTTGCAGAACAAACTGCGCTGCCGCAAGCAATGGTTGGGTTGGCAACCGTGCGCGCTGGTATTGCCGAACTCACACAGAAGTTACAAGCGTACTATGCTGCTGGCGCGCAACTATTCATTGCCGACGCCCTCACTGAGGCGGATTTACAGACGCTCTATGCGGCGGCACAGGTGGCGCTGCCCCACGCCCTCTTCTGTGGCAGTGCCGGGCTGATGGGGGTGATTGCCACCGCATTGGTGGAAGCGCAAGGGGACAAGCCGCAGAGGGCTGACCAATCACCAGCGTCGATCACCCACCCCCTGCTGGCCGTTGTCGGCAGCGGCAGTGTGATGGCGCAGCGACAGTTGGCGCGCCTGCGTCAGTTGTCTGGACTGGATCTCTACGAAGTTGATCCTGATGGACTAAAGGGGGTGCGAATGATTGCCGGGAATGGTAACAACCCACGTTGTGCGTTGCACCTCCCACCACCAGCGGCGGATGCCCAATTGGATGGCGAAACGGCGCGCCAATACGCCGCCATGTTGGGCGCGGCGGCGCTTGCCCAGATTCAACAGCGCCGCCCGCACACCTTACTCCTGGTTGGCGGCGACACAACTTTTTATCTGTTGCACTTGTTGGGCATAACGGCTTTGCAAGTGGAGGCCGAACTTTTTCCCGGTATGCCGCTGACCACCGGCCTTGCAGCTAATGGGCAACGCTACCAAATTATTTTGAAGGCCGGCAATCATGGCGATGAGGGGACACTGGCGACGCTCTTCACTTGGGGTTGCTAATGGTAGATGGATTTACAGGCTGGCCGGGTCCAACAGAAAATCTAGATGATTTTGCTGGTGAACAACCTGAAAGGTGCTGTCAGGGTAGGTTTTCGCAAAAAGGCTTGCCGAATATCCGGCTCGTCACAATTCAAGTAGAGCGCCTCAGTCGGATAATTGCGTATGAGCGCCCGGCAGAGCGTAGTTTTTCCTACCTGGCGTGCGCCATAAATGATAATAGCTTTCCCTTTGTAGAGATTGGCTTCCATTGCTGGTTGAATTGTCCGTTGATAGGTTCCTATGAATCCTCCCTTATTGACAAAATTCCCCTAAATTATATTAATTCGGCGAATACATTCCCCTATTTATATTAATTAGGGGAATGGTTTTTGTCAAAGTGCTTTATAAGCGCTATGGCTGCCAGACCGCCCATCGAGTTACAATGCGGGAATCTTTAACACCATACGCGGACGAATGAGGCGCGGATTATCACCGATAACCTCCTTGTTGAGGCGGTAGATGGGCGGCCAAAGATTGCCGTCGCCGTAGTAGCGCTTGGCAATGGTAAAGAGCGAATCGCCAGCCTTGACACGATAGGTGTCGAGAATGTCGGGATCCAGGCTGCGGCGTGGCCGCGTTGGTGTTGGTAAGATTCCGGTGTATGGCGCAATGGTTACCCACTTGCCGGCGACCTTGCGTTCTTGCAGATCCAGCGTCGTCGCCGAGGCGCTATAGAAGGGGTCAGCATAGCTGTGGGCCAGGGCTACCAGGAGATAACGATTATCCGGCAACAACTTATCACTGGTGGGCAACAGATCGGTGGGGAGTTCAAAATAGGCGACTTGGGGCAATTCTGCACGCACATTGTAGACATCGCGGAAGCCAACGGTGAGCCAGTCGCTGTTCTCAATCGGCGCGCCGTTACGCAGCAGTTGGTCATAACCGGTAGGCAGTGCCGGGATGCCATCCGTCGCTCGGCCCAGCAGCAACAGCACACGGACATGACGCGCCAAGTCGGCGCCGTGGCTATGCACCTGGACATAGACGCGGTTGACGAGGCTGGCTTCGTCATGAGTAAAGAGCGTAGCCGGTGCTGGTGTTTCCGGTAGTTCCGTAGCAAAGCGGAAGAAATTGCAGGTTGGTTCACTGAGTAAATAGGTGCCCTGCTGGTTGAGCAGATCAAACTTGATGTCCGGGCTGTCGGCTTCCTGGAGAGGACGCCCCGGCTCTAGCGGGTGTTTGGCGTCACTCAAGGGGGTGATACGCAACCGGCCGCGATCTAACTGATGGTCACGCACATATAACTCCACTGGCGCTTGCACTCCATACAAATCAAATTCGTAGACGCCGCGACCATGCGTTGCCGCATAGAGTGCCCCTGTCACCGGATGCTGTTTGATATCTAGCACCGCTGCATCAGGTAGGCCGCGCGAAAAGGGTTCCCAGGTTGCACCGCCGTCGGCTGAATGCCAAATGCCAATATCGGCGCCAACAAAGAGATGGCGCGGGTTGCGTTGATCGACCACCAGGGCATTGTGCTGGACATTCATCAGTTGTTGATGAGGCGCCTCAACCGGCCCCTGGCGCGGCTGCCACTCCTGCCCATCATAGCGCCAGACCCGCGCGCCGGCTGTGTAGCCGCCAACCGTGGCATAGATCGCGTTGCCGCTGGCATCAGTCGGATCGACGGCGATGGCAGTGATCGGACTCCAGGTGTCGGCCAGCGCCGGCAGGTCGCTCTTTTGCCAGCCGTTGGCGGTGCGTTCAAAGCGATGAACCGTGCCGTTGATGGTGCCGGCGTAGAGCTTGTTGGCATCGGCAAAGACCAACGAACGTACCGCACCCGGCAATTGATCCTGCTCCCGCTTCCCCGTCGGAAGGGAGCGCCAATCGGTCTCATATTGCCAGGGTGAGCCATTTTCCCACCACAAGTAGCCGCCAAAGCGTTCACTAAGCCAGACCCGGTTGCTGCCAAAGGCCAGCAGATCGGCCGAGGCTGGGTTGGCCGGGTCATAGGGCGCACCAACCAGCGGAGCATAGAAGAGCGTCCCCCAGGCTTCATCGCCCATCAGCGGCACTGCTACTTGATCATAGGCCGTACTGTTGCCGCCATCGCGCGAGCGGTTGATGCTACCATAGGTGTAGGTGGTGAGGACATGGTAGGGGTCGCGTGGGTTGATGACACAGTAGCCGCAATCGCCGCCGGCGGAAAGCTGCCAGAGTTCATCGCCGCTGTAGCGCAGACCGCCATTGTCCTGGGTGCCACAGAAGAAGATCGCATCTTCCGTCGGGTGGAGGCCCAGAAAGTTCATGGTCATTGTTGCTAATCCACCGTTGCGCGGTTGAAAGAGGTCACTCTGGTTGGCCGGCTCTTCGGGGTCAGCCGCCGGTTTGGTCGAGTAGAAGACGCCGCCGTCACAGCCTACATAGAGTTGGTTGCTGTCGCCCGGCGCAAAGGCCAGCGCATGGACATCGGCATGGATGGCGCCGCCGATAAAGGTTGACTTGGCGCTGTAACGCTTGGCGCGCCGGCTGTAGCTGATCTCACAGCGGTAGAGTGCGCCGGCCCACTCGCCGCCACCATTGGGTTCATCATGAATGCCATCGGACAGCACCGCTGCGCCACCGACATAGACGCGATTAAGGTCATCGGGCGCCACGGCAATGGCGAGGTCATACCAGCCCTGACCGGGACGCTGGCGGTCAATGCCAAAGAGGGTTGAGGGCATCCCCTGCACCTTCTGCCAGTTGCCCTCGCTCACGTCAAGCCGGTAGAGGCCATGTAGATGGTAGGCTCCCTGCTGCACAACATTATTCGGGCCGACCTGGGCCACACTCGTCGCCACCAGCGCATAAACGATGTTTGGATTGTAGTCCTGGACAGCCAACCCGATCCGCCCCACGGCTTCGGTGGGAAACCCCTTACCTAATGGCCTCCACTCGGCGCCATCTTCGGAACGGTAGACATTGCCATACTTCTCGGCGGCATAAAAGAGCGTCTGCCCGTCGCCATGCACCGCCACCACGCTGCTAAAGTCGCCGGCCTTCTTCTGCCGCCAGCTATAGACGCCATCTGCATCCGGTTCACGGCGGTAGAGACCATTCGTCGTCGCCGCCACCACGCGCGTCGGTGCGACGGGGTCAACCGCCAGCGCATAGAAAGCCATACCGAGCAGTGATGGTTCGCTCGGCTCGGTGTACCAGTTCAACCCGCCGTCATGGGAGACGATGGGACCAACGCCGTTATAGGCATTGAGCGCACCATTCGCTTCCCCCGACCCGACATAAATAATATCCTGGGCCGTCCACTCGCCGGCTACCAGCGCAATGGCGCCACACGCCTGCGAATCAGCTTGGTGTGCCGTCGGGTTGAGGTCAAAGGCATCCATGAGCGACTGCCAGGTGAGGCCGTTATCTTCCGAACGCCAAACACCACCATTGGCCGTGGCAATGTAGAGCCGTTTGCCCCCCGGCGCCACATCGATGCCGGTGACGCGTCCGCTGTAGGCGGTTGTGCGGTTGTAGATATTGGCCTTCACTGCCTGCGGTCCAACTGAGAGCCAGCGATTGGTCGCCAACCCGGGTGGGATGGCCGCCGGCGCGGCGTCAGGGGCCATCGCCCGCGTGGCTGCCGGTGGCAGGGGTAGGCGATCGGTGGCGGTGGGCATCTGGCTTTCCAGGCGCATGTGATATTCGGCCAGGTGACGTAACCGTTCCGCCGCTAGTTGTTCCACGTTGCCTTGGGGGCGGGTGGCGCTGACCGGCAGATCAACGGCAGGACTACTGGCTGCGGCCAAGGCGCGCGCCGTTATACCCGACGGTGGCAACCGCTCTTCAACAAAAGCTTGCAGCCGCGCCGCCGGTCCACGCGGGAGGGCTGTGTCGGTGTCTGTTGGCTGTGGTGGAGCGGGTTGCGGCGTGCTGGGTGATGAGAGTGGACGCGGCATAAATGGTTCCTGCAAATTATGAAAAGATCAAGTAGGTTTGTTATGCTTACATTATACTAAAATTTGCTAGTAGGAGCAACCAAAGGTAGCTTGTCTATAACCGTGTTACGCGCTGATGGATTACGGTTCTATTTTGCCGGTATCACCGCGAATCAGGAGGATTTGCGAATTCACCTGCAAAGATTCGCAAATCCTCCTGATTCGCGGTGATACTGTTGATGCGACCCATATCCTCAATATTCAATATTCATTGTATAGATTGACTTTTGTACAAGCGTTGCAAAGGGATTGTTGATGAATGCTAATGAACTCACCGGTATCCTGACCTTCTTGCGGGAGGCCGAGCGTTTGAAAAATGTATTGCGCACCTCGTGGACATCGGGCGGGCAGCAGGAAAGCACCGCTTCGCACACCTGGCGGCTCTGTCTCATGGCGCTGGTGTTGGTCGACTATTTTCCAGGAATTGATACCGCGCGCTTGTTGAAACTTTGCATCGTCCACGATTTAGGCGAAGCCATTCACGGCGACATCCCGGCGATCCACCAGGACGCCAATGCTCCCAAGGCCGACCGCGAACGCGCCGACTTGCTAACCCTGGTCGCACCGTTGCCGACGGCACTGCAAGAAATGTTGGTTGCGTTGTGGGATGAATACGAGGCTGCCGCCACCCCGGAAGCCCAAATTGCCAAAGCGCTCGATAAACTAGAGACGATCATGCAGCACAATCAGGGTACTAATCCGTCGGACTTTGATTATGCCTTTAACCTGGATTATGGTAAGAAGTTTACCGATGCAGTGCCGTTGGCATCGCTGTTGCGCGTGATTTTAGATGAAGAGACGGCACAAAAGGCGGCCCATCCACGCTAATTGTCAGAAGATAGCCGCCTCATCCTATCCAATTTACTCGGATGCGGCGCTATACCATGATTCGTGTAATGACCACTGGTGACAACGCAAGCAGCAAGTATAACGCCATTGATGGGCACAACCAGGACACCGCCCGCGTGTGGTGAATGTATTCCACATCGTGCCACACCCGCCATAGAAATATTCTGGATGGCCGTGATTGCCGCAAAACCAACGGTCTGTTGCGCTTGGTCGCCAATTGCAGAGTGGGCAGCGGATACCAGCAAAATCGGTCGCTGCTTCCGTTAACACTGGCTGTTCATCGACAATCCACGTTGGTGTTGCAATTTTCTGATCCTGGCGGAAGTCGATTTGCCATGGGTGTACGTGATAGATAAACTCTCGACGCAACATCATGACTTCGTCTGCTTCTTCCGCTGTGCGATGTCCCAATGCATCCCATAATTGATCAACAATACTGCCGGCTGGTTGCGGGTGGGAAACGCAAAGCGCTTGCAATTCGTGCGTGATTGTATCAGGCTGCATCAGACCCCCTTCCTACCCGACGATCAAATTCCCCCCACCATCCGGCGCAAAGAGATGCAACTTGGCCGAGTCGAGGGTGATGCCAATCGACTGCCCTTCTTGCAACCCTAAGTCGGGACGGGCGCGGGCCAGCAACATCTCTTTGCCCAGCGCCACACTGGCAAAGACATCTGACCCCAGTGGCTCGACCAGATCGATCACGCCGGTCATCTGGTTGGCGACCGGGTTGCCGTTGGCGTTTACGCTAATGTCCTCGGCGCGGATGCCGCAAACCACCGGCATTGCGCCCGTCACGGCACGACGTTGTAACTTTTCGCGTATCGTGGCCGGTAAAGTCAGCGTGCCAAAGCCGGTGCGCAACTGTAGCGCCGAACCAGCCGTTTCCAGCACGCCATCAAACTGATTCATCGGCGGGTTGCCGATAAAGCGGGCGACAAAGAGATTGGCCGGTTGGTGATAGATCGTCTCCGGCTCGCCGATCTGCTGCACCAAACCGCCACGCATCACCACAATGCGGTCGCCCATGGTCATCGCTTCGACTTGATCGTGGGTGACGTAAATGGTGGTAATGCGCAATTGGCGTTGGAGACGGATGATCTCCCGGCGCATCTGAATGCGCAACTGGGCGTCGAGATTGCTCAACGGCTCATCCATGAGAAAGAGGCGCGGCTTACGCACAATGGCGCGACCCAAGGCTACCCGCTGCCGTTCACCGCCGGAGAGTTGGCGAATGCGCCGCTCCAACAGATGCTCAATGCCCAGCAATTTGGCCGTCTCCTGCACTCGCTGGCGAATTTCGTTTTTGGCGACACGACGCAACTGGAGCGGATAGGCAATATTGTCAAAGACCTTTTTGTGCGGGTAGAGCGCATAGTTCTGGAAGACCATGGCAATGTCCCGGTGGCGCGGCTCGACGGTATTGACCACCTGCTCATCGATCAAAATTTCGCCATCAGAAATTGTTTCCAACCCGGCGATCATGCGCAGCGTCGTTGTTTTGCCACAGCCGGAGGGACCGACGATCACGAGAAATTCGCCTTCGGCCACCTCAAGATTGACATCATTAACGGCCAGCCCATCCCCGAAACGTTTCATTAAATTGCGACAGACAACTCTAGCCATTGTCCCCAATCCTTCATTTTTATAGATCTTCGTAAAACTCCGCTCCAGCTTTATGGCCGGCTTTCAGAACCTCTACGATCAATACATCGTCAAATATACGATAAACCAACCGATAATCATCAACCCGGATACGATAGCGATTATCACCTGTGCGTAACAGCTTTGCGTTTGCAGGTCTTGGCTCTGTGGCTAGGCTTTGAATCAGTCGCCGAAAACGTTGTCGGTAAAAACCAGGCAGCTTATCAATCTGCTGGCGGACTTCCTTTGGGATTTCAAGCTGGTACACGCTCATCTTCGGCTAACCATTCGTTGATCTCTGCTTGGCTCATCATTTGAACCTCACCTTTGGCAATGGCTAATTCCATACGTAAGGCGTCAACGGTATCGGTCAGATCATCAATCAATTCAACCGTCTTATCCCACTGTTCAATACTGATGAGGACGGCAGCGGCTTTGCTCCGTTGTGCCAGAATAACCGGGCCAGCATCGAGTAGGGCAAGCACCTCCGTTGGTTTGGTTTGCATGCGAGTGATTGGTTCAAGTTGTGGTACTTTGTGCATAACGACCTCTACTTTGAATAACTATCATATTTGTATTCAAAAATAGCATAATTCTATCAGCTTTGTCAAGCACCCAGTCAAGATGAAACCAAAGAGGATCAGCCGCAATCCATTCAGCCGCTTTATTTTTCCCCCAACGCCACCATCCCCCTGGTCAACTGATTCTGCACCAGCATGAAGAGCGCCACGACAACAATGGTCGTCAACAGGGACGCCGCCATCAGTTGATGCCACTGCACCTGAAAGCGGGTGACAAACTTGAAGAGGCCAATCGTCAGCGGCAGTTGATCCTGGCTGCGGATAAAGGTGAGGGCAAAGAGAAATTCATTCCAGCCATTCATAAAGCCAAAGATCGCCACCGCCACCAGCCCTGGCCAGGACAACGGCAGCACCATATTGAACATCGCGCCCAACCGTGAATTGCCGTCCATCATCGCCGCTTCTTCGATTTCGGGGGGAATGGTGGCAAAGTAGCCCGATAACATCCAGATACTAAAGGAGAGGCTAAAGATAGCGTTGAGCAACACCACCGTTGTCAGACTATCGACCATGTTTAGCCCGGCCACAATCCGAAAGATACCAAGGATGATCACAATCGGCGGGAACATCTGAATGCCGAGCAGGAAGAGTTGGTAGAAATGTTTGCCCCGAAAACGAAAGCGGGTCAGTGCATAGGCCGCCGGGATCGCCAGGAGCAAGGCAATGGCTGTTGACCCTAGCCCAATCACGAGACTATTGCGAAAAAAGGTGGTCAGCGGCGCCACGGTCCAGATGTCAAAGTAATTTTGAATCGTCGGCGCGCGCGGCAGAAAGGTGGGCGGCGGAATATAGACTTCCTGGCTGGTCTTGAAGGAAGTCGAAATCATCACAATTAGCGGGAAGATGCTGATCAGGATGGCCGGCAGCAACACCGCAAAGAGGCCAGTCAGTTTGATCGTGCGCAGGGAAGTCATGCGTCCTCCCGTGTGCCAAGAACACGCGTGTACAAAATGCTAAAAATTGTTAGAACGACAAAGATACAGACTGCCAGGGCATAGCCTGCGCCAAAATCCAGATTGGTAAAGGCCAGCTTATAGAGATAGGTCACGGCAATATCGGTGCGATAGAGCGGCCCACCCTGCGTCAAAATCCAGATCACGGCAAAGGAGCGAAAGGCCCAGATGACCGAAAGCAGGGTGACAATCATAATCACCGTGCGCATCTGCGGCAAGGTCATATCCAGAAACTCGCGCCAGGGGCTGGCGCCATCCATCTTGGCGGCGTCATAGATATGGGGCGGAATGGCTTGCAGACCAGCCAGAAATGTAATGGTCATAAACGGCACCGACGACCAGACCTCCACAAACATTGCCGCGCCAAAGGCCAGGGTCGGATCACCAAGCCAAGCCACGTACTCGCGAATAATGCCTAGTTCACTCAGAAAATAGTTCAATGACCCCATTTGTCCATGAAAGATCCAGCGCCAGGTGATGGCCGAGACAGCAAAGGGCATGGCCCACGGGATTAAGATTAGCGCTTTCGCCAATGAACGCCCGCGGAATTCGGTGTTCAAGATCAAGGCGAGGGGAAAGGCAAAAAGAACGGTCAATGCCACCGTGCCAAAACCAAAGAGCGCCGTCTGCCGGATGATCATCGGCATCCGGTCATCGCGCAGGAGGGTGAGAAAGTTGTCTAGCGTGCCAAATTGCACGGCGCGGCCCAACGTATCTACCGACGAGAAAGCGGCGACAAACATATTCGCAATCGGAAAGACCAGAAAGACCGCAAACGCCACAACGCTAGGCAGGAGCAATCCGTAGGCCAGGCGATTCTGTCGCCACTCCTCCTGCCAACTCGCCCCCCATTTGCGCGCCGCTGGGGCGCTTTCCAGCCGCACGGACATCGTCTGATTAGCCACAACCCATGCCTTTCAGCAAACGCAGAAAAAGAGATTGAGAGATTGACCAAAGCAGTCGCTCAATCTCTCAATAAGGTCAAATGAGCCAGAGGTCAAATTTGACAAGCCGTGATCGAACTAATCGGGTTGAAAGAA
>JAPKMW010000128.1 GCA_026645575.1 Caldilineaceae bacterium
TTTAGACATAAAATTGCATTTTTACTCATGTGAACACAGAATTCTATTTCTAATTACTTTCTGGGTTTTACTTAGGCTCCCGCTGTTTTTGAAAGTACAGATAGGTGTGCAAATTATGCGTTTGTTGTGATAATCGTAGGTGTGGTTTATACCCGCACTGGCTCCGGGAAAGCCGTGTGTACAAACCGCACCTACGACACTATGGCAGATAGTAGCTATCCAAGAGCTGCGCCCCCTCGATTCGGAGCGTATAGCTAATGGGTTGCGTTGCCTGCGCGTGATAGATGATCACTGTGTAGGGCGCCGTATCGACGGCCTGAAAACCGGCGACCCGTTCGTTGCTTGTGCTGCGAAAGACCGCTTTGCCGGTTGTGAGCGCCAGCGTACCCGGCTCGGCGCCCATCAGGTATTGACGAAAGCCGGTCTCATCAAAGACCCAGAAATTCAGACCGGTTGTGTCAGCCGGTGGCGCCGTTGGTACATCAGTCAGCGCCAGGCGCAAGAGTAATTGCTCATTCGCCTTGTATGGTTTGAGCCGTACGAGTTGTTGCACGTTCGGTGTAGTCAGCATTCCCTGGATGGTCAGTTCACGTTTGTTACGCCCCAAGCTGGTGCGCGCCTGTGGTCGTAAGGGTGGCAGTGGCGAACTGGTGGGTGTCAGGCGCGGCGTTGTGGTTGCCGACAACGGAATTGTACCGGTAGTTACTGCCGTCGGGGTGATCGTGACCAGCGGCGTTGGCGTCATCACCGGCGCTGCTGTGCTAACGGGTGCCAGCGCTGCTTGTTGTGATGGGTCAAGAACGGTGACTTGATTGGCGCTATCGGTCACAAAGCCATTGGTGACGCGTAGGGTGAAGCTGGCCGGTTGCGTTGACTCATTCAGCACCACAAGCGTATAGGACGCCCAACCGGTGACCCGGAAGCCGGCGCCAAGAACATTATCAGGGGTGGAAAGGGCAAAGTTAGCACTGCCCGCCGCCAAGGCCAGTGCGCTAAACGAGTTGTTCTCCTCACTCAACCGCCGCAACTGTTGCTCGTCAAAAATAAAGAAATTTAGTCCGTTGTTAGCGGGGAAGAGGCGATCCCATTCGGCCAGTACGGTAATCTGGGCGTCGGCAAATTCTGGTTCTAAGCCCAGCCAGATTTGGGCATAGGCGCCGCCGGGTAAAAAGCCCTGTACGGTGTGCGCGCGAATCTGCGCGGCGGGCGCGGCGCTGCTGCTTTTCTGGTTTAAGATTAGCAAAGTTGATAGTAGAAAAAGCGGGAGAGCAAACAGCACGATGATCCGCCTGGCTGCTATTGGTGGAGGCATCGGTCTATGGATGTGGGCCATGAATTTCCCATTTCCTCTCGGTTTAGAGGTCGCAATATTCATTAAGGTAAAGAAAGTTATTATAGATAGACCTTATTGGAAAGTCAAACAACGTTCAGCTTTGTAGAATCACAAAAGAAAGGATTAGCGTATGAAATTTAAGGAGTAGATCAATCGTTTATAGAGCGTAAAGAAATCATCTTTTTGACGGCGGCTTGCGTAGGTTAGTTGTTGTGGATCAAGCCTTCCTTCCCGTCAATAGCTTGACGCATTGACAAAATACCAGTAAAATGCAGGTGTATGTATACTAACGCGCCCCCGTGCCTTGCAGCAAGTAACACTTTTTAGATGCGTAGTGTTATTAGACGCATAGTGGTAACTCCTCACCCCTCCCTAACCCTCTCCTGAGAAGGGAGGGAACAGATGTCAGCTCGACAGTTCCTCCCCTTACCGGGGGGGAGGTTAGGAGGGGGTGGCTGAGTAGTTACGCATAGTGTTAGAAGAGGAGTGGGTTACATGCTGTGCTGCCCGCGAGTATAACAAAGACCAAAGCTGTTTTCATCTTGGCAACAGCCCAATTTCCAACCTGACCAAGCGATACCATGTCGAGCCTGCTCTTTCTAAACCGACCAGTGCGCATTCACTCCCTGCTCTGTTTATGCTTTGGTCTACTGGCGTTGCCCTTTCTCACCGGTTTTGGGCCGCCCCAGTTGGTGGATCGTATCTATGTTCCCACCCAGCGGGTTAAGGTTGGTGATCTTCAACCGTTGGCGGCGGCGCGTCAATTACCGGATCTTTCGGCGGAAGCCTATCTCCTCTATGATCTCGACGCCAACCAGTTGCTGCTCACCCATAATATTCATACGGCCTTGCCGCCGGCCAGCTTAACCAAGCTTATGACCGCCTTGCTCGTCTTAGAGCAGGCTGATCTCACCGCCGACGTGACCATTGAGCGGAGCGACCTGGTTGGGGGCGCGACCATGGCCCTGCGCGCCGGCGAAACGCTTACGGTGGAACAGTTGCTTTGGGGGATGTTGATTCCCAGTGGCAACGATGCGGCGACAGCCTTGGCGCGTCACGTTGCCGGTTCGTCGAAAGCGTTTGTGGAGTTGATGAACCAACGGGCGCAAGCCTTAGGCTTGGCCGCCAGCCATTTTGTCAACCCCCACGGTCTGGATGTTGCCGGCCATACGAGTAGCGCCGCCGATCTGCTCCTCCTGACCCAATTGCTCTGGCGCTATCCGCTCTTCCGCCAGATTGTTGCCGTTGCCACGACTGAGATCGCCGGCCACCCATTGCTCACCACCAACGAATTGCTTGGTCAGGACAATCGCGTCAACGGCATCAAAACCGGCACAACCGATCAGGCCGGGCAATGTCTGGTCGCCGGCTTACAACAGAATGGCCGTCAAGTTTTCATCGTTGTCCTCAACAGTCGTGACCGCTATGCCGATACGCAGGCGCTCTACAGCTACTACACCGCCAATTATGTCTGGTTTGACGGCCAACAGGCGGAGCTAACCGCCCTCAATCGCCTTTATGGTGACGACGGCAAAACTTGGTATCTGCGACCCCAGGGCAAGCCAACCGCCTGGCTTCTGCGTCGTGAAGATCTAGTCCGTTTGCGCAGTTTTCATCGCCTTCATTTACCCAATTCAGAGCAACCCTGGCAGCCCGGTATGCCGGTGGGTATGCTAGAATGGTGGCTGGATGATCAACTTGTCGGCTCACAACCGTTGCGCTTCTGGTAGCAATGCACAAATCATACTCAGTACACTGTTCATTAAGTCTTTTGGGATTTTGGCGTCGGGCACGAAGGGTGGCAAACCAATTGGTCATACCGAAACCCATTGGTCGTGCCACCCTTCATGCCCCTACGAGAATACCGAAAAACTTAGTGAACAATGTACTCAGTAGTCCGCACGCCTAAGTGCAGAGTCCAGAGTCAGGCTCAACAGCGTTGCGCTCTACTGATACTAGCAAAGTGCTGGCTTTTGACGGATAATGGGTAGTAATGATGGGGGATGGTTGTTGGGTTGTCGGCAGGTGCTGTACCCGCTGGTAATGTAACAACCGTATAAAAAGGAAAATTTATGCGTGAAGAACGATTACAAAAAATCTTAGCCGCTGCCGGCGTTGCCAGCCGCCGGGCCTGTGAAGAGTTGATTGCAGCCGGGCGAGTGAAGGTCAATGGAGTGACAGTGACGGAGTTGGGGACAAAGGTTGATCCAACCAACGTGCAAATTCAGGTCGATGGCAAGCCGGTGCATCTGCCCGAACGGCACCAATACATCAAGATGCACAAGCCGCGCGGCGTCATCAGTGACATCGGCGGTGATCCGGGGGAACGGGAAACGGTGGCTGATCTATTGCCGGAAGGCAGCCGCCGCCTCTTTCCTGTGGGGCGGCTCGATGTGCATAGCGAAGGGCTGATTCTCCTGACCGATGATGGCGAACTAGCCCACAAGTTGACCCACCCCCGCTTTCAACATACCAAAACCTACTATGTGTTGGTGGGTGAACGGCCGACCGACCTGGCGCTCAACCAACTGCGCCGCGGCGTTGACTTGCCCGAAGGACGCACGGCGCCGGCGCAAGTACGGGTGATGGATGCCCTGCCCGCCGCGTTAAATCTGAGCAAAGGGCCAACCGAAGGGGTCTGGCTGGAGATCATCTTGCGCGAAGGTAAAAAGCGCCAGATTCGCCATATGACCGCTGCCGTCGGCTATCCGACGCTGCGCCTGCTGCGCTGGGCGATTGGCCCGTTGACGTTGGGTGATCTAAAGTTGCGCGAGGCCAAACCGCTGACTGGTCGTGAAGTGGCTGCATTGCGCACATTAGTCGGCTTCGCTAATTCGCTCCCGGGCCAGCAACGGCCATCCCCCCAGCGCTCCTGGGATAGTGCGCCCCGCCCGGCACGATCGGGCGCGCCTGATGGTTCGCGGCGCAGATCCAACCAACCAACTGGCCGACCTACGGGGCGACCCACCTCAAAACCAGGGAATCGCCCCCGCGGTAGACCCCAAGATCGCTAAAAATTAGTAAAATTTCGAGTCCTATCCCAAACCATAAAAAGACCATGCACGAATTATCAACTTATTCTGCGGATGAAATCGCTGAGGGAATGGCAGCGCTGCGTGCGTTACAGCCTGCCATTATTGCGATTGATGGCCCTGCCGCCGCCGGTAAAAGCACGATTGGTTATCAGTTGGCGCAACAACTCAATTTTCTTTACTTTGATACGGGGATCATGTATCGCGCCGTCACCTACGCCGCCTTAGAACGGGGGCTGGATCTACATGCCGCTGCTGTGATCGGCGCCCTGGCCCAGGCCATTCAGATCGACATCACCCCGACGCCCCCCGAACAGGCGCATGAACGACTGGTCAATGTCCTGATTGATCAGGTGGATGTTAGCGGCCGGCTTCGCACCGGTGAGGTGGATCGCAATGTCTCGGTTGTTAGCGCCTACCCGGCCGTGCGCGAAGCGTTGAGCCGGCAACAGCGACGCATTGCTCATTACTATGGCAGCGGCGCCGCCGAACGCCCCGGCATTGTTATGGTCGGGCGCGATATCGGTACTGTCATCCTGCCTGATGCGCCGCTCAAGATTTATATGGAAGCGACCATTGCCGAACGCGCTCGCCGCCGCTACTGTGAATTGCGCCGCAAGGGGCGCAAGGTCTCCGTCGCCCAAATCCTGGATGAATTGCAACAACGGGACAAGCTAGACAGCGAACGGGCGCATTCACCGTTGCGTCCTGCCGCAGATGCTGTTATCATTGATACGTCCGATCTTGCGACGGAAGAAGTGATACAAAAGATTTTACTAATCGCCCATAATCGAATGCAAGCCACAACAGAAGATCAGAAACCATGACAGAGACTTGTTTGACGCGCGACCAGAAGCTGGATCTCTATTACTGGATGCGACTCACGCGTACGCTCGACGAAATGGCGGTCGCCCTCTGGAAACAGGGGCGAGGCGTGGGCGGGATGTTTAGCCAACGGGGCCATGAGGCCATCAGCGTCGGCACCGGCTATGCCTTAGGGCCGGATGATGTGGTGGCGCCCATGCACCGCGACCACGGCTGCTACATGTTGCGCGGCATGACGCCCCGGCGCATTATGGGTAATCTCCTGGGCCGCGCCACCGGCGTCAGTCGCGGGCGGGATGCCAACATGCACGGCGTCGGCGACCTGAACCTCAACCTGATTGGTTTCATCAGCCATCTGCCCCAGTCGTTGCCTGTCGCCTTGGGCGCCGCCGTCAGCTTTCTCTATCGCAACGAGCCGCGGGTTGCCATGACCTACATCGGCGACGGATCAACCAGCGAAGGCTTGTTTCATGAAACGCTTAACCTGGCGGCGATCCTTCATGCCCCCTACATACTGATTGTTGAAAACAATCAGTATGCCTACTCGACGCCGTTGTCGCAACAGATGAAGATCGAACACCTTGCTGACCGCGCTGCCGCCTATGGCATCCCCGGCGTGATTGTCGATGGCAACGATGTGGAAGCCGTCTACGCCATCACCAAAGAGTATATCGAACGGGCGCGCAACGGTGGTGGCCCGGCGCTAATCGAAGCCAAGACCATGCGCATGATGGGTCATGCCATTCATGACGGCGCTGAATATGTGCCGCGCGAACTGCTGGCCGAATGGGAAAAGCGTGACCCCGTCGTTACCTATGAAACGCGCCTTATGGCTGATGGTGTGGCCGATGAGGTCGAGATCGACGAGATCAAGCAGCGCTGCACCGTCGAAATCACCGACGCCATCCAGCACGCCGAAAGCAGTCCATTCCCTGATCCCGCCACCGTGACCGAAGGAGTCTACGCGCCATGAGTACCGGTTCTAATTTTGGTTTTGCTGAGGCCGAACAGCCACAAAATGATGCGCACCTGCTCGGCGAGGTGCGCAGTGACGAAAGCCGCCAGTTAACCTACATTGCCGCCATCAGCGAAGCCTTGCGCGAAGAGATGGAACGCGACCCCAATGTCCTGCTCATGGGCGAAGATATTGGCGGCAGCTTTGGCGGCGCGTTCAAAGTGACCAAGGGTTTTGAAGAGCAATTTGGCGCCCGGCGCGTGATGAACATGCCGATGGCCGAACTGGGCTTTGTCGGCATGGCGACCGGCATGGCCTTTATGGGGTTGCGCCCGGTGATCGAGATGCAATTTGCCGACTTTATCACCACCGCCTTTGACAGCATTGTTCAATACGCCGCCACCAACTTTTACCGCTGGCAGGGCGCCGTGCCGTGGGTTATCCGCGCCCCAAGCGATGGCGGGTTGCGTTCCGGCCCCTTCCACAGCCAGAACCCGGAAGCATGGTTTGCTCATGCGCCCGGCCTCAAAGTGGTGACGCCGGCCACCCCTGCCGATGCCAAGGGCTTGATGATTGCTGCCATTCGTGATAACAACCCGGTAATCTACTTTGAAGCCAAGCCGCTCTACCGCTCGCTCAAAGGCTATGTGCCGCCGGGCGACTATGTGGTGCCCATTGGCAAAGCCCATCTGGCCCGCAGCGGCGACGACCTTTCGATCATCGCCTATGGCGCCCAAGTGCGTGAGGCGTTGACCGCGGCAGAGCGTCTGGCCGAAGCCGGTATTCAGGCCGATGTCTTAGACCTGCGCACGGTGAAACCGCTGGACACTGAAGCGATCCTTACCACGGCGCGTAAGACCGGCAAGGTGCTAGTCGTCCATTCGGCTAGTCAATTGTTGGGGGTAGGCGCTGAGGTGGCGTCGATCATTGCCGATCAAGCCTTTGAATGGCTTGACGCACCAGTGCGCCGGTTGGGCGGCTTGGATGTCCCCATCCCCTTCAGCCCAACCTTGGAAGACGCCTATCGTCCCAGCGCGGAGAAGATTTATCAGATTGCCAAAGAGTTGGCAGAATTTTAGAATGCAGGATATTGAATATTAGGTATTGGGTATTTTGTCGTGCCCAAAGGTTCTAATACCCAATATCCAATGCCCAATATCACCTATGGCTGTTAAAATGGCAACCCTCTGTTATGTGCGGCAGGGGGGCAAGACGTTGATGTTGCACCGCATTAAAAAAGCGAATGACATGCACGCCGGCAAGTGGAATGGCCTGGGTGGCAAGTTGTTGCCGGGCGAGACGCCCGAAGCATGCGCCATCCGCGAGGTGCGCGAAGAGAGTGGGCTAACCCTGATCAACCCCGTTTTGCGCGGGCTGATCACCTTTCCAGGGTTTAATCATGATGATGATTGGTACTGTTTCCTTTTTGTCGGACGCGAGTTCACCGGTGAGTTGATCGACTCCGACGAAGGCGTGCTGGCCTGGATTGACGACAATACGCTATTCGATCTACCGCTTTGGCCGGGTGACCGAATTTTCATTCCCTGGCTGGATGTGGACGCATTCTTTTCCGGGCGCTTCACCTATGTCGAAGGGCAGTTGCAAGATCATGATGTGGTCTTTTATTCGCCGCAAGGCATAGTCAAACCAGCAAGCGCGCTGAATACACCCGTTGTCGCGCATATTGAGTCGGCTTCCTATGCCTACCAACCCAGTGAAGACACCTATTGCTGGATGTGTCATGGGCCTGTCATCAAGCGCCATTGTAAAATTGTCTGCCAAGTTTGCGGCTTCACACGCGATTGTAGTGATCCGTGATTGCGTTATTAGTAAAATCGCTTATCGATCCATTTACCCGTCCCATAGAGACGATTGAGTTTAGGTTGGAATTGAATTATGACATTGATGCGCATTATGGATGTACCGACCGCCCAACAGAGCATTTTGCGACGGGCGGCGTGGGATGAATGGGATGTGCCGGCGACCATGTTGGATCGCAACGAGGCGCTCTTTGGCGAGCGGATTGGGCCAGACGAAGTGGTGCGGCGCATTCTGGCCGATGTACGCCAACGGGGCGACACGGCGCTGGTCGAATGGAGCGAACGGCTGGACCGGGTAACGCCGACGACATTGGTGGTGAGCGCCAAACAAATCGCTGCTGCCTATCAACAGGTGGACGCGGAACTGGTTGCTGCCATGAAGGTGGCTGCCCAACGCATTGAAAGCTTCCACCGTCGCCAACCTTCCCTGGCCTGGTCACATACAGACGCCGAAGGAGTGCTGGGGCAGTTGGTGCGACCAATTCCCCGCGTCGGCATCTACATTCCTGGTGGACAAGCGCCCCTCTTTAGCTCACTCTTGATGACAGCGATTCCGGCGCGCGTGGCCGGCGTCCCTGACGTGGTGGTCATTACCCCGCCCCAGCGTGACACAGGCTTACCTCATCCGGCTGTGCTGGTGGCGGCGGATCTTGCCGGTGTTGATACGGTCTATGTCGGCGGCGGCGCCCAGGCGATTGGCGCGTTGGCCTTTGGCACGGCGACCATTCGCAAAGTCGATAAAATTTGTGGGCCGGGCAATATCTTTACTACCCTGGCGAAACGACAGGTCTTTGGCATGGTCGGCATTGATGGCCTGCCCGGCCCAACTGAGACGCTGGTGATTGCGGATGAGAGCGTCGATCCACGCCTGGCGGCGGCGGATCTGCTGGCGCAGGCCGAACACATTTTGGCCTGCGCGATCTTGTTGACGCCCAGCCGCGCCGTGGCGGAACAAGTGCAGGCGGCGGTGATGAAACAGTTGGAGGATCTACCGGATACGGCTGAGTTGGAGCAATCGTTGGCCAGCGGCAGCGGCATTGTCGTGACGCGCGATCTACCCGAAGCCTTTGATCTCGCCAACACCTACGCTCCGGAACATCTCTGTCTGCTGGTCGATCAGCCGGAGCAATATCTGGACCGGGTGCAAAATGCCGGCGGCGTCTTCCTGGGCGAGCGCAGCTTTGAGGTGCTGGGCGATTATGTGGCTGGCCCCAGTCATGTTATGCCCACGGGCGGCACGGCGCGCTTTACCAGCCCGGTCAACGTCAATGATTTTGTCAAGTTGATCAGCGTGGTCGGCTTGAATGAAGCGGCGCTCCATGCCATTGGCCCCGCCGCCCAGCAGATGGCCGAGGCAGAAGGGCTGTTTGCCCATGCCGCGGCGGTGAGACAGCGTATGTCGTCTAATGAAGCCACATGAGCTTTGAGTAAGCTGCAGATTCAGGTTGAAATTTCGACAGAACTCGCAAGACCATTTAGCGTGACAACCAGACTGTTGAGGAGATCACGCCCAATAACAGCCTCCTGTGTCTGAATTACACCTATGACTGAGAGTCGTGAAAGGGTAAAATGGGCAAGTTTGAGCGAAATATCGTACCGATCGACCAAGTCCCGTTTGCCAAGGTAAGAGCGAACAAGAGTTTGCTTTCCTTTACGTGCTGCAATTTGCTTGAGGTAACGCACTGGAATCATGGTCGCATCAGCACCAGAATCGATAATGGCAGTAAGCTGTAGAACCGGCTCACCATGCGCTCGGCCAATGAGCAAATCGACGACAGGCATCGAAGGAATGTACTCTGTATCATACGCATAAGTGTATAGCATGTCAGCATTACTTTTCTACAAAGGTTGGCGAACGTAGGGTGATTACTTCAAGCGGCTCTGCTGTGACAGTATCTAGCCAAATAAACGCATCAGGATATTGGGCATCAATGCGTGTATAGAGGGCATCGTAGTCATCATCAGAATCGATCAGTTGCTCTTGATAGATGGCGACATGTTTGCCTAGAAAATTTTTTTTGAGAAATGGGTGCAATCTAATGTACGCATTGCGCTCACGTTCAACGGCCGCATCCGGTCCATGCGCTATTTCAAATGGCGCCTCTTCTTCCCGCGGTGTTGTGGCCGTTACTTTGGCCGTAATCGTTTCTGTAATTTCATCAAGTAACAGGTTTTCCAGCTTCTGCCGACGCTGTTTTGCCAAATATTTTGCCTGAGCGTAAAGCTGGTCAGGCAACTTAAGGATAACATCGATTGTCATAGCAATCCCTTTATCAATCAAGACAGATGACCACGCATCATCCTTTAATTCTACCACAAATAACGCTTTTGCACGATTCTACGCTATAAGCGACTCACTGGTTTATGGCTCGATTGTCCACTGGTACTTCTCAAAGACTGCCTGCAACTTCGCGTGAATCTCCGTTTTCTGTAAACCATATTGTTCCAGGCTGTAGTGATGCTTGGATCGATACCCGGCTTGGCGTGCCTGCTCCTGACCCAGTTGCTGTAGGAACTGTTCGGTGGGCTGCCAGTGGAAAAAGCGAAAAATGGCGATGACAGTTTCTGCTGGCGAATGGAGCAGCGCCTCATAGGTGAGTGTGTAGAAGGCGTCATCGGCCACCGTTTCCTCCAACGCCAGGCAATGTTGGTAGAAGGCCATACCTATCTCGGCCCAGGCCCGGTAGGCCGGTGCAGTCAAGGGGAGTTGCGGGCTATGTAGTTGGTACATGGCGCTGAACATGCTCACAAACGAAGGCAGCGCTTCATAGGGATGGCGAGCAATGTAGATGACCTTAGCATCCGGAAAGCGCGCCAGCAGGGTTTGAATGCGACCGCTGCTAAAGACATTTTTGGTCAGATAAGTTTTGGTTGGGCCAGTGGCGTAGACAAAGCGTTGTAGGCAATTTTCGTAAAAATCCATCATCTGCTGCCTGGTCGCCGCTGGGCAATCATCCAGAAAATGATTCTCTGTAACCTGATCGACAAAGGGGAAGAGCAGACAAACGCCGGCGCTCATGAAGGGTAAGAAGAATAAGTTTTCATCCTCCTCTGCTTTCGTAAAGCCCATCGGATGAATCTCGTCCCAGCCGCCAAAACAGAGATGATCCAACTTTGCCAGCAGGCGGTTGACGGGCTGTCCACACTTTCGGTCCACCTTGTTAACCACGCGCATCCATTTATGAAAACAGACTGCTGGAAAGAGCGTATCTAACAAGCGCATCGAGGTGTAGTGCGTTTCCTCTAAGCTGAGTAGGCGTTGGAGATAGGTGGTGCCGCTGCGCGGATTGGCAATCACAAAGACCGGGGCCGTAATCTTGACCTTTTTATAGGCAGCATAGAAGATCTCATCGAGCAGGCGGAAAATCAGCAGCACCCCCTGGTGCAGAAAATAGAGTGGCAAAAAGCCAATGACCATCAGCCATAGCCGCCAGCTTCCTTTGGTTATTGTTAACCGCAAGCAGTGTCGAAGAATGCTGTAATTGACATAATAGAAGCGGCTGCTACCGTAGCTCATGCTCGTTTTCCTGAAGGTTGTATTGCCTATTGCAAGGTTGTTGACAGATAGTTAGCATCATATACAAAAATATTGATTTTAGCCACTTCGTTGATCCTGAACAGCACAAACACGCAGACATAGGCGGTAATCAACCAGGAATGGTATAATGGATCCAACTGATCCATCCAACTATCAAGGAGAAACTCTATGCGTGTTGTCATTATCGGTGGAAGCGGCCATGTCGGAACCTATCTGGTGCCACGGCTGGTTGCCGCCGGCTATGAAGTGATCAATGTTAGCCGCCAACAACGCGATCCCTACCAACCCAACGGCGCGTGGCGACAGGTGCAACAGGTGCAAATCGACCGCACCGCCGCCGAAGCCGCCGGTAACTTTGGCGCGCAGATTCGTGCTTTAGCGCCGGATATTGTGATTGACATGATCTGCTTTACCCCAGAGAGTGCCCGCCATCTGGTCGAAGCATTACGCGGCCAAGTGCAGCACTTTCTGCACTGTGGCACGATCTGGATTCACGGCCCTAGCGTCGAAGTGCCGACTACCGAACTTCAACCCCGGCGCCCCTTTGGCGACTATGGCATCAACAAAGCAGCCATCGAAACGTATTTGTTAAACGAGGCGCGGCGCAACGGTTTCCCGGCTACACTCCTGCACCCCGGTCACATTGTCGGGCCAGGGTGGGCGCCACTAAACCCGGCGGGCCATTTCAATCCCGTCGTCTTTGGCCAACTGGCGCGCGGTGAAGAAGTTGCGCTCCCCAACCTCGGCATGGAGACCGTTCACCATGTCCATGCTGATGATGTCGCCCAGATTTTTATGCAGGCCATTGCCAATCGTAGCACGGCGCTGGGCGAAAGTTTTCATGTTGTTTCCCCAGCGGCCCTCACCTTGCGTGGCTATGCTGAGGCGATGGCTGCGTGGTTTGGGCAACCTGCTAACCTGACCTATCTCCCGTGGGAAGCTTGGCGCCAAACCGTCAGCGCCGATGAAGCGCGAGCCACTTGGGATCACATTGCGCATAGTCCAAACTGTAGCATTGCCAAAGCGCAACGGCTGCTCGATTACCGGCCGCGCTACAGTTCCTTACAAGGGGTACAAGAAGCGGTGCGTTGGTTGATGGACAATGGGCAGCTTGACATTTAGAACTTATCCGAAAATTCTCTGTTTCCGCTGGGCTACAACCGAATTTTCGGATGAATACTTAGTAAACCATTCATAGCAAGTGGCGAATGATTCATTGGTAAGGAGGGTGAGCGAAATGGTGACGGTAGCGCTGGTTGGAGTGGGCGGCTATGGGGATTTTTATTTGCGCACCCTGGCAACCGAAGCAACTAATCATCAGGTTAAGTTAGTCGGTGTTGTCGATCCGACCATACAAGGAAGTGCGCTGGCAACCCAGTTGCACAGTGCGCAGGTTCCGCTCTATGATGACCTGGCAACTTTGTTGCAACGTGAAGCCGTTCAACTGGTTGTAATTGCGGCGCCGATTCACTTTCATACGCGATACACCCAAACCGCTCTGACCTATGGCGCTAATGTTCTCTGTGAAAAGCCACTCTGTGCGACCGTATAGGAAGCCAACCAATTGCTGGCCGCTCAGCAACAGGCAGAGCGCTTTGTTGCGGTGGGTTATCAGTGGTCCTTTTCAGCGGCAATTCAAGCCCTGAAAGCCGATATTCTCGCCGGGCGTTTTGGCGCGCCCCGTCGTTTTAAGTCAATCGTTCTTTGGCCGCGCACTGCTGCCTACTATGCACGTAACAACTGGGCCGGTCGGTTACGAATGCCTGATGGGCATTGGGTCTTGGATAGTCCGGTAAGCAATGCCACAGCCCACTATCTGCACAATCTCTTCTACCTCCTGGGCGACCGCCGGGAGAGCAGCGCCCAACCGCAGACAGTGCAAGCTGAACTTTATCAAGCTAACTTGATCCAAAATTGCGATACCGCCGTCCTGCGCTGTATGACGGTCAACGGCGTCGAGATCCTCTATTACGCCGCCCACGCAATTGCCGAAACGGTCGGGCCACGCTTTCACCTGGAATTTGACGACGCCATTGTCACCTACAGCACCAATGGCGGCAGCCAAAGCAGCCCCGACGAGATTGTGGCTCACTTCAAAACGGGCCATACCCAAAGTTATGGTCACCCCTTTGCCGAAGAAGCGCGCAAGCTCTGGCAGAGCGCTAATGCCGTCCGCACTGGCGCGCCTGTCGCCTGTGATCTGCTGGCGGCGACCGCCCATGTCCGCGCCGTCAATGGGATGCATGAGTCGATGCCAACCATTCAACGCTTACCAGCAGCGTTAATTCAACAACAAGGTGAGCTAACCTGGGCCAGAGGCTTTCAGGAAGCGCTCATGACTTGTTACGAAATAAACGGCTTGCCGGCAGAAACAGGTCAGTTGGCATGGGCGCGCACCGGTCGCGTCATCGACTTGACTACCTATACCACTTTTCCGCATGATGCAACCCTTGCTGCGCTGTAGGTAAGTGTTTGTTGCGAAAGCGCTTGATCACCGCCAAGAGCGTGAAGAACGCAAAGTTGCGCAAAGGTATAACGGTTATTCTTGGGATGGCGTCAATCGTGTCTATGTTCCCTATTCCACTCTGATTTTTCTCGACCAACAATGCTTTGCCAACCATTGGTTCGCCACCGGCACGCCGACCTTCTTGATCAAATTGTTGCGGCAAAATCAGGTGCCGGCCGACGAACTTGAGCGCATTAGCGCCGACTCGACCTTGATGGAGCGCGCCGATGTCGATAACATCAGCGTCTTGGCCTTGCTCTTTCAGACCGGCTATCTTACCGTCAAACAGGTGCATGACGAGATTACGGGCGTCTTGTATGATCTAGGCTACCCAAACTACGAAGTCGCGCAATCAATGCGCTTGTTACCGACTGCCGCGCTGCCCAGAGGTGCGCAAGTTGGTTGAAGAGATGTCGCTACGGAAGAGCGTTTCGGGGATGGCCGTGAAGAGATGGGCAAACTGGGCCGGCACTTCGACATCGGCTAAACTGCGAAAAATTCCCTGTTCATCTAACCGGCCAGCGACCAGAAAGCGACAGCCCACTGTTTCGATCTCCGCCAGCCCGACCATCATCTTTTCCACACTATTCTCATAATAGCGGGGCGCAAAGATCCGCACCGCAGTGTCATAGCCAACGACAAAGGTAGCGCCCGGATAAAGCCGCGCTTTCCCAATATAAGTCGGCGCGTCACTAACGAGAACCGGGTAGCGACCGGCAAACTGACCGGCCCGCGCCAGAATCAGATCCGCAGGCAAGGGCGGTTTATCGACATTCACCGCCGATAGCTCAAAGGCGACCGGCTGGTCGAGCAGCGTTTCCGCTGCCTGCGCCATGCCCAGATGCCCCTGGTGGAGCGGGTTAAACGAACCGGAAAGAATAACCGGTGGCGGTGTGGCCGTTGGGTAGGGCAGGCCATCTGCTGTAATGCCGAAGTAATGACTGGCGCCGGTCGTCAGTGCCTGGGCTGCGTCTTGATAACGATATGTCTCGCACGTAAGCTGATCCGCCGGACGCAGCGCCAATGGTAGGGTTGCTGCCACGCCACAACCCTCAGCGATGGCTTGTAAAATTAACTGGCTGACCAGCGCCTCTTCTTCCGCCCGTGTGCGTGCCCCTTTTTCCATCACTAACTCATATTGTATAACCCCATCGGTTTGCCAACGGGCGACATGGGCGCGATGGTCGCCGCGCTTGGGCCGGTCGGTGGCGATAGCGGCTGTACAGGCAATGCCAAAGACCGGTTTGTCGGTAAGGTTCAATTGCTGGGCGCGGGTATAGGCGCGTCCGGCTAAGAGGCGCGCCGTCGAAGCTGCCACATACTGGTCCGGTTGCCGAGTGAGAAATTCATCAAAGCTAGTTTGACTGTAAGGAACAAGCGCTTCCAGCAAGGTGCGACTGGCGCCGGCCACATCCAGTAAATGGCTGAGGGCGCTATGCCCGGCCCCGGCTACGATCAATACTAGTTGCGCCGGGCTGTCATGAATGGTTTGAATCAAAGTGCGTAATTCGGTTTCCATGATTAATCGACAGTAAGCTGTAATCACAAATAAAGTAAGGGTACGGTATGCTACAGGGTACAGAGACCATTGAATTTGTGTACCTGTTCACAGAAAGCAACAGGCTACAAGGAGCGTGTATGAACCTAAAACCAATGCTGACCCGTATCGCCACCCTTACACTGGCCAGTATGCTGACAATGAGCACAACCGGCTGTGACGCCGTCATGGGTGTCTTTGGCATGGGCGAGAGCGCCCCGGCCGAAACAGAAAGCGTCGCCGAAACGGCACAGACCCTACTGCCAACGCCGACGCCACCAGTGCTTGAAGTCGACGCCACACCAACAGAGGAAGCTAGCGAACCGCTCCCGGCTGTGGTTGAAGAACCAATTACCCTGGCTCAACCGGCCCAATCGGCGCCGGCGCGTCGTGCGGTGACGATCACTGGCCCCTCCGTTAATCTGCGTAGCCAACCTGGTACGGATGCACAGATTTTACGCACCGTCTCCGCCGGCACACAATTTGACTTTGTGGACCAAAATGGCGCCGGTGACTGGTATCAGGTCTGTTGCGTCGATAACCAAATGGCCTGGGTCTTTGCGGAACTGGCCAACGTGGAGGAAGCCGTAGCACTGCCACAAAATGGCACGGCGCTTCAGGTGCCGGCGCTCGCTGCGGCCAGTATCGAGAATCTGGGGCCAAAGATGACAACGCAGGTGCGCCCCGTTTCGCTCAATATCCCGCTGACGCCGCCGGTCTTTACCCAGTCTGACGACCCCAACGGTGTGCGCTATGAATTCAGTGAACAAGGCTTTGCCATTACCTTGCCACGCGAGTGGCAACCGGTGGATCTCAGCGCCGACCGGATGACCAGCAGTCTGAGCGCTTTTGCCGGCGCCAATCCACAGGCCGCCGCGTTGGTGGAAGAGCAGTTTCAAAGCATTGCTAATGCGCGCTTCACCTTCTTCGCTGCCGAACTTTCTCCCGCTATCCTGGACGCCGGCTTTGCCACCAATGTGAGCCTGCTACGACAGCCATTGCCGAAAGGCATCACGCTCGACTTCTACGGCCAATTGACCGCTAAGCAGGTGCAGGAAAAGTTCGCACTAACGGCGCCTGTCTCAGTGGCCCCCGGCTCGCTGCCCGCCGGGAAAATTGTTGCGTTAAGCTATAAAATGAACGGGGTCAATGGCGAACTAGCCGTTACCACTTATCTCATTATGCAAGCGCAGACTGTCTACGACCTCACCTTTACGACGACCAGCGCACAGGCGGAAAGCTACGCTCAAACCTTTGCCATGATCGCCAAGTCGTTCCGTCTTATGCAACCATAGGACAGACCCATCACCCACTCATCACAGAAATAAAAGGTGATGGGTGATGGCGTATAACGTTTTAGGACCCATAAAAATATTACATTCTGCTCTGCGCGAGTCCGTGACTCGCCCTAGCCCGTTGCGAGTCACGGACTCGCGCAGAGCAGTGTGTCGCGTTATAACCTTTACCGCGCCCCACACGCTTGCAAACAAGCCTGCATGTGACCGCGTGATTCGGCGGCGATGATGCAGCACTGTTCCAGGCTGTACTCTTTGGCGCCGATGATTTCCAGGTTGAGCGGGCCATTGTAGCCGTTTTCATGGAGGACGCGAATATAGCCGACTAGATCGATGTCACCACGGCCATTGGCTTGCATCTCCGGTTTGCCCGGCCCTTGCTGGCGTCCCTTGCAGTCACGAATGTGGACATGCTTGACCCGTGAGATGACCGCCGCAATCGCTTCCACCGGATTTTCGTTGGCGCGATAGATATGGGACGGATCCATGTCGATGCCAAAGTTGGGCGAGGTAATGGCCTCCATCACCTTCAGGGTTGTCGGTGTGTTATAGACCGCTGCGCCGACATGGGCTTTGACACAAAGGGTGATGCCATATTTTTCCGCCATTGTCGCCAGCGTCCCCAATTCATCCAGGGTCTGTTGCAACGTGCTGGGATCATCGGTCTTGCCGCCAGGACCACAGTTGACAATCGGAATGCCGATTTCTACTGCCGCTTGCATGGCTTTCTCCATCTTCGCCAGGTCGCGCGAGGGTTGTTCCATCGCTAATAATTCCAGGTTGTAGGTTTGCGCCAATTGCTTAATCGTCGGGGCGATCTCCTGCCAACGGTCGAGCACCAGATGTTGGCTCATGCCGTCGATGGCGGAAATTTCAATACCGTCATAGCCGGCTAGGGCAATTTGTTTGAAGGCGGTCTCCATGTCATACCCGCCGAAGAGTACTGAATTTGCACCCAGTTTCATGGGTTCCTCCGTTGTGGTCAGTGGGTCAGTAGGTCAGTAAGTCAGTGGGACAGTCGGTCTTCGTTGGGGCACTGTCTTACTGTCTTACTGTTTTACTGTCCTACTTTGGTTAATTAATTGGGAAGCGGACGCCGAGTTTGATATTCTCTTGGGGGTGGGTCGCGATCTTAGGATACTCTACCAGTAAATCGTTAAAGTTCACAACTGGATCGACCACTGGTTCCGCATTCAATTTGCCTTCACACAGTAGTCGCCAGCAGACAGCAAAGAGCCGCTTTTCATCCCAATTCGGATAATCGGGATTGGGTTCGCTACAGGCGCGCGAAAAGATAATCTTCGGGCGGTTCATGTGTGCCTCGGCGCCAAAATCTAGACCAGCCGGATAAGCGCTAGGCCAGGCGCCGGCGACGACGGTCCCCAGGTAGGCGACGCTACGCAGGGCGACTTGCAGCGCCAGGTAATGACCGCTGTATTCAATACAAACATCGGCGCCGCGTTTATTGGTCGTCTGTTTGATGAGCAAACCGGCATCCTGAGCAGAAGGGTCAATGACCATGTCCGCGCCACAAACCACGGCGGCGTTCCGTCGGTTCTCCAGCGGGTCGACGGCAATCACCGGGTAAGCGCCGGCCAATTTCGCCAGTTGAATGGCAAGCAAGCCAATGGCGCCCATGCCAAAGATCGCAACTGTGTCACCAATCCGCACATTGCCATCGCGTAATGCACCCAGCGCGAAATCGGTTGGATCAAGACAGACCGCCGCTTGCCAGGGCACCCCATCCGGTAGCCGGCGCACACTATCCGCCGCCCAGACATGTTCTTCGCGAAAGGGCGCATGACGAAAGACCTGATCACCCAGTTGGATCTGTTGCACCTCGGCGCCGACCTCAATCACGTCGCCAACACAGATATTCCCTAGCGCAGACGGGTAGCGCACGCCACTTTCTTCCGCCCGAAAAAGCTGATACTCCGGGTCATAGCGCCCGCGTGGGGCGGCATACCCTTTGTAGACGGCCATTTCGGTGCCATGTTTAGCCGCGGCAAAACGGCTGCGCACCCGAATCTGGTTGGGCTGTAAGGTGGGGCTATCGTACTCGTGAAAAGCGACCTGTTCTTTCCCCAACGCAATAAACTCTCGCGGCATTCTCTCATTCCTCTCTCATACGGCTAGGCTTTGTTGTTTTGCTCTTGCTGGGCGCGGAAGTGTGCTTCGAGTGCGGCCAAGCGCGCTTCGGCTTCGGCAGCGCGTGCTTCGGCTGCTCGTCGCGCTTCGGCTTCGGCTACGGCTTGCGCCTCTGCGACATTGGCCCGTTCTTCGGCAACCCGGCGGGCGCGTTGCGCCTCTAGGTTGGTGAGCAGGTTTTCACCAGTGGCGCCATCTTCCAACCAGACTTTGCCATCTTCAATGCCAATGCGTAGGTTGAGCGTTGCCAGATAAAGTGCGCCATCTTCATCGGTGAGTATCGGCAGGTAGACACCGTCTTGTAACCGGAAACCAACCACTTCCCAGATGATGGCGCCTTTATAAGTGCGCTGGTCGATATAGACATACTCTTGTACGCCAACCCGTGCATAATCGCGCACCTTTGTCACACGATCCGCTTCGCGCGAGCGGGGCGAGACTACTTCGATGATCAACGCCGGGCGCGTTCCTTCTTGCTCAATCACAAATTGACTGCGATTCTGGTCACGCTTCTGCACCTGTGGGATCACCGCAATATCGGGTGCGTAGGGTTTGACTTCCGGGTGACCCCATTCGAAAACCAGATCGTGAAACACGGCGACATCGTCTTGCGCTTCCACATAGGGCCGCAACATATCATAGAGATCGTCACTGATACGGTCATGGTCAGTGCGAATCTGCATAACGTATCCTTCTTGTGGATGTAAGGCTTCTTCGGGGGTTAGGGGAATTCGCACCAATTCGGTTTGACCGTTGGCTGTGCGCACAGGTTCATAGCGCCATCCCAGCGCCCAATCACCGGTGAAGTCGCCCGCAACCGCTGAATTAGCTTGCTGTGCTGTCGTCAAACTCATGACTGAATCTCCTGAATTCCCTAATTTCAACTGGTTTTCTTTATTTTGCCACTGGTGCTTTGATCACGCAAGAACCGATGCGTCAGACCCATCGACCAACTCAATCTCCCCACTCGACCCGTCCACCCGAATGCGCTGACCGGTCTTAAGCCGACTTGTTGCTTCATGGACACCAACCACCGCTGGAATGCCATATTCGCGCGCCACAACGGAGCCGTGCGTCATCAAGCCGCCGACTTCCATGACCAGCCCACCGGCTGCCAGGAAAAGAGGCGTCCAGGCCGGGTCGGTGCCAGGACAGACGAGAATTTCACCGGGGGCCAGTTGGGCGTCATGGGGATCAAAGACGACATGGACCGTGCCTTCCACCACACCGGGGGAGACCGGACTGCCGGTAATAACTCCATCGCGATCGCCGTTAGTAGAACGCAGCCCTTCATAGAAGGACCGCCCATCGCTTAGGAGGACGCGCGGAATCTGGTTGCGCAGCTTTTCGCGGTCATAGATTGCGCGCCGTTCGGCAACAAGCGCTTTCCAATTGATGAGATAGCCGGCGGCCAGGGCTTGTAACTCCTTCAGATGTAGGAACATCAAATCATCAGGACGGTGCAGCACCCCTTGCGCAACCAACTCCTGACCGCTTTGCAGTAATCCTTCACGTACAATCCCAAACAAGTTGATAATAAAAAATTTAGGACTTTCGCGTAGACCTGCCAAGGCGCGCATCCGTTGCGCCAGGGCGTACACCAATCGCGCCTTGATTGCACCATTCGGTTGGCGGCGGACAGCCGCTGCCAGGTCGTCGATTACCCGTTGCGCCGCCGCCTCACCCCGTGCAAAAACGGCGGCCGGCGATTGGGCGGGATCGGTAATCCGCAGATAACTCTGGATCATCTGCATCACTTGGCTGGGGTTTTCGCGCCAGCGGGGTCGTCCAAAATCGATCTCGGCCAGACCACGCATCCCATATTGGGCAAGAAAAGCATCTACGGCGCGCTGGGCCACATGGGGTAAGCGCCCTGCTAGGTATTGTTCCGCCAGCAATGCTGCCTCCTGTTGTTGCATGAACGCCAGCGCGTTTTGATCGCCACGAATGGTCTGCGCCGTTTGCCAGAGCATCAAATCCATCTCCGTGGTGACATTGTTGGGCAACCCACGGGCAATTTCCAGGGCACGGCGGTGACCATTGTTGGTCGCTGGCAGGGTGGCATCGGCCCAGGCAATTAAACGGTTCATGGCAATCAAGCCGGGCGCTATGCGCGGGATGAACTGCGGCACGGCAAATTGAAAGCCGGTTTGGATGAACGCTTCGAGCAGCGCCACCCGCTCGCTTAGGCTCTTGGCGGCATTCATTTTGGCCTGAAACTGTGCCAGCGTTCTTTCCAGCAACCGTTGAACTGCCACCCGTTCGGCATCGGGTGAGCACATGGTGCGGAGTAGCGTTGGCAGGAGTGAGCGGACAAATCGACCAATGCGCAGGGCGGTTGTCCGTTGGGGCAAGCCAGCGTTTGCCAGGTCTGGTTCGGTCAACAATTGTTCGACCGCCTGCCCGATGCTTGGCTCAATGACTCCTAATACCTTACGGATGATTTTGCGCCCCAAGCGATTGCGTAGCACCAGGGTCATGCGCACCCAGAGGCGCTCACCGGCTGTTACGAGGAGCGGCTGGGTTTCCAACGTGTAATCTAAACCATAGAGCCGAGCCCCGCCGGCAAAGATCAGGCGAATGGCATCCTGTCCCAGTGGCGTTAGGGGGTCCAACATACCTTGAATGGCGCCAAAGGAGAAGTAGGCTTGCAACGGTTCCGGGAAATCCGTTTTCGGTATGGGATAGAGAGAGGTAATCGGTCGTGCCTGGAGCAAATATAACTTCCCCTCCGCCCAGCCCCATTCAATGTCTTGCGGAATGCCATAAAGCTCGGCTACCTGTTGCCCCAACTTGGTCACAGCCTCAATGACCTGATCCGGTAATGCCTGGCGGCTGGACGCGTCCGTGTGATCTGTCACGGTGCCACCACCGGCTTGTCCACGGATGGTCAGCGCTTTGGCGCCCAGCGTTTTCTGTAAAATACGCCCACTGCGACTATCAACGATGTAGTGATCCGGCTCCACCTGCCCGGAAACGAGCGCTTCACCTAGCCCCAGTGTGGCATCAATCACCGTTTCATTACGGTTGCCGGTTAGAGGATTGGCGGTAAAGAGGACGCCCGACGCTTCACTCTGCACCATCTCCTGTACAACAACGGAAAGCGCCACCTCATCCTGGGCAATGCTGTTCCGACTGCGATAGCCAATGGCGCGGGCCGTCCACAAACTGCCCCAACAGTTAACCACCGCTTGCAACAACGCATCTTCGCCAATGATATTGAGATAGGTATCCTGCTGACCGGCAAAGGACATTTCCGGTAGATCCTCTGCCGTGGCCGAAGAACGGACGGCCACCGCCGGCTGCCCTAGCTGTTGATAGGTGGCGCGAATGATGTCTGCGAGGACCACCGGCATGATGCCGTCACGGAACCGTTGCCGAATTTCTGCCGAATGCGCTTCCAGTGCAATCGGATCGTCCAGTTTGGCGCCTTGCAAGGTGCTTTGAATCACATCTGCCAGATGATTAGCCTGAACAAATTCCTGATAGGCTTGAGTGGTGATCAGAAACCCGCCCGGCACTGGAAAGCCAGCCTGCGCCAATTTCGCCAGATTCGCCCCTTTGCCGCCGACCTGCGCCAACGTCACCCTGTTGTCATCTAGGGGAACGACGCCATGTAATTGTCCAACCCTGGATTCTGTCGCCAGTTGTGTAGTCATTGTTTTTTCCTTACTATTGATCCGAAAATTTTCTGTTCCCGCTGGGCTACAACCGAATTCTCGGATAAGCTCTTACGCCTTATCTCCACCTTGGAGCAGTCCATGCACCAGCATTGTTACCAGATCATCGACGGTGCCGATTTGCTGCCCATGGGGCGCCGGCAACCGGCTGAGGAGGGTGCCGCTAATATAAAAGCCAAGAAGCGTACCCAACACAAGGCGGATGATCGTCAGTGGCGGCAGGGGGCGCAAGCGTTCATCTAACGAACGAAGCCGTTCGACAAAGGCCAGCGCTTTCGGTCCGATCACCTCAAAGAAGACCGGCATGTGCGCCCCTTCAAACTCTGATAGCTCGATCATAAACACTTTGAACAACTCTGGTCGGTTGTTGAGTACCGTGAGCATCTGACTGGCTGCGCTGTGCAAGAATGCTTCCAGCGTTTCGCCTTCGCTTTGCGCCAGGGCCGGTAAGATCAGGTTGATCGGATGGTGCGTAAGAATCACGGCCTTTAAAATTTCTTCCTTGCTGCTGAAATGGTTGTAGATCCCCCCCAACGCCAGACCCGCACTCTCGGCAATTTGGCGCATGGACGCGCCATGATAGCCATGGGCGACAAACTGTTGCAATGCCGCCTCCAACAAACGTTCTCTGGTTTGTTGTCCTTTGCTGCCTTTATCCATTGCAAGCCAACTTTCCGCACTGCCTAAGTTTAATAAAAATGAACGAACGTTCGTTTGTTTAATGGTAACATGAGATTAACTCAGTGTCAATAGGCAACATCAGTAGACCGCAACGCAGATGAGATCGCAACAACCTGACTCTGGGCTAGATGGTTACCCAACTGCGGACAACTGAAACTGTACGCGCTGCCCTCTTGCACTTCATTTCTAGCGCATTTGATGGTACACTTCTTAGCCAAACTTACATCAGCCTGCGCGTGCGCACATAGAAGATGGAAAATCCTCATGGTTCTTGCTCAAGTTCGGCCTGGCGCTTACTATGATTCGGTGGTTTTGATGCAATTACAACGCGCCCTTACGGCGCTGCCGGGTGTCCAGGAAGCCGGCGCCGTCATGGGAACGGAAGCCAACAAGGATGTGCTGGCCCAAAGCAACCTGACCACCGCCGCGGTGACAGCCGCCAAAGCCGATGATCTGGTCATTGTGGTGCGCGCCGAATCGAATGACGCGGCACAGAACGCCATTGGTCAAATTGATTCACTCTTGACCCGTCGTAGCAGCAGTGATAGTACCAATGGCTATCGCCCCAAGAGCCTGGAAGCGGCGACGCAACTGCTGCCGGCCGCCCAGTGGGTATTGGTTTCTACACCAGGCCGCTATGCCGCCGGCGTGGCGCAAGAGGCGTTGCGTTTGGGCAAGCATGTCTTTCTCTACAGCGATAATGTTAGCCTCGACGATGAAATTGCCCTTAAGCAACGAGCCGCGCAACAAGGCTTGCTGGTGATGGGGCCGGATTGCGGCACTGCGATTGTCAATGGCGTCGGGTTGGGCTTCGCCAACCGCGTGCGACGAGGGGCCATTGGTGTTGTCGGCGCGTCGGGGACGGGGTTGCAACAGGTGACGGCGCGCATTCATCAACTGGGGGGTGGCATCACCCACGCGCTTGGCACCGGTGGCCGCGATCTGTCCGAAAAGGTGGGCGCCGTGACGGCTCGTCAATCGCTCGAGCTGCTGGCGCGTGATCCTGAGACGAAGGTCATTGTACTGATCTCCAAACCGCCGGCAGCCCAGGTCGTGGATGAGTTGTTGCGGGCTGCGGGTTGCGTGAACAAGCCAGTGGTGATCGACTTTATCGGCTATCGTCCTGCCGAAACACAACGCGGCAATGTCTACTTTGTCAAAACGCTCGACGAAGCCGCCGAACTGGCGGTCGAATTGGCGGGTTTTGAAATCTCTCAATCTCTCAATCTCCAGTCTCCAGTCTCTGGCCCATTTGCCCCCACGCAAAAATATCTACGCGGCCTCTTCTCCGGCGGTACATTGGCTTATGAAGCGCAGTTGTTGTTGCAAGAGTATTTGCCGGCTGTCTATGCCAATGCGCCGTTAGACAAACGCTTCAAATTGGAGAAATCGACCGTCAGCCAGGGTCACACGATTGTTGACTTGGGGGAAGACGAATTTACGGTCGGGCGGTTGCATCCGATGTTGGATCACGAATTGCGCATCAAATGCTTGCAGCAAGAAGCCGCTGATCCCGAAACCGCCGTGATTCTGCTGGATGTCGTCCTCGGCGATGGCGCCCATCCTGATCCGGCTAGCGAACTCGCCCCGGCCATTGCCGAAGCAATCGTCGCCGCCGAGGACGCCGGTCGCCACCTGGCAGTGATCGCCGTTGTCGTCGGGACGGATGCCGATCCGCAAAACTTGGACGCGCAAGTGGAGCAACTAGAAGCGGCCGGGGTGTTGGTTGAATTTAACAATGAAATCGCTGTGCGCCGGGCTGGGGAGCTGGTGCAGGCGTTGGCGCCGGCCAGTGGCGGCAAGCCAGTTGATTTGACTGTTCTCCAACAGCCTTTGGCGGCGATCAACGTTGGACTGGAATCATTTACGGCCAGTCTCACCGACCAGGGGGCGCCGGTCATCCAGGTCGATTGGCGACCGCCAGCGGGTGGGAATGAGCGGTTGGCTGGCATTCTGGCGCGGATGAAGAGTACAAAGCGCAGTGATTGATGACCTGTGACCTGATCAGAAGGCGCCGTTGTGTGGGGTAATCCTCGCCGAGCGAGGTTGAGCCAGGGAAAGGGCGAGACAAGGAATGGCTGCGATACGTTCCGTCAAAAATCAATATTGGGGGATCAACGCTCACTTGCATAGCCATTGGCAAGCGGTAGGTGGTTGGTCGGACTTTCACAGCGCGCACATTGGTGACATCAGCAAGACATTGAAGGCTCGGCTCTTGCCAATGGGCTATACGACCGAAAAGGTTTCAACGCTATCAAGCTGCGGATCAAGCCCGCATTGCCGCAAGAATGCTCGCTGTTTTGGCGGTAGTGCAAGATGGGCTTGATTTAGAAACTGGTCCCTTTGCCGCCAAGGTCATGCCACTGGACGAGGCGTTGGCAACATTGGCGGCGTGGCAGCAGGAACGCTAGCGATGCGGCCAATGTGGTTATACTTTTGCCATAGCGCCCATAAGCCGGCGCAAATCAACAAAACACGAAAAGGTAGATATTACTTATGGCTATCGATATTGACTCTGCTAATACCACTGCCGTCACCCGTATGATGGAAGCCCGTCCTGTTCTGGTTGGGCTGGGCAAGGCCATCGATGTCATTCCGGGGATGCGTCCGAATCTGATTCTCCATGCCGGTCCGCCCATCACTTGGGAGCGTATGTCCGGCCCGCTGAAGGGGGCGATCATTGGTGCGCTTATCTTTGAAGGCAAGGCGAAGAGCGCCGAAGAAGCCGAAGCCTTAGCCGTTTCCGGCGAAATCGACTTTGCGCCGTGTCACCACCATGCCGCTGTGGGACCGATGGCCGGCGTGACCTCGGCGTCGATGGCGGTTTATATTGTCGAGAACCAGACGCACGGCAATCGCGCATTTTCCAACCTCAACGAAGGTTATGGCAAGGTGCTGCGCTATGGGGCCTATCAAGAAGATGTGCAGGCGCGCCTTCGCTGGATGAACACAACCCTGGCGGCGGTGTTAAAAGATGCCTTGGAAGCGAGCGGCGGCATGGATATTCGCGCCCTGCTGGCCGAGGCACTTCACATGGGCGACGAAGGCCACAACCGCAACAAAGCCGGCTCAATTCTCTACACCAAAAACCTGGCGCCCTTTATTGCCAAAGTCGCGCCGAATGGGGATGTTGCCGCAGAAGTGCTCAAGTTTTTGGGTGACAACGCCCTCAGCGTCCTCAACCCGGTGATGGCCGCCTGCAAAGCCATGTGTGATGCGGCTCACGGCGTCGAAGGCAGCACGATTGTCTCAACCATGGCGCGCAACGGCACTGACTTTGGCATTCGCGTCAGTGGCCTGGGCGACCGCTGGTTTACGGCGCCTTCCCAGGTGCCGGATGGCCTCTACTTCCCCGGCTTTAGTTTGGCCGATGCCAATCGGGACATTGGTGATAGCACCATCACCGAAACCGCCGGTATTGGCGGCTTTGCCATGGCCGCCGCACCAGCCATTGTCACCTTTGTCAGCGGCAAGCCCAGCGACGCCATTAACGCCACAATGGAGATGTACGAGATCACCTTTGCCGAACATAAGACCTTTACCATTCCGGCGCTTGATTTCCGTGGTACGCCCACTGGCGTTGATCTACGCAAGGTTGTTGAAATGGGCATTACCCCACGTATCAACACAGGCATCGCTCACAAAAATGCTGGTGTCGGCCAGGTAGGTGCTGGTCTCGTCCGTCCGCCGATGCAGATTTTTGAAGAAGCACTGTTCGCCTTTGCCGAGCAGTATGGATATTAAATATTGGGTATTGGCTATTCAGTAGACCGCAATGGCCTCAGCGATGACTTGGGACGTGGACTTAAGACGGTGTACTACTGATAGTAGATATGAAGAAGCTGAATGAAAGGGGATTATGGCGCTTTTATTCGATGATCTGAGGGTGCTTCGCCCTGCTGAGGGGCTTGCAGATGATGTTTGGCATACAGTTTTAAAGTGGGATGTTTTCGCTCGCGATACGGTTGGTGGACAGTTAGTCCGGGCGACAGACTCAATTGGTGCAAATATCGCTGAAAGTTTTGGGCGTTATCATTTTGGTGAAAAATTACAGTTTCTCTACTATGCACGTGGAAGCCTATTTGAGGCCAAATACTGGGTGAATCGTAGCCTTGCACGTCAGTTTGTCCCTAAAGGTGCTGCGGAGCAGTACGCTGAAAGCTTAAGTGATCTAGCGCTGGAATTAAACTCTTTTGCCAAAGTGATTAAAGACCAACGAACACCACCGCCAAAAGGCAAAACACTGCGAGAAAGTTCTGTACTTTACACAACTACTACAGAAGATTCTGATGTAGACGAGCTTTTTACTGAGCAAGATATTCAATTCTTAAAGCATTCTTTGCTCATTGATGATACAAATTCTCGTGCCTAATACCCAATACCTAATATCTAATACCTAATATCTAATACCTAATATCTAATACCTAACCGATTATGCGAAATTAGGCAAAGAGTTCCTTAATGGCCAGGAGCGGTCTGCCTAAAAGGAAATTAAGATAGATG
>JAPKMW010000129.1 GCA_026645575.1 Caldilineaceae bacterium
TGAGCGAAGGTAGCATCCTACTGGGCGGTCGCCCCTTGTGCGAAATTCCCGCCGCCGAGCGTGCTGTCCGTATCGGCTATCTGCCCCAGGAACCGCACCTCTTTTCCGGCACGGTGTGCGACAACATCACCTTTGGTGCGCCGATTGCGACAGAGCGCATCGCGCACGCTGTCGAACTGGCTGCCCTGACGCCCGATCTGCACAGCTTCCCCGCCGGGCTGGAGACGGCTATCGGGGAGCTGGGGGTGCGCGTCTCTGGCGGACAGCGCCAGCGTATCGCCCTGGCGCGTGCGTTGAGCGCCGGGACGCAGACGCCGGGACTGCTGGTGCTCGACGATCCCTTTTCGGCGGTGGATGTGGATACGGAGGCGCAGTTAATTGCGGCGCTACGCCACGCCTTTGGTCCCCAGGCGCCGCCTGCCCAGCGCGCCACCATCGTCCTCTGTTCGCACCGGCTGGCCGTCTTTCCTCAGGCGGATCAAGTGGTGGTGCTCCAGGCAGGGCGGGTTGTAGAACAGGGGACCCATCATCAATTAGTGGCGCAAGATGGTCTCTATGCCCGCATCTATCGTGCGCAGAGTCAACTGCCAGGCAAGGTGACAAGATGAACGCATCTGTGAATGCTGGGTCATCACGCGTTGCCTGGTCGCAAATCGCTGCCATCCTGCATCCGTGGCGGTGGCTGTTGCTGGGCGTGGCGCTGGTGGTGCTCCTGGGCGCCCTGGCCGAAGTGGCGCCGCCACTGCTTATCCAGCGCGTCATCGATGGACAACTGGCGCGGCGCAACGCCGCTGGACTGGCAACCCTGGCGCTGTTCTATCTGCTGGCGGTGGCGGCGGTGCAACTCTTTGGCTTTCTTACCAACTATCTGACTGCACTGGCGGCGCAGGGTGCATTGCATGATTTACGCGTGCGCCTCTTTGATCACCTGCAGCGTTTACCGCTCAGTTACTATGATCAGACCCCGCTGGGTGATAGTATCAGCCGCTGCACCGCCGATATTGATACAGTGGATACGCTCTTCTCTTCGGGCGTGGCCAAGCTGGTGGCCGATTTGGTGCGGTTGGTCACTGTGGCCGGGGCCATGATTCTGCTCAGTCCCCTGTTGGCGCTGGCCGCCGCGCTGGTTGTGCCGCCGCTGGTGTTGGTGACCAACTTCTTTCGCATCCGTGTGCGCGACGCCGAACGGGCCAACCGGCACGCCGTAGGGTTGCTCAACACCCATCTGCAGGAAACCTTTGGCGGCGTGGAAGTCATCCGCGCTTTTGGGCAAGAGAAGGGTTTTGTGGTGCGTTTTCGGGGAGTGTTACGGGTGGCGTTGACCGCCTATAATCACGCCACTCGCTACGCCTCGCTCTATCCACCGCTGATGGGTACGCTAGCTGCCATCGCCACCGCCTTTCTGCTCTGGATCGGGACGCGATCGTGGTTGGAGGCGTGGATCATCTCGCTGGGTACGCTCACCGCGTTTGTTCTGCTCTTCCGCAGCTTCTTTCAACCGATTACGGCGTTGGGCGATGAATGGCAGACGGTGCAAAGCGCGCTCTCCGGGTTGGAACGCATCTTTGCCGTACTAGCCCTGCCGACGGCAGTTGAGTTCAAACAGGAACAGGCGCAGGTGCAACCATACGCCCGACCTATGACTGGCGCGGCGAGTACAGCGCCAGCCATTGAAGTGCGTAATGTCATCTTTGGGTATCAACCCGATCAGCCGGTCTTGCAGGCTCTTTCGTTCGACGTAGCCGCAGGAGAACAGGTGGCGCTGGTGGGGCGGACGGGCGCAGGCAAAAGCAGCGTCCTAAACTTGTTGAGTGGTCTCTATGCACCCTGGCACGGGGCTGTGCGCGTGGTCGGGTATGATCCGTACCTGTTGGCCGAGGACGCACGTCGTAGCCTCATCGGTGTCGCGCCGCAGATGACCCAGTTATTTAGCGGCAGTGTATGGGAGAACCTGACCCTGGGCGATCGGTCGGTAAGTCTGGCAGAGGTGACGCTCGCGGCGGCGCTCACCGGCGCTGAGGCGCTGATCGATGCACTGCCTCAGGGCTATGCGACCGTGCTGGGCATAGGGGGTAACGGCGTACAACTTTCAGCCGGTCAACGCCAGTTGCTGACGCTGACACGGGCGCTCGTCTGGCAGCCGCCGGTGCTACTGCTGGATGAGGCTACGGCGGCCATTGACAGCGCCGGAGAAGCGGCATTGCGCGCCGCCCTACGCGCCGGTGGAGAGCAACGCGCGGTGCTGATCGTCGCCCATCGGCTCGCCACGGCTCGCAGCACCGACCGCGTTATTGTGTTGGAGGCTGGATGTATCATCGAAGAGGGCGCGCCCGCTGAGCTCATTCGCCGTGGCGGGCGTTTTGCCGCGTTGCTGGAACTGGAAGCTGCGGGCTGGGATTGGCGCGCAGCGGAAGCACCTCTGCATTTCGCCAAGAGTTTGTAAAAGTCGCACCCTGGAAATATCTACTTGTTATAAACAGAAGGAGCACCAACTATGAGATGGATTACACGCGAACGGGTGAAAGTGGATCGGGTGGCCTGCCCCTGGCTGATCAAAAAGTTTGTTGATGCTGAGGCCGAATTCTTCTTTGTGCCGGCCGATCAGGTGATGACCGATGCAGAACGGCTGGGGGCGACGCCCTTTGATGTCAAGGGGGTAGAGTTGGGCCACCACGGGCAGGAGTGTTCGTTTGAGGCCATCCTCAAGAAATATAACTTGACGGATAACCCGGCGCTGGTGCTGTTGGGAAAAATTGTCAACGGCGCCGACACCGATAATACGCTCTGGAACCAACCCGAAGGCCCCGGTCTCGAAGCGATTGCCGAAGGCTTCCGTCATTTAGGCTACCAGGATGACCATGCCATCAATGCTGGGGAATGGATCGTCTACGATGCGCTCTATGCCTATTGCCAGGAATCCATCCAACAGGGAAAAGCAGATGGCCTGTTCCGCTAAAGTGCGCAATAGACAAGGTTGGGGTAGCGTTGTGCTAGTCGTTAGCTTGGGTTTGGTGGCTTGCACCACCAGACTTGGGCCAGCGTAGAGAGGATTGTGTCAATGTGATGGGGGAGATGGAGTAGCGTTAAAACCAGCGCCGTCCCCACAAAATCACCGCGACGCCAATCAGCGTAATCAACGCGCCAAACATGTCGAAGCGGTCCGGCCGCCAGCCGTCTACTACACGCCCCCAGAGCAACGACAGGATGATGAAAATACCGCCATAGGCGGCGTAGACGCGGCCAAAACTGGCTTCAGGTTGCAAGGTGGGAATGACGCCGTAGAGGACGAGAATCAGAGCGCCCAACAAACCCCACGGCCAGCCGAAGCCGTTGCGCAGCCACTGCCAGACCAGCCAGCCGCCGCCGATCTCGGCCAGGCCAGCCAGCAGGAATAAGGCCAAACCATAGATAATGCTGTTCATGTAAGCTGGGAATCCCCATTGACGCGCGCCGGTGTTTGACAGCCCATTTCCATCACCACGACACAATCCTCCAAGCGCAAACAGCCACAGCGCAGCCCCATCTCTAAAAGCGTTTTCATCTGTTGCGCCTGCACCATCATCTGTTCGATCTCCGCCAGCTTTTTGTGCGCCATGGTTTGCCAGCGCTCCGCCGGGGTGGCGTCGGCGGCAAATCCGTGAAACAACTCACCGATCTCCTGGACGGTAAAGCCGGCCTTTTGCGCCAATTGTACGAGCGCCAGCCGCTGCAGCACGCTTTAATCATAGACCCGGCGCCCGTTGACGCGTTTGGGTGCCGCCAATAGACCCATGCTTTCATAATAGCGGATGGCCGATGTGTTGATCCCGACGTGTGCAGCCACTTCGCCAATTGAGTAGCTTTTTTGCATAAAATTGCCTCTTGACTTCAAGTACACTTTAAGTGGTAGAGTGGATTGTACAGCGCAAACGGGCGTTGACCAAATCGGATCTTGCTTCAAAAGGAGGTATGGTGCAAAAGCTATTTAGCGAATGTACAGCTTGGCTGAACTGGAAGGTAGTGATGCTACTGGGCATTGTCATTCTGGGGAGTATTTGGTATGCAGAAGGAGCAAGTTGGCGCTTGTGGCTTAGCGCATCACCGTTGTTGGCGATTGTGCTCTGCGTGTTGCCCTGCTTGATTCCATTGTTTTGGCTCCGACGCAAAGATACAGCAAATTAAAGGATCACAAGAAAGGTAAGAAGATGTCTACAAATCAGTGTAACGAGCAGCATAATGAGCAACCGATTATGTGCGATTTGACCGCTATCCCAACAGAGATGCGTGAGCAGCATATACTCGATGCTACACAAATTTTTCAGAAGGCGGAAGAGATTCAGGAATTGGAACAGGGACATGCCTTTCGTTTTCCCAATGAAGCGGGCATGTGGTCGGCATTGGCAAGCTTTGTCGAGTATGAGCGGCTTTGTTGTCCCTTCTTCCGCTTTGGCTTAAGCGCAGAACCCAATCGCGGCCCCCTGTGGTTGACGATGACGGGACCGGCAGGCACCAAAGATCTGCTAAATATCTCGCTGGTTCACACCGGCGGTGAAGAGCGTCTGGATCGAGCAGTAGCGCAACTGGCAGATGCATTGTCAGGTGTGCTTGGGTAAACCGCTAGGAGACGCAAGGGTTTTCGACTCCGGCGCCAAAGGCCAACGCCCCGTGCGTCTAGACGCACGGGGCGTATTCACTCCTTTTGCTCATGCCGACGCCTGGGCCTTACCCTTTGTGCGTTTCAACCATCACCGTTGCCGCCACAACGCCGGAGAGCAAGGTCAACCCGCCGACGGCGGCAATGGCAATCGGGAGACCGAAGGCATCGGCCAGCAATCCGGCGCTGAGTGCACCGACGGCATAGCCGCCATCGCGCCAAAGGCGATAGACGCCAACCGCCGAGGCGCGCCACTCTGGGTGGGCGACATCGGAAATGGCCGCCAGCAAGGTGGGGTAGACCATGGCCGTCCCCACCCCCAAGAGTACGGCGCCCCCTAGCCAGACGGCAAAACTCTGCCCAACGACAAAGAAGCCAATACCCACGGCCTGCACCCACATACCCCATGCAATCAGCCACTTGCGCCCCCAGCGGTCGCTGAGCGCGCCGGTGACCAGTTGGCTGACGCTCCACACGCCCGGGTAGACCGCGGCGATTACGGCCACTTCAGTCATCGGCAGCCCCGCACCGGCCAGCAAGATGGGCACTAACCCCCAGACGACGCCATCGTTCAGGTTGTTGACCATGCCGGCCTGGCTGACGGCAAAGAGCGTGCGGTTGCGCCAACTGGTCAGCAACAAAATTTGGGCAAAAGAGAGCGTCGGGGCGGGCGCGGCATTGGCGCTTGCCTCATGGCGCACATGAGCATGGGTTTCGCGCACGAAAAAGATCGACAGAAACAGACCCAACAGCGCAAAGGCGATGCCAGGATAAAAAGGAACCGGGCGCAAGCCATAGGCCGCCGCTAGATAGCCGGTGGCCAGCGCCGACCCGGAGACCGCCAGGTAACCGGCGAATTCGTTTAGCCCCATGGCTAGACCGCGCTGCTTTGAGCCCACCAGGTCGATCTTCATGATCACCGTGGTCGACCAGCAGAGTCCCTGGTTGATCCCCAGCAGAATGTTGGCAAAGACGATCCAGCCCCAAGTCGGCGCCCAGATAATTAGCAGCGGCACCGGCAAACCGACCAGCCATCCGGCAATTAAGATCTGTTTGCGCCCAATCCGGTCCGAAAAGCGCCCAGCAAAAAGATTGGCCAACGCCTTGACGATGCCAAAGCTGACCAGGAAGGAGAGCATCACCGACCTGGAGACCAGGCCAAACTCAGCCTCGGCCAACAGCGGCACCACGGTCCGCTCCAAGCCGACCATGGCGCCGACAAAGGCGTTGACTAGTATGAGCAGAGTAAATTGTTGCCAGTTGGCCTGCAAGCCAAGCCGTACGGGCGACTGAATAGTCGTAGCCACAAGGTCTGTCCTTTCAGGAAATTGCGCAACGATTGGCGCCGGCTTCCAATTCGGTTGGATCATCGGCAAAGAGTTGAGTGCTCTCGTTCCATGCCACAATTTGGGAATGATTGGGCGGCGTGGGCGGGATGCGCGCCAGCAAGGTCTCCACAAACGCTTCTTCCGCCGCTTGCAAGAGGGCAACCCGTTGGCGCACGGCGGAGAGCGGCGCGGTCAACGCCACATGATCAAAGGCAACCGGCTCACTGGTATGGCCGGGCAAGACTAGCGCGGCGTCAGGTAAGGTCAGCAACCGTTGCAGCGACTGATAGAGCAGATGCGCACGTTTGCGCGCCTCCTCGGCGTTGGCCTCCAGATCGGGCCGCCCCACGCCGGCCAGAAAGAGCGTGTCGCCGGTGAAGAGCGTCTGCTCATCCAGCAGGTAGCAGACGCTTTCCAACGTATGACCGGGTGTGTGCAACACCTGCAATCGCGCGGCGCCAATCTCAATGATGTCACCATCCTGAATGGCATGAAAAGGATAGGCCACACGCCCCTGCGCCGGCAGGTAAAGCGTCGCAGCACTCGCTGCCGCCAACTGCCGGGCGCGCGACAAATGGTCGGCGTGAATGTGCGTGTCGAAAATATGGGTAATCTGCCAGCCGTTCTCCTGCGCCAGAGAAAGATACACGTTCGGGTCAAGCGCCGGGTCGATCACCGCGGCGACCCCATTAGAACCAATGAGATAGGAGAGGCTCCCTTTGCCTGTACGACGCACCTGGATAACCTGGGCAACGCTTCCCGGCAGCGGCACGGAGGCGCTGTTCCAGGCTAAACTCCAGCTTTTCATCCCTCCTTCTAACGAGAGCGCCGTCAGCCCGCGCTTGCGCAGTTGTTCGGCGGCAATCAAACTAACCTTGCCGGCGCCGCAAACGGTGACGATGGGCTTGTCGCCCGGCAGATCTATCGCCGCCAATGCGTTGGGAGCGTTGACTTTGAGGGCGTCGTAGGCGTCTACATGGAGACTGCCGGGGATAGCCCACTCGGCACGGTCCGCCGTTTTGCGAATGTCGAGTACCGTGATGGCCTGTCCCTGGGCTAACTGCTCGCGTAACGCCTCAACCGTAGTTGTCATTTGCATCATCCTCTTACCTCCTGTGAACCAATAATGAATCAATCGTCTGCGGAATAACTATGTCAAAAAAATTACTTGAACCCGTAACTTTATTCATCGCTCATCTAGCAAATTGTGCAAACGCAATATTTTGCCCCTGGCGAAAACATCGGTTTGCACAATTTGCTTAGATGAGCCTTATTCATTTGTCCTATGCAAGTTGCTTAACCGTTGCAACAGGAAGGTCACGGCTTGATCGACATCTGCCTCGGTTGTCCCGCGGCCCAGGCTGAAACGGACGGCACCCAAAGCAACGGCACGGGGCGTCCCCATGGTCAGGAGTACCGATGACGGCTCAGTCTGTCCGGCATGGCAGGCCGAGCCGGTGGAGGCCGCCACCTCCGGCAATGCCGCCAACAGGGTGCTGCTGTCGATTCCGACAAAACTGATATTCAGGGTATTGGGCAGCCGCTCCACAGGATGACCGTTTAGTGAAAGCGCCACCTCATGGTTCATAAGCCTCTGATGGAGTCGGTCGCGCAAAGTCCGTAACTGCCCAGCCGTTTCCAGCAGCGTTTCTCTGGCCATCTGGCAGGCTGCACCCAACCCGACCATCCCGGCGACATTCTCGGTGCCGGCCCGGTGCCCGCGCTCATGGCCGGCGCCATGGATGAGCGGCTCTACCTGTACACCACGGCGGAGATACAATGCACCCACGCCCTTGGGCGCATAGAGCTTGTGTCCAGCCACTGTCAGCAGGTCAACTTGCAGATCGTCCACCCGCGTTGCGATCTTGCCTACCGATTGGGCTGCATCCGTATGAAAAGGAATGCCGTGTGCGTGGGCGATGCGGCCAATCGCAGGAATGGGTTGAACTGTCCCCACTTCATTGTTGGCGTGCATGACGGTGATCAAGATGGTCTGTGGGGTGATGGCTTGCGCCACAACATCCGGATTCACCATGCCATATCGATCCACCGGCAGGTAAGTCACCTGGAACCCCTGTCGTTCCAGATAGCGACAGGGTTCCAGGATGGCCGGGTGCTCCACCTGCGTAGTGATGATGTGGTTGCCCCGGTTCCGATTGGCCGCGGCAATGCCCTTAATTGCCAGGTTGTTCGCCTCGCTGCCACCGCCTGTAAAGACAATCTCATCAGGCGCACACCCCAGCAGCGAAGCCACCTGTCCACGCGCCTGTTCGACCGCGGTATGGGCTTGCACCCCGTATGGGTGGCTGCTGGATGGATTGCCAAAGTGCTCGCGCAAATAGGGTAACATCGCCTCTACCACGCGCGGGTCCACGGGGGTCGTCGCATTGTAATCCAGATAAATCGGCTGCATGATTCAATCCCTCCTAAAGAATGTTTTGTCTAGTTGTGCTTTCCATAGCTCCTCCGTGACTGTGCTTGACAATTACGTGTGACTAATTCTATAACCAGCTTGCTGCCACTCCACCACCCCTTCTTCCAGACGGGCGACCGGCCAACCATGCGCCGCCAGCAACGCGAGTGCATCGTCGGCATAGACGCAGTACGGGCCGCGGCAATAGGCGACAACCGTCTTGTCCGGCGGCAGTTCGCCAAGCCGGCGCGCCAATTCATCGAGCGGCATGGAAATCGCTTCCGGCAGATGGCCGGCACCATACTCAACTGCCGGCCGCACGTCGAGCAAGGTGACCTCGCCGCGGCGCAAGCGTTCCTGCAGCTCATCTGCCGAAATGGGTTGGAATTCATGCTGCCGCGGACGGTACGCGGCGCGCACCACGGCGACTTCCGCCAATTGCCCCTCGGCGACGGTGCGCAACTCAGTCCATAGGCGCGCCACCGCCGGGTCGGCCAACTGGTAACGGATGTAGACGCCTTCGCGTTGGGCGCGCACCAGTCGCGCCCCCTTGAGCCGCTGCAAATGTTGCGAAGTGTTGGCCACGCTCATCTGCGCTTCGTGCGCCAATTCTTCCACGGTGCGCGGCGCCTGCACCAGCAGATCAACCAGCTCCAGCCGATGCGGATTGGCCAGGGCGTTGGCGATTTGGGCAAAGAGTTGATAGAGCCGATCTTTGTGATGACGTTTTTCAGGATTTTGCATAAGCATGTTTCGAGCAAACGATATTGACAAACTACACTCAATTATTCAATTGATTCATTGAATATTAATCCTAAATGAATTGGATGTCAACTTCCGCCTACCTTGGTGCGCGCAGTCTGCGCAAGCTGGCAACAACCAAATGAGCGCCATCTACGGCTATAACCGGTTCTCTATCTCTCTTATGTACCTTCATTGATGCAGTACGTCGTCCAATTCGGTAAGATGAAAAACGTATTATCGGTTTTAGATATCGGTTTTCGATTTCGAGGAGGAAACGATGACACAACAGCAGGAACAAACCCACGATCCGCATTACCATGTCCAGAATGTTCAGCAGAAGTTGGAGGATCTGATCACCCATCTACGGCAAGATGTGGGCAGAGTGGACGATCCCAAGGCAGAAGCGCTCTTTGAGACAACCGCCGAGGTGTTGGGCGGGCTAAAGACAGCCTATCAGCACTTTAGCCGCCGGAGTGAAGAAGCCTGGCGCTAATAGTATCGACCGCTACAACCAGTGTCCATGAAGCGACGCCACTGATTTGATGGCGTCGCTTCATGGAACTAAAACAGTGACAGCAAACCCAACATACAAAGTGGGAAACCGGTAAATCAGTACATCGGTATTGGCAACCGACTCCTTGCATGTGCCTTTTGCGGCTACTGAAATAAAATGCAGATTTTGCGGGGGTATGCAAATTTGTTTTTCAGCCGCGTAGCTCCGCGTTTATCCGCGTCCGCTTTCAACTTAGATAAGCCAAGCCCAACCCAATAATCCCGCCGGCCAAGACCAGCCACGCCGAATTGAGTTTGAAGCGGAAGAGCAGGATCGCCGCCACGATAGCCAGCAGCACCGTCGGCAGGTCGATCAGCGCGGCGCGGCCTAATTGCCAGGTGACACCGGCCATCAGGCCCAACGCCGCCACATTGACGCCATCCAAAAAGGCCGCGGTCCACGGCGACTTGCGAATGTGGGGCATGATGCGTGTCAGCAACCCTACAAAGAGGAAGGAAGGCAGAAAGATGCCAATGGTCGCCACAACGGCACCAGGAATACCAGCCAGGAGATACCCAACAAAGGTGGCGGTAGTGAAGACCGGCCCCGGCGTAAATTGCCCAATCGCCACCGCGTCGAGCAGTTGTTGATCGGTCAACCAGCCGTAGTTAACCACCAGATCATTACGCAAGAAGGCGAGCAAGACGTAGCCGCTGCCATAGAGCAACGCCCCGACTTTGAGAAAGATCAGGAAAATGCGGTCGAGTGAAATTGGACTCTCGACGGCGGTTTGAGATAACCAACGGGGCAACCCCACCAGTGGCAAGATCGCGGCCGCGGCGTCTGGAAAACGCCGTACCGCTTGGATGGCAACGACCAGCAACGCGCCGCCAAAGAGCACCACCAACTCATTCACGCCCAATAGATAGGCCGCTGCCGCGCCCACACCAACCGCTGCCAACACCGGCCCTTTGAGCGCCGTCGGCACGAGTCGATAGAGGGCTTGCACCACAATGGCAATGATCACCGGCTTAATGCCGTACATGAGCGCACCGCCCTGCGGTGTGCTGCCATATTCAACATACAGCCATGCCAGCGCCAGCACAATCAGCACCGCTGGCATAATAAAGCAGACGCCAGCCGCAATCAGCCCACGCCAGCCGGCGCGGACATAACCAAGATGGATCGCGATTTCAGTCGAATTGGGGCCGGGCACCAGGTTGGTGGCACCCACCATGTCGAGAAACTCTTGTTCTGCCATCCACTTGCGCCGCGTCACCACTTCATCGTGCATCATCGCGATGTGGGCTGCGGGTCCGCCGAAGGCCGTAAAGCCCAGGCGCAAAAAGAGAAGAGTCACTTCACGCAGTGACTCAGTTTGCATAGTTTGCATTGGGTATCCTGTATTGGTGTAGGACGTGCGTCGTTCGCTGTGGCGTCGTTCGCTGTGGCGTCGTTCGCTGTGGCGTCGACAGGCTCAGCCACCGGGAACGACGCACGTCCGATTTGTTTTAGGGAATTATGTGCGTTCAACCGGATAGCCGGCCGCTTCCCATGCTGGGAAACCGCCGTCCAATGCGCGTGCATCATAGCCGCTCGCCCGGAGCAGCGTTGCGGCCCGTTCGCTGCGCGAACTGCCGCGGTGATGCATGTTTCAATAGGGCACGACGGGGCGATCGCGTGGCAGTTCAGCCAGCCGTTGTGCCAGCGTGTCACCGGGAATGTGGCGCGCGCCGGGGAGATGGCCGGCGGCGTATTCTTCCGCGCTGCGCACATCGATCACCGTCGGCGGTTGGGGTGTTGCAAGTTGTTGCTGGAGTTCGGTCGGGGGGATGTAGAGTTCGCTCATGACAAAACCTCTTTTTTCTATACACACGAGGAACAGCTTTTCCTGGGAACGCCGGCATCTTGCCGGCAGGATGCCGGCGTTTCCAGGGTGCCGTTGGCATTTACGTACTGGAAGGGACGGATCCAATCCTACTCTGGATCAGGCAAACTGGTCGGGCCATGCCCCTCGATGACTTCGGCAACCAGCTCTTGAATCTTTTGGCGCGCTTCCACCAGCGCCGCACTGCCCTGGGCGGTAATCGCATAGTACTTGCGCACCTTGCCACGGACCACTCGTTCTTCAGACAACAAGTAGCCCTTGGCTTCCAGTTGATGGAGGATGGGATAGAGCGTGCCCGGGCTCAGTTCATAGCCGTGATGGCGCAGCTCTTCAATCAAGGCCAGGCCATAGACCGCTTCCTGCTCGGCATGATGCAGAATATGAATTTTGACAAAGCCTAAAAAGAAATCACGAATCATCGTCGGCATCTTTGTTTACGGATTTCGATATCGGCACAGAGTATAACATTGATAGGCGACCTGCACAAATGGAGTTTTTCTGTAACGAAACGAGTGACTCTTTCCTATCGCGGATAAAGCAAAATCGCAGGGGTAGGTTAGAACAGCCCGCTAACCATCCCTACGCCAACGAGCACGAGCATTGCGCTAACCAGCAGTTGCACTGTGCGCAACGTAACCTTTTTGATGAGTCGCGTCCCCAGGAAAGAGCCGATAAACGCAGCCCCGATGGCGGCCAGCACCAGGCCGCCTACGCCGCTGTCAATTTGGCGAAATTGGATGGCGTAAAAACTGGCGCCGTAAACAACGAGCCGCGCAACATCGACGATGACGGCTGACACCGTACCGGTGCCGACAAACGCTTCTTTGTCCAGCCCGGCTTTGATCAGAAAGGCCGATCGCAGCGCGCCTTGATTGCCGGAAAGGCCGCCAAAAAAGCCGGAAATGAGTCCGCCCAACGGTAAATATTTGCGATCAAAGGCTAACTCCTCGAAGTGGGGTAGCAGATCAAAGAAGGCAAAGGCAATGATCACCACGCCAATCACGACCTTGACCAGGGTGACATCGTGCGTTTGCCCGCCCAGTTGGTATTGGAAAAGCGGCGTCGTGTCTGCCACCCAGGTTAACAGCAGCGCGCCGAAGATAGCGGCAATGGCGCCGGGCAAGGCAAAGCGGGCGACGACCTTCCAATCGGCTTTGCGCCCAACTAAGAGCACCTTAAAGATGTTATTGGCCAGGTGAACGACCGCTGTGGCGGCCACGGCGACCGGCACCGGGAAAAAGAGGGCAAAGGCCGGCATCAGCACCGTCCCCAAGCCAAAGCCGGAAAAGAGCGTCAACGCCGCCACAAAGAGGGCGACCAAGCAAATAATCACATAGTCCATAGCATACTCCCACGCATTTGCCGGCGCTGATAACAGAGCGCAGCTAAGATGAAATTTGTTATAAGTTTTCGATATCGACTTTCGATATCGTTATTCAATTATAGGGCGATCCTGCTGCTTCTGCAAACTTGTTGCGTGTTTATTGAACAATTCAGGTTATGCCTTTGGCGCATTGCGGTCTACAATACAGAATTACGAGATTCGTTTATCGGCCGACGGCGCACCTATCACCTATGCTCTCACTATTGCAGGAAATCTTACAGATTAATCGACCACTCGTCTTTTTTGTCTATGGGCTGGTCTTTTTTTTGTTGGGCTTTGCAATTCTGCTACAGTCGCGTCAACATAGCCGTTTAATATTGGCGCGCAGTCTCCATTGGCTGGCGCTTTTTGGGATAAGCCACGGGTTGCATGAATGGGGGGATCTCTTTATTCCGGTGCAGCGCGCTTATCTGGCTGCGCCCATTATCGCGCTGCTCCAGATCGGGCAAGTGGGTTTGCTGGCAGTCTCGTTCACCTGCCTTTTTCAATTTGCCGTGAACTTGCTGCGCCCCTTGCCGCCCCATTGGCGATGGTTGCGCTGGTTACCGATCACGGTGCTGATCCTCTGGGCGCTTGCGGCGCTCATGACGCTCACCAACACAACCACTGCGTTACGCCAATGGCTTACGCTCTCGAATATCACGGCGCGCTATTTTCTCGGCACCCCGGCGGCACTGTTGGCCGCCTACAGTTTGCGCTATCAAACGGCCAAATTGATTGCGCCCTTGCACGAACCGCGCATTTTGCGTATGCTCAAGCTCGCCAGTTGGAGTCTGGTCGGCTATGGGTTGATGGCTGGAGTGTTGGTGCCGCCGGGGCCGTTTTTCCCGGCCAATTGGTTACACGGTGCATTGGTGGAGCAACAACTAGGCATTCCGGTAACCATTTTGCGCAGCGCCTTGGGGTTTGTCTTGATGGTTGCCATCGTGCGTGCCCTGGAGATATTTGACTTGGAAATAGCGCGCACCCTGTCAGCCCTGGAAGAGGCGCAAATTTTAACCGCAGAGCGCGAGCGCATTGGGCGCGATCTCCATGATCGCACGCTACAGTCCATTTATGCGGTAGGGCTTCTTCTGAAAGCTACCCACCGCCAACTGCAGTTGCCCGAAAACGCCAGCGTTGCCCAGGGCATTGTTCAGGCCGAACAAACACTCGACCAGGCCATTACTGAGATCCGCCAGCATATTGCTGACCTACGGACACAACCGGTCACGCTCAGTTTGAGCGATGGTTTACATCGGCTTGTCCACGATGGCGTGCTCCAATCGATTGCCGAAGTTAAGCTACAGCTCGATTTGCCTACGGATCAGCCCTTTCACCCTCACCAGGTTCGACATCTGCTGGCGATTGCTGGGGAAGCGCTCAGCAATGTGGCGCGCCATGCCGGTGCGCGCCATGTTCAGTTGATCGCCCGCGCTGCGACCGGCCAGCTATCCCTGATGATCACGGACGACGGCGGGGGCATTCCGGCGGATTATGTACCCGGCTACGGCTTACGCAATATGCATGAGCGGACTCGTCTATTGGGCGGTGAATTGCGCATTGAAAGCGTTCCTGGGCGTGGGACATCCTTGCAACTTGCGGTACCTTGGGAGAGAGCAGATGAATAAAATTAAGCTTGTCCTTGTCGATGATCATCAGGTAGTGCGGCTTGGCTTACACGCGCTACTGAGCGTTGAGCCGGATTTTGAGGTGGTCGGCCAGGCCGGTACGGTCGATGAAGCGTTGGCGCTGCTCGAACGGGTGCGGCCCCAGATCGTTTTGTTGGATGTACGGCTGCCGGGGCGGAGCGGTCTGGATGGCTGCCGTGCGATCAAGCAACGTTGGCCGGCGATCCATGTGATCATGTTGACATCCTATGCCGATGATCAATTAGTGATCGATGCCATCAACAATGGGGCCGAGGGGTATGTGCTCAAAAAGGTGGAAGGGGATGAACTGGTCAAAGCGATTCGCACAGTGGCGCTGGGAGAAGCCATTCTTGATTCGACCGTTACGCAAGCGCTGTTGAAGCGGGTACGCCAGGCCGAGCAGGAGATGATCGCGCATGCCTTTCACGATCTTTCGGCGCGTGAGTGTGAAGTGTTGCAACTGATCGCCGAGGGCAAAACCAATGGTGAAATTGCCCATCAACTGAATCTGAGTGAAAAGACCGTGGGCAATCACATCAGCACCATCTTGAGTAAACTAGGTCTGACGAATCGGATTGAGGCGGCCACGTACGCAGTCCGTAATCATCTTGAGTTCTATCAAAAACAAAGACCTGGCTAAGTGTTGCCACTTGCCAGGTCTTCGGGCTATTTCACTACGACAACATTGCTACAGCAAACGGCCACTGAAGTGCGGTTGCTTTGAAATCAGCACTTTTACTAGTTCAAAAAAACACTGGTTTCAAACAGAGCACAGGTTAGATCAAGTGTCATCCGCCGGCTAACCCCTGAAAGATTGGCGGGAAGGTCAGCAGGAAGCCCAGGACAAAGAAGACAAGTGTCAGGGTGAGACTCTTGCCGATGTCACTATCCTGATCCTTCCAGAGGTTGTGCAAGATTACCCAACTGATAACCCACAGAATCACCCCGACCCCGACTTTCCCACTTAACGGCCCCACGGGAGCGGACCAAGTCAGAGCGCTTTTCACAACTGTATTCATCTCTGCCAGGGTCGTTAAGAAACCGATGTAGAAACAGCCAAGACCACTGGCAACAAAGGCGGCACTGGCGGCGCCCAATTTGGTTTGCGCAATGATTGTTTCCTGTTCTGTAATCTTTGTGGCTGACATTTGTGCGACTGTCATATCGATAGCTCCAATCGTTTGATACTTGTCTATGTTGGTTTATCAGGAGGACTACAGGATGGGGGCTGCTTTGGTGATCAAGGCCCCGAACAGGCCGGCAATCCCCGCGGTGGCGAAGGCCAGCACAAACAACAGGATCAAGGCGTTGCGCACTTTGGGCATTGCCACCAGTTGGTCACGATAGCGCCAGACGACAAAGGCCACCGCCGTTGCCAACACAGGCGAGAACCACGCAATATGTTCTTTCCACTCCATGCCAAAGTGATGCCACTCTGCCAAATGCTCTACTGCCAACAAGTAATAGCGAGGGAATTCTTTCAATGCATCCAGTTCCACTACCCCTTCCGGCGGTTTGGCTCGGTACCACGGGTAAACAATGAAGGTGCCGGTAAACACGGTGAGCCAGGCGGCAAGCGCCATGACCCAAGTACCGAAAGACAAGCGCTGTAGCCGTTCATGGACACCGGTCACCGTCACCCATTCGGGGCGGAGACTATACAAACCTGCTAACCCACCGGCAAAGGCCAGTAAGAAGAGCGCACCCAGCCCCATGCCATGCACCAATGTCCAGAATTCGCGCAGTGTGATTGACATATCTTCATCTCCTCTATCATTATGCTTTTGTTGTTCAAAATTGTTGATGTCTGCACATAGCATACAACAAGGCGATAACGGCAGATAGAGGAGGGTTCCCTATTTTTTCTAGGGAAGGATCCCTGTGGTGAACGCAATGCGGTTGGCGACCGATGTAAAGCGGCTCCCCTGTTTCTCCCCGACGATGGGCTTCTTACCGAGATGCATCCGCCATGCGCCTCGACCAATTGGCGATGGCCAGCCTCAAGCCGGAGGCACCATTTTACTGGTTGCGCGAGCGGTGAGTGCGGTAGAAGAGATCGAACAGATGTGGGAGATCTTCCTTGTGCTTTCGTGATAGAGTAAGCAGGTAGGTACCGAGAAGATCAGTTACTGCGCTCAATTAAGAGGAACGGTGCCGGTATCCACCCTGACTGTGCCGGCTCAACTCCGATTGTTTTGACAAAGTAGAAATTTAAGGTCGGATTGTTCTGGCTCAATTCAATTTTGACTTGGGTGCCCGGATAGACCTGCCCGGTGATGGCGTTCATGAGGTGACTGTTGTACAGGTAGACAATCGGCTGCACCAACTTGCCTTCGTACTCGCCGCTGACCATGCCCTGTCGATCATCCGGTTCCGGAATGCCGCACAGGGTCGGGTCTGGGTTATCAGCAAACGGCAGGGGCGGGACGACGGTCGGCAGCGGATCGGTAGGCGCTGTGGTGACCGGGGGCGCCGTCCGGGTGCAGGCTGTCAAGGCAAGCAACCCCACCAAGAATTGTACCATCACCCATTGCCAACGTCCCATCTCTTGCTCCTTTCGGCTCACCCTGCTTTCTATTCTCATGCGGCTGTGTCTGGCATCGCCAGCGTTTCCTGCACTTTATCTGGTGACGGATTGCCCAGCGACCAGACCCGGCCATTGAGCAAATAGGTGGGGGTGGCAAAGACCACCTCCGGGATGGCTTCGGTTGGATTTTCCATATCCACCATGCGCACTTGCACATGGGGAAATTGACGACGAATCGCGGCGGCAACTTCATAGGCATAGGCGCAGGTGCTGCAATGTTGGGCGATGTAGATATCGATGGCGATCTGGTCTTGTTTTTCCGTCTCATAGCGCCGGTGCATGGTCGGCGCCGGCTTTTGTACCGCGCGAATGGTACGTTTCTGCTTTTTCACAACCTTTTCCCTTCTGAATATCTGCTCACACCTGCTGGCAGAAGCCCAAACCGTGCAATTACCCTGATCAGAGTAGCGCAAAGGGCGTTGGCTTTCTGTGAGTTACCCTACGTGAATCACGTGAATCACGTGAATCGGCTCGCGTACGCTACCCCATCTCCGTAAGCAGCTCTTGCAGCAACTTACCGGTTAGCACGCCTGTCCAGATGGTAAAAATCTTGCCCTCGCGGTCGATGAAGACGCTGGTTGGCATGCCGCGCACTTCATACAGATTGCGCAATTCGCCATCGGTGTCGCGCACCACCGGCAACATCATCTGGAATTCTTCAGCAAAGGGTTGAATTTGTTCCATTGACTCCTGGACATTGATCGCCAGCACCACCAGGTCGGCATTGGTCGCCGCCACCTGGACGATCTCCGGCATCTCCAGCCGACAGGGGCCGCACCAGGTCGCCCAGAAGTTAATCAGCACCGGTTGACCGCGCAGATCCTGTAAACTGAGGCGCCGTCCATCATCCAGCAGAAGTTGGAAGTTGGGGGGCGTCTCGCCTTCGGCCAGACCGCCCGCTTGGGCAGACTGGTCGAGTTGCGCCGTCGGAAAACCTCGACCTACACCTGTCGGCAGGGCAGCAAGGGTGATCGCATCCCTTGCGGCTGGCGCAGCGCTTGGGGCCGGGCCGGTAGAACAGGCGCCCAACAGGAGCAACAACACCAGCAGCGCGGCAAGGCTGAAGCGGTTGGAAAGCCGCCGGACGGGTTGGCGGATTGACTGTTTTTGCTGGTCAAAGCGATGAAACCTTTGGGTACGCACGAGAAACTCCCTTCTTTTACACCGTGCTGCGTGATTCGTGGCCTTCGACAGGCCACGAATCACGCAGCACGAATCACGCAGCACAGCTAGCGCAAGCGATGATGTACCTGTTGTCATTCCAGTATAGTTGAGGAATGTAACACCGGCTGTAGACAAACCTACGGAACGGCAAATGCCAGGCGTTGAACAGTTTTTAGTAGACCGCAACGTAAGCAACCTAGAATTACTCGACGCTGGACTACACGACTGCGGACTACTGATTTTCAATCTGTCTTGTAGTGCGTAGGCGCGCTAACATTCAGCCTGGGGATTGGTTGTTAGAATGACAACTGGGAACCGGTTACCCACTCAATCGTACAATGTGATCGATCAAATCAGCACCTGGGCGCGTCGCCAAGGACGGCGGCGGCTTTACCTTGCGCCTGGTGTGAATCAGCAAGCATCGTTTCTGTGCGGCGGTCGCACGCATAGTTTCCCAGAAAAGTTTTGTACCACATCTCCCGATGGGACAAAACTTTTCTGGAGATCTATATTTGTCAGAGGCCGCCGCTGATGAGGGGGACCAATCTATGTTATCCAGCAATCCAACCGTTGCCACGCTCAATCAACTCATCCGGCTCAATATTGCCGCCGAATTAGGCTTTGAGACGGCTGCTGAACATGTCAAAAATCGGGGACTAAAGCTTTATCTCAAGCGTTACGCCCAGCAGCGCGCCCAATTTGTTGATGAACTGCAGCAGGAACTGACCCGTTGGGGCGGCGCCCTGCGCATTGCCCGTAACCCATTGGCGGCGCTGCATCGGGGGGTGGATCGATATAAAGGCGGCGCTGGTCATTGGCCGCGATCAGGAAGCGTTGGTTGTCCTGCGCGAATGTCTGCGCGGCGAACAAGTTGCGATCGAGATCTACCGACAAACGCGGCAAGCCGTGTTGCCCGTCGCCATTGATGAACTGTTGCAGCGTCAGGCCACGCAGATGCAGCAGGTCTATGATCAGCTTTGTCATCTGGCCGCATGTCGTGACGATGCGCTGCTGGTGCAACTCTTTGAACGGCCGGAATCGACCCCAACCGTTGTCGCCCAGTTGGCGGCGGGCGGCATTGCAACTGAGCAGATCCAAGCCACCCCGGTGACCCAGGTCGGCGCCTACACTTGCCATTGCCAACGGCAACGCTTGCTGGAAAGCAGCAGCGCCGGTGGCGTGTTGGGAGTATTGGATACAAAAACTTCTCAATGAGTGACCTGCAACTTTGGTTCATAGAGCCAGTCGAGCAGGAAGAGCAGACCGACCAGTAGCGCCGGGGCCGCAAGGGGCCACGCCCCTACCAAAATCGCAATCAACGGAAACGGTCCCCACGACACGATGAGATACCAGATGCTGAAGCCGACAAAGAGCAAGGCGCCGGCCCACTCCCACCGCCAGCCAATCACCAGGGCGATCAGCAAGATGTAGACCGGTACCAGATGCAGCAACAGTGCCCTCATCGTTCCCCAGAAGCTATAGCCCTGACCAAAGACATCCAGGGCGAACAGACTGACAAAGAGCGCAAAGAGAAGCCCCAGCACTCTGGGCGACCAAAATAGGAGTTGCTTGAGTCCGTTTTGCATGATGACCTCTTTTCTCAGGATTGGGTGCGTGGAGATCTTACTCCATTCCTGAGTGTACAACATTATCGTGTCACCCCAACTGGCCATGGGGAGAGTTTAGCAACTGGCCGAGAGGAGAGTTGTCTAGAAGAACGGCTACCCTTCCTGTCAGTGCCAGCCGTACCTATATCCTGTCTCAGCCATTACTACGGCGGAATCATAAACAGGTAACCTGCTGGCCGTTATGAATAACTTATCGACCCGATAGAATTGACTGTGTTAGCTGATAATAGGCCGCCATATGGCGGCTGGTGACACCAATGTTTGTTTAGGGCCGAGTACGATGCAGAACGGCGGCATGATTGTAGCGGTGCAGACGACCAACGGGCAAACGACGGCGGTCCGCCAGATTTTGCACCGACAGCGGGATCACGAACGTGGGCTGGCGGTAACGGCCTGATGTTGGCCGCTTGGCAGCCTGTCGTGTCCATCCTCTACCACTTGTTGCCTGAACAAAGGGGTTCAGTCACATGATTCACAAAATGCACTCACCACTCCCCCAGCACGTTCGGGTCACCTTTGAGTTGCCGGCTGATCTCTGGGCTGGGCGGGTCTATCTGGTCGGCGACTTCAATCAGTGGTCGGCAGGCGTGACGCCGCTGGTGCAGGAACGGGATGGCGCCTGGCGGGCAACGCTTGATCTCCCCTGTGACCGCTGTTATGAATTTCGGTATCTGATTGACGGCGAGTGGCGCACCGATTCCAATGCGGATCAATGCGCCGCCCATCGTGGTTACACCGATCTCTGTCTTGTGATTGGGAACATGACTGGTGAATGTCCACTCAGCGCCAGGCGCGTTCAACACAGTAAACAGTAGTCAATCGGTTGCGACCAGCTTGGCATAAGCCGTGCAAACGTGCAACCAATATGCGCTACCCAAAGGAGAAATGATGACAAACCAAAACACCCCGTTGCTCGACTTTGGCCGTGAAGTGACCAGTAATCCACAGCTTGCCGGTCAACGGGAGTGGCTAGTGACCAATGGCATTGGCGGCTTTGCAGCGGGGACGATTGCCAATGTCTTAACGCGTCGCTATCATGGGCTGCTTTTTGCCGCGCTGCAACCGCCGGCCGCGCGCACACTCCTGCTGACCAAAGTGGATGAGACGGCTACCTATCATGCGCACGCGTATCCGCTCTTTGCCAATCGCTGGCAACAGGGTGAAGCGCCCTTGGAACCGGCCGGCTTTCAGCACCTGGAACGCTTTCATCTGGAAGGCACGATCCCGGTCTGGACCTATGCCATGGCGGATGCTCGCCTAGAAAAACGGGTGTGGATGGAACAAGGCGCCAATACCACCTACCTGCGCTATGACCTGCTGCATGGCTCTTTGCCGCTCTATCTGGAACTGAAAGCCCTGGCTAACTATCGGGATTTTCACGGCAATACTCATGCCGGTGACTGGCGCATGGAGGTGGCGATGGTGGAAGGCGGTTTGCGCGTGATCGCTTATCCGGGTGCAACGCCGCTCTATTTACTCAGTGACCGGGCCGACGCGATCTTTGCTCACGACTGGTATCGCGACTACTTTCTTGCCGTTGAAGCCGTGCGCGGGCTGGATGCCACCGAGGATCATCTCTATGTCGGGCGCTTCAGCGCAACGCTTCATGCCGGCGAGTCAGTCACCTTGGTGGCGACGACAGAACCTTATTGGGCAATCAACAGTAAGGATTCGATCTATAAAAGAAAGCAAAACGAAGAAAAATTGATCAAGCAGAGTACGCTGTCGTCGGCGCCGGCCTGGATTCAGCATCTGGTACTGGCGGCTGATCAATTTGTTGTCCGGCGTGGTGTGGCCGATGATGTGGATGGACGCTCGATCATTGCCGGCTATCCCTGGTTTGGCGACTGGGGGCGCGATACGATGATCAGCTTGCCAGGGTTGACCCTCGCCACCGGTCGCTACGCTGATGCCGCCAAAATTTTGCGCACCTATGCCCGCTTTGTGGACCAGGGCATGTTGCCCAATCGCTTCCCTGATTCCGGGGAAGAACCTGAATACAACACCGTGGATGCCACGCTCTGGTACTTCAACGCCATCCATGAATATCTGGTCGCCACCGACGATGTCGATCTGTTGCGTGATCTCTTTCCGGTGTTGCAGACGATCATTGACTGGCACCAACGGGGGACGCGCTATGGCATTCAGGTCGATGTGCATGATGGTCTCTTAGCTGCGGGTGAGGCGGGGGTGCAACTGACCTGGATGGATGCCAAAGTGGGCGACTGGGTGGTGACGCCGCGCACGGGCAAAGCAGTGGAGGTAAATGCCCTCTGGTATAACGCCCTTTGCCTGATGGTGGCCTTTGCCGAACGGCTAGGGGAACCACGGGATCGCTATGCTGCCGCCGCCGCCCGCACCCACGCCGGCTTTCAACGCTTCTGGTGTCAGGCGGCCGGTTACTGTTACGATGTGCTTGATGCACCGGAAGGCAGCTATGATGCCGCCTTGCGCCCGAATCAACTGTTGGCGGTCGCCCTGCCCCATAGCCCGTTGACTGCCCACCAGCAGCGGGCGGTGGTCGATCTCTGTAGCCGCACACTGTTGACGCCATTGGGCTTACGCAGCCTTGCCCCCAATTGTATGGCCTACCAGGGTTTCTATGGTGGATCACCACAGGAACGTGACGCCGCCTATCATCAGGGAGCGGCATGGGGCTGGCTCATCGGCTCCTATCTGACGGCGCATCTGCGTGTCTACCAAGACAAAGCCTGGGCGCACCAGGTCTTGCAAGGCTTTGCCCGTCATTTGGCCGATTTTGGCGTCGGCAGCATCAGCGAACTTGCCCACGGCGACCCGCCTCACCAGCCCGATGGCTGCATCGCCCAGGCGTGGAGCGTGGCCGAAGTGCTGCGTGTCTGGAAATTATTGGAAACATAGAACGTACGCAGCACTCATTTGCGCAGCAAGCGCAACCCATTAAGTACGACAATCACTGTACTGCCTTCGTGGCCGACGACGCCCAGCGGCAGCGAGATCACATTGAAAATAGCGCTGGCGATGAGCACCACAATGACACTCATGGCAAAGGTCAAGTTCTGGCGTACAATGCGCATGGCCTTGCGGCTCAGATTGAGGGCGTAGGGTAATTTGCTCAGGTCGCTGGCCATCAGCACCACATCGGCGGTTTCCAGCGCCACGTCGCTGCCGCCTGCGCCCATGGCAATGCCTACCGTTGCCGTCGCCAGCGCCGGTGCATCATTCACGCCGTCGCCCACCATGGCCACATTTCCATACTCCACGAGCAGCGCTTTTACCGCTGCCACTTTATCTTCGGGAAGTAATTCGGCGCGCACTTCGTCGACGCCGGCCGCCGCGCCAATCGCCTGGGCCGCGCGCTGATTGTCACCGGTGAGCATGACGACCTTTTTCACGCCGCCGGCCTTGAGCGCGGCCACCATCGCGCGCGCCTCGGGGCGCACCGTGTCGGCTACTGCGATTAAACCTAACGCACGCTGCCGATCATCGCCGATGAGCATGACTGTCTTACCTTGCGCTTCCAGCGTCTCGGCGCGCGTCGCCAATGCAGCCGGCAGGGCAATGCCTTGCTCTTGCAAATGGGCGGGGGTGCCGATGTGAATGACGCGCCCGTTAGTTTGGGCGGTCACCCCGCGCCCCACCGCGGCCTGCAAGTTGTCGGCTGCGCCAAGCGTTAGCTGCCGTTCGCGCGCGGCATTGACAATCGCCTGGGCCAGCGGATGTTCGGAGCGGGCTTCCACGGTGGCCGCCAATGCCAGCAGTTCATCCGCGGCGCAACACGCTGTTGGCTCCACTTCAGTGACGCGTGGTTTCCCCTCTGTGAGCGTACCCGTCTTGTCAAAGGCGACCACGTTGACGCCGGCCAAACTTTCCACATGGGCGCCCCCCTTAAAGAGTACGCCCGACCGCGCGCCGGCCGCAATCGCCGAGAGAATCGAAGCCGGTGTCGAAATCACCAGCGCACAGGGCGAAGCCACCACCAGCAACATCATCGACTTGTAAAAGGCAGCGGCCCACGTCCAGCCGAGCAGCAGCGGCGGCAGCATCGCGACCAAGGCGGCAAAAACGATAATGCCCACCGCATACTTCTGTTCAAACGCATCAAGCCGCCGTTGGGTGGGGGCGCGTTCGCTTTGGGCTTCTTCGACCAGCAGAATAATGCGCGCCAACGTGGAATCTTGCGCACGTTTGGTGACGCGAATATCCAGCGCACCGCCGCCGTTGATGCTGCCGGCAAAGACCGCATCACCCACCCCGCGCGCCACGGGGATCGATTCGCCCGTAATCGGCGACTGATCGAGCGCGGATTGGCCGCTGATCACTTCGCCATCGGCGGGCAGCCGTTCACCGGGCCGCACATCCAGCACGTCACCTACCACCAATTCCTCCACCGGCGTCATCGCCACTTGGTCGCCGCGGCGAACGCGCGCGGTGGTGGGGCGCAGGTCCATTAAGGCGCGGATGGCATGGCGCGTGCGATCCATGGCGTAATGCTCTAGTGCATTGCTCAGGGCAAAGAGGAAGAGCAACACGCCGCCTTCGACCCACTGACCAATCAGGGCCGCGCCAAGCGCCGCCGCCACCATGAGAAAATCAACATCGATCTGCTTCTGGCGGAGGGCGGCAAAGCCGTTGCGCGCGGCAAAGCCGCCACCGGAAAGATAGGCCAGCACAAAAAGCGATCCCCAGAGCCAAGGCGCGGCGCCGGCGCGCTCGGCCAGCCAACCGCTCAACAGGGCAATGCCCGCCACAATGGTATAGACAATCAGTTGATTTTGTTCCCACCAGCCAGGCGGCAAGCCCTGGGCGCGTACGCGATAGCCCCACGTGCGCAAGTGTTGCAGCAGATCGGTGCTGCTCGTCGCTGCGTCGGCCAGATACTCGATGGTGAGCGTGCGCGCCAAGGGATTCACCGCAACATGGGCCACGCCCGGCAGCTTTTTTAAGCGCGCCTCGATTTCACTTGCCGGCGCGGTGCGGCTCATGCTGGGCAGATTGATAACCGTGTGATGCACGGCATTGCCGACAACCAACCCAACTTCCTGGCCCAACGCCTGTAATTGGTCAAGCGAAAAGTGGTCCGGGTCGTACGCTACGGTGAGTGTGCCACGCTCGTGATCCAATGTGATTTTCGCGACGCCCTGCCGTGGTCCCAGCGTTTGCGCCAGCGCGTCGGCATGAAAGCGCCAGCGACGGCGCCAGTCATCAACCGGGGCTGCTTCCGGTTTGATCGGTTGGATGGGGAGCGTCAATGTCTGCATTTCGGTCGCCATTACAAGCTTCTCCTCTATGTTAGCTCAACCATTGCTTCAATCCGGTCAAAGAGTTCAGCCGCCAGTGAATGGTGTTGGGGATTGGGGGTCAGGGTGAGCAACATCACGCTGTCGCTTTCCGCAAGGACGCTATGCGGCACGGCGGCTTCCAGCAAAACCAACTGCCCAGGGGTTACGCGCCGCCGCTCGCCGCGCGCCGTAAAGGTCAACGTGCCAGAGACAACCTGCACGGCGATTTGGCTGCTGGTGGTGTGTTCGCGCAGACCCTGCCCGGCGCGAAACGAAAACAAGATCTGCCGCGCATGGCCCGATTGGGCGATCAGTTGCACGTTGGGCTTTGCATCATCAAATTGTGCTACTTGCATTAGATCAAAAGTATGCATTGGTTCTCCATTTTGTTTGTTTGCCTGGTTCCATCATTACCCAACGGGTGGATGACATAGAGCGCCTACCGCACGCGCCGTTGATAACCGATGACCAACATGACCACGGTGATGAACGCGACGACGATATGTAAGAAGGCGGTGATGCTACTGGCCAACAGGGTTTTATTGGGCACGGGCAAGATGTAATCCGGGATGATGCTGATGAACAACACGATGATTGAAATCGTGATAAAGCGTCGGACTGCTCGCTCCTGCCGGCCAACCAGCCAAGCCAACAAAAGCGTAGCGCCGGCGACTGGGATCAAGGTGAAAAGCGCTGAGCGCGCGTAATTGTCCAACGGTGCAAAAAGTGCGATCTCCGGCCATAGGGCGATGGCCAGAGCTTGCACAGCTAACACAACTGCAATGCTGACCAGGGCTGTACTCAGACCAAGTTTGATCCATTCGCCGCCGGCCAGGTGCGCTGCCGACTGCGTGTCAATTTCAACATGGGATCTCATGATAGGCTCCTTTGAATTATCGTAACGGCTAAACCCATTGGCGCACTTGTACTCGAAGCTGAAGAGTACAAGTGCGCGTCTTCGTCGTTAAGAATACAGTGAAATCATTACCAGCGAGCTGGTTTTCTTCTAGTGTATTTGTGCCGCCGGACAATGTCTATGACTTTTGTCGGGTTCAAGCAAACACAATGCCGGGTTACGCTTAATCCCCAGCCGGCACCAAGGCTCCTTGTTCCAAGCTTTGGAACCAGCCGTACAGCCGCCGCCCCAACTGCCAGGCTACCGGCAGCATGGCAATCACATAGACCAGATAGGCGGCGCTGTGCAACTGGTTGCGCAACGGTATCACAAAGATACTGGCCCAGATGAGAACACTGCCCCCGTTAACCGCAAACAGGCTGAACCAATTGCCACCCAAACCGGCCTTTCTGTCCCCCAGCAGATAGCGCTGCACCAGGAAGGGGATCAGCGCAAAGCCAAATTGCAACACCCAGCCGTAGATCAGCGCCTGCGGCGCTGTCGCTTCAATGTCACCGCCGACAAAGCCGGGAACATTCAACAGAATCAGCGGCGCAATCAGGACAGGCAGCAGGATCCAGATATAGGCCGTCACCAGATGCCAGCCGCCGGCCGTCCGCAAGGCCCCGGCCCGCGCCAGCCCCTGCACCAGTAAGCCCAGCACCCAGACGGTGGCCGCAATGTGCAGCACCAACCCCGGCACCGTCACCCAGAGCGCGCCGCCCAGCCACGGCCCCAGCACCAGGCCCAACGCGCCCAACGTCATGCTCCAGAAGATGATGTTCAGTGCACGGGGCGTGGCCAATGGTTGACCGCGCAGCAGCGGGACCATGTCAATGATCAACCCGGCAAAGACCAACGAGAGAAAGCCCCAGTTGTTGGCATGGATATGCACTTCCAGCGGCACTTGAATGCGCAGCGGACCGCTCCAGCCCAGCCACAACCCCGTGCCGACAATGATCCCCAAGAGCAGGTAGAGCAGGCCGGTGACATAGAATTTGACGCTTTGGCTCAGCGGCTGCGGGTCGGCGCTGCGCAGCCCCCACAGTTGGTGGGCGAGCAGGGTCGCGGCAATAAAGATCAAGGTACCACCGGTGAAGATCAGTTGCTGGTTCATGCTGGGAATGCCGGCCAGCAAAATGATCAACCCGATGTTAAGCGTCAACCAGATCTCCCAGCGCAGCGCCGGTCGGGGTAATTTGCGACGGGTCGCCACCAGGACGGGGAGCGCCCCAAAGAGTACCTGCGTCAACATGCCCAGGGTGATAAAATGAACGCGCAGCCAGCGCACGCCGTTGAACCAGGGCAGCAGATTGAGGCTAACGAGCGAAGCATCGAGCGCCGCCAACACCGCCACGAACAGATAGAGTAGGGTCATCAACACATAAGGGTTTATCATCAGATTTCCTCCAGAATCGCTTGTCCATTAGGCCGGCTTGGCGGCCAGGAAGACTACACGCGTCACCGCCTCTATGCCGCGACGGGCGCCGGCGGGGGTGATCACCGTGGCGCCGGCGGTGATCGGGAATTGCTCCTCATCGACGGTCATCGTGCCGGTGCCGGTGACGAAGTGATACATGGCCAGCGACTCCGGGTGCAGGGGGATCCGTTGCCCTGGCTCAAGGCCGCCCACAATCACTTTGAAGGTGGCGTCATCCACCAGAAACTGTGGTTGTGGCCCGTTTGCGCCAAAGACCGCTTGCGCTTT
>JAPKMW010000130.1 GCA_026645575.1 Caldilineaceae bacterium
GCGAACGGGCTATTGAAATGCTCGATCTGGTGGGCATTCCCCAGCCGCGGCGGTTGGTCGATGAGTACCCTTTTCGTCTCAGCGGCGGGATGCGCCAGCGCGCGATGATCGCGATGGCTCTCTCCTGTAACCCCAGCCTGCTCATTGCCGACGAACCAACCACGGCGGTGGATGTGACCACCCAATCACAAATTCTGGAACTGATGCTTCGGGTGCAGGAGGAGTATGACATGGCCATCCTCTTTATTACCCACGACTTGGGGGTCGTCGCCGAGATTGCCGATGATGTGGCGGTCATGTACTTAGGCAATGTGGTTGAATTAGGGGATGTGGACACGATTTTCAATAATCCCGGCCACCCTTACACACAATCACTATTGCGCTCCGTACCCAAGGTGACCGCCACCCGCCAGCGCCTAGAGGTGATTCGGGGCATGGTGCCCAGTCCCTTCCGGCGGCCCAGCGGCTGCCAGTTCCACCCGCGCTGCCCCCAGGTGATGACCGGCCTCTGCCCTCAACACGAGCCGGCCATGATCGAACTGGCATCCCGGCATCAGGTGCGCTGTCTGCTCTACACGCCGGAGGGGCAAGCGGTGCAGCAGGAACGGATGAAGGAGCAACGCACCACCCCACAGGAGGTCGCACATGGCTGAGCAGAATGGTCTTCCCTCTACAGAAACGTTGAATCGAACGTTCAACAATGCGCGCACGCCGTTGATGGATGTGCGCAACCTCAAGATGCACTTTCCCATCACCGCCGGCCTCTTTAGCCGTGTGACGGGCTATGTCAAGGCGGCGGATGATGTTTCGTTCCAACTCTATCCGGGCGAAACGCTGGGGTTGGTGGGGGAAAGCGGCTGTGGTAAAACCACGGTGGGCCGCTGCTTGATTCGCGCCTATGAGCCGACCGCCGGTCAGGTCTTGTACCAGGAAGCCGGCGGCGCCCAGGTCGATCTCGCCCAACTGAAGCGGGAAGCGTTGCAGCCCTACCGCACGCAGATCCGCATGATCTTCCAAGATCCCTACTCGTCGCTCAATCCGCGCATGACGGTCTTTGAGGTCATCAGCGAGGTCTTGCGCGCCAACACCACCATGCCCCCATCTGAAATGGAAGAACGGGTGGCGCGCACGTTGCGCCAGGTGGGGTTGCGGCCGGAATATATGCGGCGCTATCCCCACGCCTTTAGCGGCGGCGAACGGCAACGCATTGTCATTGCTCGCGCCCTTATCACCGAGCCGCGCCTGATCCTGGCGGATGAAGCGGTCTCGGCGCTGGATGTCTCGGTGCGGGCGCAGATCCTCAACTTGATGGAAGACTTGCGCACCCGATACAACTTGACCTATCTCTTTGTCTCGCACGATCTCAGCGTAGTGCGCTATATCTGCGACCGGGTGATCGTGATGTATGTGGGCAAAGTGGTTGAGATTGCGCCGGTGGATCGCCTTTTCCAGGCGCCCAAACATCCCTATACCGAAGCGCTGCTCTCCTCGGTGCCCATTGGCAACCCCCGCCAACGCGCCGCCAAAGCCCGCATCCGCCTAGAGGGCGAGGTGGCCGATCCCTCCAACCCGCCGAGCGGCTGCTACTTCCATCCTCGCTGTCGTTACGCCCAGGATCGCTGTCGAACCGAAACGCCGCCCCTCCATGCGGTGATGCCGGGCCACTTTGCCGCCTGCCATTTCGCCGAAGAACTGGACCTGATCGGCGCTGAGCAGGGAAACAACAACAACGGATGAAGGAAGCAGCGGATTTATCACTGCGCGTTCAGCATGATCGGGGAACATATTTCATCCCGTAGGGATGATTGACTTTAGAAACCGTTTGAAAAGCGGTGGTAGTGTGTCATTCTGAAGGAGTGAAACGACGGAAGAATCTTTTTGCCAATCAACAGGCAGATTCTTCGGCGGAAAAGCCGGGTACCCCTTGGGTGCAGTATGACTTTGTAACCCATTTCTTAGGATCTAACGAGTCATTTTCTTGAACAACAGACAAGAATTTTAGTAAACACGGATGATTGTTTATATCCGTGTTTCTCCCTATCTGTGTTTACTATTTTGGTTCTGGCTTGTCCAGGTTATGAACGGTGAAAGAGAGAAACGATTTCGACCCATCATGATGCAACGAATACGCTTATGCCTAGTCCTGCTAGTTTTGCTGTCGGCCTGTCAACCGGTCGCCTTGCGTGAGGAGGTCGCCCCAGCCATGTCCACAACTGTAACCGGCGCCTACTATACTGATGCCTATCCCAACCTCTTTGTGGATCTCTTGGGCAAGTCGCCGGCAGAGGTAGACGCCAAGATCGACGCCGCCTGGCAACAGCTATTTTATGGCAATGATGCGCGGGAACGGGTCTACTATCCGGTCGGCGCTGACATGGCCTATGTCATGGACATCAACAACAACGACATTCGCAGCGAAGGCATCTCCTATGGCCTGATGTTGGCGGTGCAGTTGGACAAACAGGCCGAGTTTGATCGGCTCTGGCGTTGGGCCAAGACCCAGATGCAGCACCAAAGCGGCCCCCACCGTGGCTACTTTGCCTGGCATGTGCGCGAAGACGGCACTATGCTCGACCAGAATGCTGCCTCTGACGGTGAAGAATGGATCGTGACCGCGCTCTTTCTGGCGGCGGCGCGCTGGGGCAATAGCGACGGCATCCTGAATTACGAAGCCGAAGCCAACGCCATTCTGCAGGCCATGCTCCACCGGGAGGAGAACCCCGATCACAACGCACGGGTGACGCCCATGTTTGACCCAGAGGAAAAGCTGATTGTCTTTGTCCCCACCCGCGGCGCCAACACCTTTACCGATCCTTCCTATCAGACGCCGCACTACTATGAACTGTGGGCGCGCTGGGCTGTGCAAGATACCCAGTTTTTGTGTGACGCAGCCCAGGCCAGCCGCGCCTTTCTGCAACGGACGGTCCACCCGGAAACCGGTCTCGCCCCCGATTATGCCAACTTTGATGGTACGCCGCGCGAACTGAATTCCGGTGACGGTCACGCTGATTTTCGCTTTGACGCCTGGCGCGTCGCCATGAATGTGGCCCTAGACCATCTCTGGTTTACTCCCAGTGACTGGCACGTCGAGCAGAGCAGCCGCTGGCTGGATTTCTTCTACAACGAGGGGATACGCACCTATGGCAACCAGTACACACTGGCGGGAGAAAAGCTCTCCAGTGATCACAGCCTGGGCTTGGTGGCCATGAATGCCGTCGCCGCCCTCGCCGCCGATCATCCGGCCAGGGCAGAGTTTGTCCAACAACTGTGGAATGCCAGCCCGCCCACCGGCCGCTATCGCTATTACGATGGCCTGCTCTATCTGCTTGGCCTCACCCAAGTCAGCGGCCATTTTCGCATCTACCATCTAACGCCGGTCATCGCGTCGCCGTGTGAGTGATTCTTTGGGTTTACGGAAGATACGCCGTCGTCGCAAAAAAAGGTCTGCCCCAGCCCACCTGGTCACCGGTGTTGAGGAGGGCGCAGACCGTTTTTATTGATGCTGCACTTGATGATCATCGCGTGTTACCGGAAAAATAGAGCGTTGGGGAGCTTATCTTCCGGGAAGGGCATGGCAATCCCTAGGTTATTGAAGACAACCTTCCCGGAAGAGGGTAGCGGTTAGCTTTCCAGCGTTTGGAGATAGGTGTGTAAGCCTTTGGGGAGGTGCGCACGGTTTTGGAGGTAGTCGAGAACAAAGGATTGGTAGCTGCCGGTTGCGGGGAAGTGAGTTTGGACGAAGGTTTGATCGACTACCGTGGCTTCATGCCCACCGATCCATGCCAAATAGTCGGAATAGGGCCAAAGGTCAGGTGACAGGGCGAGGCCATGACGCACCGGGTTGGCATGAATGTAGCGACAGAGGTTGCGGCGGTAGTCATCGGTTTCGACGAGAATGATGTCAACCCGATCTTCAAAAAGCGTGCCGTTGAGACCATACATGTTGTTGAATGCCTGGGCGTAGCTGCCGAAGACCCGCTTGGGTAAAAGGTTGGCCGCAATGACGCCATCTTGTCGGATCAGCCAGTGGTAATGATTGGGCAGCAGGCAATAGGCAATGATGGTCAACGCACAGTCCGCAGCAACTTTTTTCATCAACCGTAACAAATAACGATAATTTTCATCACAACGAAAGATCGACTGCCGCCGTGCGCCGCGATTGTACATGTGGTAGTAGCAACCCTGGGCAAATTTGGTGTTGCGGCGTGGCATAGCGAGGCTCCTGGTGTAACCGTCCGCGAAGCTGCCAACTTCCCAGATGGTGGCGGATGATGTCCGTTGATCATAACAAACTGTCCCACATCTGCACATCTGTCAAAAACCGGACTGCGGGTCAATCATTTGTTGGCAAGCAACGCGGTCGCCCATGCACTCTTCAGGGAAGCTTTGACCGGACCAACTGCTTGACCCTACCAAGCTTCCCGGAAGATGCCCCGTCGAGACCTTCCGGGAAGCCATGACGTGTCAAATGGGTTGACGTGACAAAGCTTCCCGGAAGGCGTCCAACGGTCCGCTACTCTTCCGGGAAGCTTTGACCGACCAATCGGCAATGCCCCACCAAGCTTCCCGGAAGATGCCCACCGCTCACAAAAAACTGGTCTGCTCCAGCCCACCCGGTCACCGGTGTTGAGCAGGGAGCAGACCAGTTTTTTATACGCCCCGCTTGATTATCACCAAGCCTGGGCAGGCAGCGGCGGGCAAACACAACAACGGATTTGGGTAGCAGCGGATTTTTGTAGAAAAGTACGGCTTATGATAGCCAAGTGGTGTAGGGTACAACAAGCTTGGTGCATCACCTTATTGTTCCAAACAGGACGATACATCCGTTGCTACCCAAATCCGTTGTTGTGTTCCTGGTCGCGCCTCAGAGATCAGAGTTTTAGAGGGTTTAGAGATCAAAAGCCGGGGGACAAAAACCGAAACCCCACAAAGTTGATCGTGTCCGTGGGAAGGTTGTTGTAGCGGCTGGCGCAGCGGACATTGAACTCATTGTAGAAGAACGCACCCCCGCGCAACGTGCGCGCTGCGTCTCCCGTCGGTTCCTCACGCCCGTCGTCCGCTTCATACGGATATTCCTGAGATTGGCTGCTTGTCCACTCCCACACATTGCCGGCCATGTCCAGCAACCCATAGGGGCTTTGTCCATCTACATAGTTGCCCACATCGGTGACCGTACCCTCATTGTAGTTGAAGTTCGCCAATTTGTTCGTCGGCAGTTCATCACCCCAGGGATAGATGCGTGCATCCGTGCTGCGACAGGCTTTTTCCCATTCGGCTTCGGTGGGCAAACGACCGCCTTTCCAAGTGGCATATTGGCTGGCTTGCTGCCAGGTCACATGGGTGACGGGCCAACGCGCCAATGTCTCCTTATCCCAGTATGAATTACTCGGCGGTTCACAACCGTTAGCCGCCCCTTTCTCTTTTGCCTCCACACATTCTTTATACTGCCCATTGGTCACCTCGGTGCGCAGAATCCAGAATTCGTCGAGTATGACCTGATGTTGCGGCTTTTCATGATCATCTGAATATTGTTCTGTGCCAGTGGAACCCATGGTGAATTCACCCGCCGGCACACGCACATAGACCGGCGTATCGGGCGGCGGGTTCAGATCAAGCGCGGCCTGATACTTTTCGGCCGCGCTGATCAGGTCGCCGTTGCGGGCTAGTTCCTCGCCGGCTTTTACCAGCAGAATCGCCGCCTGACGGCGCACGTCCTTTTCCTGTTCGGTCAGATTGATCTTCAAGGTTGCATCGGCAGCATCGGCTTGGGTATAAGCAGCAATCGCTTCTGTCACCTGGCCGACCGCTTTGAGTTGTTCGGCTTCTTGATAGAGACGCAACCCTTCCAGGCGCGCTAGTTGTTGCTTAGCCAACTCAGTGTTGGCTTCAGCGATTTGACGTGCTTCCACTTCCCGAAGGCTGGTTTTTTCAGCCACATCATAAAAATAGAGCGCCACACCAGCCACAACAACCGCGACGAATAAAGCAACCCCAAGCCAAACGGCGCGGCGACGTAACTGTTGGGTTGCTTGCAGTTGGGTTTCGGCGCGTTGCCGTTCGGCCTCAGCCCGCCGGCGTTCCAACGCCAGTTTGCGTTGGCGCGTTGCTTCCCGTTCCTGCACCTCGCGGTCCGCCAGCGCGCGGCTGGCAGTGATAAAGCGTTGTTCCTGCTCGCTCAAATCGTCGGCGCGCGTCTTGAGCCACGGTTCAGCTTCGGTCAAGAGCGCACCGCGCAATAAGGCGCCCTCATCCGCTTTGCTTGCCAGCCAATTCGCCACCAAACTCCGCAAGCGCTGCCGCCAGAGTAGAAACTCGCGGTCGCTGTTGAGCCAGACTTTTAGCTCAGCCCAGCCGCGGATCAGCGCCTCATGCGCCACTTCCACGGTTTCGCTGCCGCTCTGCTCATCGCGGCCCGTTACCAGCAGGCGGGCATCGGCCAGCTTGTACACCAACGCCTGCATGGCCGGGTCCACCTCGGCCAGGGTAATGCGCCGCTTGGTGTCCTCGGCCCCTTCATCGGGTTGCGCCACGCGCACCAGGCGGGTGAAGATACGGCGCACGGCGGCCTGTTCGTCATCCCGCAAATTTTTGAGCGTCTGGTCGGCCCGTTTGGCAATCGCGCCGCTCACGCCACCGATTTCCCCGTAGGCGGCATGGGTCAGCACCCCGTCCGCCGTCTGCCGCTCCCACAATTCGGTCAGGGCAAATTGCAGCAGCGGCAACTCGCCCGGTCCGGCTTCAATGTCATCAAGAATCGCCTGCACCAGCCCGCCCTCAAAGCGGCGACCAGCGTTGAGGGCGGGCTGTTCAATGGCAGCACGCCGTTCCTCAGCGGTCATGGGCAACACATTGACCAACCCGGCATCCACGCGCCGGCCCAAGGGTTCATCTTCCAGCACCCGGCCATAGAAGTCGGCGCGCAGGGTAAAGAGCACCGTCAGCCACGGTGTGTTGGCGGCGGCCAGCAAGGTCTGCAAAAAGATGCGACGCAGCGCGTCATCGCTACAGAGGGTGAAGGTTTCTTCAAATTGGTCAAAGATGAGCATCAGGCGCGACAACCCAGGGTGCAACGTGCGCACCTCGGCCAGCACATCGCCAATCGGCAAGCTGCCCTCCTGCAAGCCGTCGGCCATTTCCCGCACCTGTTTCAGCCGTTCCACCGGTTTCAGTTCCGGCCCAATCTGGTTGACCAGCGGCGTCGCCAGCGCGCGCAGTGGGTCGTCGCCTGGGCGGATGATCGCCACTTGCCAGTCGCGGCTGCCGGGCAACTTGCCCTCACCTAACGCCGTCACCAACCCAGCACGCACCAGCGACGATTTGCCCGACCCCGATGGCCCCACGACGGCGACAAAGTTGGTGGTCCGGACTTTCGTCAGCAGCTTCTCCACCATCGCGGCGCGGCCAAAGTAGTTAGCGGCATGGGCGGCCTCAAAGGCTTCCAGCCCACGGTAGGGATTGGGTACAGCGGGAAGGGATGGCGGCGTTGGCAGCGTCGGTTCAGGCGTTGTTGGGGCAACGGTCGACCCAACGGGGGTGTTGTAGATGTGGATCGTCTGTTGTTGCGCGTGAAATTTGCCACCAGTTACATCATCACTGTGGTCACGCTGGTCGCGCCCGATAAAATCACCGCCAACATCAACGTTGCCACCAACAGCCGCGCCGCCGTCAGTGTCAATATGGGTTGACGTTGATTGTTGTTCTAAATTGCGATTGTCCGCCATGGGGGAGTAACTCCATGAAAAAGGACGAATGGGTAAATGAATCAGAAAAGGTAGATAATCTTGGTTGCAATTGTAGTTTGATAGTGCAGGAATGTCAACATGCGTGTTTTCTGATGGAAGTCATGTTCCTTTGGTCTGGTACAACTCAATGGCAGCCAATGCTTCCGTCAACGGCAGCGTCCCAACCGGCAAGGGGCCGCTTTCCAAATCAATCCCATCCCGCACAGCTTGCAATACGGCCACCATGCGATTGGCAATGCGCGCTTGGTCGGCTGGGCTATAGCGCTCAAAGTGCTGGGGCAACTGGCTGTAATCGACCAGTTCGAGGCCATAAAGCGTTTCTGTATAGGTTTTCTGGTAGGGCTGGTCAAAGTTAAACGATAATACATCTTCGCCATTGAGCGGAATGGTAACGGTTGGGATTGCTTGATCGACATCGAATTCAGCAATGTAGGCTTTGCCCTCATCAAAATTCGGTCTGGGGTCAATCACCGCAATGCGATAGGGATGGGCGTCGGCTTTGGCCGCTTGGCGACGGCGAACAAAGTAGTTTGCCAAACGCCCCAAGGTGGACCCTGACTCATGGAGATAATCAAGCTCGACAAAGACCAAACCGCTATGAATCAGATGTGAACGTTTCTCACGGTAGGTGACGGCATCCTGACTGCCGCCTTTGTTGGCCGGTGAAAGTAACTCAACCCAGGCGACTGGCGTCCCTTGATCACGTCCACGGTGTACAAGTTTATAAATGGCAATGGCGGAAAACTCATTCTCACTCAGGGGCGGTTCCTGTAAAACCTCCGGCACCGGCAGCACCAGTAGGTTAACATCAGGGATAGGTTGACTTGCTGGTAAGAAAGGGCGGATCGGATGTGGATCAAAAATGGTTACGTCGGATTCGGGGTCATCCAGCGGCTGATCTAACCGGCGCACCTGAAGCGATGTTTCGAGATCGGCGGTATAACCCATTGGTAGCAAAGCAGCCCGTAGGGTGCGTAACAGGTCGGCAATATGGTTGCCATGAAAGCTATGCCACCCGCCCATGGTCTGCCAATAGCTGTGCAGGTGGGCGTTAATGCCGTGATACTGGTTACGAATCGACCGAATTCCTGTTGTCATGCGTACTCCCCTTCTCCTCAATTGCGCTGCCACCATCATACGCAAGAAGGGCGAAGTGCGCAAACAACTTGACTAACAACAACCAGGCGAGACCTCCCAGCGGTCTCGCCTGTTCCAATGTGTGCTTCTTGATCGAGGGTAACGCGTTACCGCCAAAAAGCATTCGCTTCTATCACCATTTCGTGCTACCCGGCACCATCTCCTCCCCATGCAACCAATCCCAGATACTGCGCCACAGGATGCGATGTTTATACGCCTCCGACTGCGCATCAATGGGTAACGAGAAGGGCGACGGGTTGAAGCGATAATCTGCGCTGGCGTTCCAACTGGGCGCAACCGGCGGCGAGGCGCGGTTGAAAAGAAACTTCAGCATGCGCCGGTTCTGGCTGCGGTTGGGCATCCAGGCGTGCCAGATGTCGTAGTGGGTAATGGCGACCGTCCCCGCTTTGACAATCAGCGGTACTTGCGCCTTGAAGTTCATATAGCTGCCCATCTGGGTCGAGGGGGTGTTGTGGTATTGCGTCCCCGGCAGCACGATGGTCGGTCCCATCTCCTCAGTTACATCCTGAGGGTAGTACATGCCCAGCACACATTGGATCTGGTGATGCCGTTGGTTGACTCCATCCTGATGCCAGTGGCCGCCCCGGTCGCCCGGTCGCGTGTAGTGGCAGTGGCGATGAGAGTTCATGGTGTAGTCCGGTCCCATCAGGCTGATCAATGCCCCACGCACTGTGGGATCGGCATAGACTGTGTGAAGATCCGGCACGCGATCCAGAATTTCATCACCGGGGTTGCGCCCCAACTCAGCAAAGACGGCGTCGATTTTGTCACAAATGCCAGCGTGAAAATCGGCGGGGAAATCGGTATGGACCAGCAGGTAGCCGTCGATGATAAACTTTTCCACCTGGGCATCGGTCAGCAGGTATTGCGGATCGATTGTGGTTGTCCTGCCGCTATCGAGCAGCGGCGGAATTTGCATCGCGTTATTCATTGACCACCTCCTCCAGCTTTTGCAGGATAAATTCATAGCCGACGTAGCTCAATTCGCGGTCGTCGTAGGGGGCCATCAGATTGGGAAAGTGGATCACCTGCCAGCCATCGACAATGGCCTCGTGGACAGTTGCATAGGGCCAGTCGGTGCGGGTGCGCAAGGTGTCGCAGCCATCGCGCACCGGCTCATGTTGGGCCATACCGATTACTGCCGCAGTAATCGACGGCGCACGCGTATGCAGGTAGAGCAGCCGTTGCCGCGGCGCCGCCTGCTGCACAAGTTGGTGCAACTGTTGTAAATCATCGTGTGAAAGGTGGTTTTGCGCGACCTTCCCCGTGGCTTCATGCAGCCACCGGGTCACTGCTTGTTGTAAAGATGGCACTGTTTTCTCCTTTTGGTATTGAATATTGGGTATTAGGTATTGGGGTGATGAGTCAATGTGAATATCTAATACCCAATAGTTAATATCTAATCCCACGGCAACGGCACGCCTAGCCGTTCGCTCGCCGCCCGAATATTTTCCTGCTCCATTTCGCCGTAGCGGATACCTTCGGTGCGATGTTTGGCGAGAATCTCCTCTTCGACCGCACCCGGCAGGCGGGCGCGATCATAGCCGGGCATGGGGCGGTAATGTTTTTCGACATCGCGCACCAGGCGGTCGCTTTCGGCGCGAAAAAGTTCTTCCGGCACCACGCTGCCGATGTTGATCGCCAGCACCATACCGCCGTGGCGCGCCGCCGGCCAGCGGTTCCAGCTTTCGTCAGAGAGAGTAAAGCCGGTCAGGCCGCCACCCATCAACGTTGCCACGGCGCCATAGCCGACGCTCTTGAAAAAGGCCGCCGGGATCATGGAGAAGAGCGCTTCAAACTCCGGCCCACGCTGATAGTCGGCCAGGATACAGGTGGCAGCGTCCAGCACGACGGGTGCTTCCTCGCCGCCGGGAAGGGCAAAGCAGATGGGCGGGTTGCCAAAGTAACCCAGGTGCGCATCGGGGTTGGGGCCGCCGCCGTCGGTCTTCTGTTGGCCTTGGTTGCGATAACCCTGGACGGAAAAGCCGATACAGCCTTGCTCCATACACATGCGCGCATAGTGACCGGCTGAACCGTAGTGACCGATATAGCGCACCAGCCCCATGCCCATGCCCACTTCCTTGGCTTTGGCAATGGCATGTTGGGTGGCCTGCACCATCGGCCAGTAACCGAGGGTGCCGTCGCCTTCGATGACCACGGCCGTGGGCGTTTCATGCACCAGTTGAATGTTGGGTTGGGGATTGAGTTTGCCTTCAGCAAAGGCGCGCGTATAGCCGTTGACCGTGCGGGTGCCGTGGCTGCGCACTCCGCGCAGATCCGAATTGACCAGCAACCGGCTGATGGTGGCGGCGTGTTCGTGGCTCAAGCCGACTTTCTCAAAGCAAGCTGTGGCAAACGCCAGCAGCCGTTCTTCCTGCACCTGAACAAATGACTCTGGTGGGCGATTCATGGAATGACCTTTCTATGGATACATAAGGCCGCACCCAAATTATCATGAGGTGAACCGTGTTGCGTGTTGCGTGAACTGTTCAACCGCTCGTAACTTTACTTTGGGAACGGGCCTAAAAATACTTTGGGGAGGTAGCCATAGATCGTACAACCCACTGGCGGGTAGGCGCAAGTCGCATAAATTGGTTTACCTTACTTCCCGTTGGGGTCTGTCTTCCATCCGGTTATTTTGCGCTGGTTGCTATCAAAGTTCGCACCGACCAGCGTAATCGGCTTGCCCTTGAGCGCATATTTCTGGTGGTAGGCGCTGTCTTTGATCTGTTGCAGGGCGGTAGTAGCATCTTTATCCAGCTTGAACTCAAACAGAAAAATGTGGTCGGCTAACTCAACCACGGCATCGATCCGCCCTTGGCCGGTCTTGACTTCGGCGCTGACTTGCATCCCGATCATGAGAAAGATCAGGTAGAAGATGGTCTGGTAATATTTTTCCTGCTTCAAATGTAGATCATAGTCAATGTTGGCGAAGAAGCTATCCAGTGTGGTAAAGAACTGGGCAAAGTCACGCTGCTGCAACGTATCGACCAGTTGATGCAAATAGCCACGCGCAAAGGTGCGCTCCAAATTGCTAAATTCGCTCAACAGGTAGGTAACAAAAGCGTGTTCTACCTCATAGTTGGGATAATCCAGAGTGTAAATTAGATTTTCTTGCTGCTGGTACGTCTTTTTGATGGTTAGGTAGCCGGTTTGGAAGAGCAACGGCACAATGGCAAGGCTTTCAATTTCGTAGCTGCTGAAATCAATTTCGGCAACGTCGAGTTGCGTCAGTTGGGCAATTTCATAGCCACGATCACGGATCAACTTGATGAGAAAGGTGGGGGTGCCACTCTCAAACCAGAAGTTGGCAAAACCTTGTTCCTTGAAAAAAAGCAGGGTAGAGTACGGGTTATACACATTTACTGCGTTGCGGGCAAAGCAAAAACCGTTATACCAGTAGCGCATCCGTTGGATTACAAGAGTTTCTGTCAAGCCATTTGTCTGGGCGAAGGCGGTGATATAGGCTTGAAAATAACGCTGTAACTCCGCTTCGGTAATTCCTAACGCCGTGGCAAAGGCCGGACGCAAGCTGATGTCCTCAAGGTTGTTCATCGCCGAAAAGACGCCCACGCGTGAAAACTTACTGATACCTGTGATGAACACAAAGCGAATCGAGGCATCCATCGCTTTGATCACCGTGTAGAAAGCCTTCAACACATCGCGGATCCGAACGGCTTCAGCAAGATTCTCAATGTTATCCAGAATCGGTTTATCATACTCGTCAATGAGAATGACGACTTGCGTCTCCTTACCCAACTGGCGAATCAAGTGATCAAAACGGCTCTGGTAATCAAAACCGCGCAGGGTTAAGCCCTGGTCCAGGGCAATTTCTTCCACATAATAATCAATGAGTTGTTCCAGTTTAGCGGCGGAATTGACCGTATTGCGGCTAAAGTCAAAACGAATGACGGGATGTGCTTTCCAGGTATAATCACTGCCATCGATCCACAAGCTGCGGAAAAGGTCACGATTGCCTTTGAAAATCTGTTCTAGCGTAGAGACCATCAAACTCTTGCCAAATCGGCGGGGCCGCGCCAGAAAATAGACCCCCTTGGCATAGCGTACTAGGTCATAGAGATATTGGGTCTTATCAATATACAAAAAGCCACCCTCAATGATGTCTTTGAAGGTGGCCGTCGTGGTAGGCAAGGGCTTGAGCATTGACGATCTCCGGTACCGGCTGTACGTATCACAATCAATCGTGCTTATTTTACCGCAGTGCTGCTGAAAACCCAACCCCTAGTCCGCCTATTGCGGTTGTGTGCGCACCAACTCGGCATAGAGACCACCCTGCGCCAGCAACTCAGCATGATTGCCCCGTTCGACAATGCGCCCGTGGTCCATCACCAGGATCAAATCGGCGTTGCGGATCGTGCTTAAGCGATGGGCAATCACCACTTGGGTACAGCCCAGGTCGCGCAGATTCTGTTCAATCTGCTGCTCGGTAGCGGTGTCGAGGTGACTGGTGGCTTCGTCGAGCAGGAGGATTGTTGGTTGATGGGCCAGGGCGCGGGCCAGGGCCAACCGTTGCCGCTGCCCGCCGGAGAGACCGGCACCCCCCTCGGCCACCATCGTCTCAAAATCCATGGGCATGTAGGCAATGTCCCGGTCAATACAGGCCAGGCGGGTTGCCGTCAACATCTGTTCCAGCGACAGGTCGTGGCGACCAAAGGCGAGGTTCTGGCGGATCGAGCCGCTAAAGAGAAAAACTTCTTGTAACACCACGCCCATCTGTCGCCGCAAGGCCCGCCGGTCGAGATCGGTCAACGCCACGCCATCAAAGCGAACCGCACCGGCAGTCGGTTCATGTAGGCCCAAGAGCAGTCGGGCCAGCGTACTCTTGCCCGACCCGGAGCGACCCACAATCGCCACCTTCTGCCCCGGCTCGATCTGCACGGAAACCTCTTGCAACACGGGTGCACTGTGGCGGTCATAGTGATAGCTGACCTTGTCGAGTTCGATCTTGCCTGTCAAGGTTGGGGCGACGCTGCCGTTCTGCTCCTGTTCGGCTTCTAACACATCGGTCAAGCGGGCTAGATGCGCGCCCACCGATTGCAACTGTTGCGCACTGCTCACGAGGGAATCGAGCGGTGTCAGGAAGCCAAGCGCCAACGCATTCAAGGCCAACATGGCGCCCAGCGTCAGCGACCCGTCTAGCACTTGTTGCGCACCGATCAAGAGCAACAGGAGTGGCGCACCGATTTGTAAGCCGTTTAAGAGTGTTTCCAGCAGAGCAGACAAGCGTTGTTTTTCCAGGGTGACGCCGAGTGCTTTGTGATGTAACCCTGTCCACCGTTGTAAGACCCGTTCCTCTGCCCCTGTCGCTTTGACTACATTGATCCCAGCCAGCGCTTCGACCAAATAAGCGTGCGCTTCGGCTTGGGTGGCAAGATGGCGTTGCGCCAGGTCGTGCATCCGGCTGGTGCTGGCTAACAGTAACAGAATCTGTACCAGCCCCACGCCCAACGTCACCAGACCAAAGCTCGGCGCTTGCACCAGAAGGATAAGCAGGAAGGTAATCACCAAGACGCCATCCATCAGCGCGCTGATCGTCTGGGTGGTGAGCAGTTCGCGCATCATCGTATTGCTCGAAAGGCGCATGAGCAAATCGCCGGAGGTGCGCTGCTGGTAAAAGCGGTAGGGCAGCACCAACAGATGGTCGAGAAAGCCGGTCATCAACCCGGTGTCAACCTCGGCTTGCAGGCGAATCAAGACCAGGCGGCGCAGATAGCCGACAATCATCTGCATCAAGACCACCACGCCAATCCCCGCCGCCAGCACCGGCACAAAACTAACCTGGCGCTGCGGCACCACCTGATCGACCAGCACTTTGGTCAACCACGGAAACGCCATCGCCGCAGCCTGGACGGCCACCGTCGCCAGCAATGCCTTGATCCCGCCGCGCCACGCACCGCTGGCAATCAACAGGCGGTGGATCTCTCCTTGCCAGATGCGCTTGCTGCGTGGCGCACGCTGCCGACGAAAGGACGCATCCGGTTCCAACGTGAGCAAAACGCCCGTAAAGCTCCGATCAAACTCAGCGGGCGCCACTGGTCGCCGCCCTGCCGCCGGGTCGACAATGATCGCCCCACTTTTGTCCCACCGTTCCAGGACGACAAAATGGGAAAAATTCCAGTGCAGAATCGCCGGCAATTTGATGCCGACCAGCATCTGCGGTTCACCACTGTAGGCCCGCACCCGCAAGCCGTACTGGCGCGCCGTTTGCGCAATCGCCAGCGCTGTGGCCCCATCGCGCCCGATGTCCATCTGTTCACTGACCTCGGTCAACGCTGTGGCGCGGCCATAAAAATTCAACACCATGGTCAGACAAGCCGCCCCGCATTGGGTTGTCGTCATTTGCAGGACGACTGGCACCCGCTTGCGCCGATTCGCCAGGGGCGTCATCAACACGCTGCCAATCAAGGTTATGATCAACCACACATTGGCCCAGAAGCCACGCGCCACGGCAGCAGCCTCTTTTGTTTCGCTGGAGGCAGTGTGGCCATAGTGCGCTAGAGCGGTGGGGCGGAAGATCGTGCGTTTGCTGACAGTCATGGTGGAACTCCTGATCAGTTGTTTGAGCAATGAAAGACTGAAGGGGTGACAGGGTGAGGGGGTGACAGGGCATTCACCTTGTCACCCCCTCACCCTGTCACCCCTTCACCAACTAGCCGATAGTGAGGTCACAACCATACTGCGGGGTGAGAATCTGGCAGACCCGACCGCAGGTGCCGGTGAAGTAGCTGCGCCCACCCGCAACCGCCGCCATTTCTTCTTCGGGCAATTCGACCAACCCGGCCGGGTGTTGGGGCAAGGCAGCCAGTTCCTCAGCGCTCAACGTAGCGCGAAATTCAACATCTTTCCAAGCGCGAATCAGATTCATCGTGTTCATGTTGGTCACTCCTTGTGTGTTCGTTATTGACTATTGTTTGTTATTTTTTGAACGTTGTTGTTTGCGTTCGATGGCTTTAGTATAGCGGAGGATGGACGCTGTCACGATGGCCTACGCTACGGCCCGCCTGTGATCGTGCGCACAAAGGGAGCGTGTGCCATCCAATCTATCACCGCGAAGCATAGGATTAGCGAATCTTCGCCAGGCTGATTCGCGGTGATATTCAGGAGCTACCTCATGTCACCAATGAAAACGGCCCCATCCACTGTGGACGGAGCCGTTTTGTCTTACTGTGTCTTCCTTATCGAGTACGCCGATTCCTACTGTGGCCCTTCCATGAGCAACAGCGACGGCACTTTTTCCGGCTCAGCCAGCCGCAACAGTTGATAGCCAATGCCAGCCAACCCCGTCATCAACCCTGGCGTCTCGACTCCGCCCGGCACGCCACAGCGCCAACCTGTCGCCGTGGTTGTGCGTAAGATGGCGCCGGCCTGTTGCTGCGCTTTCTCCAGCCAGGCTGACTCGCCCAAGACCGTAGCCGCCTTAACAAAGAGTTCAAGATTGCCCAAGTCGCCGTGACAGAGGCAATGACCGCCGCCAAAGCCGGTTGTCGCTGTACTTTGGAGCGCCGCTTCAATTTCACTGCGCAAGAATGGATCCCGCAGCTTGGGAAGGAGCGCCAGCCGCGCCAGGCCGATGCCAGGCGCGCCGTGACACCAGGCGTGCATAAAATGTTCTTCCTGGTGCTGGTCTATTTTCGCTTCGGCGGCGCTGCGTAGATCGCGCCAGTTGCCGGCGGCGGGGGCAAAGAGGGTGCGTTCATAGCGCAACGCATCTTCCGCAATCTGGTGATAGTACGGATTGTCACAGAGGTCTGCTGCCGTGAACAAGGCCCAGGCAATCCCAGCCGCGCCATGCGAAAAACCAGCCAGCGGTTGCCCACCCATATTCGGCACGACCCAGCCAACGCCAGTGGGCATAGTCTGGGCGTGGGCGACCAGATGGACAGCGCAATGTTTGATCAAACAGAGCAGGCGAGGATCGCCGGTACACTGGTGTAAGGCGGCGGCGGCGGCAATACAACCGGCAGCGCCACCGATCACATCAAATTGCTGATCTTGATCGACAAAGTGCGCCGCCACCTCGACCAGGCTAATCGCCTTGGCCCAAAGATCGGGGCGTTGCCACAACTGGCCGAGGTGGGTCAAGGTGTAGATCAAGCCGCCCCAACCATTGAAACCGCCGATATAGGGAAAGTTGGCCTGGAGAGGTTCGGCTTGGGCCAGGGTGGTTGCCAACGCTGCCTCTGCTAGCTTCGTATAGTGCGTTTTCGCGGTGATATGACCGAGATAGGCAAAAAAGAGCGCCAACCCGGCGTGACCATCATAGAGGTGCATGGTCAGTGGGGCCAGTGACCATTGCTCCTTTTCATCTAAGCCCAACCCGATCCAGACGGCGTGGTCGCCATGTCGATGGGCCAGTCCGGCCAGATGATCGCCAATTGCCCGTGCCTTGCTGATGAGTGTGGTGTTGGTCGGCAATTCAACGTTCCTTTGCGTTTGTGGGATCGGCGTGCTGCTCGCGTCATGGCTGTGACCACCGGTCAGGGTGGCAAACGAAGCGTGGATATACCAAAGTTGGCGAGCCAGATCGCTTTCGTCCATAGCCGCCAGCCGTTGTTGTACCCGCATCATCCCGCTCTCGGCCAGGAAATAGGGAATAATCTGCCCGGTGCTGTCCCAGAGATGGGTGACAGCCGGTTGGCTCAGAAAGATCGGCACATCGCCGCTGTGGAGATCGCGCCGTTCCGCCGGGAGCAGGTGGGCAAGTTGGGGCGCGGTCGCCACATCTTTCCAAAGCCGGGTGTAGAGCCGGTCGCGGTCAAGGGCATTGCGCAACAAATCTGGGTGGCTGCTCTCTTGTAGCAACAGGGCGTAGGTGCGCGTCGCCCGCGCCACAATGCGGATTTCGTCGTTGGCAAAGCGCGCAACCGGGCCATCCTGGGCTAACAAGGCGGTGCGATTGCGGAGCAACAGGCGATAAATTTGGGCAAAACCGTCCGCCACGGACCCAGCTTGGGTGCGCACATCAATGGTCGCGCCGGCCAACTGTGGGCGATGACCACTGCTGCTGAACTCAACATGACGCCGGGTTAGTCGCATCGCGTCGGTGCCGACGCCCTCCCACACCGGCAACTTGTCGGGCGTCAGTTGGCGTTCACTGCCGCCGATGCCGCTAATATCAATCGCCGCCGCCCCGGCATGAAATTGCAACCGCTGGGGTAACATGCCGACGCTCAAGACCGACTGGTCGAGCGCCTGTTGCGCGAGTTGACCCGGATCGTTGGGGTCATAGGCCATGATGTCGGGGTGAAAGAGCGCTTCCAGGTCGATCAACATGGGATGTTCACCGGCTGCGATCAGGTTTTCAAAGTGGAAATCGGCGGCATTCAGGGCGTGGAGCAGCGCCAGATAGCCCCCTTGCCGCTGGTAGAAACGTTCAATTTCGACAACGTTGGTGCAAGCTGTCGCCGCTACAAACTCGACCCAGCCATACTCCTGACGATCCAAAATTGCCAGCGGGCGGAAGGGTGGTTGCGCACCTTGCTGATTGAGCCAAAGCAACAGTTCCTGAAAATGCTGATCAATGGCAAGGGAGCGCGGTTTGTAAACCAGCCGTTGCCCACCAGCAAAACGCAAAATGGCAACCGACCGTCCCTGGCGATGAGTGTCGCCTGCACCAATTATGAGTTCGACTAGTGCGCCAGGGGTGGCATCAGCAAAAAAGGTCGTTTGGAGGGCGATCCAATCCTGGCAGAGCCGCGTCAAAATTTCAACCAACGCGGTGGTCGTCTGTTCCACTTTGGTCACCAACTGGCGCGCCAGCACGGGGTACTCTTCTAAAAGCGCCAGGGCAAGGGCCGGATCCCGCAGCCGTTCAACAAATGCCGCAAAACGTTCCTCCGGTGTCACGCCAGGGAGCAACCCTTGCAAGCGGGCAACGTGCATCTCTAAGACCAGTGTACGTTCGATTAAGGGTGGCAACTGCGCAGACAAGGTGGAGTATAACGCTTGCTCGGCCGTCGCTAAAGAAAATGGCGCGGATATGCGCGTCGCTTGATCAGCACCCAACCGCTGGCGCAATTGCGTTGCCCCCCACTGTAACAGCGGCGCACTCAAAACCAGAAAGCCGTTTTTGCCATAAACCCCATGATTGGTTGCGTCATAAGCACTATACGCTCGTTTAAGGTTGACCAGCCAGGGGGGCGTCGCCCTTTGTCGTTGTTCGAGCGCGGCTGGCGCTTCAGCGAGTAACGCCGTCAATGTTGCCAGTGTGAACCCTTCGGACTGGCAGCGCGCTGCAAACGCTTCATCGGTCAGCAAGGGCGTCTCTGCACGCCAGCGTTGCAACCGGCGGGCAGCCAGCTCGGCGTCACCTACGGCCACATCACCTACCTGTCGCTCCTGTAGCGTAAGGGCCTGCCACCAGGTGGGCGACCAATCCTGTTGTTCGGTTCCTGTGGATGAAACTTGTCCCAGCTCCGGTCTCATGAAGCGCCTCCCCCAATGTAGTTCCGGCAAAAGCGGAAATCTTTATCAAAGTGAACGATTGTAAAGCTTGATACAACCTTCGTCAAACTTTAAGTTTTATTTACGCAAAAACGCATCGGCTGCGGATGAAGTAGCCGATGCGTTTGCTATTCAGTTATGGTTACTACCGGCTCAGTTGCCTAGCCGATAGACAGGTCACAGCCATACTGGGGGGTGAGAATCTGGCAGACTCGACCACAAGTGCCGGTGAAGAAACTGCGCCCACCGGCGACCGCCGCCATCTCTTCTTCGGGCAATTCGACCAGACCCGCCGGGTGTTGGGGCAGGGCGGCCAATTCCTCAGCGCTCAAGGTGGCGCGAAATTCAGCATCTTTCCAAGCGCGAATCAGATTCATCGTGTTCATGTTGGTCACTCCTTTGTGTGATAAGTGTTTGACTATTGACTATTGACTGTTTTGTTGTGCGTCGTTGTTTGCGTTCGATGGTTTTAGTATAGCCGATAGTGGGCGCTGTCACGATGGCCTACGCTACGGCCTGCCTGTGATCGTGCGCACAAAGGCAACGTGTGCCATTCAACTATCACCGCGAATCATAGGATTAGCGAATCTTCACCAGGCTGATTCGCTAATCCTATGATTCGCGGTGATAGTCATGGGCTATCCCCCATTCAGCGATGGCCCTGTTACCAATGAAAACGGCCCCACCCGCACTGGATGGAGCCGTAGAAAGGCATTGCTTGTTGAAATTTTAGTAGACCATAACGTCATTGAAGTGAAATCAATCGACTTTGGACTACGTGACTAAACGACTGCGGACTATGAGTTTTCTACCTTACAAACACCATATCACCATCATCCGACCCCATCATTGGCAGGGCGGCGACGCCATTGTCCGAACGTTCCTCGGTGGCGGCGCAGGGTGTGCCGAACTGGGGCTGGGCAAAGGGTAGATGGGTATTCCCCCGCGCCAGAATATGGAGATAGTTGGCGGCCGGTCCTTCCCAACTCTTGCCATGATTCCACGGCACCCAGGCGCGGGCATTGCAATAGTGCGAAACAAAGGCGCGGCGGAAGCGATCCGCTGTTCGATTCGGATATGAGCGATGCAACAGGTGGCTGTGAAAAAAGATGACATCCCCCGGCTCGACCACACAAGGGATGGGGTCGGGATAGGTGCGCGCCACCCTGGTCAACGTGTTCGCCTCATCATCCAACGAACTGACCTGTTCGACATGCCCCAAATCGGCAAACGAATCTTCCGCATAAAGATGATCGCGATCTGGCGTCGGGTAGATCGGCTCACTGTGCGAACCAGGGGTGACATAGAGACAGCCATTGGCTTCATCCGCCCGATCCAGCGCAATCCAGACGCCGATTAATGTTTCGGGATAGGTGGTGATGTAATAGGCATCCTGATGCCAGCCCTGGCCGCCATGCCCCGGCGGGTTAAGGAAGAGCATGGTCTGGAGCGCCAATACATCCGGCCCGATGAGTGCTTCGAGGACATCCAGCACACGGGGATAGAGCAGATAGCGCTCGGCGGTCTCAAATTGGCGATGCAACATGTGGATGCGTGAAAAGCGCTTGTAAAGTTCTTGCAGGTCGGTGGTGGCGGGCTGGGCAACACCGGGCATGGTCACGCGCCCATAGAGTAGATCCATGGCCCAGGTGCGCATGATCTCGACATCCGGCTGCTCGACAAGCCCCCGTACAATCAAATAGCCGTTGCGTTGGTACTGTTTATATTCGTCCACTTTAACCCGATACCGCGGCAGATCCCAAGCTTGCGATTGGGTGTGCGCCAAGGTTCCATTGACTGTACTCATCGCTGTTGCTCCTTTGTGATGGCTTTACGGACATCCAGGTGGGGATGAATGTTTTCCTGACAAGCATTGTAGCAGGGCGCCTGAACCTGTGCAAAGTGCTTTGGGTTACTGAATTACTGACTGACTGTCTTACTGTCCGGTGTCCATTCCTCACGATAGACCAATTCCCAGCCATTGTAGACCAGGATCAGGTGCTTTAACGGCGCCTGATCCGCCCCTTTGCGGATGCGCTCGTCGTTGGTGTAGCGCACAAATTGACCTTTGGCCTCATCAATCTTTTGCTGTTTAGAGCTTCAACCCTTCCAACATGCCGCGAATAAACATGCGCTGGAAGACAATAAACAGAATCAACACCGGCGCTGAAGTGAGCAAATAGACTGCCGCTTCAGCGCCATAACTGGTAAATTCGCCATCTTCCAGTGCCAGCCCGACAAAGCTCATGGCAATGCCGATGCCCAGCGTATAGAGGTCGGGGTTGTCGATCATCGTTAGTGTAAAGAGGTATTCCCCCCAGACGCGGATAAATTCAAAGAGGCCCACCACCAACATCCCGCCCGTCGCCATGGGCAACATCACGCGCCAGAAGGCTTGGAAGCGATTGCAGCCATCGATCAGGGCGGCATCTTCAAAGGCGGAAGGTAAATTGATAAAGGTCTGGCGCATGATAAAAATCGGAATCGGCACGCCGGCGGCAAAGGCCAAAATGAGACCAAGCTGACTGTTGCGCAGGTGGAGAAAGCTCATCAACTCATACTGTGCCATCAATCCGCCGGCGCGCGGCACAAAGGTTAACAGAATCATGGTGTAGAAGATGAGATCGCGCCCTGGAAAACGCAACCGGGCAAAGGCGTAGCCCGCCAGTGCAGTCACCGCCACCTGGAGGATGACCGCCCCCGATGTGACCAAAAAGCTGTTACGAAATTGCATAAAGAAGTCGGGCATCCGTCGCCACACATAGGCATAGTTCGCCGTGGTTGGATTGAGGGTAATCAGCGAAGGCAATTCGACATACAGTTCCTGCCGCGTCTTGAGCGAGGCCGAGATGGTCCAGATAAAGGGCAACAAAAAAGCCGCCAGAAAGAGCCAGAGAACAAGCCGTAAGAGCAGGCCATTGCGTTGCGCCCAGAGCCGACCAAAGATGTTTGTTCCGGTGCGGGGTTTGGTGATATAGGGTGAAGTTGTCGTAACGCTCATCGTGCTGCCTCTCAATCTGCCCGTTCTGAACGCAAGAGTTTGAAGATCACACCGGCCATCAACATGGAAATAATGCCCATCGTCAAGTTCATTGCCGCCGCGTAGCCCCACCGCATATCGCCCAGGTAAAAGGCAATGTCATAGGCATAACGCCCCACCAACATCGCCGCATTTTCCGGCCCGGCGCTGGTGCGCCCAAACATAATCAGCGACTCCTCCGCCGTGCCGATGATGCCGGCGGCCAGCACCAGGATCACCGTGAAGGTTGGTTTGAGCAATGGCAGCGTGATCTGGCTGAATTGCGCCCAGCCATTGGCGCCGTCAATGGCTGCTGCTTCGTATAGTTCATTGTTGATGTTATAGAGACCCACCAAAAAGAGCAGAATATTTTGCCCCACCTGCTTCCAGACCGCCGCCACTGCCAGCGTCGGAATCACCCACTCTTTATCGGCCAGCCAAGCCGGCGGGTTGGCAATGCCGACCCACTCGCTCAGAAAGTAGTTGAGATAGCCAAACTGCGGATGGAGCAACTGCCGCCAGAGTAACAGCGCCACCGCAATCGGCAAGACCACTGGCAAATAGGCAATGACGCGATAGACTGCGGCCTCAAAGGGGCACAACACCTTGGAGATCAAGACAGCGATCAACAGCCCCAGCCCAATGTTCAGCGGCGTATAGATCACGGTGTAATAGAGCGAACGCCCAAACGACTCCCAGAAGAGTGGGTCGCCGGCCATCTCGACAAAGTTCGCCACCCCATTAAAGGGTTGATGATCCGGGATGAGATAGCGGTAGTCGGAAAAGGCGATCAGCAAGCCGCGAATCAGGGGGTAGCCACTAAAGGTCAAGTAGAGCGCCAGCGCGGGGAGGATAAAGAGATAGCCCATGAGGGCATGGTCGCGATTCCCCTGCCGCATTGTGCGCAACGCTTGCCGCCACTGCCCCATGACCGTTGTGTCAGTAGACGCCCCCTGCTTGCCTTGTAAGACGTTACTCATGGTGTATCTTGCCCTTTACGTTTGTGGCGCATTGGTAAAGTTGAGTTGCTGAATTGTCTCGGCATCCAGCGCCTGTTCCAGCCACCGATTCAGCACCTGGCGATCTCGCGTGGCTTCGATCTGTTTGATCAAACGCGCTGGTACTTTGCTGAAGCGATGACGCAAAACTAACAGAAGCGTCTGTTGCTGGTTTTGAATCTCTCTATCACTCGCCGCTTGTGTTGCTTGCGCCACTGCTTGCGCCACTGCTTGCGCCACTGCTCGTTCTGCTACTTGCTGGGCATGTTTCTCCAAGGCATTGCGTACCGTTGGTAATTTCTGGAATGCTTCCGGCACTTTTTGAAAGAATTCATCAATATAAGGCCAGGTATCCTCACGTATCGTGACTTTCATCTTCATTACCTCCATAATCTTGCGCCAAACTGTATTCGGATCGACTGAAACGCCAATATCAAGGGTAAGTTGTAAATATTCAACCAACCCTTCGGTCACGCACAATTCAATAAATTGCTCTAACTTTGGCCCACGCGCCAGAGGCAACAACGGGTAGTTAGCCGGCTTCAGGGCCAATTCAGTTGGGTGAATGATCCAAACCGGAATTCTGTGGTCATGGTTGCAATAAACGCCGGCCTCGGCTGTCGGCTCAAACCGAAATTCAGCCTGAAGGGTATTTAACACCCGCTGTGGCCGCATGACGCAAACAATGGTAATTGTCCGTTGACTTGGCGTTTCTGCCCTTTGTTTTGGCGTCAAGTAGACACTATCAACATCCGCTCGATCATCTTCATCGTCGCCGGCGCTATCAAGCGCATCGTCCTCATTCGTTTCACTGGGCTCTTTGGTTTTGTCATTCACCCCTAGCCCCCACGCCCGCATCATGATCAAATTGAAATCACTGGCGGTCAAGGGATCGTGGTTGCCCTTCAACTCAAGCACATTCACCCGGCGAAAATGATGGAAGACGGTGTCGTGCAATTTGGGTAAATCCTCGATAGCGCACTCAACCAAAATGTCAATCGACCGGCTGCGGGAAAAGACTTCATATTGGGTTGTCGTGCGCATCCCCAAGTCGGTGAAGAAGCGCTGATAAAAATTCTTGGCCGAATCGTCAAATGGTTGTTCCATAGCCATAGTATAACAGAAAAGCCGGGTATGTTCTACCCGGCTGATGACAGGAAATTGTTCAGCCTACGCCTTTTGCTTTTCTAACTCTTGATTGACCTCGTCCATCACATTTTGCATGGCGACTTCGGCTTCGACTTCACCACCCCAATAGCGTTCCATCCAGGGCATGAGTTTGGCGTTGATAATGGGCATATACTTGCCGGCCTCCATCGGCACCAGGGTGCTGGTTGGCACGGCTTCATAGGCTGCCACCAATTCGGGGGATGCGTTGCTGCCAGGGCCAAGCAAGCGATCATACTGATTCTGATGCACCGGCATCCCGGAGAGCGTCAATGTGCCACTCCAGTGGCGGTCGGCGGGCGCACCTTCCGGCCCCAGGATCGACAGCAGCCAGTCCAGCCCTTCTTGCGGGTGGGGCGCGCCGGTAAAGACAAAGGAAGAATCGACGTGGATCCAGGTGCGCAAAGGGTTGCTTTTGTCGGTCTTGGGCGGCAGGCCGCCCCGGATCTTTTCCTGCCCCAACACCGAGCGACCCAGTCGAATCCACGAATGGGAGTCAAAACCAACGGCCACCTTGCCCTGTTGCCAGACCGGCATGGGATCTTGCATTAGCGCCAGGTTGGTGTAGCCCTGGTCGAACCAGCGCTTGAACATCTTGATACATTCGAGAAATTCTTCGCTATCAATCCGCAACATGTTGTCGCTGTTGTAGGGATTGTCAACAAAGGTGGTAAAGACAATGCCCAGCGTGCGGAAAATATCCCGGCGCACGGCTAATGGCACCACATCCTGATCGCCGGAGGTCTCCTTGATCTTGCCCAGCATAATCTCGAACTCATCCCACGTTTCGGGCAGCGCCTCATAGCCGGCGGTTTGCAGCAGATCCTGATTATAGCCGGTCATAAAGATGTTGAGCTTCATGGGGATGAAGTAGGTCTTGCCTTGATAACGGGTGGTGTCATAGATGTTCGAGTAGTAGAAGGAATTTTGATGATCCGACGCCCACGGAATCTTGGAGGATTGCAGGAGATCATCAATCGGTTGCGCCAGCCCCATCTGAATGTAATTCCATTGCAGGTCAAACTGGGCATAGCCGCTAGCGCTCCAACGCACATTGTTCTCGCGCACCATGGCCAACGCTTTGGTCTCCCAGCCGTCGGGGCTTTCTTCCCAGACAACACGAACGCCACTGTCTTTGATCTGCTCATTGTAAAGATCCGTCGCCTCACCCATGCCCATCTCGACAAAAAAGGCGGGGATGATGGTGTAAATATCGAGCGGTGTTGGTCCGCCTTGGGCAGCGGGCGCGGCTGCCGGCCCGGTCGGTGCAACACAGCCATTGAGTAGTCCTGCGGTCGCTGCCAACCCGGCTGTCCCCTTTAAAAAGTCACGGCGCGAAATCATTGGTTGTGGGTTCCACTTGCTCATCGATTGGTTCCTCTCTAGCATCCGATAATTGGGTCAACGTACTGCCAATGCTTTATAAAGAACGTACAACGCGGTAGAGCTGGTTAGGTGGTTGGTTCGGTGAGTGAACATTAACCAACTACCTAACCAAGATCCAATAGAATCCAAAAGCGAATTATGACTGTAGCTTGGCGACTTCCTCGTCAACTTCTTTAATCACATTCTCCATCGCTGTTTCGGCTTCGACTTCACCGCCCCAGTAGCGTTCCAGCCACGGCCAGATCTTGGCTTGAATGATGGGGTAGAATTTACCGGCGGGCATCGGCTGGAGGACGCTATTGGGCAGCGCAGCGTAGGCGTCAACCAGTTCGGGGAAATCCGTGCTGTTGGCAACCAGTTTCTCATATTGATTCTTATGCACCGGCATCCCGGAGAAGGTGAGCGTCCCGCTCCAATGGCGATCCCCGGCGGCGCCTTCGGGGCCTAAGGTTTGCAGCAGCCAATCCAAGCCCTCTTGCGGATGGGGCGCCTCGGCAAAGACAAAGCCGGAGTCGAGGTGAACCCAGGTGCGTTTGGGGTTGGCGGCATCGGTTCTGGGTGGCACAACACCCTTGACCTTTTCCGGCCCCCAGACCGAGCGGCCCAAACGAATCCACGAGTGGGAATCGATGCCGATGGCGATTTTGCCCTTTTGCCAGTCGGGCAGGGGGTCTTGCAACACCTGGAGATTGGTAAAGCCTTCGTCAAACCAGCGCTTGAACATCTTGATACATTGGAGCCACTCTTCGCTGTCAATGCGCAGGCGGTCGTTCTCGTCATAGGGATTTTCGACAAAGGTGGTAAAGGCCGTCCCTAGCGTGCGGAAAACCTCTTTGCGACAGGCAAAGGGCAGCACCTGATCCGCTGCGCCACTCTCTTTCAACTTGCCCAGCATCACCTCAAACTCGTCCCAGGTTTCGGGGATGCTCTCATAACCGGCGGCCTCGATAAAGTCCTGGCGGTAGCCCATGAGGTGGATGTTCAGCTTCATGGGAATGTAGTAGCTTTTGCCTTCGTAAATGGTCGCTTCATAAATGCTAGGCGTAATGTACTCATCCGCCAGTTTCTGCGCCCAAGGTACGGTAGAGGTCGCCAACAACTCATCAATCGGCTGGGCCAATCCCATCTGGATGTAGTTCCACTGGTTGCCGGCGTTGGCAATGCCATTGGCGCTCCACCGCATCTCTTTGTCGCGCACCATGGCCAGCGCTTTGGTCTCCCAGCCTTCGGGGCTTGGCTCTAAGATGTAGTTGATACCGTTTTTGTGCGCTTCCTCGTTAATGATGGTTGTCGTGTCGGTCATGCTCATGTCGGCAAAGGCGGCCAGCGTGGTGACATAGACATCGGTCATCGCTTGCTGACCACCAGCCTCGCTTTGCGCCGGTGCGCCGGCTTGGGGCGCGACGCAACCATTCAAGAAACCAGATGCAACCGTCAATCCGGCTGCACCAGCCGCGCCTTTGAGAAAGATACGACGGGAAATGGAATGATGGAACTGGTTAGCACGCATGGTTCTCCCTTTCTTACGGATGAAGATGATTTGCGGATTGCTTCCTGTAGTATACTAAATGTAGGATAGCAGTGCAACCATGGTTTTTCGCTTTTCGCTGCTTAGAGTCCGTAAAAGAATAAAGTAAGCGCTTGGCGCGTTCGTGACTCGCTGCTGGGCTGGGGCGAGTCACGAACGCGCCAAGCGCAGTAGATGGAGTTATATTTTTACGAACCCTTAGTTCGACTTTGTACATTTCCAAGTTAATAACAAACAGCAGCGAGGAGCCGCACTAGCCCCTTGGGAGA
>JAPKMW010000131.1 GCA_026645575.1 Caldilineaceae bacterium
TTTTTACTCATCCGTTCACATTACTATTCGTCTCTCAGTTTGACAATTTTCCCTAACCCTTAACCTGTCACAAATGATCCACAGGTCAAATACATTGTCGTTGGTCGCGATGCGCGCGATGTCGCCATGTCCATGTGGAATCATCATGCGAACTACACCGCGGGCGCGCTGGCGTTTATGCAAAACTTCCCCGGTCGCGTTGGTGATGCGCTGCCCCCAGCCACCAATCTTCATGAATTTTGGCAGAATTGGATCAGCCGCGGCTGGTTCCCCTGGGAAAGCGAAGGCTATCCCTACTGGGGCAATCTGCATCACACCCAAAGCTGGTGGGCCTATCGTCATCTGCCCAATATCCACTTTGTCCACTATGCCGATCTCAAGACAAATCTAGTCGGGGAATTGCACCTGCTGGCTGATTTTCTAGGGATTCCCCTGCCCGCAGCCGCTTTGCCTGATATTCTGCTCAGCACCACATTGGAAGCAATGCGCGCGCGTGCCGAACGCTTGAATCCCGGTATGATCGACTTTTGGCAAGAGGGCGCCAAGACCTTCTTCTACAAAGGCACGAACGGGCGCTGGCAAGATGTCCTTTCGGCTGCGGAGTTGGCGCTCTATGAAGAGAAAGTGGCGCAAGTGTTGACGCCCGATTGTCGGGCGTGGTTGGAACAGGGGCGGCGCGCGATCTGATTGCGCTACGGTGTGCCGGCAGGAATATCACCGCGAATCAATAGGATTCGCGAATCTTTTTGTCCCGAAGTGATTCGCGAATCCCAATGATTCGCGGTGATATTGGCGGGCAATACAACCGATCAAGACTTTCTTGACAAAACAGCAGTGATCACAGCCAAAATTGTGGAATTTTTGTAGAAAAAACGCTTGTGCTTGGTTCGGGCGTACCGTAGATTCGTAACCATCATGGCTTTCGGGTTGTTGCCATCAGAGAATGAAGGAGAATCAACTTATGACAGAGCAAATTCGCATCGGCGTAATCGGCACAAGCTGGTGGGCGGATTTGGGCCATCTACCCTTTCTTACGTCTGATGAACGCAGCAAAGTCGTTGCTATCTGTGGCCGCAACCAAGAACGGGCGCAGGCGATGGCGACCAAGTACCAGATCCCCAAGGTTTTCACCGATTACCGCGCTATGTTTGCCCAAGGCGGCCTGGATGCGGTCGTGATCCTGACGCCAGATGATGAACATTTTGCCATGACGATGGCCGCGCTCGATGCTGGGCTACATGTCCTCTGCGAAAAGCCATTGGCGCGCAACGCGGCCCAGGCCAAGCAACTGTACGAGTGCGCCGAAGCGCAGGGCGTGCGCCACATGACCTACTTCACCTGGCGCTGGCTGCCCCACTATCGCTATCTGCGCGATCTGATAGTCCAAGGCGCGGTGGGACGCCTCTATCATGCCCAGTTCCACTTTATGGCCGGCAACGGGCGTAACCCAGCCTACGCCTGGCGCTTTGACCCGCAACGGGCCAGCGGCGTCCTCGGCGACTACGGCTCACACATGATCGATCTGGCGCGTTTTCTGGTGGGGGACATTGCACAAGTCAACGCCCGGCTGACTACCAACGCCCCGCGCAATGGACCGGATGGTCGGCCTCTCTATGGCGCGTGCGATACAGCAACCCTCCTGATCAAATTTCTCTACGGCGGCCAGGGGACGATTGAACTCAGCGCAGTGGCGCGCACCCACGATCCGGCGCTGGAACATGCAGTTGTCTTGCATGGCGAAGCCGGTTCGCTGACTGCGAGTTTTGGTCTCTTTACCACCCCGCCCAAAGTGCAACTGGCCACTGGTGACAACGGTTTTCAGGAGCTTGTCATACCGGATGAATATCGGCTGGGACTAGATCCGGCGCAACCGGTGGGGCCGCAGATGGGCGCGCTCTTCAGTCAACCGGGCATGGGCAGCCGCAGCTTTGTGGATGCTATCATGACTGGACAAACGATTGCACCCAGCTTCTATGAAGGTTGGCAGGCGCAGCGGGTGATCGACGCGGCGTTGGCATCACAGGAGGGCAGCAAGTGGGTCGAGGTGTAGCCTACTCATAATGGCTCCACATGCGCAGCACTTTCACGGTTTGCTCTTCTTCGAGTACTTGATAGACAAGGCGATGTTGGATATTGATGCGACGGGAATAGGCGCCGGCCAGATCACCGACCAGTTTTTCATAGGGGGGTGGATTTTGATAGGGGTTTTGGCGAAGGATGGCGAGCAATTCTTCGGCTTTGGGCTTTAACCCCGCAGCCGAGAGTTTTTTTGCATCTTTCTGTGCCTGCTTTGTAAAGACAACGCGCCAACTCACCACTCCACCTCATCACTGCATTCGTCGATGGGTGTCTGCATGCCTTCAAGGATCGATTCACGCATACCGGAAATGTTGAGCAAATAGAGCGTCTCTTGGATCGCACGCCAATCTTCTTCAGAGACGAGTACCGCGTTGGCCCGTTTGCCTGTGATTAGCACTGGTTCGTGCGAAGTGGCAACATTATCAACGAGTTGATAAAGTGAACTGCGGGCTTCGGTTATCGTTAGGGCTGGCATAGTTGCTCCTACTTGTCTGGCCGCTTACTTTTTGCGGCACTACTTATCACTCGCGATAGTACTTTTTGATTGTACGCAAAAACGTACGGGAAGTCAAATCCATAAAGGGGGTAGCGTGACGCCAATGGAAGGTATCAAGGAGACTCCGCTCATGCGCCACACACGGTATCAAGGGGCCATTATCAACGAGGATCAAATCCTGCTGATCAAGCATACGGAACACAAATCGGGCCGAAGTTTTTGGGTGATCCCTGGCGGCGGGCGAGAGGCCGGCGAAACAGAGATGGCGTGCGTCGTCCGTGAAATGTGGGAAGAGACCAACCTCGTGGTGCGGGTCGAACGCTTGCTGGTCGAAACTGCCCTCCCCAATGACCCTTTCAACAAAATACGCAAGACTTATCTTTGCACCATTGTTTCGGGGGAGGCTGCCCCTGGCCATGAACCGGAGGCAGACGCCGCCGCGCATTACGCCATCACCGAAGTGGCTTGGTTCGACCTGCGTTCCGAGGAAAGCTGGGAAGCGTCGATCTTCACGAATCAGATCGCCTATCCCGTCCTGCAGGAAATACGCCGCGCGCTTGGTTATTTGGCGTAATGCTCACTCAACCTGGCAATCGGACCGACGTTGCGCCTACGCACCTAATAGATAAACTCCTTAAAAGTCGCCCAGCTTCTCTCGTGTAAATGGAGCCGCATCGGTGCGACTTTTAAATGGGTTGTCCATAAGTTGTGGAATTTTTGTGGAAAAATCGCTTGCATTGGGAATACACTGCGACTACACTGGCGCATAGATTGACAATCAATCTCGCTCAACCCACACACAGCGTTACCCCAAGTAAACAGGGAGGTTTGTGACCAATGGTTACGATGTTTATCAAAGCCAAGGTGCGTGCGTATGACAACTGGAAGCCTGGGTACGATGAGTTCGCCCAAAAGCGTAAGGAAAAAGGAGTCACGGCCGCCAGCGTTCATCGCGACGTTAGTGACCCGAACCTGGTGACAGTCACCCACCAATTTGCGAACCTAGCGGCAGCCCAAGCGTTTGCCGGTTGGGAAGAGCTACGGTCGGCTATGATGAAAGGCGGGGTCGAGGGTCCGCCGGACATTTGGTTCACTGAAGATATTGAACAGACCGCGCATTAGGAGAACTCAATGACTGCAATTTCTATCTCCCTCTCTGGCGTCACCGGTGTCGATTGGCCGCGCTGGCAACGGCTGGCCACCGAAGTCGAAGCGCTTGGTTTTGCCGGCCTCTATCGCTACGATCATTTCGCCGCGCCGTATCCAATGGGCCGATCAGAAAATGACAATCTGGACTTGACCGCTTCGTTGACCTGGCTGGCCAGCCATACAAAACGCATCCGCTTCGGTCCGCTGGTCGCACCCTTTTCGATCCGGGATCCTCATCTACTGGTACGCCAGGCCACAGCCATCGACGACCTCAGCGGTGGCCGCTTTGTGCTGGGCGTGGGTGCGGGCTGGATGGAGCGAGAGCACACGATGTTCGGCTATGAACTGGGTGATATTCGTACCCGTATGGATCGCTTTGCAGAAGGGCTGGCGGTGATCACAGGTCTGTTGCGCAGCCCTGAACCCTTCAGCTTCGAGGGTCGCTTTTTCCAGATGCGTGAAGCCACCATCATGCCCCGTCCGCAACGGACGCATGGACCACCGATTCTGGTTGGCGGCAAAGGGCCGAAGCGCGCCCTGCCGCTGGTCGCCCGTTATGCCGACATCTGGAATGTGGATTTTATGGCGGTGGATCTGCTGCGCGAACGGTCAGCGCTGCTCGACCAGTTGCTCATCAAGGAAGGTCGCCAATCCGGGGATGTCAAGCGCACCGCGGCGGTGCGCGTCTTCTGTGGACGGGATGAGGCGGAGCTTGAGCAACGACTCGGTGGCTTGCGTCCCTACATCCCCGCTTGGGCAGATTTGTCGCCGGAGGCATTGCTGGAAAAAGTGCGCCAGACCTTTGGTGGTTCGATTATCGGCACGCCGGAAGATGTGGTTACACAACTGCGCGCCTATACCGATTTGGGGCTGGATGAGTTGATGCTCCACTGGACAGTGGCGGATGATATTGCGGGATTGCGCTTGCTGGCGGAATATATCTTGCCGCACTTTGCGGTATAAGAAACTATCAAAAAGGAATGTATACAACATGACAGACAAAATCCGGATCGGCCTAATCGGAACCGGTGGGTATGCTAATATTCTGCTCACAATGCTTGCTACATGCCAGGATGTGGAGATTGCCGCGATTTGTGGTCGGACGCGCTCGCGTGCGGATGAGGTGGCCGGTAAGTACCAGATTCCCCAGGTCTTTACCGATTACAACGAAATGATCAAGCATGGCCGCTTGGATGGCGTCATTGTTGCCAGTCCCGATGATCTTCATTACCCGATGACGATGGCGGCGGTAAAGGCTGGGCTGCATGTCCTTTGCGAGAAGCCAATGGCCTCCACCGTGGCGCAAGCCCAGCAAATGCTGGAAGCCGCCGAAGAAGCCGGCGTCAAACACATGATCGAATTCACCTGGCGCTGGATGCCCCATTACCAGTATCTGCACAGGCTGGTTGCCGATGGGTATGTGGGACAAGGGTATCACTATCACTTCCGTTTTCTTGGCAACCAAGCGCGCACGACGGCGTATTCATGGCAACTTGACGAGCGACGAGCAAATGGCGCACTAGGCTATCTCGGTTCCCACATGGTGGATATGGCGCTGTGGCTTAATGGCGACATCAGCAGCGTCAGCGCTCACATGGCCTCATTTGCAAAACGCATGGCACCGGATGGCGTCGCCGTCCCGTCTGCCAGTGAATCGGCGTTACTGACCGTTGCGTTTGTCGATGGCGCCCAGGGGATGATTCATGCCAGCACGGTTGCCCATATCGCAGCACGGGGGTCTGAACATTATGTGACACTGCATGGCGCCGCCGGCACACTAGGAATGGAATGGTATCGTGAAGGAGGCGCGGCAGAGGGCGTCCTTCGCGGTTGTCGTCATGATGCAACCGAATACCAAACGCTAGCCATCCCAGACGACTACTTGCAGGACACTGATCCCAGCAACATTATTGCCGTTTTCCAAAACCATCTGGTTGGTCCGCGCCTCTTTGTTGACGCCATTCAACGTGACTACCTGCCAGAACCCAGTTTTGCCCAAGGGGTCAAAGTACAGCAGGTGCTGGATGCCGCGCTGGCGTCCCATCAGACCGGGCAATGGGTAGAAATCAAGTAAGGTATGGTCAATAGTGTGCCACCGCCAATCGGTAAAGTCATCATTCTGGCTGAGTAATTGGAGTGGCCGTTTCAGGGAGGATGGTAACAAATGCCTGGGTGATCGATAGCTGCTGCCCGGCGGCGAACGCTTCGGCAAAGAGTACCGGATCTAAAGCTGCGCGCACCATTGCCAGCGCACCATTGACTTGGGCGCGCACCGGCTCAACCAATGTATAGTGTGTGCGGTAACGGGTCGCCTCAGCCAAACCGAAAAGGACAGATGCCCGTTGATAGTGTTGCCGCGCCACAGCCAAGCGGGCGGCGACGAAAAGACAATTTACCACAGCGTTGCCCATCAAGCGCGGGTCACAACAATAACTAAGACTTTGGGCTAGCCAACGTTCTGCTTCTGTACAATCCCCTTCCCACAGGGCTGTCTCTGCCAAATAGATACAGACTTGCGCTAGGTGGAACTTATTGCCCATATTGGTCCACGCGGTCAAGCATTCCATCAGCAACCGGTGTGCCGCTGTCGTGTCGTGATGATATAAGGTTACAAGCGCCAGCAGCGCTTTCGTTCTGGCTAGGATGGAGGGCTGGATTCCGCTTGTCGCCATCGCCATTGCTTGTTGTAGGATGGCACCTGCCTGTGCCAGGTCCCCCTGCAACAAGCGCAGAAGCGCCGCATTTAATCGGGATTTGGCAATACCACTGGGGTAGCCTCTAGCAGTGAACATGGTAAGCGATTCCTGGACGAGAAGCGCGGCTTGCGCAAACGCGCCATGCTCGATTAAGCGGGTGGCATAATTGTCAAGCGCCGAACCAAACGCAAAGAGGTGATCAGCACAAACACAGAACTCGTCGCCCAGCTTTGGCAATCCATCCGCTTCGCGCCCTAAAACCATTGACTTCTCCCATGCCGCCACAGCCTGGGCAAAATCGGCCGTCACAACCGCCACAAAAGCCCAAGCAGCCGACTGTAGGAGTTTATTGGAGCAACCATTGGCTAATTCGCTGAGTTCAGCCCGATAACGCTCGACCATTTCAAACTCATTCGTGCGCGCAACCGTGTAGAAGGCGATCAAGAGCGCAAGGCGCAACTCCGTGCTGAATTGGTGACGATGCGCAAGCACGGCGTGGAGCCAACCAAGTTCCTCATACCAATGACCACGCAGCCGACAGTAAAAGATGCTGGCAATAATCAGCCATGCGGTGTCTTCATAACGCGCCTTGCCCAAAGTCCAGTCAATCGCCGAGCGAAGGTTGTCATGTTCCGGTTGCAAGCAGGCAAACCATCGGTTGACCTCTGGTCCACGCAAATGGTTATCAATCGTATGGAAACGGTGCCGATAGATTTCATAGTGACGGCAACGCAGGGCTTCCTCTTCTCCATGCACCCGCACCTGATCCAACGCAAACTCGCGGAGGGTCTCCAACAGAAAAAAACGTTGTTCGCCATCGGCCAGCGTTTCAGAGCGCACCAGGCTTTTGCCGATGAGAGATTGGAGACTAGAAACTGGAGAGTGAAGATCGGAGACTAACGCCGTCGAATCGCCAGTCTCCAATCTCCAGTCGCCAATTGCTTCAACCGCAGCCAGATCAAAGCCACCGACAAAGACGCCCAGGCGCCGGAAAAGGGTCTGCTCCTCGGTGTTTAGCAAGGCGTAACTACGTTCGATGGCAAGACGCAAAGTACGATGTTGCGGCGGCAGATCGTGGGCGCCATTGGTCAGCAGATCGAGCGGACGTGCTTGCAACTGGGCCAATAGTTGCGCCGGGGCGAAAAGTTCAATCTGCGCCGCGCACAGCTCCAACGCCAGCGGCAGACAGTCGAGCCGGGTGCAGATGGCGGCAATGGTTGACCGATTCGCGTCGTTGAGTGCAAAGGTCTCATCCACGGCTTGTGAGCGCTGGGTAAAAAGCGCAACAGCGGCATCCAGGTCAAGTGGCGGCACCTTGCAACGCTGTTCGGCACGCAGATGGAGCCGTTCCCGACTGGTAGCTAGGATCGTGACGCCAGGGCATTCCGCCAGCAGCGTAGCAATCAGGGAGGGTGCGCCTTCGATTTGCTCAAGATTGTCCAGGAGCAGGAGCAAGCGCTGGTGGCTCAACAGGTCAAGCATGCGCACTACCGGCGCTTTACTGCTGACATCGCCCGGCGCAAGCGTTGCCACAAGGGTAGCGGCCATCAGCGTGGCATCGTTCACGGTTGCCAACGGGACAAAGAGCGCGCCATCCGCATAGTGAGGTTGCACCTGCGTTGCGACGGCCAAGGCCAGGGTGGTTTTGCCCACGCCCGGTGGACCGACCAGCGTCAACAAACGTCCACCATGCCCCAACAGGCGGTTGCTAAGTTGATTGACAAGCGCACTCCGGCCAATGGGTTCGATAGGCAGGGTCGGCAGGCGGCGGACAGATGGCGAAGCGGCAGCTACCGTGTGGGTGGGCGGGGCTTTGGGCGCCGGCGGTGGCGCGGACGGGCGTTCACCACGAGCAGCAGCCGCACATTCGAGCAAGCGCAGCGCCATCGCGTGGTCATCTTGCAGCCCCAGGGCTGGGATAAAGTGGCTGCGCACCGTTTCGAGATCGGGCAGGCGTTGGGCTTTTTCCAGGCCGGAGATGAGCGAATCGCTGTAGCCGAGCGCGGCAGCGAGATCGCGCTGGGTCATGCCCGCGCGTTTGCGCAATTGTTTGAGGAGGGAGCCAAAGGGCAATGGGTGTGTCACGGACATGGGAGACTATCTCGATTGTCGACTGGATGGTACAACAGAATATAACGCTATCTAGCATCTTACTCGATTCTCGCTCAATCAACAAGCGCACCGTTTTGTGGAAAAAGCTGCGCTAACGCTCATTCGCTCACGATCCAACCGCCTGCGCCTCAAGCCAGCGGGCGACCTTCTATACGCAAAGTAGTGAACTAGCCTGGGCGCGCAATGGCCTGGGAAGTGACGAAACGTTCTCTTTTTGTAAAACCAAAACACTTATATTACAATTCAGAAGAAAATAGGGTCAAGGAGAGAATGATCATGACACTTAACGCTGCGATTGAAACCGTGATGCAGTTGCCCTACCAGCAACAAGAAATGTTGCTGGAAATCATTCACCGTCGCCACCTTGAACAGCGACGCAAAGAAATGGCGCAGGATGCCCAAACCACGTTGACGGCATTTCGGCTGGGTCAATTTTCTCCCCAACCTGTGCAAGCCGTGATCGATGAGCTACGTGCTGCTTTGAATGAACCAGACGAAGCCGACGAAGCATGAGAGCGCTTATCCTCACCCCCAAATTTAAACGCGCGTTTCGCAAATTTGTTCGGCGCAATCCCCGTTTACAAAGCCGCATTGAAGAGACGTTGACGCACATGCAAACCGACGTGTTTGCCCTCCACTTGGCTACCCACAAGCTTAGTGGGGAATTATTTGGCTTACAGGCCTGTTCCTGCGGATACGATTGTCGGATTGTGTTTACTATCGAGCAAGACGCGCATACGAACCAAGAGGTAATCGTTCTCCTCGATATTGGCACCCATGATGAAGTTTATTAACCCCGCGCCTCCCAAACGGTGAATCAACGGATTGTGCAAGCTTACCGTCATCAGGGTAGCTCTGCAATTCTATCGACCTCTATCGCAAGGCGTAAACCCAAACTGTGGAGCAAGGCATTCAGGCTCGACAGTTGTGGATTGCCAGTGGCAGCCAACATGCGATACAAATTTTCGCGATTCAAGTTTGTGGCACGGGCGGCATTGGTCATCCCTCTTGCTTCCGCGACATCGCGCAATGCCAACAGAAAGCCTTGGGCATCGCCCTCTGCCAGGGCTGCATCGAGATAGGCCGCAGCCTCCGCCGGATCCCGTAAAGCTTGAGATAGCCCTTGTTCATAACTGGCAACAGCAGTGTTCATTCCGAAGTCACGCTACAGCATACTCAGTGTATTGACGCAGTTTGGGCGGCTGAAAACCAAGAACAATCTCGTCGCGGGCGATGCCGCCGTTCACCAGTTCTTCCGCCACCCCATCTTCGGTGCCATCGTGTTGAATCCAAACCTTGTTGTTACGAATATCGATGTGCAAGATCGTGCCGTGAATGCGATGGTAGCCGTCCCAGCCGGTGTAGCAAAGCTCATAATGGTCGCTGGTTTCGTCAAAAACAGTCTCAACCTCAACTTCACCATAGGAGGGCTGGAAGCGTGCGTGGTTGCGAATCACTTCTTTTACAACTTGCCGGTAGTGGGCGGTTCGATCCATTGGGCAATTTGCTCCTTGTCCGGGTCAAACACAAGCAGACGCAGATGGTAATCCTCTAGCGCAGCTTGGCCTAACGCTGAACTCAACACACCTTCAGCCGCATTGCTTGGCACAGCCAGATAGAGAAGACGATCCGCTTCCCGTCGTTGCAACACACTTTGGTAGAGCAGATATTGACCAAGCGCATTTTCCAGATCGCGCACAGGCGACCGGCTGAGGAAACTTTTCACTTCAACCGCAATTTTGCAACCAGCTTTTTCGGCAGCCAGCAGCCGTTCGGCGCCAAAGTCAACATACAGTTTCGTATCACCGAATGGAATAATCAAAGGATCGTGGGTAATTGTCCAGCCGTCGGTATGAAGCGCACGGCGAACGGTTTCGTGAAAGATATCGTAGGCCATAACCGGATTATACCACAAGGCGTAGCAAGCAGCACAAAATACAGAGCAACCACCTATTTATCTTACCCAACTGCGTTTAAGTTGTGGAATTCTTGTGGAAAAAAGCGCTTGCATTGGGGCAGCGTCGCCACTAGACTTGTCCACATTACCACATAGATTCTTGTGAACTAGCGAACGCCATCAAGGAGTTGATCCCATGACCACAGAACTACCCCAGGTTATCCACACCTATCAAAACCATGTCCTGGACAGTACGCGCTGGCAGCACTATCAGCCGCGGGCGGACGATATCGTCATCGCAACTTCCTATAAATCAGGCACAACCTGGATGCAGGAGATTGTACGTCGGTTGATCTTCTGTGGCCAAGAGGTAGCTCCCGAACGCGATGCGACTGGTCTGTGGCAGATTTCGCCCTGGCTTGATCAACGCGGTTCCCCGGTAGAGGAACTGTTGGATAAGCTGCAAGCGCAACGCCATCGGCGCTTTATCAAGACCCATTTGCCATTAGATGGCTTGCCCTTCTTTGCACATGTCAAATACATTGTGGTGGGACGCGATGCGCGCGATATCGCAATGTCGATGTGGAATCACTATGCCGAGTTTGTCGACGCCGTCTTTGAAGGCACGAACAGTCTACCAAATCGCGTCGGCGATCCATTGCCCTTGCCACCGCAGGATATCCACACCTTTTGGCGCGATTGGATCAGCCGTGGTTGGTTCGTGTGGGAATGCGAGGGTTATCCGTTTTGGGGCAATCTCCACCATACAAAAACCTGGTGGGAGTTTCGCCATCTGCCCAATATTCTCTTTGTCCACTACAGCGATCTCAAGGCTGATCTGGCCGGTGAAGTTCGGCGCATTGCCGACTTTTTGGCTATACCATTGAGCAACGATGCGCTGCCGACGCTCCTGCCTGCTCTTACTCTAGAAGCAATGCGCGAGCAGGAAGGGCGTTTGAATGAAGGCATGAATGGTTGGAAAGCGGGTGCGAAGAGTTTCTTCTTTAAAGGGACAAATGGACGTTGGCGGGATGTACTCTCAGCGGAAGAAGTTCGACTTTATGAAGAGAAGGCCGCACAAGTGCTGACACCAGATTGCCGAGCATGGTTGGAGCAAGGGCGATATACTATGCTCATGGGTTAAGGCTTCGTACTCAGGATGGTCACGAACGCATCGGTCAGCGGCATCTGCTGGCCGGCAGTGAACGCCTCGGCAAAACGTACAGCACCTAATTTACCACGTACGGTCGCCAATGCGATCTCGATTTGCGGTCGCATCGCGGCGCTCTGGAGTTGACCAACACGATTGCACATCTGTTTCGCCAGCCCAAATCGCATTGCGGCGAGCGGATAAGCTTGTTGTGCAACCGCTAGACGTGCAGCAACAAAGAGTAAATCAACAAATTCAAAGGTATACCAGGGTAATTTGACCTCAGCCGCCAAGCTTTGGGTCAACCACGTTTCGGCTTGGGGTAGATCACCGTTCCATAGAGCCAACTCAGCCAGAAAACCGTAGATACGGGCCAGAAATTCTTCGTTGCCTAAATGGCCGCAGAGGCTCAAACATTCGTCCAACAATCTGCGCGCTTCGGTGGCATTGCCCGTGTAAAGTGTCGCAATCGCCAACCGTGGCTGCCAGTCGCCAATCGCCAGACGGTTATTGGCGACGGTGGCAATCGTTACTGCTTCTTGATAAAACTGGTGCGCAACGCCAATGTCGCCGCGGATGAGCGCCAGCCGCCCCAAGTTACCGAGGGCATAGACAAGGAAGTCGCGATTCTCCAACTGCCGGAAGAGGCGCAGGCTTTCCTCCGAAAGTTGCAGCGCCTGCTCATAGGCCGCGCCAACTTGATCAGTCAGGCGAATGGCGTAACGAACCATAATCAGGGCTTGTAAATGGACGCCATCGGCAAAAAAGCCGAACGCTTCACTGATGGCTGGCGCATCATCATGCTCACGTAGCAATGCTAATGCACGGTCAAATGCTGCGACCGACTGCTGTGGATCTGACACAGATACGGCAAAATAGAACCAAGCCGCCACACGCAAAAGCTTGAAGGAGGTTGTGTCACGCAAATGAGCCAATTCCTGGCGGTAGTGTGCAATCGCTTGGAAGTTGTTCAGGGCGCGCCAGTAACGGTAGAGCGTAAGCAACAGCGCTAGGCGTAAATCCGCCGGCAGTTGATGTAGATGGGGCTGCAACCGATCAAGCCACTGCGCACCTTCATACCAATGGGCGCGCGTATGCCAGGTATGACAGAGGGTCACGCCTAACCACGCCGCGTCAGCAAAGCGCCGTCGGTCGAATGTCCACTGCCAGGCGGCGCGCAGATTGTCATGCTCGCGTGCAAGACGAGCATACCAGAGCGCCGCTTCCGGCCCGCGCGACTTGTGATCGGTGGTGCGGGCAAGGTGCAGGTAATAGTGATAGTGCTGCTGCTGTAGTGATTCGATTTCCCCCGTAACAGCCAATTGCTCCAACGCAAATTCGCGGATCGTCTCCAACAGGAAAAAGCGCTGTTCGCCATCGGCCAGGGTTTCGACACGCACCAAGCTTTTACCGATGAGGGACTGGAGAATCTGACTGAAAGCTGTGGTGGTCGCGATCGCTTCAACCGCAGCCAGATCAAACCCGCCGACAAAGACGCCCAGTTGCCGGAAAAGGGTCTGCTCGGCTTCGTTGAGCAAGGCATAACTGCGTTCGATGGCAAGACGCAAAGTACGATGTTGTGGTGGCAGATCGTGGGCGCCATTGGTCAGCAGATCAAGCGGGCGGCGCTGTAGTTGACTCAGCAACTGCGCCGGTAAAAAAAGTTCAATCTGCGCTGCGCACAGTTCCAACGCCAACGGCAGACAGTCGAGCCGAGTGCAGATGTTCGTTATCGTTGTACGATTTTCGTCGGTGAGGCGAAAGTCTTCATCCACGGTTAGGGCGCGCTGGGTAAAAAGGTCAACGGCGGCAGCCAGCTCAAGCGGCGGCACCTTGCAGCGCTGTTCGGCGCGCAGATGGAGCCGTTCCCGACTGGTGGCCAGGATGGTGACGCCCGGGCATTCCGCCAACAGCGTGGCGATCAGCGCGGCGGCGCCTTCGATCTGTTCCAAATTGTCCAGAACCAGGAGAAATTGTCGATAGCGCAAGCGTTCGATCAATCTGCTTTGCGGCGGCTTGTTGCTGGCGTCGCCCGGCGCCACGGCGGCGACAATGGCGGCGGCCATCAGCGTGGCATCGTTGATCGGCGCCAGCGGCACAAAGCGTGCGCCGTCGCGATAGTGGCGTTGCCCATGCTCAGCGACGGCCAGCGCCAACGTCGTTTTGCCCACTCCCGGCGGCCCCACCAAGGTCAGCAAGCGCCCCTGATGGCCGCGTAGCCGATTGGCGAGTTGGTCTACCAGTGGATCGCGTCCGATCAGGGCAACAGGCAGCGCGGGAAGGCTAGGCGCGGTGGCGTTGTTGCCGTTGATAATAGGCGCTTTGTGTGTATGCGGGGCAAGGGTTGTCGCCGGTAACACCTGACCACGGGCAAAGGCGGCGGCCTCTATCAGCTTTGTCGTCGTTCGGGGGTCATCCTGGAGGCCCAACGCCGGAATAAAGCGCTGGATTACGGCATCGAGATCCGGCTGACGTTGGGCTTTTTCCAGGCCGGAGATGAGTGAGTCGCTGTAGCCAAGCGCGGCGGCCAGATCGCGCTGGGTCATGCCGGCGCGTTTGCGCAGTTGTTTTAACAGATCGCCAAAGGGTAGGGTAGTGGTTGTTGGTCGCATATCGCTTCGCTCCGGGTGTAAGATCGCTGCCGACCAGTTTACTATACCTGGCAAAAATACTAAAACCGCATAATTCTACTTACACCGGTTTATCGCTTTTGTGGACGTTTGGTGAACCAGACAATACAAGCCATGAGCAAGGTAATAACAATAAAGAGATCCAGCGCCGGTGTATAGCTGCCCAGGAAATCTTTGCTGAGACCCAACGGAAACGCGCCCAGCGCGGTGCCGCCGGTGGCGCCGAGGGTGGTCACGCCGCGGATCGACCCCAGGTGTTGGCGTCCAAAATATTTGGCCCACAACACGGCATCGATCACGCGAAAACTACCGCTGCACAGCCCCATACAGATGCCGTAGAGAACGCCGTGCCAGGTCACGTGCATCACCTGAACCAGAAACAGGGTAAAGGCCAACAGTAACATCAGCCCCGCCAGCAGAAAGCGCGCCGAAAAGCGATCCAACAAGCGCCCCATGATGAGGTTGCCGGCAATCGAGGCAAAGGCGACGACCTGAAAGATGCTCACCGCTGCATCCCGCCCCAAGCCACCCTCAACAAAGAGCGAGGTTTGATGAAAGACCAGCCCCGCCGTGATCATCGCCGTGGCGGATAGGGCGGCGGCAAAGATCCAGAAAGCGCGAGTCTGGCGTGCCTCCGGCAGCGTCCAATTGACTTCATTGTCCTGTTCGCCCCTTTGGTATGTTTGCACAACCCCAGCTTCGGTCGGGGCATCGCCATCAGGATGCAAACCATAGAGTTCGGGCTTATCGCGGTAGAAGAGCCAGCCTAGTGGCAACATAATGACCCAGACCAACAGACCAAAAGCCATCCACGCGCCCCGCCAGGCGAACTGGTCGATCAAAAACTCACCCAGCGGTGGATAGATAAAGAGGCTGATTGCCAGACTCTGGCCGGCCAGCCCCATGACAAAGCCCCGCTTGCGGATAAACCACTGGGTGATGAGCGTCGTGCTGGTTAAGTGCATGGCGCCGAAACCCAGAAAGCGTAGGGCCAACAAGGCCAACAGCAAGGTCACCAGCCCCTGGGCGCTGCCCATGGCCAGACAGGAGAGGCCAAAGCCCAGCGTCACTGCCAGCATCAGGCGCCGGGCGCCATAGCGGTCAATTGCTTTGCCCACCAGCGGCAATAGAAAGGCTGCGCCGAGCGTCGCCATGCCATAGAGCAGGGAGAGCGTTGCTTTCGAGAGCTGTAGCTCCCGCTCAAATGAATCAATAAACAAGCCAAAGGTAAAGGTCTGGCTCGGCCCCATCATCACACTGCCCCAGGTGCCGACGGCCAAAATCACCCAGCCATAGAAAAAGGGAATCGCGTTGATCAACCGGCTGTTACGTTGAACCTGCGTTGCCATAGCCCATCTCTTTCCATCCACAATGACCCGCGCTGAGCCAGTCCGTGACTGGTGACCCAACCGCCAGTCACGGACTGGCTCAGCGCGGAATTAGGCTGCCGCCAGGATATGGTCACGGTAGAGCGCAAGCAACCCTTCGGCGTTTACATCCAGACAGACATTAACCGGGCGGTGTGTTGACCAGTCATTGGGGCGCGACCAATGTCTACGCCGATCCATCAGCGTATGTCCCCGTGCCACCCCTTCGGTCAAAACGCGAATGGCGCCCTGTTGGGTCTGGAAGAGGCTTGGGTCGATCAAGTAGGCAATGGCCGAAGGGTCATGGGTATGGGCAGCGTACATCTGATGCACCTTCTCATGAAATTCGAGATAGAAGCGGCAGATGTCATAGATATAGATACCCGTCTTGCGGTTGGGGCTGCAGAGCGCCGCCAGATAGGGTTCATCCATGATCACCTTGGTGGTGACATCCAGCCCCACCATTGTCACCGGCCAATCGGCGGTAAAGATCACATCGGCGGCATGAGGGTCGTTATAGATGTTGGCCTCGGCGGCGGGATTGACATTGCCGTTGACCGTCGCCGCGCCGCCCATGACGACCACCTCAGCCACGTTTTGGGCAATGCGTGGCTCCAACATGAGCGCTAGAGCGATGTTGGTCAAAGGGCCGACCGGCACTAGCGTAATCTCGCCCGGATTCGCCATGATCGTGTCCACAATAAATTGCGCCGCTGATTGGGGTACCGCCTGGTTTACCGGCGCTGGTTCGGCAATATCACCCAGGCCGTCAGCGCCATGTACAAAAGCCGCCGGGCCACGGAATGGAAGATGCAATGGTCGTTCAGCGCCGTGGGCGACAGGAATGTGGCTGGCATTGGCAAATTCTACTAAGTGCAAAGCGTTACGGGTCGCCACCGGCGTTGTCACATTGCCAAAGATTGTGGTCAGCCCCACAACCTCTAAGGCCGGCGCAGCCAGGGCAAAGAGGATCGCCATCGCGTCGTCAATGCCCGGATCGGTGTCGATGATGATTTTCTTGGGCATGAAAGTTCCTCGATAAAATGAGATTGAGAGAGTAGGAGATTGAGAGATTGGGTGTCAAGCGACACAATCTCTTAATCTCCTACTCTCTCAATCTCTTGTTGATATACAATTGTTTACCAGCGGTTGTTTACCGCAAGTCTCTTGGCAACAGCGCGGTTAGGTCATCGGGCCGCTCAATTTCAGTTGCGGTCTTTGCCTCATTCAGCCAGCTTTGATACGCCTGTTGGCGCTCTTGTTCTAACTGATTGGGATCTTTGGGGCGGTTTTCATCTTTTTCCAGAACTTCGATGATGTGATACCCAAACTCGCTCTTGATTGGCTCGCTGATTTGGCCGATTTCCAGCGAGAACGCGGCTTCCTCAAAAGGCGGCACCATGCGACCTTTGCCGAACCAATCCAGATCGCCCCCTTGGGCGCCGGAGCCGGTATCATCGCTATACTGACGTGCCAACGTGTCAAAACTTTCACCAGCCAGCAACCGTTGGCGAATTTCGTTGGCCAACGCCAACGCTTCGGCATCGGTGCGCTCGACCGGCGTCGGCGGCGCGATGGGTGTTACCGGCGTTGTTGCCGTAATCGCAGGCGCATCAGTGACAGTCGTTGTTGCCGTCACGCCAGCCGTCGCCGTTACCGCCACGTCCGCGGTCACCGGTGTTGTCACTGTCGTTGCCGGCGCCGCCGTTACAACCGCCGTGGCCGTGGTTGGCGCGGTTGCCGTAACAGGAGCGCTCTCCGCAACCGCCGGCGTGGTCGTTGTGGCTGTCGTGCCGGTCACAGCCGCCGTCGTTGTTGGGACGCTTGGGCTGACCGGGGCCGTCGCCGTGGTGGCCGCCGTATCGGTGATGGCAATGGGCGCTGTAATCGTACCCGTATCAGTAATGCTCACCGTGGGGGTCATCACCCGGATCAGGATGTGGCGGGCACGAACCTGCGTTTCACTCGCCGTGACCTTTTCCTCACCAATCGCCTTGCTCACCTTGTCAGCCAGCAGCCGCGCCCGGATCACTTCCCGGTAGCCGGCTAGGTCAACACTGTTGAGGTTAGACAGCCCTTCCTCTAACTGGGTTTTCCCTTCTTCGTACCCGGTGGTACTCAGGACAGCACTGGTTGGCAACGGCTCCGGCGTGGGGGATGGCGTCGCTGTGGCCGTGACAATCAGATTGGCGTCGATAGTGGGCGTGGGCGTGGGCGTCCAAAGGGTAGCCGTGGCTGTGGCGCTGGCTGCGGCTTCGGCCGTCGAAGTCGCTTGCGGCTCAGTGACAGCATTGCGGCCACGGGCGATTTCTTCGCGTAGCGCTTCCTCGACTTCTTCATCACTCACCGTAATCGAACGGGTGACGGCTTCTCTGGCAACGATGCGCTCGTCGATCATTTTATCCAGCACACCGACAGCCAGCGCAAAGGGGCTGGCGAGTTGACCCTGAAGCTGATTGATCTGTTGGGCAAAGAACTGCTGACCAAATTGCTCCTGGAGTTGCTGCATATTGATCAGTTGATTCTGCATCTGGCTGCGTTCCAGGCGCATCCGCTGCCAGAAATCTTTAGTAACAATGGGTTCCCCAGCGACAGTTGCGACGGTCGAATTGGGGATATAGGCAAACTGGTAAACGGCGCCGGCGATGATCAGCAACAACGCCAGCCCAAGCGCCGCCCCCGTCCACATATAGAGGACGCGATGGCGCTCACGGTCACGTTGACGGAGCCGAATCTCTTTGCGCGTTAACTCTCGTTGTGCTTCTTCTTCGACGCGATTCTTTCGCTTCGCCATATCTTACCTGCGCTTTCGCACAATGCGGCTTTGGTCAGCGGTGTAAGGCAACAGGGCAAGATGACGGGCGCGCTTAATGGCGGTGACAATACGGCGTTGAACTTTAGCGCTGACGCGAGTCTTGCGGCGGGAGAGAATGCGACCGCGGCCATCAATAAAACGGGTCAACATGGCAACGTTTTTGTAATCAATGTCGTCAATGCGAATGTTAGAACCAATGCGACGGGGGCGGCTCACCGAATCGGGTGAAAATTCGGTGGGGACGTTGTACTCACCATCATCGCCTTCGACCCTGTCATTGACCGGCTGTTGCGGACGACTGGGCCGGCGTTGCTCCTGGCGCGCCGGGCGGCGTGTTTCTTCTGCTTGCTCACTCATAATTCTTCCCTTGCATCAAATAATCAATAGAATAGACCGACTGTGGACTGCGCAACTGCGAACTACTAATTATCAGTAGATCGCAATGGAGCCGAGATGGCAATAGCCTGACTCTGAACTTTGGACTATGGGACTGTGAACTACTACTTATTCGTCGGTGCGGATAACCAGGTAGCGGATCACATCTTCATTCAGGCGCAGAAAGCGCTCCACTTCATTGGCGCCTGTTGCCGGCATCTGAAAGCGTTGCAACATATAGTGGCCGTTAAAGTGGCGCTTGATGGGGTAGGCGAGGTTGCGTCGGCCCCACGGCTCGGTCGCCGTGATCTGACCGCCATAGGTGGTGACGGTTTGGACAAAACGGCCATTCAAGGCGTTGAGACCCTCTTCGTCCAGCCCGGATTGGGCAATGTAGACAACTTCATAGGCGTGCAGATCGACTGCACTGCTTGTTACTTCACTCATGCAAAGAAACTCCTTTTTGCTTGGTTCGTTACCGAACCTTTTACTTTCTCTGGAGAGGCCCGCAGGACCATCCTGCGAACAGAAAGAACGAGGGTCGGCCAAAGCCGCCGCCCTCGTTGCAAGCCATCAGACAGTTTACCATAATTCGGCCAAAATGCAAAAAAAACGTTTCTGATGGCGGTAATTAAGTTTTGGGGAGAATGACGTAGAGGCATCCCCTTGCGGGTGCCCTGGTGTGGTTTCAAGACCGGGGCACCCGCAAGGGGATGCCCCTACAGATAGCTACTTTGGTTTTTTGAAATTGCTTACTGAGGCGGCGGGATGATCACTGCATCAATCACGTGAATCACACCGTTGCTGGCCTGAATATCAGTGGCAATGATGTTGGCGCCGTTGATCTTGGCGCCGGTGCCGTCGATTTCAAAAGTGACTTGCTTGCCTTGCAGTGTTGCCGCTTTCAAACCATTGGTGATGCTCTCGGCCACGGTTTCGTCAGTTAATACATGATACCGCAACGTGTCGGTCAATTCCGGTAGGGCGAGCAGCCGTTCTTCCGTTAGATTGAATTGGTTGCGTAGCGCATTGAAGGCGGCGTTGGTCGGCGCAAAGAGCGTATATTGACCGGCGCCATCCAATGCACCATCCAACCCGGTAGTATCCAATGCTTTGACCAAGGTCGAGTAGTTGTTATTGGCGGCCAGAATATCATAGATGCTCTGGTTGCCGGTGGCGGCGTTGCCCGTCGTCTGACCAGTCCCCGTAGTGGTCGTTGTGGGGGTGACGCCTGCAGTCGCCGTCACGGCGCCGGTGCGTGTCACCTGGTTGGTGGCTGTGACGGTGGTGGCGCTGCGCACGGGTGTGGTTGCCGTTGTTGGCGTAGTGGCGCGTACTGCCGGCGCCGGCGTCGGGGTTGGCGCAGCCGCTGCCGGGGCAGTGCTGTTCAGTTGCGCACGGGTTGGCAAGCGGACAACGTCGCCAACTTCGATCACATTGCAGTTCGCAATGTTGTTAAAAGCGCAAAGTTGTTCATAAAGCCGGAAATCGCCGTAGATGTCGCGGGCGATCAGGGCCAGAGTGTCACCAGCTTTCACGGTGTAGGTGCCGCCGGGTTCACCGGTGCGCCCAGTGGCCGTCGTCGTTGTGCTGGTGGTCGTCGCGGTCACGGCGCTGGTCGTTGTACCCGTTACGGGGCCAGTGACGCTAACGCCACGAATGCCGGCTTTCCCTTCTTTGGTTTGGGCGGCATCATCAATCAACGTGCCGCCTTCAACTGTCAGATTATAGCTGCCGGGGACGGTGGCGTTGTTATAGACGATGACGGTGAAGGCGCCGGTGCCGGAGGAGCGGAAGCTGGCGACCCGTTCATTGTTCTGGCCGCGGAAGACTCGGTTGCCGGCCGCAATGGCAATGTCACTTGCTTCGGACGCACCATTGACGATTTGTTGCAGACCTTGGGCGGTCAAGACCCAGAAGTTCAGGCGGCGGGCTAGTTCGCTGTTGTCTTGCGGGTCGAAGGTTAAGCGCAGGGTGATCTGCACATCGCTGCCATCGGGTTGCAGGCCAAGGAAGTGCTGGTCATCCTGGTTGGGCAGATCACCACTTAGGGTAGTGCCTGTGATAACCGTGATTTGACCAACGGTCGGCGCAGCCGGCGCAGTTGTCGGTGCGGCTGTTGGCGCAGCAGTCTGTGTGGCGGTGGTGCCGCCCGTCGTTGTGACAGCGGCTGCTGCCGCAGGGGTGGCAGTCGGTGCCGCAACCGTAGCTGTCGCTGTGGTCGTGGTCGTGGTCGTGGTCGTGGTCGTCGTGGTAGTCACAGGCGCGCTGGGGTTGATGACCTGATTCGATTCATCTGTAATAAAGCCATTGGTCACGCGCAGGGTGAAGCTGGCATCTTGGCTCGATTCGTTGGACACTACCAACGTATATTTCGCCAGCCCAATGGCGTTGAGTGAGGCGCCTAGTTGGTTGCCTGGTGCATTGACCACAAAATTTGAGCTGCCAGCGGCAACGGCCAGGCTACTCAGGGGATCTTCGCCTACGCGGCGCACTGCTTGGTCATCGAGAATAAAGAAGTTGAGGCCACTGTTGGCCGGGTTTTCCCGATCCCATTCAGCGACTACACTAATTTGTGCGCCGGAAAATTCGGGTTCCAGACCCAACCAGATCTGGGCGAATTGGCCGCCCGGCAGCGTGCCGCGCACCTCTTTTGCACGGGTCGCCTGGTTCACCGGCGCCGCCACCCCTGTCGCACTGACAAGCGTTGTGAAAGCGACGATCAGACTAAGTGCAACCGCGACTGCCGTGAACAGCTTGTGCAAGCGAGCTTTTTGCATTATCTACCTCCAATAACATGAATGTGAGCAATTCTTTTGCGCTGTATCATAGCTAGAACAATGAGTTTTTTGATGTCATTCAACAGACGCAACTGCGACGTTTACGCAACGTCATTCAGCATTGATTGACTAAATTTTATTTTTACGCCAGTTCAATAGACCGCAACGCAACCGAAGTAACATAGACCGACTCTGGGCTACGCGACTAAGCGACTACGGACTACGAAGGTTCTATTTCTGCGCGCATGACCGGATGGGATAAGCCACAAGCGATTATTATACTGTGTTTACAAAAGACCGGCAAAAATCTATTTGATCCAGATTTTACATTCTTTGTATTTCCACCCCGTTCCTAACGTAACCTTTGTGCTACGGCAAACTAACGAATCTCTATTGTATACGGCCAAACAGAATCAGAAGATATGCTTTTGGCTAGTGACCGGTTCATTGGCCGATTCGTTGGTTGAGTTTGTCGAAACCAACGAATCGGCCAACCCCTCTACCCAAACGGTGTCGGCGTCGGCGTGGCTGGGATCGGTGGGCGACCAACACGCACCTGCGGCACAATGAAATCAGCGATACTGCCGTCCTGGTTGATCACGCGCAGCCGGAAATCATAGGCCCCGACCGGCAACTGGGCAATGTCGAGCGTCGCCAGCAAACCGTAGGCCGGTACACGTGTTTGGTTGTTCAAAAGTGTTGTCCACTGTTGGACGCCGCTGGGGCGCCAAGCCAATTCCCAACTGGCAAAGTTGGCTGTATTGGCGGCGCCGATCACCTCGACGCGACCAATTACATTTTCATTGGGGCGCGGGCTGATCAAGCCAATACGAATGGGCGTGGCCGTTGGGGTTGGGTCGCGCACGGCGGTGTAATTGGCAATATAGACATTGCGGGTTTCAAATTCATCATAGTTGGCATCGCGATAGACCAGCCGTAGGCGCAAGTCATATAAGCCGTCGGGGTATTGGGTCGTGTCCAAGACATAGAGGGTGTTCTGCCAGATCTGTGTCGTATTGACAATCAACTGTTGCCAATCTTCCGCACCGGCTTGCGACAGGTATAGTTCATAGCGCACAAAGGGGTTGGTGACAAAACCGTTGGCTGTGCCGATGATCGCCGTCCGACCGCGCATGACGCCGCCGTTGATCGGGACAAAGATGCCCTGTCCGTTGGGAATAAAACTGATAAATTCCGGCGTGGGTGTAGGGGTCGGCGAGGCCAGGGTCGGCGTTTCGGTCGGCAAGGGGGTGCCGGCCTCATTAAACTGAGGCGTTGGCGTCGGCGGATTGGCGTTGCGAATTTCCACATCTTGGATAAAGGCTTCCGTGTAGTTGCCATCGTCACGAATGGCGCGCAAGCGGAAGTCATAGAAGCCATCGGGGACGCGGGTGGTGTCAAAGCGGTAGAGTTCGCCTTCGCTGACATAGGCGTCACTGCTCATCAACCAACGCCAATCTTCGCTGGCGGCGTCGGCAATTGACAATTCATAGCGGCGAAAACCGGGGAGCAGTGCGCTGCCGACAAAGAGTACTGTGCCGGCCACAGCGCTCTGCGATTGCGGCGCAAGAATCTCCGTCACAAGCCGAATTGGCCGGGTCGGTGTAATCGTCGGGGGCGCCGTTGGTACTTCTTGCGCCTGTACCACTACGGTGCCGGTTGTTTCTAATAACCCGATGCACCAAAGCCCCAATACTAAAATGGTCAGCGCCCCCAAGCAGAGGCGCACAAGCATCTTGTCTTCTTGTCTTCCTGTCTTCAACCTTACCCACCCTGTAACACAATATGATGACATGGCGCGTCACCGGCGTCCCCTTGTTTGTGAGGAATGGTGAAGGTGGCGCTAATGGGGTTGCCTGTGCCGTCCATGACTGTGATATAAAGATTATGCGGCGCGCCCGATGGAATGGGGAAGTCAAACATGCCGTAGTCGTTCGCCCCGCTCTTGCTCATGGCATAGGCTTCGTTGCCCCACTCGTCGCGCAGATGAATTTGCACGCCCGCCACCGGCGCATTGTCAAAATTAACGATCCGCCCCATGACATAACTGCCCGGACAGTCGCTATTATTTTCAATGGCGCCGGCAAGCGCATAGCGCCCGCCGACTAACCCCAGCCCGCTGGCCGGCGTTAGGGTGGCGACATCCACACTCCCCTCACCCGCGACCGGGTTGACAGACGGGTTGCCCGCTGCCGCCAGATCGACCAGCACCCGAATCGTTGCCGTCGTCGTGAAAGAACTGAGGGCGAAGGCTTGTTGCACCGCGTCCTGTAGTGTATCACAGGGACCCAAATTTAGCGTATTGGTGGCGCTGTAAGATAAGGTCCACGCCAAGGCTTGCAATGTGGTCGGCGTCGGCGTTGCCACCCCTGCCACCGCTGCGGTTAGGGGCGCCGTGGCCGAAAGGGTAACGCTGCCGGTCAAGCCAATGGTTGGGCGCAGATGGCTCAACCCAAGGGTGTCACTGGTGCGTAAGACGTGACGTTCGGCGGCCGTATCCAGGCCACAGAAGCCGATCAACCGGTCCTGGTCGCCTTGTTGCGCATAGACCGGCGCGCTCTTGGTGGTTTCTAGACTATCGGCCAACACGCCGGCGCTGCCGGTGGCCTGCACCCACGCTTCGGTAAAGTATTCACCCCCGTCGCGACAGCGCACCCCCGGTGGACAATCGGGCCGTTGCATCACCGTGGCGGGCGGGGCAAACTGCCAGGCAGCTTCGTCACTGGGCGCTGCCAGCGTTGCCAACATGGCCGGGTCACTCAGCACCATCTCCATAAAATCATGCCAGATGGGCGCCGCGCCGGTGACACCGCTGGTGGAACGCATGGGGCGGCCATCACTATTGCCGGCCCAGACGCCCGCCACCAGATAGCGCGTGTAGCCCACTGTCCAGTTATCGCGGTAATCAGTCGTGGTGCCGGTTTTGGCAGCGGCGGGACGACTCAGGCGCAGCGGACTTTGCTCACCGAAGGCGGGCGACCGGGCGTTATTGTCGCTTAAAATATCGCTGATGAGAAAGGCCGTTTCCGGTTTAAGAACAGGGGTGGGCTGTGGCGCCTCTGCCAAAAAGAGCGGTCGCTCTTGTGTATCGGCTAGGGCAAGAATGGGGGTGGCCGGCCAGTAGTTGCCTTCACTGGCAAAGACGTGAAAAGCGGCCGTCAACTCCAAAAGCGTCACCTCACCACCGCCCAAGGTAAGACTTAGCCCATACCAGTTGGGATCATCCTTGAGACTGGTAATGCCCAAGGTGCGGGCCGCCGTCAGCATTCGTGGCACGCCAAGCGCCTCCAGCAATTTTACGGTGGGAATATTATAACTGTTGGCAAGGGCGGTGCGCACCGTGACCGGCCCATGAAAGCGCGCGTCGTAATTCCGTGGCGTATAGATTTGGCCGGCGCTGACGGTGTAGGTGATCGGCGTGTCCCATAAGATTGTGGCGGGGCTAACGAAGTTATCATCCAGCGCCGCAGCGTATAGCACTGGCTTGATGGCGCTGCCAGGTTGGCGCAAACTGCGCGCCACATTGACCTGACCGGCAATCGACGGATCAGCAAAATCAGCGCTGCCGACCATCACCAGAATTTCCCCACTGTTGGGACGCATGGCGACGAGGGCGGCGTTGCTCAGATCATAGGGATCGCGCAACTCGGCCACTTTGCGCGCCACCAGTTGTTGCGCCAGCTTTTGCATAGTCAGATCAAGTGTTGCCTGAATATGGAGACCGGCGCGTTTTGTGTAGCCGGCGCCGTACTTTTGATCCAGCGTTTCGACCACATACTGGACAAAGTGGGGGGCCAGGTTGGGCGCCAGATCGCGCGCCGTGCGTAGGTTGAGCGGTTCGGCAAAAACGGCATCCGCTTCAGTTGTATTCAGATACCCATGCCGCACCATCAGGTCGAGGACAATACGCTGGCGGCGTTTGGTGGCGTCATAGTTACGATAGGGGTCAAGATTCGCCGGTTGCTGTGGGATGCCGGCCAGCAAGGTCGCTTCGGCCAGGGTGAGATCGGCGGCGCTTTTGCCGAAGTAGCTTTGTGCGGCCGCTTCCGGTCCATAGGCCAGGTTGCCATAGTTGAGCAGGTTGAGATACATCTCCAGAAGCTCCCCCTTGCCGTAGAGTTGGGTCAACTCCTGGGCCAACCCCGCTTCTAGGAGCTTGCGGTCAAAATTTTGGTCATAGCGCTGGTCGGGGCCAAGAAAGAGGTTGCGCGCCAGTTGCATGGTGATGGTGCTGGCGCCGGAGAAGACCTGTCCTTCTTGCAGATTGCGCAACGCCGCACGCACAATGCGGAAGGGATCGATGCCGGAATTGGCGTAAAAGGTCGCATCTTCGGTGGCAATGGTGGCGTCAACCAGGTGCGGCGAAATTTTATCCAGCGCCACCCAGGTGCGTCGCCCCTCGTCCATCAATTCGGCCAGCAAAATGCCATGCCGGTCATAGATCCGGGTGCTTTGAAAGAGCCGAGGTAAGGGGCCGGGTTGGTATTGAACCAGATAGGTCTCCACCGCATTCATGGGGTCAGCGCCGGCGCGCACGGCTAAGGCAGCGTTGTCGGTGGCGCTACTACCACGGTTGCAACTTGTGCTGAACAGCGCCAGAATCAGAAGCGGAAAGAGCCATTGCTTTGTAACCCACGTTTTCATAACCTTCACGACCCTAGTTTTCATTACTGGAGAGATTGAGAGATAGTAATTACGCTGCTCCTAGCCGCACCCCCGCGGGGGTGCGGCTAGGAGCAGCGTGGCTACGAGAGATTGAGAATCTGTCTGAAAAGGTCAAGAACGAGCGAGACGGCGGAGCATGAGGCGAATCATGGCAATCTGGATCATGGCCT
>JAPKMW010000132.1 GCA_026645575.1 Caldilineaceae bacterium
TCTTGGCGACAAACCAGAGATTATCCAAGCTTGTTTTCAACAATGCGGTTATTACTAACCTTTGCGTTTATCAGTAGATGGGCGCCGTTTGTGAATTGACTTCAACGGATGGCGCAACTTCCGGTCGGCGCAACGCCGGCAAGAAGATAGCAATCAACAGAATGGCGAGGGCGGCGGCGCTGGCTTCACCCACCAAGGTTACTTGCGGGCCAAATTGTTCAGCCAGGGAACCGATAAGCAATTGCCCCAGCGGGTCGGAACCAATCGCCAGCACCAGCAGCCCCATGACGCGACTGCGCATCTCATCGCTGGCCGCCAGCAGGATAATGGCGCTTTGCAGCGTACCAAAGCAGGACATGCCCAGGCCAGCCAGAAAGAGCATCACCCAGGAAAATTGGTAATTGGTAGAGAGCGCAAACGCGATCAGCGCCAGACACATCCAGGCGCTGCCGACAATAAAGATCAGTCCATTACTATAGTGCCGGCGAATCCATTGCATGAGCAGCAACCCCAGAAAGGCGCCAATGCCGGTGCCAGTGCTTAACATGCCCAGCCCAACCGGCCCCTGGTGCAAAATGTCGCGCGCAAAGACTGGCAACAGGGTGGTATAGGGGAAGATCCAGAAGTTCATGACAAAGGTGATCAACAGAACGGCCAGAATGATCTCATTGTGGCGCACATAGCGCAAGCCATGGCCGATCAATGTCCACGGACGGGCGGTGGGGCGCATGGTAGTGCGGGGAATGGGCTGGTGGGTCAGTGTGTTGAGGGTCAGAACAGCAATGAGAGAGAGGAAGGCCATGACCGCATAACAACCGGCGGCGCCATACCAGGCGATCAAGGCGCCGGCCAGCGAAGGGGTGACGATGCGGCCCACACCGACCATGATGCTATCGAGCAACATGCTCTCGACCAACTGCTCTTTACCCACAATGTCGGGGAGGAGCGCACGACGCGCCGGCCAATCAATAGCCCAAGCTGTCCCCAGTACAAAAGAGAGGAGCGCAATATTCCAAACTTCCGCCGTTCCACTCCAAACCAACAGCGCCATCAACCCATAGCCGCTGAGGTTGGCAGTTTGAGCGGCAATGATGATCCGCCGCCGGCCAAAGTGGTCAATTACGGGGCCGGTCCAGAAACCGACCAACAACAGCGGCAGCGATCGACTAAAGCCAACCAACGCGACCAGCCACGGGGAGTTGGTGAGTTCAAAGACCAGCCAGCCGATGACAACGACTTCCATGTGGAAGCCCTGCCACCAGAGAATATTACCAAGGAGTAGACGGCGATAATCAGGAAAGGTTAATGGCAGCAGGACGCTACGCCACCAGGCAGCACTTGTCATAATTTGTATACCTTTGGCACATGTATGAGCAGTAGGGCGCAATGACAGACCAGGTTTCCGGCTGAAACCTGGTCTGTCGTGCAATGCTATTGCAGCTTACTGCTGATTGCTCGAATGCCAATAAGCATACTTGATTCGTTTACACTTCGTCAAAGACGACTTACCTGCTAATGAAGGGCAGGTAAAGGATAGTGCGCAACTGAATCAGGGTTGCGCGCATATCACCAACTGTCCCATCGCCGTGTACCTTTTCCAGCCAGTAGGTGTAGGTTTGACCAACAGTAACATCTGCATCGACAAAGGTGTATGTTGCGCCGCTGCTGCCCCCCCCGCGCCGAGCGATCAAGGTTGGTGTAAGAAGTGTAGCCGTTTGTCGTTGCGCATCGGTACTACGCCACAAATGGAAACCCACAAAGTCGAGTTCAATGGCCGTTTCCCAGCGCAACTCAACACCGGATGGGTGCGGCGCAGCTTCTAGGTAAAGTAATTCGATAGCTGTCGGCGGGACCACAGGCGTGGGCGTAGGTGTTCCCTCCCCGGTGGGCAAGGAGATTGGGGTTGGCGTGGGTGTATCTGTATCAATCGGCGGCGTGGGTGTAGAGGTGCTTGTTGCCGTTGGCGTCGCTGGCGCCGTCGGTGTTTGGGTAGCCGTATCCGTGGCTGCGGGCGTCGCTGGTGATGCAGTTGCCGTTGGTGTTTGAGTGACAGTATCAGTGGCCGTTGGCGTCCCTGGTGATGCCGTTGCCGTTGGCGTCGCTGGCGTCGCTTCAATACAGACAGAGGCAATGCCAATCGAATCAGCGGCGTAATAGTACCAGGCGCCGGCTTGGGGTACATCAAAGGTCACATACTGCACCATCCCCTGTTCTTCGACCACTTGATAGGGTGTGAGCGGATCATCGACGGCAAAGTAATTCAGGCGGGCATCGTCATCATCGTCAATCACGACCAAATTGATGGTTTGCCCTGGTTGAAAATTGCCGATCGGGTAGAAATCCTCGTAGACGGCCGGCAGTTCACAATTCTTATCACAGATCCAAACCCGTTCACGGGCAGCGATGGTATAGGTGCGTTTTCCCTGGTCATTTACGTCACCACTCTCCAGTGTGAAACGGAAGGGACGCGCACGCTTGACAATAAATGTTTCAAAGCCATCTTCCATGGTAAAGGTGCCGGGGCCATCGCCCAGAAACTTGATGGTGGGCAAGCGTACGTCACAGGAAGGGGCCGGCGGTTGTGGCGTCGGTTGTTGAGCAATGACCGCCTGGCCTGGTCGGTTCAAAAGAAAAAGCACCCCACATAAGATGACGAGCAGGCCGATTGGCTTCCGGCCTAGCCCTAGCTTTTGCAGTGACAACATACTATATCTCCATTTATTTGAAATACTGATAGCATTACATAGGGTCAGTTTGCCCTCTAGTTTGACGAAGGTCACTCGCTTTGAGAGTAGGTAGAGGCATAGAAGCAAGGTATATCTATGCAAGATTTGCCATCCTTCCTGCCTTGCGCTATCATCTGGCGTAGACCAACACTTGACCTCACCCTTACCAACCAAAACCAGTCAAGAACAAGTACGCACCATCAATCGGCGCGCAACGGCGCCAGGAGCATTTCATGGGTTTGACCACGCCGCCCTTCCAATCAACCAATACACAACGCTGGCTTTATGCACTCTCCATGCTTGGGATGCAGATTCCAGCGCAGGTCGTGAATGTGTCGCTGCTCTTTTTTTACACCGATGTAAAACGGTTGCCGCCACAATGGAGCGCCACCGCGTTGACGCTCTATGCCATCTACAATGCCGTCAACAACCCGCTCATCGGCTACTTTTCGGATCGCACCCACACGCGCTGGGGCCGCCGGTTGCCGTATCTCTGGTTGGGAACCTTACCGTGGATGGTCGTCTTTGGGCTGCTCTGGCTGGCGCCCTTTAACGGTAATGAAAACCCGGTGGCGCTGCTCATTTATATGGTGGTCGGCATTGTCCTCTACGACGCCCTGGCTACGGCGGTCAGCACCGCCTACTACTCGCTGTTGCCGGAGATGTTTCCCAGCTATCACGAACGCACAGATGTCGCGGTGCGGATGAATATCTTCCTCACCGTTGCGCTACTCATGGGGGTGGCGCTACCACCGATCCTGGCGCAACGCTTAGGCTGGGGCATTATGGGGGTGATCTTTGCCGGGATTGCGGCGGTGGCGGGGTACATTGGCTATCGGGGCATGTTTGAACGGGGGAATGCGGCGGTTTCTGAGGATTTTTCGTTCTTTGCCGCTTTCAAGGCGACCTTTGTCAACCGCAGTTTTCTACCGATGACGGTGGCACAGACCATGCGCTTTGTCACCACCAATGCGCTCTCCACCGGCATGATCTTTTACATCAAATACAGCATCGGCGCTCCCCCAGGTCAGACCTCGATCATCTTGGGGACGGCCTTTATTACTGCCGCCCTGGCCCTCTATCCCTGGCGCGTCTTTATCGCCAACCGCTTTGAGCCACGTACAACAGCACTCTGTGGTTATGCTGCCACGGCGCTGGCCTCGCTGTCGCTCTGGTTTGTCACTTCGCTCCAAGGAGCCATTGTCGCCGCTTTTTTGATTGGCATCGCCTTTGCCGGCATCTTTCTCATGGACAATGTTCTCATCTCCGATGTGATTGACGAAGACGAGGTCAAAACCGGTCAGCGCCGCGAGGGGATGTACTTTGGCCTTAACGGATTGGTGGTGACATTGAGCGCAGCCATCGTCTCGGTGGTCTTTGGCATCATTGCGCCGGCCTATGGCTATGATACACGCGTAGAGGTGCAACCGGAGAGTGTCGCCACCGGCTTTCGGGTCTTTATGACCGGACTGCCCTTTGCCGGTTGCGCTCTGGCTTTCCTGGCGCTGCTCACCTACCCGTTGCATGGCAAACGGCTGAAGGAAGTCAAAGCACAGGTGGCACAGCGCCATGCACAACCCGATACAGCACCAGCCCACGAACTTATGGTATAATGGGAGTAGAAATGAATTATGGTAACGCCCAAGCGTGAGACGCGTAACGATTTTGATAGCGCCTGGAAAGACGAAATCGAGTGGTATCTAGAAGAGTTCGTGGCTTTTTTCTTTCCGCAGGCGCACGCTGACATTGATTGGAGCCGCGGTTATGAATTTCTCGACAAGGAGCTACAACGCATTACACGTGATGCAACGCTAGGTCGTCGCTATGCCGACAAATTGGTCAAAGTCTATCTCAAAACTGGCGAAGAGCAATGGGTGCTGATCCATATTGAAATTCAGGGGCAGCATGAAACCAAGTTCAACCAGCGGATGTATATTTACAACTATCGACTCTTTGACCATTATAAGCGGCTGGTTGCCAGCTTTGCCGTATTGTGCGATGAAGGGAAGCGCTGGCGGCCGAAAAAATTCAGCTATAAATTGTGGGGTTGCAAACTCAGCTTTGAATTTCCGATTGTCAAGTTGATCGATTACCACACACGCTGGGCGGAATTAGAAGCCAGCGATAATGTCTTTGCTATCGTGGTCATGGCTCAGTTGAAAGCGCAGGAGACGCAGCATGATCCTGAAGCACGCCTTTTGGCAAAATTTTATCTGGCGCGCCGGCTCTATGAACGGGGTTACACGCGTGAGAAAATTATTAATCTGTTCCACTTTATCGATTGGGTGCTACAATTGCCGCAGCCGTTGGAAGCCAAGTTTTGGCAGGATTTCCAAGAATACGAGGAGGTTACGCATATGCGCTATGTAACGAGTGTTGAACGCATGGGCATGGAGAAGGGCATGGAGAAGGGCATGGAGAAGGGCATGGAGAAGGGGTTGCAACAGGGCGCCTTGCGTCAACTGCTGCGTCTGTTGCACCATCGCTTTCAGACGATCCCGGCAGAGGTGCAAGCGCATTTGCAATTGTTGTCGGTGGAACAATTAGAACAGTTATTGGATGTTGCCTTAACCGTCGCTGCCCTGCCCGACTTTGTGGCCCGTCTACCCGAACCAATCCAGGCGGAAGCGAGTGCGACAGCATAGCCACAGGAGAAACTCATGTCCAAAAAATTAGCGCTGATTCACACGGCCACTGTCAACGCGACGACGATCACCCAACTCTGTAAAGAGGCCATGCCCGATGTCGAGGTTTTTAACATCGTTGATGAAAGCCTGCTCAAAAATACCATCGCCGAACAAAAGTTGACGCCGACTACCTACCGCCGGCTGGCCGGTTATTTGGAATCTGCCGAAGCGGCCGGCGCCGATGCCATTCTCGTCACCTGTTCGTCGATCGGGCCGGCGGTGGATGCGGCGCGACCGTTGGTCAATGTGCCGGTCTTACGCATTGACCAGGCGATGGCCGATGAGGCTGTACGTATGGGCAAACGCATTGGCGTGATTGCCACCCTCTCCACTACCCTGGAGCCAACGGCGGCGCTGATTCAGGCTAGTGCCGTTACTCAGGGCAAGACGATCGAACTTGTCACTCATCTCTGCACCGGCGCCTTCGATGCGGTCATTAGCGGCGACACCGCCACCCATGACCGTCTGGTAACGGCGGGATTGAAAGAATTAATGGACAAAGTGAATCTCATTGTGCTGGCCCAGGCAACGATGGCGCGCGTGGTCGATACCCTGCCGGCAGCAGAGAAACGCGTGCCGATCCTCTCCAGCCCGCGTTTAGGCGTAGCAGCGGCCAAAGCGCTGATGACGACCCTGTAATTGTCATTCGCCACCACACTGAGTACATCACAAGAATGGGCGTTGACAACAGCGTCCATTTCCTCCCTAGCCGTTTGGTAAACTCGCCCATACATCATTGTTGGTGAAGAAACATCTACGGTGAAGAAACATTCACCACAATTGAACTTTTTTCAGCACTTTGGCAAGTCGACAACCTATGATAGACTAAACCGGCTCATACACCGGTGTTTTTGTCCAACCATCAATGCACAGAAGCAAACTTCAAGGAGGAGTTAATGAACCCAATCAAGATGGGCGTCGTCGGCTGCGGCGCGATTGCCCAAGTCCACCACATGCCAAACCTGTACGATCTGCATGGGCTTTTTAAAGTCAATGCCGTCTGTGATGTTTCTGCTGGCGCAGCAGCATATGTGGCTGACAAATTTAATGTTCCCAACCATTTCACCGACTATCGTGAACTATTGCAGAGTGATGTCGAAGCGGTGTTGCTCTGCCAATCTGACCCGAAGACCGAAGTCGCCATCGCCGCGCTGGATGCCGGTAAACATCTCTTTATTGAAAAGCCGATGTGCTTCTCGTTGCAAGAGACCGACGCCATTATCGCGGCGCAACAGCGGTCGGGCAAGGTGGGGCAAGTTGGTTATATGAAAATCTTCGACCCTGCCTACGAATATGCCAAGCGCGAAGTGGATAAGATGGAGAATATCCGCTTTGTCCAGGTCAACCATTTGCACCCCAACAATGAGCTGCATACGCGCCAGTTTGACATTCGCCGCTTTGATGATCTGCCCGCTGACGCCATCGCCGCCACCCGCGCCGCCCGCCAAGCCGCCCGCAAAGAAGCCATTGGCGATGTGCCGCCCCATGTGGAACAGACCTTTTATCTGCTCTCCGGCAGTATGATTCACGATCTCTACGGCATGCGCACTATGTTGGGCGTCCCCAACCGTGTGGTCAGCACCGACATCTGGTTTGATGGCCGCGCCGTTACGATGACGCTCGAATATCCGAATGGCTCGCGCTGTGTCGCCTCGTGGGTCGATCTGCCCGATCTCTGGGATTTTCAGGAATCGATTGAGGTCTATGGTGATAAGAAGCGCGTCATCGTCGAATATCCCACTGGTTTTGCGCGCGGCCCGCTCTCCAAAGTGACCATCCAGGGTATCGACGCTAACGGCACCACCTACAAACAAGAGCCGGCTATCGACTGGGAGACGGCCTTTAGTCGCGAAATGCGCCATTTCTACGATTGTGTACGTAATGGCGCCACCTGTCGCGCCCCGGTCTCCTCTGCACGGGATGACATTGCGCTGATCATCGACATTATCAAATGTTATCAGAGCCAGGCCCCAGTGACGCGGTAGCATTTCCTTTTTATCTCTCCTCTAAACTCAGGCGTCCCTACGGGACAGAAGAAAGATCTCGTCTCGTAGGGACGCCTGAGTTTAGGGCGGATGATGAGCCGTCGCGTTCCCCATTTTTATTGGCGGCATGGTATAATGATCATCAAAATCGCGTAATTCAAAAGAAAAAAGCTTGCAAGGAATTTCAGCATGATTACAGCGCAAGAACTCAACTCTCTCTTTTCCCTCCAGGGCCGCGTTGCCATTGTCACCGGCGGCACCGGCGTTCTCGGTGGCGCAATGGCGCATGGATTGGCTGCTGCCGGGGCCAAGATCGGCATTCTGGGCCGCCGCGCCGAACGCGCCGCCGAAATGGTCGCCGCCATTCAGGCCAATGGCGGGGAAGCCATGCCCGTCCCGGCTGATGCGCTGGATGAAAAATCGCTGTTACAGGCACGCGATCAGGTGTTGCAGCAGTGGGGGCGCATCGACATTTTGATCAACGCCGCCGGCGGCAACTCACCTGATGCCACGGTTTTTGGTGATGTAACTTTTTTCAATTTGAAGCGGGAAGCCGTCCAAAAGATGCTCGATCTGAACCTGATGGGTACGATCCTACCGTCACAGGTCTTTGGCGAGGTGATGGCGCAGGCGGGCAAAGGGAGCATCATCAACATCTCATCCATGGCGGCGCAACGGCCCTTGACCCGCGTCATCGGCTATGCGGCGGCCAAGTCGGCTATTGACAATTTCACCCGCTGGCTGGCGGTTGATCTGGCGTCCAAGCATGGCGAAGGGATCCGGGTCAACGCGATTGCCCCTGGCTTTTTCATCGGCGAGCAGAACCGCAATTTCTTGCTCAAGCCCGATGGTTCCCTCACGCCACGGGGGGAAACCATTATTGCCCACACCCCGATGAAACGCTTTGGCGAAGCGGATGAGTTGATCGGTGCGGCGGTCTGGCTCTGTAGTGATGCCGCCAAGTTTGTTACAGGGGTTGTTGTGCCGGTGGACGGAGGGTTCTCGGCGTTTGGTGGTGTATAGTTAGGTGAAATCATTGACGATAAGGTTGGCATTCGTATCCCACTCGCCAAGATTTTTGAATAGTAATCCAGTAAGATAGGATCTTCCATGTCAAGTCGCACCCTTCAAGTTACCGAACCGATTCACGAATATCTCTTGAGCGTCTCCTTACGCGAACCGGCCATTTTGACCAAATTGCGTGAAGAGACAGCGAAACTGGAAGCTGCCGGGATGCAGATTTCGCCAGAGCAGGGACAGTTTATGCGCCTGTTGGTCAAAATGCTGGGCGCCAAACGGACGCTGGAGATCGGCGTCTTCACCGGCTACAGTGCGCTCTCGGTGGCGCTGGTCTTGCCTGATGATGGGCAGATCGTCGCCTGTGATGTTAACGAAGAGTGGACGGGCATGGCGCGGCGCTATTGGCACGCCGCCGGTATTGCCCACAAAATTGACCTGTACCTGGCGCCGGCCACCGAAACCCTTGCCGCGTTGGTGGGCAACGAAGCCAATCATGGCACCTTTGACTTTGCCTTCATCGACGCCGACAAAGCCAACTATGCCACTTACTATGACCAGGCATTCAAGTTAATTCGACGGGGCGGCGTCATTGCCATCGACAATGTACTCTGGGGCGGATCCTTGGTTGATGAAAGCAAACAGGACGAGGACAGCAATGCCCTACGTGCCCTCAACCAACAGTTGCACAAAGATGACCGCATTGACCTCAGTTTGGTGCCGATTGGTGATGGGCTGACCTTGGCACGGAAGCGGTAGGACAATGGAACGTTTTTATCAACTTTTTAACACACCGATCATCATTGAATCGCTTACCGTTTTGCGCATCGAGAACAAACTGTTGGTGCGGGCACGCGCAACTGATGGCGCCACCGGCTACGCCCTGGCCAATGATCGGCTACACTATCTACTCCCCATCTTACAAGAATTGATCAGCCCCTACTTCACCGGCCAAGATGCGCGTAACCTGGAAGCACTGGTCGATGGCGTCTATGCTCACAAGAGCAATTACAAACTGGCCGGGCTGGCCTTTTGGAACTGCGTCGGCCATGTGGAATTCGCCATTCTCGATCTACTGGGCAAAGTTGCTAACCAACCGGTATCGGATCTCTTCGGGCCACGCTTGCGCAGTGAAATTCCCATCTATCTTTCCAGTATGCGTCGGGACACCACACCGGAACAAGAGGTGGCCTGGGTGGGCGAACGGTTGGCGGCGACCAATGCCAACGCCGTCAAGCTAAAGATTGGCGGCCGTATGAGCAGCAACGCCGACGCTGCCCCTGGTCGCACAGAAGAGTTAGTGGCGCTAGCGCGCAAAAGCTTTGGCGATGACGTGGCCATCTACGTCGATGCCAACAGTTCTTATGATGCGCCGAGGGCGATTGAAATAGGGCGGATGTTAGAAGCGCATGGCGTCGGTTGGCTGGAAGAGCCTTGCCCGTTTGAGGATTATGAAGCGACCAAAGCCGTCGCTGACGCCTTGACGATGACCGTAGCCGGCGGCGAACAGGATACTAATTTTCATCAATTTACCTGGATGATCCGCAACCACGGCGTTGACCTGGTACAGCCGGATTTGCTCTACAACGGCGGGATGATCCGCACCCTGCGTGTGGCACGGCTGGCGGCAGAAGCAGGAATGAAGATTGCGCCCCACAGCCCCAAGAATGATCCGCAAGCAGCCGGCTTGTTGCACTTTGCTGCCATTGTGCCAAATCTGGGACCACACCAGGAGTGGAGCGCCGTTGCGCCGCAAGCGGTTAGCTGGTATAGCCCAGCTTTTGTAATACGGGATGGGGCAGTTAGCGTGCCAACCGCGCCAGGGTTGGGTATCGAATACGCGGCTGATGTTACCGACCAGTAGTATCGGACAAGAGGAGTTGATCCATGGGGAACCATCATGTCTTATCACCGGAGGAAGTAGGGTTCTTTAAAGAATACGGCTATTTGATCAAGCGTAACATCCTCGATGCCGCGCTAATGGCGCGGGCGCGAGCCGCGATGTGGGCTGGTGCGCCGAAACAACTCCAGCAGAATGAGCCGGCAAGTTGGGTGGGGCCTTTCACAGAAAAGTCAGATGATCCCAGTTCCGTGCGTCATGAGTACACCTGGAAATACCGCGCCCCCGGCGCAGAAGCGTGGATGATCGAATTGCTGCCAAAAAATCCCACGGTGTGGGCGATTGCAGAGCAGTTGCTGGGCGTGGGAACGCTGCCGGAACCCGAGCGGGTTCGCGGCATCTACGCCATCTTACCTGAAGGGGATGCGGCGCCAAAGTCTTACCACTGTCATGTCGACCAGCATCCCTTTCACCTCGGCGTTGTCGCCTATATTGATGACGTTGCGCCGAATGGGGGTGGCTTTACTGTCTGGCCGGGCAGTCATCGACGCTTTTTCCCAACTTTTACAACTCAGTACACCTTTTCGCCCACCGAGCAGACGCAAGCTGTGCGGGCGCAGGTTGATCAACAGCCCTATGTCGATTGTTATGGCAATGCTGGCGATGTGGTCTTCTGGCACCATCGTCTGGGCCATTCCGCCGGGCATAACCGCTCGCATGCGATTCGTCAGGCAGTGTTGTACGATTTCAAGCAACGTGATTTAAGTGAACGTCAGGCGGTAGTGACCCCAGCCGATATGTGGGCAGATTGGGCAATTTGATCATGAAGCAACCTTCTCGTTCGGTCTGGCCGGTTCTCCTCCTCATTCTGCTCATCATTGCAATTTTCCTGGCCGGCTTTATCTTTACAGGGGCAGTAGCCTTGCTCTTCGGCGCGCTGCTCCAGTCGTTTCTGCCATTTACGCTCTTTGAAGCAACCATCCTCAGCACTTTCTTTGCCGCCGTGACCGTCTACTGGTTCTGGCGGCTTGTCACGATCATTGCACCGCCGGAAGTCTGGCAACAACCAGTGCGAGAACAGCGCGATGAGGATGAAGAAGAGAGCTATCAGACCATCGCCAAGTCCCGCTTCTATCAACAAGGAGAAGAGCGCACCTGGGAATCGTGGCTACGCGAAGAATTAGCCAATGACATCTATGTCGAGTTTCAAGACGCACCCGATACCGTGGACAGCCTCAGCGATCCACAAGCACAGGAAATGGCGATCCGGTTGGCCGATGCCGCTATCAACATTCTCAAGCGGCGCACCAGTCGCGCTCGTCGCCTGGCCATTACCCTGGCCGATTTCCAGCGCGAGCTGCATCGCATCGGTCAGCGCGCCTACAACGACGAAATGTTGAACATGGTCTTATTAGCCACCAACATGAATTTGCACTATTACGCCAACATCTTGAAAAATGTGATCTACAATCGCCAGTGGAATGAACCGGCCACGCTCCCCGATGAGAAGGACGGGTTGGGGGATGCGCCGGTCAATCGGTAGCGTAGGAGAAGATAGAAGATAGTGCCTGAAGGCAGGTTCTGTCTTCTATCTTCTATTCTGACTAAGCGAGGGTTTGAATCAGCAGGAGGCAACCGGTGGCGATGGTAACAGTGGCTGGGACGGCGCCGACTTCGTTACTAATGCCGCGCGTGCTGCCGAGGTGCAAGGTGGCGTCCTGTAGTGGGTAGCGCATACCAGTATAGGTGATGCCAGTGACAACATCACTCAAGGGGAGGATGCTGACGGTGTCGCCCACATGCGCCTGGAGGGTGATACGTTGTCCAGGGCGCACCAGTTGGGCGATTTGGTTGCGTTCTACCAGGGTCAACGGCACCGGCCACTCGCGTTGCGCCAGGATCAACAGGTTCGCCAGCGTCTGATCAAGCCGATCCCCCACGGCGCCCAGTAAGACAATCTCGGTGGCGCCTTGCTCCAGGGCAAACTCGATGGCTAACTCTAAATCGGTCTGGTCTTTGGCGACCGGGTAGCGCTTAATGATGACACCCTGGTCAGCTAACTGGTTGACGACCGCAGGTTCCAAACTATCCAAATCACCAACGATCGCGTCTAAACCACAACCCAATGCCAGGGCGTGATGGGCGCCGCCATCAGCCGCAATGTGATAATCACCGACCATCAGCCAGCGGGTGAACGCAGCATACGCCTCGATTGTCCCATTAATGAAAATCAGCGCCCGCATTGCCTTATACCACCCACGCCTGCCAGAGGAAAATTGCAATCATGATGAGGGCCAACAGGAGATTGAGCGCGGCAGTCACAGCGACGCCACTCAAATAGGCGCGCACGGCAGCCGTTGCCGCCTGTTCATTGCCCCGGATCTGGTATTCAACAAACCACATGCCAAGCACAGCGCCCAGCAAGGCGCCAAAGAAGGTCCCGATGACCGGCAGCACACTCAAGAAAATACCACCCAACAACCCGCCGAGAATTGCCCCGCCGATGGCACGCCAGCTAACTCCCGCTCGCCGGCTCATGGCTGGTGTCACCAGTAGACTCACGCCCCAACCGCCAACAGCAAGGATCGCCAGCACAATCAGCGTTGGCCAGCCCACTTGCTGAAACCCATCCGCCCACGCCCACAAAAAGGCGCCAACCCAGATCAGCGGCAGCCCAGGCAAAATCGGGAGGATCGTCCCAATCAGCCCCAGCGCCATTAAAATCAAACCCAAAATTGCCGGAAGTAGCGATGATGTCATGGTTTGGTTGTTGTTCTCGTCCTAACTTTCACTGAAAGACCTGAAGACAGATGACAGATCGCATTCTGTCTTCTGACCTCTGTCTCACCCTGCGTCCGCCACCGGCAGCCACAAGGTAAACGCACTGCCCTGGCCGTATTTACTCTCAATTTCCAGCGTGCCGCCGTGGAGGTGGGCGACATGGCGGATGAGGGAGAGACTTAGACCGGCGCCTGGTTCGGTGCGATTGTCGCGATCGACTTGCTCAAAGGGGGTGGCAAAGCGTTCGACCAGCGCCGGGGGAATGCCACGGCCTTCGTCACGCACGCGCAAACCGACATAGGCCGTGGCTGACTCAACGGAGAGCCAGACTGTTTTTGATTCCGGGCGGCGGTAGCGGGCCGCATTGTCAATGAGGCGGCGTAACGCTTCGCGCAACATCTCGCTATCGGCATAAATGGTGATCGCTTCCGGTGCAATCTTCAACTCGCCCACCAAACCGGCGTCGCTGAGACGCTTTTCTGATTCCTGCAAGGTCTCGCGCAGCAACTCGCTAACATCCACACGGATGACATCTTCTGGTTTCAAGGTGCGATTCTGCAACTCGGCCAGAAGGAGGAAGGTTTCAATCAACTGCTGGAGCCGTCGTCCACCATCCAAGATGGCAGCGGCAGAGGTGCGCAGTTCATCAATGTTAAAGTCGCCCTTGGTGACATCGAGCAGATATTCCGAGTAGCCCAGGACAAAGGTGAGCGGCGTACGGAACTCATGTTGCAGAATGGCGACAATGCGATCACGCAGCAGGTTCATCTGCTTCTGCATCTCGTCCTGCATGATTTGGCGGCGGCGCAGGGCATTGTTGATGGCGGCGATTAGATCGCTGCTGTCGACCGGCTTGGTCAGATAATCTTCAATACCGATCTCTTTCGCCAGCCGTTGATCGGCCACCGAGGTGCGGGCCGTTAGAAAGATAAAGGGCAAGGTGCGCAATTCGGTGTCGGCACGCGTATGTTTGAGCAGCGTATAGCCATCCATCCCCGGCATCATGATGTCACAGAGAATCATGTCCGGTTTATGGCTTTTCAACCAGGTCAACGCTTCAAAGCCATCTTTGGCGGAATGCGCGACAAAGTTATAGGATTCTAAGATCTCACAGATGGCCATATTCAAATCAATATTGTCTTCAACGACCAGAATGGTCGTTGTCGGCCGCTCTTGAAAAGGAATCATGATGGTTACAACTCACTTAAAAGCTGAATCGGCTTTAGCACAAAGACGCCCAATGGCGGCAAACTCACCAGAGTCGAAAAGGGGCAATTCTGCCAGGGTAGCGCTTCCGCACGCAATAGCTCCTGGTTTTCTACGCCACTGCCGCCAAACTGACGAGCGTCGCTATTCAAAATTTCGCGGTAGTCGCACTGGGTCGGCAACCCAATCCGATAGTCGTGACGCGGGATAGGGGTAAAATTGCAAACAATGACCAGCAGATCGGTGCGCTCCTGAGCATAGCGGGTGAAACTGATCACCGATTGATCAGCATCGGTAAAGTCGATCCAGGCAAAGCCTTCCCAACTGGCATCGACCTGATGGAGAGCGGCTTCCTGCAAATAGAGTTGATTAAGCGCTTTAACAAAGCTTTGCAGTTGTTGATGTTCCGGTACAGCCAGCAAATGCCAATCCAGGCTGCGCGCTTCACTCCATTCACGCCATTGACCGAACTCGCCCCCCATGAAGAGCAATTTTTTGCCGGGATGGCCGATCATATAGGCATAGAGCGCCCGTAAGTTAGCAAATTTGCGCCAGAGGTCGCCCGGCATCTTGTCAAGCATGGAATGCTTCAGGTGAACCACCTCGTCATGGCTAAAGGGCAGGACGAAGTTTTCGGTAAAGGCGTAGACCATGCTAAAGGTGATCTGATTCTGGTGGTAGCGCCGGTAGATCGGGTCTTTTTGCATGTAACTAAGCATGTCATGCATCCAGCCCATGTTCCATTTGTAATCAAAGCCCAGACCACCGGCATAGGCCGGGCGTGTGACCATGGGCCAGGAGGTGCTCTCTTCGGCAAAGGTGATGGCGCCCGGCGCTTCGCTGTGAACTAGTTCGTTAAAACGGCGCAGGAAATCAATCGCTTCTAGATTTTCTCGTCCGCCATAGCGGTTCGGCACCCAATCGCCAGCCTCGCGACTGTAATCAAGATAGAGCATCGACGCCACCGCATCGACGCGCAGACCATCAATGTGATAGACCTGAAGCCAGAAAAGCGCGCTGCTCAAGAGGAAGTTGCGCACCTCATTGCGGCCAAAGTTGAAAATCTTCGTCCCCCAGTCGCGATGTTCGCCCAAGCGCGGATCGGCATGTTCATAGAGGTGAGTGCCATCAAAAAAGCCCAGACCATGGGCATCGCGCGGGAAATGGGCCGGCACCCAATCTAAAATTACCCCAATGCCCTGTTGATGGCAGTAGTCCACAAAGGCCATAAAATCAGTGGGTGAGCCAAAACGACTGGTCGGCGCAAAGTAGCCGGTGGTCTGGTAACCCCACGAGCCGTCAAAAGGATGCTCGGTGATAGGCATCAGTTCGAGGTGGGTATAGCCCATTGCTTTGGCATAGGCAACCAGATCATGCGCCAGGTCGCGATAGGTTAGAAACCCATTGTCGCTTGGCACCCGCTTCCAACTACCGAGGTGGACTTCATAAATATTGATTGGTTTGTCCAGCGCCTGGCGCGTTGTCCGTTCGGCCATCCAGGCCCCATCCTGCCACGCATGTTGATCGAGCGGCCAGACCCGTGAAGCGGTATTGGGACGCACCTCGCTGTAAAACGCGTAAGGATCGCTCTTGTCACTCTCATAGCCCAGTTGCGTCGATTTGATGGCATATTTGTAAGCAGTTCCTAGGGGCAAGTTCGGGATGAAAATTTCCCAAATGCCGCTGGAACGTGCGCTCATGGCGTGGGTGCGGGTGTCCCAGCCATTAAAGCCGCCAATAACGCTAACCCGTTGGGCATTAGGCGCCCAGACGGCAAAATTGACTCCTTGCACGCCATCGACCGTGCGCACCTGGGCGCCCAGTTTACGGTAGCTCTGAAAAAAGTTGCCTTCACCGTGCAGATAGAGTTCATAGTCGGTCAAAGCAAAACCAAAGCGGTAGGGGTCTTCAATTTCATGTTCCTGGCCGGCGCCGTCCACCAAGATCAAGTGGTAGCGCACGCTTTCATCCAGGTCCGGCAGGTATTGCTCAAAAAAACCGGCGCTATGGGTACGCACCATTGGCACCCGTTGGGCACGCTCAGGCAGGTAAACGAATAGTTGGCGGTCTAAAGGGCGAAATGCGCGAATGACTATACCGGAGGGGGCAAGCTTTGCTGCGTTGACGGCGACCGGATGCGGCCCCAAGATCGTGTGGGGAGTGCCATGATAGCCGCCCAGAATGGCGGCGACATCGGCAGCACTCGCTTGATATTCCGGCAGTAGATCACTCATGGGCTACATCCTGTTACGCACTGGCAGTGAACAGATTAGTTTTAGGTGGATTATCATACACCATCGACTCAGAAAATGGAAGTCCTAGTGTGCAGTATACAATAAACCCACAAAAAGCCCTAAACCACTCATACCTTACGGAACGTAACGAAACAGCCCACCTTCCGCTCCGGCGATCCAGACAGAGCCTTGCCGATCCACAGCAAGCGCCCGAATCGTCGGGGATGGCAGCGCAAGCTCAGGCGGTGCGTTTACCCAACGGACGCCATCAAAAATAAAAAGCCCCTTGCCGCCGGCGCCAAGCCAGATGCCATCGTCTTTGGTCAGACCGATGGCGCTTACTGAGTAGCGGCCTGTCTCTGGCACAATGCTCATGGTATTTGCCACCCAGCGCGATAGCCCCTGATCCGTCCCGATCAAGAGTGCGCTATCCGGCGCCTTCGCCAGCGCTGTAATCCGATTGCCAGCCAGTGCTGCCGTTGCCGTGGTATACACCTGAAAGCGATTGTTCTCAAAGTGCAACAGGCCGGCATCGGTGCCGATCCACATGGTCGGGCCATCGGCCAGCAGGGTCAAAATGTTATTGCTGGGCAAGCGGTCGGCGCGCGTCAGGGTAAAGAAGGAGTCGCCATTCCAAATACTCAGTCCCGCCGGTGTGCCAAACCAGACCCGTTTGCGCTCATCGCCTGCAATCGTCTGCACCTCATCGGCGGCCAGGCCATCCGCCTTGGTGTAGCGTTGCCATTGCACGCCATCAAAGTAGGCGGCGCCCTGTCCCCCAACCCACAAGCCACCGCTTGGCGCGGCATAGAGGGTTGTAATCGCTTCCACCGGATAAGTCGTATCTTCGGCGGTAAAATGTTGAACAACCCGTTCCGCCACCGGATCCAGTTGGTAGAGACCGGCTTCGGTGGCAAGCCAGAGAAAGCCCAACGTATCCTGAGCAAAGGCGCGCACCTGGTTGACAGCCAGCCATTCTGCCGGCGCCTGATATGGCTGCCACCCGTTGCCATCAAAGACGCGCACGCCATCCTGCGCCAGGGCGACATAGAGCCGCCCCTGGTCGTCCAGCGTCACCCCGGTCACACCGCTGTTGCTGGTCAAATCGTCTTTGGCGAAAAACGCCCGGCAAGTGACAACCGTAGGGTCAAAGAGGCAGAGGTCGCCTTGCGCTGAGCCGATCCAGAGCGTGCCGTCATCGGTCATCGTCAAGGCGGTGATTGCGCCCTTTGGAAAGGCAGAGGCCAAGACGTAGGTCTCACTGTAGATTGTCCAGGCGTCGCCATCAATCCGGTAGACTTTGTTGCCGGCGCCCAGCCAGACAATGCCCCTGGCCTCACTCGCCATCACCGTCACCGGTGTGGTTTCGAGCGGCGTGTTGCTGTTGTCATAGACGGCCACCCCCTTTTTGGTAAAGACCGTAATCCCCTTGGCGGAGGCCACCCAGATCGCCTCCCGATCGCCAATCACAGTGATAGCGCTCACCGCGTTGTCGAGCAAGCCGCGCCGTTGATCTAGCAACTCCCAACCACGCTTGACATCATAAAGATCGACGCCATACCGGCCATAGCCAACAACCAGAAAACCAGCTTCGGCATTGCAGTAGAGCGCCGTCACATCATCATAGTGCAGTTCGCTGTTGGCACTGTTGAGCGTCTTCCAACGATTACGTTGCGGCTCAAAAATTTGCAAGCCCTGGTTACTGCCAAAGACTAGGCCAAACCCCGGCAACGGACAATCGACAACTGTGGTGGTGCGGTTGGCAGTCAAGCCATCCAGCGTGGTGAACTTGGCGTACTCATTGTTGCTGCGATTCCAGGCGCTCACCCCACCCTCGGTCGCCGCCCAGATCATGCTGCTAAGCGGAACAACCCCATTGACGGCGTTACCGTTGGAGTAGAGCCGCCAGTTGGGATTACGTTGTTGCACCAATGCCAACGTGAAGGCCGGCGTTGGTGTGCTGCGTGTTGACCGTGATGTGGTGGCGTTGGGCGTTGGCGTGGGCCGCAGAATGGCCGCCGTTACGGCTGGGCTGGCTGCTTGCGCCGGTATTGATGTCACCGCTAAGTCGCTAGCAGCCGGCAACGCCCCAGTGGCGCCTTCTGGTTCAGGGGTTAGTGGGAAAAAGCGAACCGATGCGAGCAGTTGGGTAAAGGCGGCGCCGGCAGCGCTACGCCATTCCGCCGCCGGGCTAATCCCCACGACGAGGAAGAGTTGGTCAGCCGCCGGCTGCGTCATAACGATCCGCCCGGCAAAGCCATCCGCCGCTCCACTGACCAGGTCAACGGCCAGTCCCGGTGTGCCATCAACCGTAATGGCTTGTTGGTTACGGCTCTGAAAGTTATCGCGCGTAGCGTAAAAGGTGACAAATTGTTCAAAGATGACCGACAGTTCAGCACTCTGTGCCGAAGACAATTGCGCTGGTGTGCCGCCGCGCAACAAGAAGATGGCGCCGGCCTCGCTGGTGAGGGTGGCTGCTGCTGCACTCGGGTCGATGGTAAAACCGGGTAGACGCGTAAAGACAAAGCCGCCTGCTTCGATCCGGGTCACCATCGCAGATGTTTCTGCCGTGGTTGGTGTTGGTACTAACGTGCGATTGGTGGACGCCGCCGTTAGGGGTGCAAGGGAGTTGGTTGGCGCAGCAGGGGCTGTGCGCAGGACAAAACTGACAACGCCCACCAGTGCCGCCAGCAGCAGCAGTGTGACCAGGATTGACACAAGACGGAATAAGCTCGATTGCACACAAAACATCCTTACTTGCGGCAGCAGGGCGCCCCGGGCTTAATAGAAAACAGGTGATGACTCTTGGGTTTAGGTTGGTTGGCTCGCTGGTTGAGCTTGTCGAAACCAGCGAGCCAGCCAACCAACTGACTCCTGTTATTGATTGTAACATTAAGTGGAGAGTCTACCAAGAAGCGGCCAGCAGAAAGTAGACGACGGTCAGAGGAGCGTACCCGAAGCCAACCTTATTTCAACGCGCCCCACGCCTTCTCCAAGAGCGCCACGGCGCGCGCCTCTTGCTCACATGCGCTGCGAATCGGCGCGACCAATTGCCGACGTTGGGCCGGATCCGCCAAGGCTTGGACAGCGCCGGCATTCGATTCAACCGACCACGGCCACACCTGGAAAACCAGTTCCGCCACCTTGTCATACAGGCTGGCAGCCGCTTCGAGCAGATCGGCCTCACAGGGCGCCACCCCTTTCATCCGCCGGAGGAAACGGGCAGCGTCACGTCGTTCCTCCACCATCGTACACTGATCGCCGTGGACCATGACACGCAGGGCCAACATTTCGGGATTGTCGGCTGGGTAGTCGGCGTCACAAGTCAGGGCGTCGGCCCAGGCATCATAGGCCGCCAGGCCACTGACGTGATCGGGTAGATTGGACCGAGGGGTGGTATAGGCGAGATCAATGGCCCACACCAGTGCCGTCAGGAGAACTTCACGGGGCGGGGGTAACACGGCTTTTTTCTCACCGAGGACGAGCAAGCCATAGCCGCTGCTCTTGTCCATCGTCTCAAACCAGTCGCGTGCTTCATAATAGCTGTCAAGGGTTGGCTGAAAATAACTCCAGCCGTAGAGAACAGCGCCCGCCTCCGCATACCCCGTCACCAGGCCGGCTTCCGGTGGGCCGAGAAGGCCAAAGGAGATGGGTGGGATGCCCTGAGCCAGACTCGTTTTGATGGCGGCGAGCATGGTCGCTTTTTCCGCCGGCAACCGCTGCCACTCGTAGCCCAGGGCAGTGAACGCTAGCCGGAAGGGGACATCCCCCAAGTGCGACAGGTCAACATTGCCGCCATCGTCACGATTCCACAGGCGGCGAAAGGCCGCCCCGGTGATACCCATCAAATAGTCATAGTCCTGGTGATCGCCAAGGTAATCCAGCAGGGCATAAAGCGCACCCGGAAAGGGGCTGAGATTCTGCCGGCTACCTTTGCTCTCCGGCAGTATGTCAAAACGACCATTGCCGAGACCTACCACCAATTCGGTTTTCACCAAATCGAGACGCCCATGATGGAAACCATTGCACTGCTCAACAGTGGACAGGGCGGCGAAAATCAGAAGATGATCTTCAAAGTGCTGAAACGGGGCGAGAAACTCGATCTGACTACACCGCCCCAAAGTGAGGATGATCTGGTCGATTACGGGATGCGCTTTGACCTCACCCTGCCCCTAGCCCGGTTTTATGCCAATAACCGGGCGCAGCTTCCCCTCCCCTTCAAAGTCATTCAAATGGGCTATGTCTAGCGCGCCGAACGCCCCCAGAAGGGGCGCTACCACCAGTTGTGGCAATGTGATATTGACATCATCGGCGCCAAAGCGATTGCGGTGGAAATTGAACTGATCTATGTGACGGCACTTGCCCTGCTGAGGCTCGGCTTCCAAAACTTTACCGTTCGCCTCAATGACCGAACGATTCTCGAAAAGTTAGTGCTGACTTGCGGCTTCCAGCAAGATGAGATGGGGCCGGTGCTGATCGCACTTGATAAGCTGGATAAAATCGGTCTCCAAGGCGTCGCGGACGAACTCGCCAGTCAGTTGTTTGCAGCAGCGGCGATTGCTGCGCTGATTGACACGATCACGGCGTTTCAAGCCGGTAAACTTACGCTCCATACCCTCATGGCAGCACTCCCGACCATCGATCAACAGGTGGTGGATGACCTGCACAGTATCAGCACAGCGATCACCAAACTCGCCAGGGGTCACTATCGAATTGAATTTGATTTAGCTTTGGTGCGCGGCATGGGCTACTACACCGGCCCGATCTTTGAGATCGCAACGGCTGGCTTCAGTTCCTCCATTGCCGGCGGCGGGCGTTACGATAAGATGATTGGTCGATTTTTGAACGGTCAGCCTGTCCCCGCCTGCGGCTTTTCCATTGGCTTTGAACGGATTCTCTACCTGTTGGAAGAAATGAACTTTCAACCACCCAAAGCGGAAGGGAAACTGGCCCTAGTTTTTGATGCCAAAGAGGAAGGTGATATAACCGACGCACTCGGCGCCGCCGAGCAATGGCAAGAGGATGGCTGGGTTGTTTCCCTAGAGATCAAGCAGCGCAATCTGAAAGATCAACTGGATCGCTTGCAAGCAATCGGTTACACCCATTTTGTCGTTTACCATGCAGGGGCTGCGCTTGAACCGAAACCTTTACAGTAATGGAGCGCGGTCTCTACTAAGCCTGCTCCTAGCCGGTCACGGGCCGGCTAGGAGCAGGCTTAGGCTTGGCCGTTATGGACAAAAGCATGACGGGTTAACGTGTTTGATCCGCCCAGCGCCACCAGAGGAAGGTGCTGACCAGCCCAACCATCAAAGCCAGGGCTACCAAGCTATAACTATGGAAGCCGATCTGTTCCGCCCGTGGCCCGGCTGCGCCACTGTAAAGCGCCGGCACTGCCCACGGAAACCAGTCACCCCAGCCCGTATAGACAATGATATTGGCCAGAAAGAGCGTCAAGATCGTCCAGCCAAAGGGGGGCAGATAGCCGCGCCCTACGCTGGCTAAGAGTGCAACACAAGGCATTAAGGCCAATGTCAACAGCCCTGCCCCCACAACATTGCCCACCGCCTGTTGCAGTAGCGCCCACGACCAGCCCGGAATATCGACCAGCGTCCCCACCACCAACCCTAGCGCAAAGACCAGCAGAGTCAGGGCAAGTCCCCACAAGCCAACAAGAACAAACTTGGCGCCGACAATGGCTTCGCGTGGCGTGGGCAGGGCGAGCAATTCCTTCACCGTGCGGTCCGAAAATTCGCGGCCAAAGACCCAAATGGTGACAATGGCAAAGAGCAAGGCGCCCCCCACGGCCACGGCCTGCGCCAGAATGCCAAAGAAGGCCGGCCAGTCAGCGACGCCGACGGTCAATTGTGCTTTGGCGGTCACCAGCCCCATGCGTCGTGCTGCTTCCGGATCTTTCAGAATGATCATAAAGAGGCCGCCGACCAATGGCGCCAGGGAAAAACCGATGGCGGTCAGGAGCGGCACTTTGGAACGGCGCGCCTTGAGTCCTTCTACTTGTAGGGCGGTCAAAAATGTGTTCATGCGGCAACTCCGATCAAGCTCAGAAAATGTTCTTCCAAATTTTCTTGGACAACAACCAAACGGGTCGGCGGCGTGCCGGCATTGACGAGCAGACGCGCAATCTCATCCGGTGCATTGACCGCGCGTGGATCTTTCAGCAGAAGGCGCTCACCTTGCGCAATCACTGTCTCATAGGCGGCATTGGTTAGCACGCTGTGCGCTGCGGCCAGATCACGCGTCTGAATCTCAAGCTGGCGCGTCCGCAATGCCTCCACCTGTTTGGCATCCAACTCTTCAATCAGCCGGCCCTGGTGGATGATGCCGATACGCGTCGCCAAGCGATCCACTTCGGTGAGAATGTGGCTTGACATGAAGATGGTCACGCCCTGTTCATGGGCCAGCCGCCGCAACAAGTCGCGAATCTCGACAACACCGGCAGGGTCAAGCCCATTGGCCGGTTCATCGAGAATCAACAAAGCCGGTTCATGGAGCAGGGCGCGCGCCAACCCCAGCCGTTGCAAATTACCCATCGATAGCGCACCGGCCTTGCGGTCGGCATAAGCCATCAGCCCCAGGTGGTCGATGACACGCCCGGTCGCTTTGGCGTCATTGACATGGTGCAGGCGCCGAGCGATCTCCAGATGCTCACGCACGGTCAATTCCGGGTAAACGGCCGGCGCCTCTACCAGATGCCCCACCTGCTGCCACGGCCCGCGACCATTGCGCGTTACGGCTTGTCCCAACACTTCGACCCGCCCCGCCGTCGGGTGGATCATGCCCAGCAAGGTGCGAATTGTTGTCGTCTTACCGGCGCCGTTGAGGCCGAGAAAGCCATAGATTTCCCCGGTCCGCACGCGCAAGTTGACGCTGTCCACGGCGCGCACCGTCCCATAGGATTTGGTTAACCCTTCGGTATAAATTGCATAGTCCATCTGACACCTCTTATCACAAAACCACAACAACGGATTCGGGACAGCAACGGATTTCGTGCATCTGTTTTCGGGACTGATGGTACATACCACTTCTACCAAAGAGACAGGTCGGAAGGTGAGTCCGTCATGCCCGTGAAAAATCCGTTGCTGTCCCGAATCCGTTGTTGTGTGTTTACTTCCCTTCTGTCACATACCCCGCTACGAGATCAACCAACACGGCCATCGTTTCTCGATAGTTTGCTTCCCCTAGATCATCACGATGCAGGCTTACAAAGAATAAACTCTTGACTAGATTGGCCACCACTTGGGGCGACGCTTTCATGGCAATGCCTTCTTGCGCCAGTCTGGTGCGAAAGTTGGTGATAAAGGCTTCATCGCGATCGACATGGCGCTGCACCTTTTCTGCCGGCAGTTTGCGCACCAGCAACATAAAGTCCTCCTGGCGAAAATTTTTCAGGAGCGGGTAGGCGTCCCACTGAACCAGAAAATGGGTCAGCAGATCGCGCACCGTTTGTCGGGCATCGGCATCTTTGCACGTGGCAAAGGTAAGAACGCTGGTCTGTAACTCCACCTCGATCTGCTCTAGGATGTCAAACAACAACTCTTCTTTGGAGCCGTAGAAGAGATAGAAGGCTCCTTTGGAAATGTCCACGGCCTGCACGAGATCATCGACGCTGGTCTTTTTAAGGCCATAGAGGGCAAAAAGTTGTTGGCCTTTTTCATACAACTGGCGACGAATTGTCTCCTTTTCTTGATCGGAAAATGGCTTGGGCATGGCTACGCTCTTCCATTACATACATTACTATTGACATACACACTATTATATACATCCTGTATAGTCTGTGTGACTATTTAATCATTAATAGTCACACAGACTATACAGGAATTTATCCGGTTTGTCAAGGGGAAATTTTATCGAGAGATAGGAATGAAGTGGTTTGAAGTTGGGTGGAGGTAATAAAAAAGTCCTGTCCCAACCGCATTTATCGGTTAGGACAGGACTTTTTTGTAGGTGTGGCTAAGGGGTACACCTACATGCTGGTCGGGGCGAGAAGATTTGAACTTCCGACCCCTTCAACCCCATTGAAGTACGCTACCAAGCTGCGCTACGCCCCGACGCTTTGCTCTCTGTTGCCTCAGCGCTGTTGTAATGAAGGGCAACTAACGCTTCGTGCATCAAATACAGGACAGCATTATACACACGGTCGGGCCATATGGCAAATTTCTGTTTTCCTTGCGCGCAAGCCATGCTTGACAACAAGGTTACCCGATGCTATCGGGCCGACTACCAATCGACGGTGACGCCATAATTCGAATCTGCTGAGGGGTAGCCGTGGGATAGTCCGCCGGATTGTAATAGGTCGGCGCCCAGGAGGAATGGCCGGGGCTATACTTGTAGAGCAAGGCGCGCCGTTCGTGGTTGCCGGTCCAAGGCATAGTGCCGTGGATCAACGCCTCCGTAAAGATCAGGGCGTCGCCGGCTTCGACTGGCGGTTGCACCACATAATGGGGAACGCGTTCAAACATGCGTACGTCGCGGGGTAGATTATTGGCAAAGTTGCTTTTGTGGCTGCCGGGGACGCAAGCAAAACCGCCGTCACCCCGGTTGGCATGGGAAAGAAAGAAGGTACAGACCGTCAAGCCGTTGCGCATGACGCCGTCGCGATAGCGATACCAGTGATCGGCTTCGCCGTCGCTATGCCCTTCGCCGCCATGTAAGCCGCCGGCCCGTCCCCCTTTGGTCATAAAGATGCAGTAATCATGGTCAATGCGAAACTTGGGGCCGACCAGTTCCAGCAAGTAGGGCACAATGTTGGGATGGTCGATCAATGCCTGTGCCGCCGGTCCCCACTGGGAAACTTTGCTCTGCCGGCGGTCGGCCAACTCTTTCTTTTCGGTGAACTTCTGGTCGGCCAGTTCATTTAGCGCCGCCACCTCCGCCGGTGTCAACACATTCTTGATGACAATGTACCCTTCCAGATCAAAAATAAACTTCTCTTCCGGTGTCACGGTCTGCAATCCTTTGGTTATTAACGTGGATATTGGATATTAGATATTGGATATTAGGTCGTGAGCAGTGTCTAATATCCAATATCTAATGTCCAATTGTACATCAAACAAAGGATTGTCCAAACCGTTCGCGATGGGCTACATTGGCAAGCGGTTTGCGTTGCTTTTTGCCTTTGCCCACTGCTTGCGGCGGATAGCCAAAAGGCAGAATAGCCAGGACATCCATTTCGGCGGGAATGCCCAGCAGCGTCTTGACTGCGGGGAAGCCGCCAAAGCCCACCCAGTTGGAGCCAACCCCCTCGGCCCACGCTGTCAACATCATCGACTGGATGGCGCGACTGGCATCAGAGAGGGCATAGGGCGACGGTTCGGTGATGACGACAATCGCTAAGGGTGCTTGCGCAATATAGGGTCCCGATGACGCCAGCGCCCCCAACTGTTGTAGGGTATTTCGGTCTTCGACCACCAAAAAATGCCAGGGTTGGCGATTCATGCTGCTGCCGGTCAACCAACCGGCCTCCACAATTCGCCGCACCAGATCGGGGGGGATTGGCTTGTCTTGATAACTACGCACCGCCAACACCGTGCGCACCGCGTCAAAAACTTCCATACATGGCCTCCTCTATCCAACCACAAAACCGTCCCATCGGGACGTCTGAATTTAGTATAGCATGGGTTGAGAATTTGGTAAACCGACCCGGCATACCCCTCCAGGGCAATCGCGAACTCACACTGCTCTCAGCGAGTCCGTGACTCGCAACCGGGTTGCGAG
>JAPKMW010000133.1 GCA_026645575.1 Caldilineaceae bacterium
TAGCCTAGTTTATCATCCCCTTTTTCCTAAGGGGTCTTTCGTTTCCTTGTCATCGAGGTTTCCCCCGATGACAAGGTCTCGCTGGTGGCGAATCCGTCTTGCGTAAGTCCTATAGTAATGACTACGCCCCAAGTATACCGTATGATCGAGCATTTTTACAAGGTGCAGGCTACCGCACTGATGAACCGGAACCCATTCGGCTAATTCCCTTGCGTTTCAGCAGCCTACAAGGTATACTATAGGGGAACGATGTTTTTCCTGCTGGGCGCTACGTTCAAAAAGCATCCGATTCGCAGTCGCACGATTTTGGCTTGTCCACGTTAGGCGTTACGAATAAATTGCAACACTTCTTGCTGCTTTGCCTCATCCAGTTTCCCCGTCTGCACTAGTGTTGCCAATACTTCGCTGACCGTAAAGACCGCATGGGCTGTCACACCCGCTGCCGCCAAATTTGCCACGCCCCCTTGTTCGCGATCGATTAAGACAATGACATGCTCCACCTGAAGACCAACAGCGCGCAACCGTTCCACGGTTTGCAGGGTGCTGCCCCCCTTGGTGATCAGATCCTCAATCACAATCACCCGCTCACCCGGTTGCCACGCGCCTTCAATGTCCTTGCCCAGCCCATGCGCTTTGGCCTCTTTGCGCGGATAGATCAACGGCTTATCCGCCGCCAACGCTACTGCCGTGCCGATCGGCAGCGCCGCGTATGGCACGCCCGCAATGCGCTCACACGGTAGACCGGCCAACAGTGCCGCATACGCCTCCGCCGCCTGCGCCAATAACTTCGGTTGACTCACCAAGAGCCGCAAATCAATATAAATCGGCGACTGCATCCCGCTTGCCAGCGTAAAGTTGCCAAATTTCACCGCTCCCAGATCCGCCAGGCCGGTGATGAGCGCAGTGTGTTGCGTGTTGCGTGTTGTGTGTCCCGTGTCTCGTGTCTCGTGTCTCGTCTTTGTCTGCCGGTATTGGTTGATGTCATCGCGCAACCGCTGGGCGGCGGCGCGATAGTCATCGGCCAGGCAAACACCGCGACTGGCGTTGATCAAAATGCCTTTGCCATCCGCCCGCAAACCGGCAGCGAGGGTACTGGCGAGATCGCCGCCCTGTGCGCCGATGCCGGGGACGAGCAACCACTGGTTCGGCGCTGCGGCGCGGACACCAGCAAAGACCGCCGGGTAGGTCGCGCCGACCACCAATCCCACGTTGGGCGACCAGGTGACAGCCGTGCGCGCCACATGGATATAGAGCGGCTGGTTGCCCTCGCGATCCAGTGTGCGCCAGTCGGTGATTTCCAAATGTTGAAAGTCACCTGCGCTGGGGTTGGAGGTGTGACAGAGAACAAATAACCCCTTGTCGGCATAGCGCGCAAAGGGTTCGATACTGTCACGGCCCAAATAGGGGCTGAGGGTGACGGCATCAACGCCCAGGTCGTCAAAACAAGCTTGGGCATAGGCGGTGGCGGTGCTGCCAATATCGCCCCGTTTTACGTCAAGCAGCACAGGAATGTGCTTGGGAATCAAGGCCAGCGTTTGGCGTAGGAGGGTCATACCCGGCGCGCCTAACGCTTCATAAAAGGCAATGTTGGGTTTATAGGTGCAGACCAGGTCGGCGGTCGCTTCGATCACGGCCCGATTCCAGGCCAACAACCCAGCAACCAGATCGCCATTGTCCTGCCGGTGGCGCGCCGGCAACTGAGCCGGCGTCGGGTCAAGACCGACACAGAGCAGACTTTGGTTGCGTTCGACGGCGGCGTCTAATTTGTCAAAAAAGGTGGTTGTCATGATGGCATTCCCATGCTTGCTAGTAGTGAAGACAAAGACTAAAGTCTTTACTACGGATAAAACTGATTGAGAATACCATTTCTGCTGGGGCTTTGCCAAGTTCGGCAAGGGGTGGGGCAGACTTCAGTGTGACATGGTAGATGCAGTTTGCAATCCATATCCATCAAGCTAAGAATTCTCGGCGAAACCCTGAAGACCCACCTGTCATTCTGAAAGAATCTGTAGCGTATCGCCACTAGAGATTCTTTCAGAATGACAGGCAAACCCATTCGGTTTTTCTGAAACTGCCGGCTCAATCGCGTCTGGCGGACAGCCGCAGCGGCTTGGCAGTCATCGCCTACGATAAAGCTTGCGTTATTCCAATCGCCGTGCGCACCTGCCCGCCACTCTGCTGCAACCGACGTTGGGCTTCCGCTGCATCAACACCGATTAAGCCCATGACTACCGCCGTTTTGACCTGCCAGCCCGCCTCTTGTAGTAACGCTTCTGCCGCCATTGCATCCACGTTGGTGATCGCCATAACAATGCGCACCGCCCGCTGGCGCAATTTGACATTGGTCGGTTGGACATCGACCATGAGATTGCCATAAACCTTGCCTAGCTTGACCATGGCACAGGTGCTCAACATATTAAGCACCAACTTGGTGGCCGTGCCGGCGCGCAGCCGTGTACTGCCGGTCAGCACCTCCGGCCCGGTGACAATTTCAATGGCAAGGTCAGCGACAGCAGCCATTGGTGACGATGGGTTACAAACAACAGCGGCGGTCGGTGCGCCCAGTGCTTTGGCATAGTGCATCCCGCCCAAGACATACGGGGTGCGACCACTAGCGGCGACGCCAATCAGCATGTCTTGGGAGCCAAAGTGTTGTTCCACCAACGCTTGACAACCTAGCTCGGTGCTATCTTCCGCCCCTTCGACGGCGCGAAACATGGCGGCCTGACCACCAGCAATGAGACCGATCACCATGCTCGGCGGCGTGCTAAAGGTAGGCAGCAATTCGACAGCATCCAACACAGCCAGACGACCACTGGTGCCGGCGCCCTGGTAAAAGAGGCGACCACCGCCAGCTAAAACAGTGGCGATTTGGTCAACCGTTTGGGCGATGACAGGCAAACATTCCGCAATGACCGCCGGGATGGCGGCATCCAGCCGATTCATCAAGCGGAGCATCTCTAGGGTGGGGAGGGTATCGAGGTCGGTGCTGAGGGGGTTGCGTTGTTCAGTGGGGGGCGCTCCTGCCATTGCTCTATCCTTTCTGTAGGTGATTGAAGGCCAGCAGCGCGGCGCCGGTGGCCGGTTCCACCGTAGGACGCACAAGTTGCGCTTTGGGAACCAGCGTGTGCAAATGTTGGGAAACCAGGTTACTAAAAAGGCCCGATCCCAAATTCCCCCCAGAGAGTACAATCGTAATTGACTCATTTAGCAAATTAAGATTGCGCACCACATGTTCCACCGCCGCCGCCAGATCGATCGCCGCTTCTTCTATAATCGATAGCGCCACCGGGTCATTCTGGCGCGCACATTCAACCACCAACGGACTCAATTCGGCAATGCGCGACCAGGCGAGGTCACTGTAGGCCCAAGGGATTAATGCTTGTGGCGTGCTGAGATCCAGGTAATCGAGGAGAGAACCCTCCAACGCAGTCGGCGGACCTAGGCCGTCGGTGGCTTGGGCAATCGCTGTCAACGCCGCGGCGCCGATCGCGTAGCCGCTGCCTTTGTCGCCAAAGAGCGGCCCCCAGCCGCCGGCGCGGCGGGTTTGCCCGCTGGCATCAACGCCATAAACAATCATCCCAGTGCCACTGATCACGACGACGCCATATTGCTCACCGCCGGTGCCGGCCGCCAAAGCAATCAGCGCATCATTATGAACCAGCGTTGGTATGCCGGGAAACAACTCGGCCAGCCAACCGCTGACAATGGTGCGCTCGGCTGGGCGGTCAACACCGGCGCTGCCAATGCAGACCGCGTTGATGGCTTCACCCGGTACGCCAGCCGCCGCCAAGGCATCTTGAACCGAGCGCGTCAAATTGGCGCGCGCCGTCTCATCGCCGACACTATTGCGATTGCAGGAGCCGGCGCGGCCCTGGCCGATCACTGTTTTGCGCTTATCTAAAATCACGCAAAGGGTTTTGGTGCCGCCGCCATCAATGCCGATTACAAACTCTTCCCTGTGCTGGCTTTCGGTGCCGATGTCCATGGTTTGTTCCTGCTGTTCCTGCTGCATAGATCTATCATTGATCACAGGTTCGTTGCTGTGAGGTGTTGCAAAAGCGCTCCGTAGTTGCGACCGGGGGCAATCTGACCGAGAATTTGCGTATTGGCTGCGCCCGTGCAGGTTGGTACATTGCCGGGCCACCCATGCAGCGCCAGGTAGGCCAACAGGGCAAAGGCCAACCCCTCTTTGGCTTTGGCGTCAATGCCAAGTTCAGCATGAGTGCAAAGCGCAATGGCGCGCCCATGTTGTTGCTCTAGGTGAAAGGCCAGCCGTTGCAAGAGATAAGGGTTGCGCGCCCCACCGCCGCCGACAACCACTTGAGCAACCGAGCCGGGAGCAAAATGGGCGTAAGCGTTCGCAATCGTGACCGCCGTGAGTTCGGTAATCGTTGCAATAAAATCAGTTGTACTCAAACCATCATTCATAGCCTCTGCCCACCATTGGCGGGCAAGGGCGCTGCTAAAAAGTTCGCGACCGGTACTCTTGGGGGGGGCTTGGGCAAAGTAGGGTAGCGTTAGCCAACGGTCGAGGAGCGTTTGGGCCACCTTGCCTTGTTGGGCGAGCAAACCATCGTGATCGTACACTAACTGACCATTGGTTGCCTGCTGTGTTGCCCAGTCAATGAAGGCGTTGCCGGGGCCGGTATCGAACGCAAGGGGCGCGTCCAGGCTACCCTGTGGGGGCAGAAAGGTGACATTGCCGATGCCACCGATGTTTTGTACAGCGCGCCAGCCGCCGTCAATACCGTGTAACGTGGCTGCTGGCCGTAACAGATACCAATCAAAGGTTGAGACCAAGGGCGCGCCTTGACCACCATCGGCGACATCGGCCACTCGAAAATTGCCGATTGTTGTGATCCCAGTGCGCACAGCGATGACCGCCGGATCACCCAGCTGCAACGTGCTATGCACCTGGCCGTCAATCACCTCATGCCAGATCGTTTGGCCGTGGCTGCCGATCAGGTCAATGCTCGCAAGGGGAATTTGGACACGCTCCAATACGTCCACGAGCGCTGTGCGAAAGGCGTCGGCTAAGTCAAAATTCAGGCGACAAACCGTGGCCGCTGGCATTGCTTGTTCAAAGGCGACAAAGATCTGTTGACGCAAGGCACTAGTCCACGGCAATGTCTCGAAGGCAAGTTGCTGTAGGGTCAACGTTCCTTGGGCCGGGTTCCCTTGGATCTCCGCCACCGCCACATCGATCCCATCGACCGATGTTCCACTAATCATACCGACAACTCGCATAGTTTTGCAACTTTCTTGAACACTGTTTGGCGCTATTGTGTCAGATGACAGAATGACAAGATGACGAGACGAGCAGCAAAACTAGATGACTATGTCACCCCGTCATCCCCTCCGCCCGCGCTCGGAATTCGTTCATTTGAATCATCGTCCCCTGAAGACGAGCTTCCTCAGCGGCGAAGGCCAGGAGATGGCTTTCCAGCGAGACACGAGCACTGGTGAGCGGTTCGGCTTCACCCCGGAGAACACGGACAAAATCGGCCATGATGCCCGTGTCGCCGCCACCGTGCCCACTGTGCGCTTCTTCAATCGGAATTTGTTCGACTTTGCCGCCGTGATGATGGACGGTGATCTCAGTGGTGCGACCGGCGCGGGCGCGTAAGGTGGCTCGGGTGCCATCATAGCGCATCGAGCGATGTTCTTCGTTAGAATGGCCGTGCATGACCATTGCCACCGAGACGCCGCTTTCCAATTCCAATGTCACAATTTGGTGATCAACCACGTCGTTGTCACAGCGGTACACACAACGGCCATAAGGGCCGGTTTGGAGGGCTTGTAAGCGACCAGCGCGGCTTAAGTCATGAGTAAGAACGCTGAATGGCCACTGATCGGGATACCCTGGGTTAGACGGTTTCTGTTCGGTATGGCGGTAATCCAGGTAAATGCCAATCGCCGAAAAGGGACAACTTTGCTCAATCGGACAGTTGTCGGTGCAGCGTTCGGGAATCTCGGCGCCAACTTGTTCCTTACGATAATGGAGAAGCGAACCAACCGAACTAAGCCGCTTGACGGGTGAACCAAGGTTCCAAACAAGAACATCTAAATCATGGCAACATTTCGCCAGAATCATGGGGCTAGAGAGCGCCGCATTGCGCCAGTTGCCGCGCACAAAGCTATGGGCCATGTGCCAATAGGCCACATTTTCCCGATGTTCAACGGTGACAAGCTCTCCAAGATACCCAGATTCTACTACGTCATGTAGCTTACGCCAAAATGGAGAATAGCGCAATACGTGACAAATTTCCAGAATACGCCCAGTTTGTTCAGCGGTTTGCACCAACTGGACACACCCAGCCAGCGTATGGGCCATTGGTTTTTCCAACAAGACATGGTAGCCAGCCTGCATCGCCGCCACCGCCGGCTCGACATGCATCTGATCCTGTGTTGTTACCAGCGCTGCCTGCCCTAGTTGGCCCTTGGCGGTCAGCGCTTCCCAGCTTTCAAAACAATAGGCGTCATCAATATCATGTTCATCGGCAAAGCGTTTGCGGCGAATGGGATCCGGTTCAGCGACGGCGACAAAGCGCACGTCATCAGGGTGGTGAAAGGCATATGAGCCATAGGCCCGCGCCCCCCGTTGGCCGGCGCCGATTAAGACAAGTTCCAATGGTTTGGTCACGGTTTATTTTTTCCCTACTATAGTAGAACTAAATCTGCCAGATTTGATACATTATTTTGCTTACAACGTGCTGAGACCTTGCAAAGCGCAGCGACATGAAAAATGTGAACGCCCGATTCAAGCACTTTGCCAAACAAACCCAGCTCCCGGCCCTGCCTGACAGAGAAAGATCGCCGGGGTACGCCCCACTTGTCGCTGAAATTGTTGTTGCACATGGCGTTCAAAAGCCGTGACAGCGCTTTCATGCACCAGCGCTACCATACAACCACCCCAACCGGCGCCGGTCAGCCGCGCCCCGGCAACGCCATCTACTTCACAGGCACTTTTCGTCAACACTTCTAGTTCAGTGCAACTGATCGCATAGTCATCACGTGCGCTGGCGTGGGCTTCGTTTAAAAGCCGACCCAGCTCGGTGATGTTATTTTGTTGCATCGCCGTCAACGCCGCTTCGACACGGTGATTCTCCGTCCACACATGGCGACAGCAGGCGCGCACCCGCAACGGCGCTTGCCGATCCAGCCCCGGAATTTCGCCTAACGTGAAGCCTTGTTCTTGTAACGCTGCGGCTGTGATCGTCTCCGGTAGGGTCGCTTCTAAGCGCTGCCACTCAACAGCATGAACATCGCGCAGGTGGGTCATCTGGGGGTAGTGCTGTTTGAGTAGGGCCACCCCGGCGCGACAGGCCGCCACCCGCTGGTTAAATTCGCCGCGCACATTGCCATGATGCACACCGCTATCAACCACCAACAGGCGATACTCTGCCGGCAGCGGAATGGTTTGATAGTGATATTGCCCGGCAGCGTCAGGGCGACAGTCGAGGCAGAGGGCGTGGTTGCGTTCGCTAAAGAGCGAGACAAATTGATCCATGATGCCGCCGCGCGTCCCCACATACCACTCGGCGTCGGAACAGAGTTGGGCAAAGTGTGAGCCATTTGTTGACCAGCCGCTGAGATGGGCCAGCGCCACGGCGGCAACAACGGTGAAGGCTGACGATGAGCTAAGCCCCGATCCACGCGGCACCCCATAGGGCGGTGCGCCAACGACCAGTGCGTCAACGCCTGGCGCTGCTCTGCCCATCACCTGGGTCAACGTTTGCGCTGCCCCCCGTATATAATTGCTCCAATCGCCTGGCGGCGCCGACGGAATGGCCGCACTCACGGCAAAGCTAACCGGCGTAAAGTCGCCTTCCAGGTTGACCAGGTTGATCTGTTGATCCTGCCGTGGCCGCACCAGCAGTAAGACATCTTTATCAATGGCCGCCGGCATGACAAAGCCGTGGTTGTAATCGGTATGCTCGCCAATCAAGTTGACTCGGCCTGGCGCTCGAAAGATCGTGATGGGGCCGGCAGTGCCAAAGTGGCTACGATAGGCGGCGATGGCGGCATTGTACCGGGGCATTTGCGCCGCTGTTCCTTCGCCGTAAATGGTTTGAAGTACATCTGCTAATGGTTGCATAGTCTTACTGTTTCTGAATGCGTGTTGCGTGCTACGGGTTGCGTGAACTGTACCGATTGTTGCTCACAGTTCACGTAACCCGTGACACGCAACCCGTAGCACGCAAGATAATATTTGCTCACCTAATCTTACACCGCAATCAGTTGTTTTGCCCAACCGATCAATTGCTCTGCCTTTTCCGCTGTGTCCGCTTCCGTAAAGATGCGGAGCAGCGGTTCGGTGCCGGAGAAGCGTAGGAGCAACCAGTTATCATGTTCGAGATAAAATTTGATGCCATCCTGATACGAAACCCGTTGTACGCGATGACCGGCAATGGCGTCAAGTTGAATCGTCGCCAGTTTACGCGGCACCATCACCTTCATCTCCGGCGTCGCCGGCAGGTTGACTTCCCGGCTGACCAAGTGCCCGATCCGGCCATAGATTTCCGCCAGCATTTCGGCCACCGTGCGCCCGGTGCGCGCAATCATCTCGACCACCAGGGCGCAGGCAAAGATGCCGTCCTTCCCCAGAATGTGACCACGAATGGTCAACCCGCCACTGCTCTCGCCAGCCAGCAGAACATTGTGCGCTTTCATGCTGGCAGCAATGTGTTTGAAGCCGACCGGTACTTCATAAAAAGGTTCGCCCAAGTGCGCAGCAAGGCGATCCAGCAGGTGGGTCGTCGCCAGGTTGCGGGTGATGCCGCCCCGTTGTCCACGAATTTCGTGTAGGTAATAGTAGACCAGCAGCAACAGTTCGTTGGTGGTGATATAAGCGCCCCGATTGTCGATGATGGCAATACGGTCGGCGTCGCCATCCATTGCCAGCCCCAAGTGATAGTTGCCCTCTTGCACCAGGGTAATCAATTGCGCCAATTCTTTGGGATCCGGCGCCGGGTTGCGACCGCCAAAGAGGGGGTCATGACGGGCATGGATCGTATCGACTCGACAACGGGCTTCTGTCAGAATAATGCCCAACGTCACCTGGCCGACGCCGTGCATAGCGTCCAGCACCACGCACAAACCGGCTTCGCGGATGCTCTGGAGATCAACCAGTGCCTCAACCGCATCGACGTAGGCATTGGTGTAATCGACCTCGTGCAGCAGGCCGCTGCGCCGGGCAACCGCCAACTCAACCTTGACCACTTGCTCCGGCGTCAACGAATTTGCTTCGTTTTCAATGGCCTTGGTTTGTTCATCCAGCGGCAAGGAGCCATCGGTGGCGAAAACCTTTAGCCCGTTCCACTGCGATGGATTGTGGCTGGCCGTAAACATGAGGCCGTAGGCGGCCTTTTCTTTCGCGGTGGCGTAGGTGATCAACGGTGTTGGCGTGTCGCCTCGTTGAAACTTGACGCCAATATTGTTGCCGGCAAACACTTCAGCGGCGACTTGGGCAGCCGTATCGCTGAGGAAACGGCGGTCATACCCAATCACGACCCCGTCGCCCTCATGTCCATGCCGGATGACATCATTGGCCAGCGCTTGGCAAAGACGACGCACATTGTCGAGGGTGAAGCCTTCGCCGATTAAGGCGCGCCAGCCACCGGTGCCAAAGCGGATAATGTTATGTTCTTCCTCCCGCCGCGGTTGGAGTTGGCGCTTCTGTAGGATAAACGCCGCTTGCTCCAGATTTTCCTGTGAGTTAATGCCCAACAGTTCATCTTCATCGAGAAGCTGGTAATTGGTGACAACATGGCCGGCGCGCAGAATCTGACGGACACAAGCCGTGAAGGGCAACGGGCCATCGCCCTGTGTACTCAGCCGTTGCAGGGCCGGCCAAAGCGCCCTTGTCTCGACCATGTAAGCGCCGACATTAAGTTCCTTGATCTGCCGTTCGTTGGCCGTGGCTTCGGCTTCCTCGACTACTTCGATGATCGCGCCGGTCGCGTCGCGCACAATGCGACCATAGGGCAAGGACTGGTTGCTGCGCGCCGTTAGTAGGCTTAGCCCCGCCCCCTTTAATTGATGGCGTGTGACCAGTCCTAAAATCGATGCCTCACTCAGCAACGCTGTGTCGCCATAGAGAATCAGCACTGGGCCGTCATAGTCGCCTAGCGTCCGTTTGGCCTGTAAGACGGCATGGCCTGTGCCGCGCAAATCGGTCTGTTCCTCGTAATGAAAGTGGCTCCCCAAGTGTTGCGCCACCGCATCATCACAGCGGTGAACAATTACCACCACATCCGCTGGTTCGACAAAGGGACGCGCTAGATCGACCACATAGTCAATCAGTGCCCGATCGCCCAACTTCTGTAAAACCCACGGCGTCGTACTCGTATTCTGCTGGGAACCAGCCGCCAAAATAATCGCTTTCATCTTGTCTTCCTGTCGCGTAGTCGATTGGTCGCGTAGTCAATTGTCCCGTAGGGACGGCTGAGTTTAGAGGGGAAAAAGATGATACCTTTCCCTAAACTCAAGTGTTCCTACGGGACAAAAGCTTGTTGCCACGCCTGTTGGAGGACGGCCACGCTCTTGGGCATCGCCGTTTCTGCCGCCTCGCCGCCTTCCATTTCAATCGAAACATAGCCGGCGAACCCATGATTTAGCAAAATTTTGAAAATGCGCGTGTAATCCAAATCTAGCGTGTACCAGGTGCCGCCACCGGGGTAAGTTTTCGCATGAGCCAGCCAGACATGGGGCGCAATGCGTTCCATTGCCGCATACATATCCGGTTCAAAGAGGAAGTTGCCCATGTCGAGAATCGCCTTGAGCCAGGGCGAATTGACCGTTTCGATGATGTAGGCCATGTCATTGGCGAAGGTGGTCAAGCCCCAGTGGTTTTCCAGCAAGAGCATGACGCCCCGCTTTTCGGCATGGGGTAGACAGGCGTGGATGGCGTCGATGCACCATTTCATGCCATCGTCTTTCGTGTAGCCTTCCCACGGATCAACCCAGCCACGGGCTTTGATCAAATCATCAAAGCTGCCCTGTTTGCGCCAGCCGCCGGAGTTGACGCGAATCGAGCCGACGCCCAGGTCATGGGCCAGGTCGATACAATGGATGGTGTGGTCGATATGCTGTTGGCGTTCTTCGGCGCTTTCCCAGACAAAATCCTGGTGGATGCTCAGGTTGTAAATGTCGAGACCCAGATGAAAGGCGTGGCGCTTGAGCTTTTGAAAATAACTGCTCTCCTCACTTGCCAACTGGCGTTGGAGGATCTCAATGCCATGTAGTCCCAGATTGTGGGCTGCATCGAGTACGGTTTCAATCGGGGTTTTTTCCGGTAAAAAGTGCCAGTAGGAGTAGGTGGAGGTGCCGAGACGTAGGGTTCGGTTAGTCATATTCTTTCTTCTTTCAGGCAGGCGCGAATTTGAGTTGTGACGATGTGATAGTCGGCTAAAGTCAATTTGCCGGTGTCAACGGCGATCCGCTCACTTGCCACATCAACCCAGTCCAGTGGGCCTTGTTGCTGTAGATAAGTGGCATAAGCATTGGGGCTACTGTCGTAGCGGTGAATGGGGTGGCGCTCACCGTGTTCGTGCCGTGCTTGATGGCGTTGCGCAATAATGAGTGGATCGGCCTCACAACGCACTTGGATGATGCGTAACGGGTAGTGCGCCATCAATTGCTGCCAGCGGGGCGTAGCATAGGTGGGGGTAAAATTGCTCTCAACAATGTGGGTGACATTGGCGCGCAACAACGACTCAACCAGGTGGTAAAGCAATTCCCAAGTGGCTGCGCCCAGCTTAAGCGACCATTCTTCGGTTGACCAACCCAGCGTATCGGCCAGTTTCTCTTTAATGCCATCGCGCCAGAGCAACGGCAGACTTAACTCCTGCGCCAAGTAATGGGCCAGCGTTGTCTTCCCGGTGGCTGGGTAGCCGGTGATGAGGATGACGGTGGTTGGTTTGTTCATGATGATTAGGCAAAATGAATCGTCTGTTGCATGAATTGAGCCAGTCGTTCAGCATTGTACCCATCACCCGGCTCGTTGAGATACAGCCAGAAGCGATAAAAGGCCCGAAAGGGGGCAAAGGTCGGCAAGGCAAGATAGCTTTCATATCCCCGGCGGAAAGCAGCCGGCGCCGTGATGCATAATTCGAGTGTACTCAATTCCCATTCACGGGGACCGATGACATAGGCGTCCAAATCAACAACGCCGCTGATCTGCTGTTGGTCATAGACAAACTGGTTGCCCGAAATATCGGTCATGATCAAGGCGGCGCTGCTAAAGAGCGCGTTGGCGTTCCTGGTGGCCGCCAGGTGGTCGAGATGTTCATGCAATGGGGAGCAATCGGCCCAGAAACGCTGGATGGTCTGGCGCATGACGGCCATCATCATGGGCTGAAAGTCCGCTTGGGGCCGCAGCGGCGACATCAACAGATTGCCAAAGCCGGCATCGGGTTGCGCATGGAGATAGCCGATAAACTGCCCAAGTTGATAATGCAACGCCTCTCCGCTGGGAAACTCATCGGGGTCATGCGCTGTGCCGGCCAGGTGGGTAAGCACGACAAAGGGGGCATCCAACACACCGGCATTGGCTTCAACATGAATGACTTGAGGAACGGGGATAATGGTTTGCTGCCGAAGACGTTCGCTCACGCTGCGCACCGTTGCCAGTTGGGTGACGCTGTTGATGCCAAAGAGCGCCTCCATCTGCTGCCAGAAGGGGGAGATCGTTTCCCGCACCTGCTTTGGTTGCTTCACCACATAGCGCCGTCCCGCCGCTGTCGTCACCCCATAGACTCGATTCGAGCCATAGGGGACGCCAATGGGCCGGAGGGCGGCTATATCGTCGTGGAGGGTCTGACGCAGGATCTGGGCAAGCGGTTGAACATCGATCATCGGTCACCTGTTCAGGCTGGCGCAAGGTGGGGTGATTTTTCGGTATGAAAGGCAAAGGCGACCAAGGGCAGCGCAGTTACTTCCAGTTTGGATAGATCGATGTGCTGGCTGGGGTCTTCGATCTCAATCCCGATCACCTGATTATGTTCATCATAATTCAGTACAATCGACGGTGCAATTTCCTCTGACTCCGTACTTACTCCTGCCTGGAGGGTGATATATAGCATATCCGTTTCTGGGTAATATTGAAAAGTCATCTGCTTTTAGATCGAGATTTCCCGGTAATCGCCTGGTTTCACCTCAGCAATAACCATACGAATTTTGTCTATATGTAAACGAATCTTGGGCCATGAGGTTGATCGAAGAACAAGGATGGCAATTTGTCGATCCGTAAGCTTTTGCTGGTAGCGGAGGTTCTGATCGGTGGTAATCAGGGGTTGATAACCAGCTTATTCCGCTGCGCTAAGTAAATTTCCATTGGTCAGTGTTGACCATCCCTGTTCGTAAGCTGTATCAACTTGATGGCCCAGGAGTTGCCGGCGAAGTGGGCAGGTGTGCCTTGATCAAAGAGAATTTTCATGGTTAGACTGCGACTGCCAAAGAAGTTAGTTCGTAGTTGAGGACTGCTTCAACCTGAGAACGTTTAACACCGGGGAACCATGCTAGAAATTCTTCGACAGTAGCGCCATCGCGCAAGTTTTCAAATAGGGCAGAAACTGGAACACGCGTGCCACGAAAAACCCATGCTCCACCTAGCTTATCAGGGTTGCGTTCAACTGCATCAAGCGTTTCCCACTGCTTCATAAGCTCTGCCTTTCCTTTATATTCCAAACGATTCAATGTCACTGTTTATTATACTGGATAGACCACTTTTTCCCTATTTGACTTTAGTTTATCTGCTGTATCAATGAATTTTAACTGCTTGCCCGCTCTCTGCCGAACGATAGGCCGCCAGTGCTACTTCCAGCGCCCGCAGACCGTCTACTCCCGTAATCGACGGTTGGCGACCCGTCCGGATCATGTCGATAAAGTCAGCGACCAGCCCCAAATCCATATTGCTGCCCCAGTGACGCCAATGGGTCTTGCCCGCCTTGTTGGAGCTAACCGACAGATGTTGACGGAACGCGTCCACCAACACCAGCCCCTTTTCCGCCGTTACCTCGATCTTGACATCGCCCCAAGTGGTGTAGCTTTTGGGTCGCGACCAACTGGTGTCGAGCGTGCCATAGATGCCGTTGCTCAGGGAAAAGGAGAGCAACCCGACATCATCAATGCCCAAGTCGGGATGAAGCAAGTTGTAGCCAATTTCGGCGTAGACTTCGGTGACTTCCGCACCCCAGAACCAACGTAGCAGATCGATGACATGAACAGTGTGGTCGATCACAGCACCGCCCCCTGCTAACACCTTGTCCACAAACCAGCCACCAGGCATGGAGCCGTGGTTGGTTGTCTGCACGGCAAACACCTTGCCCAGTTCACCGGTGTCCAGCGTCTTTTTTAACCATTGAATGGGCGGTGAAAAGCGCACGGGAAAGGCGATCTGTAATTTCGTGTTGGTGCGTTGACAAATGTCAATCATCGCTTGGCCATCTTCGGCGGTGGTAGCAATTGGTTTTTCACACAAGATATGGGCTGTGCGACCGGCGGCCAATTCAACCAAGGGACGATGTTTGGCATTTTCAGCGCAGATCATCACACCATCCAGCCCTTGATCCAACAGCGCATTGGCCTCGGCAAAGAAAGGAACGCTATAGCGTTGGGCAGCCGCATTGCCGCGTTGTAGGTCGTCATCATAGATGCCGGCCAGGGTGACGCCGGACATGTTCGGCAGCGTTGAAGCGTAGCTATATGCGTGGCCGTGGGCCAAACTCATAATACCAAGTTTAAGTTGTTTCATCGTCATTGCTCCCGCTACGAGCCATTCTCATTGGATTTTGCCATATAACGCCAAATGCTGTGATCCAGTGTAGAAAGCGGTACATCTAGCAACTGTGCAACTTCACTCACCAAGCGGTGTGCCACCTCATAAGTTACGTTCTTGAACCCTGCATTCGCCAAGAAGTTGTAGATGTGACGATCAATCGCAACACTTTGCGCACCCACTAAGATTTGTAAATAGTCAACGCTTTTCGGCCCGATGCCATGAATTGCGCGCAATTTTGCCCGGTTTGCCTCCTGTTGGAGCCAGTGTATCACCTCTGTTTCGACTTCTAACCCTTCATTTGTTAGAAATTCCGTCAATTGGAGCAGCGTATTCGGTTTGCGACCTGGCTGCCAGTTCAATAATTTTTCTGGTGTTTCTCGTTTGAGTAGCGCAAGAAAGCCACTCGTGGTGCGCGCTTCGGGGAATTGATGGAGAATCTGTTGAACTCTCGGTTTTACCACAGTGGCATAAGTTACCCCTGCTTGGAGAACCGTATCAGTCAAGGTCGCTCCCATATGGTCATAATGTCCATCGTAAGAGTTGACGAACTCAAAATCGGCGAGACCTTTGATGTACTGAGCCAGTTGCTGTGCTGGCTCAGTAACAGCGATGGTTATAGGCGGGGTTGTTGGTGCATTTGTCGCTAGATTAGGTTGTTGTTCAAAAGTGGCAATCTCAACCGGTTTGCCGGTGCGCACCGACTCAATCGCCGCCAGCGCGACCTTGACCGCCATCAGTCCATCGCGTGGCGTTACCCGCATTGGTTCGCCCGTTTCCAAGCAGTGCAAGAAATGGGCCAGTTCAGCTTTATAGGGGTTAATGTCAGCGCCAAAGGGACTGAAGGTGGTGCGGGTTCGACCATTGCCGGCTTCGTTGAGCAGGATGTTGGTAATCGGCGCTTCGCCTTCGGAATCCCACTCGATCATCCCTTCCTCGCCGGAAATTTCCAGCCGCGTGCGCCAGTGCGTTGCTGGGCCGGCCCAACTAGCCTCAATGTGGCCGACGGCGCCGCTAGTAAAACGCAAGGTGATCAATGCATGATCCCGCTCCGGCTGGCCGGCAAAGGTCAAGCCACGGGCAAAGACTCGTTCAACCTCGCCCATGCACCAGCGGTGAAAGTCAATATCATGGATGCCGACATCAAGAATCACGCCGCCGCTTTTCGCAAAGTTGCCGTAAAAGCTGCCTAGCGTGCGGGGAAAAGCGCCGGCGCGAATGGTGCGGATGACCCCCGGTTTGCCGATGGCGCCGCTGTCGATCACTGCTTTGGCATTAGCAAATTCGGGGAAGAAGCGCACCACTTGCGCTACAAAGAGCGGAACGTCAGCCTTTTCACAGGCTTCGACCATGATTTCACAATCGCGCAAATGGCGCGCCAACGGCTTTTCGCAAACCATCGGTTTGCCGGCGGCGGCGGTGGCTAAGACATTGTCCTTGTGCGCCGCGGCGGGCGTGCAAATATCGACAATGTCCACACTATCAAAAAACTCGTCCAGCGACGTACATGCCTTGCCGCCATAGTGATCGGCGGCGCGTTGCGCCATCTCTGGACGCAGATCATAATGGGCCGCAATGGTCACCGGCAACCCTTGCCAACCGGCCAGATGTACCTGGGCAATCGCGCCAGGGCCGAGGATACCAACCCGTTTCATGTAGATATTTTTACCTTTGGTTGTTGGGCAATCACATCATTAAAAATTTGATAAAACTCTTGAAAATTTTCAATTTGGATGATTGCTTTGTGGAGTGCCATAAAAGCATTTTCATCCTCAATTGCACTTATGGCCTGTTCGATCTTCTGATAAACAGACAACGGTGGATCGTATCGCCACGCAATTGAGTGGAGCAAGGTATTGCGATGGGTTGTATTACGCTCTTCTGCACGAACCTCGCGTAGAAAGGGCGTATTCATCAGTAAGCCTTCTTCTTTCACCAATTTTCTGATCATTTGGACTATCTCCTGATCACCGATCAACGCAATCAAAGCTGCCAGCAAGTGGCGGCGCACCTCTTCGTTCTCCACTGCCTCTATTTGCTCAATCACTTGCGGGATGACGGTAGTCGGATCGTCAATTTTTGTCAATCCAACCAGAAGACTTCGAATAAGCGATCAACGCGTGCATCCTGACCAGGAAACTCGACATTTAATGCCTGGGCCGACACTACTTCGACGTTGAACAACCAGGCTGCAAAATCAAGAATCGACGATTCAACTAAATCTTTTAAAGGACCATCCGTCAACGCCATTGTACACCTGCGTAAGCATTAAATGCCGTAATAATCATCAATTTCTTGTTGATAATTCGCAACTTCACCACTGAGCATTTCGTCCATCGTCACGGTGCGACCGAGGTGCGATGATTCGATCATCGCGTAGGCGGCAGCCAGATCGTTGACGCCGATTTGGCCGCTGGTCTCCGGGTCTTTGCCTTGTTCAATGCCACGCAGCCAGTCATATTGCGAGACGGTGTAGGGATCGGTGATGCCGTGCGGATAAAACGCGGCTTTGGTCGCAGCGTCGGCTTCACTGTTGAAGAGTTCTTCAGTTGTCGTGCGGGTGCCGTCATCGAGAATCACCTGATTGCCTTTGATGCAACCCTTGGAGCCGAAGTAGGCCGGCCCACCAATCGAGAGCGCTTCGCCATGCGCGCCCCATGACCAGAGCAACTGGGCAACGGCGCCATTCCAGAAGTTGACGGTGGCAAAGTAGGTGTCATCGACATTGGCTTCCACGCTTTTCAGAATATTTCCGGCTTGGTCGCGCAGATGACGGGTTGGTTCAAAGGTGCGCACCACCGCCTGCACCGAGAAGATGTCGCCGATGACATATTGCACCATGTGCATGACATGGACGCCAATGTCAATCGCGCCGCCGCCGCCCCCTTCCAACTTGCGATGGCGCCACGGCGTCTCGGCCACAATCTTATCGGGCGACCAGAAGCCGCCGACACTGCCCAACACCGCCATTTGTGGCTCGCCAATGTAACCCTCGCGAATCACCCAGTGTGCTGCGCGAATGCCCGGTGACTGGCGGACATTTTCAAAAACGCCAAAGGTCAAGCCATTTTTGTCGGCCAACTCAACCAGTTTGCGCCCCGCTTTGACTGAAATGGTCAGCGGCTTCTGGGTGAGCAGATGCTTGCCGGCGTTCAGCGCATACTCGCCCACCTGATGGTGCATGAGTAGCGAGGTGAAGTCGTTCACTGCATCCACTTCACCGGAATCGATCATCTCCTTGTAATCGGTGAAGACGGCCACTTCCGTATCCGGCTGAAAATCACTCAGGTAAATATGGGGCGCGGCCAGTGGATCTTTGGTCGCCGGGTCGATCACCGGTGGGCGCGGGGTGGGGCCTTCACCCCGTTTGCGAAACATGAGCGCGTCATCGCGGTTGCGCGCACAGAGCGCCGTAATGCGAAAGTTATCAAAGCCGGCTTCGCGCAACTGGCGATAGCCTTGTAGATGAGCGTTAAGGATGCGGCCACAGCCGACAATGCCGATACGAATCATGGTGGTTGCCTCCTGAGAATATCACTGCGAATCATGGGATTCGCGAATCAATGGTTGGTGGGGATCGAGGGATTATCATCGCGAATTACTGGGATTAGCGAATCAGCCGAGGTGCTGTGTAAGACTTAACAACAATAAAGATTTTCCGTCAAATCGGAAACTATTCTACGGTGCAATGATTCGCTAATCCCAGTAATTCGCGGTGATATTTTTCACGCCTTCGTTCGTAGTGTAACAATCTCCAGACTTGGTTTGCAAAAATTAGCAATCAAACCCAATGGCAACTCAAATTGCTGCATAAAGTGGCGCAACTGCACCTCATGTTTATAGGCAACCTGACGAGCAGTCACAACCGTTAAGAGAACCTTTTCATCAATCAAAAGCAACTGAATCGGCTTGCTTTCAATCGGGTGATTGCAGTAGCGAATGGTGGTTTCCTTCTGCTGGACAAAGGGTAGATGTCGCAAACGCATTTCGATCCTCGTTGCCCGCCGATAGTGCATGGGCATAAAACCCGGACCAAGCTCATTGTGTACTTCAATCAAAGCACTGCGAATCTCACCGGTCAATTCAGGGTAAAGCAGATCCTGTGATGGCGTTAATACCCGCACCGATTTTGTCTGCTTTTCCCATTGTTTCAGGGTGCGGGGAATGCGCCGGATGTCCACGTTTTCGCCGCCAAAATTCACCAAAATGCCAAGGTGTAACCCGGAAATTTTCAGATAACTGATGATCTGCGCCCAGTGAATCGGCATTAGGCTTGGCGTCACTTTCAGTTCCAGAATAATTTTACCGTCCGCCAGCACATCTACAAAAAAGCGCCCAATGCGGAAACCTTTGTAGCGCAGTTCATATTCGACCTGGCGTTCCGCCATTACCCCGCGCTGTCGAAGGGAAAGAATGAAGGCTTGTTCCCAGCCTTCCTCTGCTATGTCAAAGTAGCGGAGCTTGTTGTAGACATCATAAATCGCCCCTTGCACCTCATAGCTGAGTTGGGGGTAGACCAGTTCAACCATGCTTGTCTCATTGCGTTCTGTTGGTGGACAGATTATCACCGCGAATCAAAGGAGTAGCGAATCGGTGTAGGACATTGCGGAATTCGCTGATTTGCGGTGATAGACTATCCCGATGACTGATAAAAGATTCGCAAATCTTCAGATTCGCGGTGATAGTGATGGTACTGGTGGACAGGTTATCACCGCGAATCAAAGGATTAGTGAATCAGTGTTGGACATTGCGTAACTCACTGGTTTGCGGCGGTAGACCATCCCGATGACTGATAAAAAAAGATTCGCAAATCCTAAGATTCGCGGTGATAGTGCCTCTACCTCACCACCCTCACGCCCCACTGCTTCGCAAATCCTCTTGCTCCGCAGTGATAGCCGCCTTCGTCCGGTAACGCAACAATAAGAAGGAGATCGCCGCCCCCAATGCCAGCGAAGAGCAGACGCCGTACAAAAAATGAAAGCCAAAGGCTTGCACCAGATTCCCACCCAACATGCTGCCCAGCAGCGAACCAGCGGTCGAAACCGTGTTATAGATGCCGCTTTTGCTGCCTCGATTTTTTTGTGCGCTATGTTCGGTGGCAAAGGTCATGGCGGTGGTGGTGTAGCTGCCAAAGCCAAAACCGCGGACAACTTGCACCCCCAGTAACAGCGGAAAGATCCCGGCCAAGAGTAGATACCCGAGATTGGTCAAGCTAATAAACAGCCCGCCGGCCATGAGCAGCGGTGCTCGCCCGATCACATCCGATAGACTTCCGGCGACAACCATGGCCGGAAATTCAATCCCGGCAGCCAGCCCCCAAAGCAGACCACTCTCCGTCTTGGTATAGCCCAAGCTCTGCATATAGTTCGGCCACATCGACGCCGAAGCAGAATGGGCCGCTGTCCAAAGGAGGACGCCGCCCAGGAAGAAGAGGGGGAGCGGTTGGAAATTTTTGCTTTTTGCTTGCGGATTTTGGCTTGACGACTGTGGACTGGGGACTATGGACTGTGGACGGACTTCTTGGATGGCGAGGGCGACGATGGCTGCGACCAAATATAAGCCGGAACAGACCATGAGCGTTTGGGCAATCGAGGTGAGGTCGGCCAGGCGCCCGCCGAGGACAGCGCCAATGGCAAAGGCAAAGGAGCCAATGCCACGAAAGACGCCCATACTGCGCCCTTTTTGCCGTTCCGCTTCCAGCAGATCACCCATGAGCGCCAAGCTGACGGTGGAGTAGGCCGCGCCGCCAACACCTTCAAAGACGCGCGCTGCCCAGGCATAGTTGCCGTTGGGGACGCGGCTCAAGAGAAAAAAGGCCGTGGACAAAATCAACAAACCAGTCACTAAGAGTGGTTTACGGCGTCCTAATCGATCCGATAGCCAACCCCAACCATAGTTGGCAAAAAACATGGTGATGGTCACGCTGGCGAGAATCAGCGAAATTTGGGCAAAATCAGCGCCCAAGGATTGCAAATAGAGGGTGATCAGCGGAGAACTGATGCCGATGGCCACATAAAAGAGGGCCGAGATGAGTGTAAGTAGACGGATGCTGTTCATAAATGGTGAGATAAAGAGATTGAGAGATTGAGAGATTGTAGTTTATCACCCAATCTCTTTATCTCTCAATCGCCAGGTTATTCTTGATGAAGGTGGCTTCTAGCCAACGAATGGTACAGCATTGGCGAAACGCCACACCTCATTTTTCTTACTGCTCAGCCGGATGCAGCGTGCCATCCAGGATTTGGAGGATGAGAAACGAATCAGCATAGGGGCTGTTTTGGTAGCTCGGATCATCCTCTGGCAACCAATCGGCGGCAAAGCGGCTCGGCACCGGGTTGTTGCCAGCGCGTTCCCACAACGGAATTTGCGGCAGCCGTTCGTTATAGGCCAGGGCCAGTACACCCAGCGCTTCGTTCTGCGCCTCGGCGTCGCCACCCGTACCGGCGGCTGAGCGTCGTTGCCACAGTGTGTTGCTCCTTCACTGATCACTTATGTCCGTTATAGAGCTGCGCGAGGTGGGAACACAGCCCAATTAACAGTGGAATAAAACACTTACCATCATACCAACAATTACAAAAATAGTCCAAGTTCGTTAGCCAGCAATGTCGCCGCTGCGCCCATAATCACTAAATCGGAAAGGTTGGTGGTCAGGCTCACCATCGTAATTTGCGGCTCATGGATGCGACCGCTCAAGGCCCGCTGGCGTACTTCCTGGCGAATAATCTCCAGCAGCGGCGGCCCAAAGTCAGTGACGCTGCCGCAGAGCAGAATCCGGGGCATCCCCAACACCGTCACCAGATTGGCAACCATGCGCCCCAGATGCTGACCAACCTCATTGACCACCGGTTGCAGAAAAGGGTCGCCGGCTTGATAGGCTTGCACCACGGCGCCAATTGTAATTTCATCCACCGTGGGGGCGAAGTGATGGAGATAGGAAGTGGGTTCCTGGTGGGCAATGGCTTTTGCCCGCTTGACCACCGCCCGACTGCTGGCGACGGTCTCCAGACAGCCATCATTGCCGCAAGTGCAACGTTCCCCGTTCTCCACCACCATCACATGACCGATTTCGCCGACGCCGGCGCCATTGCCATGCAGGAGTTGCCCGTTACACATAATCCCGGCGCCGATCCCATTGCCGACCCGCACCACCACCATATCCGGCGTCTGCTTGTATTGCCCAAAGAGAAACTCGGCCAGCACAATCGCCTGGTTGTCATTGATCACCTGAACGTGGAGGCCATAACGCGCCGCCAGTTGTTGCCCAAGTTTCAAATTCTCCCAACCCAAGTTGGCGGCATGGCGGATCAGATTTTGGTTGCGTTGGATGATGCCTGGTGCGCCTACGCCCAATCCCAATAAGGGTTTTTCCACAAGCGGCAAAATCTCATCCAGCAGTTGAGAAACCAGCGCAACCGCCGCTTCACCAGTGGCGCCGTTGACGGCAAGCTGTTTACGCGCCTGAATTTCACCGCGTAGGTTAAGAATGCTCGCCTGAAAATAATTGCGCGAAAGATCCAAGGCGACAATATGACGGGCCTCTTTGGCCAATGTGACAAGGGTCGGTGGTTTGCCTCGTTCAATGGCAACGGCGCCGATCTCTTCAACCAGACCATCGACCAACAATTCGGCAATGACCGTCGAGACAGTGGTTGCGGTCAAATTGGTGCTGCGGGCAATAGCGGCGCGACTGAGGGGGCCTTGATCGTAGACTGTCTTGAGGACAAGCCGATTATTGTGCCGCCGTGTCTGTGCATGGGTTGCCTTGGCCGTAACGGTGATCATGCGCGGTCACTGGTTTGGTTGATCAATGAATAATAAAGTATGATAATGGCCGTCTTTGGGCTGAAGCGATTTATTAAATAAATTGAATTTAATAAAGAAATTAAATCATAGCTTTTACGCTATGTCAATTGTACAAAGTGAACAGTAACAACTTTTGTCGCCTGGAAACATAGTGCAGTAAACCAATCCGCGTAAGGTTGCGCTAGCAATAGGGTCTATAAAGCATAAGTATTAAGAAATTTTAAGCTAACTGTAACCTTTTTGTTACGAAAGTTGTCGTATAATCACCGATATGCTAGGGCGAAATTTGCCATTTCACGAAATTCCCATACAATCTGTGGGTTTGTTTAAAATCTGCCTGGTGGCGCAATGGAGCAACAAAGCTGGTTTCTGGCAGAAATCAGCTTTGTTGCTCCATTGCCGGTCACTTGTCGATATAGCGAATCGTTGGAACCAATATGGAAACAATTATCGAGTTTGTAAAGGAACTTTGGGCAACCGTTCACAGTGGCGGTTGGCCGGAGTTAGGGGTATGGAGCTATGTATTGCTGGCGTTGCTGGTGGCCACGGAAGGCCCGGTTAGCACATTGCTGGGCGCCGCTGCGGCGGCAGCCGGCATTTTAGATATTCGCATTGTCTTTCTCGCTGCTTTTCTTGGCAATGTCCTCGGCGATTGCCTTTGGTACTCCGTTGGGTATGCTAACAACCTGCAATCGATCTACCGGTGGGGCCGTTGGTTAGGCTTGCAAAGCCACCACCTCGACCGCCTTGAGATGGAAATGCACACTCATGCCACCAAATTGATTGCACTCTCCAAGTTGGCAATCGGACTGATTATTCCCACGCTGGTGGCCGCCGGTTTGGCGCGTGTACCGTGGAAACGCTGGTTCCCTCTCGTGTTGATCATTGAAGTTACCTGGACAGTTGTCATGGTCAACCTGGGTTACCACAGCACCGGGGTGATCAAACAACTTGAACGCAGCATTCAAGTCGTCGGCGTCGTTGTTTTCGTTGCACTGATTGCTGCCATTGTCTGGTATGCACGACGTGTCTACCGGAAGAGCGAAGAGACTTTTGCCGCCGAGGATGCTCCTATGATTAACCAACCGCCGGCTTTGCCACTCTTGCCATGCGAGCTGATCTTGCCAGAGCCTGTTCACAACAGTCAGCAGAACAACTCGTTCGCACTCTCCACTGCATCAGCACGCAAAGAATTGCCCAAAACCCAAAAGCGTAAAGTCCAGTTTGTTTTGGAAGAGGCGGCATAATGGGGTACAGACGCGGATCTAGGTAACGCGGATTATCACCTTTGTTAAAGGAATCCGCGTTACCTAGATCCGCGTCTGTACCCCGCATCCCCCCGTTTTCGTTTCTGTTTACGGCGTTCGGTTCGCGTCGGTGATTCCGGCTGCGTCGGTGGTGACACCGCTGCCGGCAAGGCGCTACCCGTCGCGTTCTCCGGTGGCAGCGGCTGGTCCGCATGCCGAATACGTTGTTGCTGTAAGAAGGCATCTACAATACGCCAAACGCTCTCTGGGGTAAGCGCGGAGCTGTCAATTTTGAGGTCGGCATGGTCACGGGCATGGGCCAGGCAGATTTGCTCCATTTGGAGATTAGCGGCGTCCCAGGTGACATCGGGGCGGCGTTGGCGTTGGCTTTCCAGGCCGGCATCTAAATAGATCAAGACGCGCGTGCGATCAAACTTTTGCCATAAGGTGGAGACGTTACTATGTTCCTGGCTTACGGCGCGCGCATTGTACCCCGCCCGTCGGAGGTTCGCCACCAATGTCGATTTCCCGCTGGCGCTCACTCCCACCACTTTGATCACTGGTAATTGTACTTCATCCAAGTAGTTTGATTCCCTTCAAAGTCCAGATCCCGTAGTTTAGAGTCCAGCGTTCACCGTCACGGATCAGTGCATGCTGCTGTAGGCTTTGGACTACGGACTTTGGACTACGGACTCTTTAAATCGGAAAACGCATAAACAGCCGGCGCACGGCATCCTGCTGCTGTTGTGCCAACAATTTGACCACTAAAATCGTGGCGTCGTCGTGTGGGCGATTTTCATCGAGCCGTAATGTTTCGGCCAAGATGGCGTCGGCGACCGTTTGTGCATCGCGTTCACCATAGGGGTCAATGGCTTCCAACAACTGGGGTAAATCGAGGCGATGACCGGTGCGCACACCGGCGGCCCAAACGCCATCGGTAAAGGCCAGCACACTCATGGACGCTTCCAATGGCAACTCGGTAATCGAGGGCTTCGTATGGCGATAAATACCGACAGCATTGGCGGCTTCGTCCAGCCAGATCAACGCTCCCTGGCGCCGCAGCAAGACCGGGCAGCGCGCATTGCGGCTAATGACCAATGTATTCGTGACCAGATCAACGCTGATCATGGTCAACTCCGCGCTGACTTTACCGCTGCGTTCCAAGTGAAGATAATCATGGGTGGCACGCGCAACGGCGCCATCGCGCACCCCTTCGGCTAGCAGCGTGATAGCTTTGCGCACCACAATGTTGCTGATCGCTTTGGCGCTACGCCCGCTCCGTTGCCCATCGGCCATGACTAGGCTGACGCCGCCCCGCGGTCGCTCCACCACTTCGACCGTATCACCACTTTCCTCGGTGGCATATTTGTTGATCTTGGCAACCGCCAGTTGCGCTTCAATCCGTAGCGGCATAGCTTCCGCACTCCCGTTAGGATCAGTGAGATTACAGATTCTTGTCGAGAAAATTGAGAAATTCCTGCCAGGCTTCGCCTTGGGCGCCACCAGCCCGAATGCCTTCGATACTTTCGATAAAGGCGTGACCCTGCCCCGGGTAGATTGTGATCTGGTTTGTGATGCCGGCGGTATTCAATGCCTGCTGGAAGGTTTGCACTTCAGCTACCGGAATGCTTTGATCGGTTTCGCCAAAGACGCCCAACACTGGGCCGGGTAATGTTTGTAATTGCGCCGGGTCAGTGATCAGAGTGCCATAGAAGATACCGGTAGCCGCCACGCGATCATTGTGCAGGCTATATTCCAGCGCTTTGCCGCCGCCGTAGCAAAAGCCCATGACCATGATCCGGTTGGGATCAACATTCGGTTGCGTTGCCAGCCAATGGAAGACGGCATCCAGATCGATATTCACCTGGGCCGTGTCGGTCGTCATTGCCAAATAGATCGCCCGTGGAATCCAACTGGTTACCTGGCTGCGATAGGTGTCAGGCGCTACGACCACATAGCCCTCTGCGGCCAGTGCTGCCGCTTTGCCGTTGATCGAGGGTTTCATGCCCCAAAACTCATGGATCATGATCACTGCCGGATGCGGCCCATCCCCATTGGGTTGGGCGACAAAAGCGCCCACTGCCGGACCATTCGGCGTCTCGATCCAGGTGTTGACCAGTGCATCAATCCGCCCTCGATCCAGCAGCCGATCCACCGCCACCGAGCCAACCACAAAGAGCGTTACTAGTACAATCATGGTCAGGAAAACCAAGCCGGTTCGTTTGACAAGTCGCATATTGCCCTCTTCTGTTTGTGAAATGAAGTGTAGGGGCGTCCGCTTGCCGGCGCCCCAGTTTTCGGGGAGCC
>JAPKMW010000134.1 GCA_026645575.1 Caldilineaceae bacterium
TTGGGTCATCTTGCCTCCTTTTCGCTTCGATGACCTAACTTAACCATTACCGATTTTGTTCGTCAAATTTCATTAGGGGCGCCGATCACGCCGGACGTGGTGGCGCAGGTGGTTGCTCATCCCGAAGGCGGGCGAAAAGGGATTCCCGCCGGGGCGCGGGTGGCGGTGCTGCTCAACAAAATGGATCTGCTGCCTGACTGGACGCCTGTAGACGCCACAGTTGACTTGCTGGACGGTCGGTCAGGAATCGATTGCGTTTTCGTGGGGGCGATGCAGCATCCGGCAGATGCGGTGGTCTATGAACATTTTCGCCAAAAGGTAACTACCAAGCCCCCGTCCCTATCCCTCCCCAGCTTGGAGAGGGAGCGGTCTCGCCGGCAACGGTTTCTCCCCTTCCCAGGGGGAGGCTAGGAGGGAGTTAGTCGTTATTCCAAACGTAAAGCGCTATTCGGCACAGACATTGTTGCGGATGCCGAAGATATTCTGGGGATCGACGGCCTGTTTGGTCTGTTTCAGCAGCGCAATACTGGCGGGGGAAAGGACTTGGGGCAAGAAGTCCTTACGAATTTTACCCACGCCATGATGATGGGAAATCGCGCCGCCGTTGTCCATCATCACTTGCCGTAGCCGATGGTCGATTGCCCGTAAGACTTCTTCGACGTTAGCCACACCTTTGGTGTAAAAACCGTGGGTAAAGTAGATGCAGACGCCAGTGTGGTAACACTGGGTAACGCGGTAGGAGACATAAGGCTTGCCGGGCAGCCCATAGCGACCATGCAGCTTCTCCGCTTCCTGCACCACGGCCTGACAAAGGGTGTGAATATTGCTCCAGGCGACGGTCGTCTCATAGGTTTCGCCCACCACATAGTATTGCATGAGAAAATCACGAAGGTAGGCAATGGCATAGGTTAACAGATAGCCCCGTTTGCCATTGGCCGCGCCGCCGACAACGCCATTGTACTGTTTCGCCAGGGCGTAGAGCGCTTTGGCCTGCTGTTGCACTTCCTGCCGCGCGCCTTCCAGCACGATGGTGGCGACGACCAGTTGTGTGGGGTCAAAGTGCTTGCGTTTGAGCAGATATTGTTTCTGGATGCGCCGCACCAAGGCTTGGGTAAAGGTCGGGCGGGGGCGCAGGGCGCTGCCAAAACGGAATTGAAAGTTATCCACCAGGCGCACACTGGCCGGCAGCAGCCCCCGATGGGTCAATTCGTTGAGAAAGGCAACGCCTGTTTGGAAATCGGGAAAGACCACTGAGCCATATTGCTTGGTTTCCGGTAAACGATGCAGCCGGATCACTGCTTTGGTGATTAACCCCAGATTGCCTTCATGACCAAACAACAAGCGATTGGGCTGCATCCCCATGGATTGGCGAGGCATTGCCGTTGCCTGTTCGATAACACCGCTGGGCGTAACCAGAGTCATCGTTTCGACAATGTCTTCAATGTTGCCATAACGATTTTTCTTCATGCCACTGGCATTGGTGGCAATCCAGCCCCCCAAGGTCGAGAGTTCAACACTGTCCGGCTCATGACCGCAGACAAAGCCGGCCTTGGCCAATTCCCGTTCCAGTTCACTGCCGGTGATCCCTGCCTGTACACAAGCGCGGAAATTTGCCTGGTCGATCCACTCAATGCGCTTCATCCGCCCCATGTCCACCGATACAATCATGCGCGGTTCATGGGCTGGCAGCAAAAGCGCACCGCTCACGCTGGTGCCGCCGCCATAGGGCACCAAACAGACATTGTGGGTTTGCGCCAGCTCAACCAACGCCACGGCATCCGCTTCGCTTTCACAGTAGAAGACCAGATCAACCGTGCGCGCCAGGGCGCCATACAAAACGGCAAAGAGTTCATCGGCGGTTGTTTGGCCATGACTGTGGATCAGACGCGCTTGCGGGTCGATCGTATACTGGGTGGGCGGAAAGCGTTCGGCCATTGCGCGACAAAACGCCTCGTTGCGCAATGGAGCAGCGATCGGCTTATCAGCCCGTTCTACCAGCATGTCGCTGGGATCAAGCTCGACGCCAAGCATCTCTTCGGCAAACGGAAAAAGTTCCGGCATGGTCGTCCCCGATAGTTCGTACCGATTTCCTGTCATCTTCACAGTGCGATCGGCTTGAAGGATCAGCGTAGTGTCCTGATAGCCCCATTTATGTGCGTATTTTGCGTCTGGTTGCCTGATGGTCATGATGGTTCCGTCTATCTGATGCATGTGGTGTAGGTAACGATCACCAGCGGTGTTGCGCGGGGCGATCGTTGATAGTGCTTAATTTTTGCACAGTTTGGTTCATCTGGCAACCGGAAAGGGCGACACAATTTCTCGCAACCACCATTCCCTGTGTTCCGGTTGAAGGGAAATCACTTTTTAACAGAAATGCACTTTCGTCAACATTGGGGCTTGACATATCGACAAAAATCAATATAATTGAGCCATGAGTATCGATACACGCGTGATTACCTTTGCCAAAGCGATTGCCGACGAGACCCGGCAAGAGATTATGAAGCTGCTCTGTTGTGAGTGGATGAGCGTCAACGATGTGGTGGCGGCGCTAGACGGTCGCGTCAACCAGCCGACCGTGAGCCATCATCTGAAGTTGTTAGCCGAAGCCGACTTGGTGCATGTACGCCAGGAAGGGCGGCATCGTTTTTATTCACTCAACCAGGAATGTTTCACGGTCTGTTGCGGTTCGTTGATGCAAAACTTTGCGCCCAACTATGCCGATCAAAGCGCAGTCAAACCGGGGCGCGTCCCGGTTGTGTTGACAACAGATTGATTGGTTGTTTGGGTTGAAACGTAGTAAAGCGTTCAATCTTTGCTACGTGATTTGCTGATTCTCTTTTTTTAGGCTAAAATATCGACATCCATCAATATGTAAGAAGGAGCTTTCAATGGACATCCAATCTCTTCCTGTGGCGGTAATTGGCGCGGGGCCGGTCGGGCTGGCGGCGGCGGCGCATCTGGTGCAACGGGGCGAAACGCCAATCGTTTTTGAAGCGGGGGCGGAAATTGCTGCTAGTGTACGGTCATGGGGACATGTGCAATTGTTCTCCCCCTGGCGCTGGTGTGTAGACAAAGCGGCGGTTGCCTTGCTCGAAACCCAGGGTTGGCAACACCCTGATCCGGATAAGCTGCCCACCGGCCATGAGTTGATCGATGAATATCTGGCGCCGTTAGCTCAAACCCCGGCCTTGCATAGTCAGATTCATCTCAATGCTCGTGTGGTCGCAATCAGTCGCCGGCGCATCGACAAGATGAAAGATGCCGGTCGCACGGACGCGCCCTTTGTGGTGCAGGTGCAGATCAATGGCGACGAGGAGCGCTTTCTGGTGCGGGCCGTGATCGACGCCAGTGGCACCTGGACTATGCCCAATCCCATTGGCGCTGATGGTCTCTTCGCGCCGGGTGAGACGGCCAATGCTGACAAGGTGGCTTATGGCATTCCCGATGTGCTCGTGCGGGCGCGCGGGCGCTACGCCGGCAAGCGGGTCGCCGTGGTTGGCGGCGGTCACTCGGCCATCAATGCCATTTTGGAACTGATGGATCTACACGCCGACTATCCCAGCACCCACATCACCTGGATTTTGCGCAAAGCCAACGTGGCGGCGACCTATGGCGGGTTGGAAAATGACCAACTGCCGGGGCGTGGTCTACTGGGCGTGCGCATCAAAGAATTGGTGGACAGCGGCGCCGTCGAGGTCGTGACGCCCTTCTTCACGACACGCTTGGAAAAGGCCGGTCAGGGTGTGCGGCTGATTGGTGACACGCCCCAAGGCGAACGCACCATCGTCGTTGACGAAGTGATCGGCGCCACCGGGTCACGACCCGATCTCTCCTTCCTACGCGAGGTGCGACTGGATCTCCACACGAGCGTCGAAGCGCCGAGCGCCATTGCACCGTTGATCGACCCCAATCTGCACAGTTGCGGCAGCGTCCCGCCCCACGGCGAAAAAGAGTTGCGCCACCCGGAACCCGGCTTTTATATGGTCGGCATGAAGAGCTATGGCCGGGCGCCGACCTTTCTGTTGGCGACCGGCTATGAGCAGGTGCGCTCGGTGGTGGCTGGGTTGGTGGGTGATTGGGAAGCGGCGGCGGATGTCCAGTTAGAATTACCAGAGACCGGCGTTTGTGGCGTACCGGCGACGGTGGATGCCAATGGGTTGGGGCTGGGCAGTTCTTGTTGTGGCAGTCAGCCGAAGGAACGGGCTTCGACCTTGATTCCGGTTAACCTGTCCAATTTGAGTTTCACAACCGATTTTACAGCAGACATTGACTTGGCGCCGGCACTGGCCGCAGGCTCTTGCTGCGGTGTGACGGCCTGTTGCACCGACGAGGCGCCAGTGGCAGCGAATGCTTGTTGTACACCAGAAACAAAGCAGGCAATCCGCGAACTCGTTACCGCCGGTGGCAACGCCCCAGTGACAGCGGGCAGTTGCTGTGGCTGAGCGAGCCTGGCAACTGGGGTGGCGCAACCATGAGCCGATGGTGCGCCACCCGTCGCTCTACTATGGCTGGCTGGTGGTGGGGACGCTGGCGATCACCGAGCCGATCTCCTGGGGCATTCTCTTCTATGGCTTTGGCGCCATGCTCACACCGACGCAGCAGGAGATGGGCTGGTCGCAGGCCGAATTGACGGGGGCCTTCTCGTTGATGCTGCTCATCTCCGGTTTTGCCGGGGTGCCGGTGGGGCACTGGCTGGATCGGCATGGGGCGCGGGGGTTGATGACCGTCGGCTCCTGTTTAGCGACGCTGGCGATTCTGGCCTGGGCGCAGGTGCAGACCTTGATCGGCTTCTACGCAATCTGGGCGGCGATTGGGGTAATCAACGCCATGATCTTATATGAGCCGGCCTTTGCCGTGACGGCAACCTGGTTTGTCCGCCGGCGCGCCCAGGCGCTCACCGTGTTGACCTTTGGCGGCGGACTGGCGAGTGTGATCTTTGTGCCGCTGGCGACTTGGTTGAGCGAGCTGTATGGCTGGCGCGCGGCGCTCTGGATCTTGGCTGGTATTTTGGCGGTGACAACCATTCCGCTCCATGCGCTCTTTTTACGTCGTTCCCCGGCTGCGCTGGGGCTGTTGCCCGATGGGGAAGCGGTTGTCGAACGCAAGACCACCGGTACAGGCGGGGCGGGTATCAGTTCACACCAACCAGTTGATAAGAGCAGCACAGTGAAGGCCGCCTTACGGGATCAGACCTTCTGGTGGCTCACTGTCGCCTTTACCCTCTCCACCTTTTGCGCAGTGGCGTTGGCCGTTCACCTGCTGCCCTATCTTGCTGGACAAGGCTACGCCACCAGCTTTGCCGCGCTCACCGCCAGCGTCCTCGGCGGCAGTCAGATTCCAGGGCGGTTGCTCTTTGGTCCCCTGGGCAAGTGGTTCTCGTTGCGGATAATCACGGCGATTCTCTTTACGATGATGACCAGCGGCTTGCTGATTCTGCTGGTCGCGCCGACACCCTGGCTGATCCTGCTGGGCGGTATTCTCTTTGGCATGGGATCGGGCGCCAGTTCCCCAGCGCGGGCGGCGTTAGTAGGCGAGTTCTATGGCATTGCCAACTATGGCGCGATCAACGGCGTGATGACGCTGATCTCGACCCTGGCTCGCGCCGGCGCGCCAGTGGCGATGGGGTTGCTCTACACCTGGGCGGGCGGCTATACGCCGGTCTTCTGGGTGTTGATTACCTGCGCGGCGGGGGCGGTGGTGGGGATTTTGGCGACGCGGCACGGGTAGGGGCGCGGATTCAGGCAGCGCGGATATACGTCTGCACGGTAAAAATCCGCGCCACCTAACTCCACGCCCCTATGCTGTTCCAGCCCAACGTGCTCCCTGCGTCACCAACTGTTGCATGGCAGGTCGCACAAAGGTGTCCGACGTGTGACCGAGGGTGGTATAGAAGACGCGGCCTTGGCCGAAGGTTTTGACCCACGCCATGGGGTGGGCGCGGCCAAGCCATTGAGCCGAGGCAAGAATTTGTAGGGTTGGCTCATAGGCAGAGATGTAGATTTCGTCTTCAACTTCAAAGTCGCTTACGCCGGTGGTGATTGGGTGATTGGGGTTATCAATGTTGACCGTAAAGGTCAACCCCGGCGGGTGCCAGTTGGCATGGCCGCCGATGAGATCAACAGCGCGGCCACCGATCCACCAAGCTGTGCCATGCACGCCGACCAACCCCTTGCCGCTTTCCACAAAGTTGAAGAGACCGGCTTCTTGCGCCGGGGTCAAATCCGGCTCTCGTTTGATCGTGCCATCGTCCTGGCGACTGCCGCGGGTAAAGCCGGTGCCGAAGACGCACACATCATATTCGTTAAGCTGCGGTGCGGTCAGGATGGTTTTGTCATCATTCACCGTCACCTGCATGTCAGGCTGTTGGCTGAGAAACGCGGCAATCACCGGTGCGCTTTTGTCGAAACCATGGTTGGAACCGGAAAGAACTAGAATTTTCATGATTGTCCTCCCTTTATATAAATGATTCAGGCCACAGAGTGACACAGAGACGGACAGAGATTCACAGAGAAACTGTGCAAACGCTCTGCGCATCTCTGTGAAATCTTCGCGATCTCTGTGAACCGGAATCGTTACTATTCATTAATCATTCACCGGTCGCGACGGGTTCGCCCAGTGACCGCTAGGATCGCTGCCACTCACAATCACCCCTTTGCCATTCCAGTCCATGTAAGCCCGCACATCAGCCGCGCAATAGCGTAGCGTCAAGCCACAACGGCGGCGATCTGAGTCATTGGCTTCCGAGCCATGCAAGAGGAGATCGCTGTGCAGCGAGATTTCACCGGCCTGCAAGACATCATCGACCGGGTCGCCAAATTGGTCGGCGTTATCAACCGTTTGGTTGAGGACATTGTTTTCCGCTTCTTCGCTCAGGTGATAAGTGAGATGGCCGTAATGGTGCGAGCCGGGGACAAAGCGCATACAAGCATTTTCCACATCGGCGTCATCAATCGCCAGCCAGACGGTGACGGTCTTGGAAGGGGTCATGGGCCAAAAGCTGGCGTCCTGGTGCCAGGAGACGCGCTTGCCGTCGTGGGGCATCTTGCAAAAATAGTGCGACCCCCAGCCCACCACATTGTCGCCTAGAATGTCCTTCACATAAGCCACAATGCGCGGATGGGTGAGCAAGTCATAGACCTTGCCGTAGCTCAGGTGGGCAGTGCTAATTGAGTAGCTGTTGCCTCCTTTGGCGATCACTTTCGCCAGCAAGTCATCAAAATAGCGGCGCTGCTCGGTGATCTCTTCCAGGCTAAAGACGCGCAACCCCTTGACATAGCCGTCCCGGTTATAGGCGGCGATCTGTTCTTTTGTCAACACTTTGGGCTGTGTCACCGTGCTGGGGTGAAATTTGAGGTCACGCGGCACATCCGTGACCTGTTGGATGTTGGGGATGGTCTGAAAGGTTTTAACCTCTGGCATCATCATGGTTCTTCTCCTAGATCAATTGATGAGCGAAAAGCATAACAAACAAGATTACTTGAAGTAAACACAGATAGGAAGAAGCACTGTTTTTTATCCCTGCTTCTCCCTATCTGTGTTTATAGCTGTGATGGTCAATTACTCAGACGCGCCAGTGATTCGCCATAGGTCGGCGTTTGCCCGGCGGCGACATCCTGGCGGCGCAGGGTGTGAAAGGTGGTCAACAAATCGTTGGCCTTCGCCAGCTTTTCCACCTTTTCCACATAGGATGCCAGTTGGGCGCCAGGCAAGGCCCAGAGGGCAATATCATCGGTCAGGGCATCGAGGTAGGCCCGTGCGCCACAGCAGCCGAGGCTCAACGCGGCGCGCCCGCTGTTGGCAACTTGCGGGATGACGGCGCAGGCCGGTCGCCCCAGCGCCGGAGGAATACCCATCTCCACTTGCTGGATCGCCTCGGCAATGATCAATCCCTGACTGGCTTGGGCAAAGAGTAACACCACATCGGGCGGCAGCGGCGTCTCGGCCAGCGGCGCGTAGACGACTTGTTTGGTCGAACGGTTCAGCACCGGCACGAGCGCAATGTCTTCGTTGCGGGCATATTCCAAATTTGCCATCACCTTGAGAACGTCGCCTAGTTCTGAGCCATAGGCAGGGGAAGCGCCGGCCATATTATGGGTGTAGACGCCAACCGCACACAGTTCATGATCTTTGGTTGTCGTGACGAATGGCCCACTGGCCGCCTGTTCCCAAAAAACGCAGCCGGCGGGCTGTTGGGTGGTCGGTGTCGGCAAACCGGCAGGGGCTTGATCCGTAAAGACAACGGCAATGGGCGGCAAGGCCAGGTTTAGGGAGCCTTGTAGGGTCTGGGCAAGGGTTGCGTAGTTGGTCATGAATGTTTCACTCCGTGAATGATTAAGCGACTGGGTGATTAGGTGACTAGGTGATTATAACGACCCAATCACCGAATCGCCTAATCACTAACCGTCATCTCAAATTTCCGGCAGGACAAAGTGATCCCCTGTTTCGGTGATCCAGCCGGCCAATCGCTCTTGCAAGCGCTGGCGTTCACGAGCAAAGGCGCGATTGTGGGCCAGGTTGCGTAATTCATAAGGGTCTTCATTGAGGTTAAAGAGCAGCCAGGGTTGCCCCTCCAGCACAACATATTTCCACCCATCCCGCGTCACCAGGCCACGCCACGGGCGATCGGTGCTATGGGCATGGCCGGTGGGGATGACCAGTTGCAGAAAAGCGGAATCAGGTTCATTCACCACCGTTTTGTTATGGAGGCGATAGCCGGAGTAATCGGCGCCGGCCATCCAATCTGGTTTGTCGATGCCGCAGAGACCCAAGCTGGTCGGGCCAATGTCTACATGGTTAATCGGCACGGGGAGATAGCCGCTGCGGTTGGCATAGCGCGGCACATGGCCGCCGATAATAAACGGGACACGGATCGACTCTTCCCAGGGCGACGTTTTGCGAAATTGGCCGTGGGAGCCATGCATATCGCCGTGGTCGGAGAAGAAGATGATATGGGTATTGTGGGCCAGACCAGTTTCGGCCAACGCTGTGCGAATGCGGCCCAAGTTCCAGTCCAGATTTTCGATCATGGCGTAGTAGCCGGCCAACTCACGCCGCGCCGTCAATTCGACGGCAGGAATGGCCGGTACATTGGCGCGCAATTGCAAAGCGGCCGGCGAGTGGCGCCGCATCCACTCCTCCGGTGCGGCATAGGGATCATGGGGCGGCTGGACGGAGAGGACGCCGAAGAAGGGCTGTGCTTCGTCGCCAGCAGACGGTTGCGCACGCTGTTTAAGATAAGCGATAAAGCGATCGGTCAGGGCATCGGTCTCGTAACCGGGTAAGCGATAGTGAAAGGCATCGTCACCGGCGCCGCCATGCACCCAACAATCCCATTGACTGTTATTGTTTTCATAACCTACCCACTCATCAAAGCCGCCGCGCCGTTCAGGGGGAATGATGTGCATGGCGGCGCGACCGGCGCGCTCCTTAAAGCCATCAACATGCCACTTGCCAAAGTAGGCGGTATGATAGCCGGCGGCTTTGAACGCAGTGGCAATAGTCGGCATCTCCGGCGGCAGTTGGTATTCATGCCCTGGCACCGCCTGGTGTGGATAACGGCCACTGAGGAGCGACCCGCGGTAAGGGCAGCAGAGTGGACAACCAGCCACGGCGCCGGTAAAGGCCAACCCCTCCTGCGCCAGCCGGTCGATGTTGGGCGTATGGACGTTGGGATCGCCCATATAGCCGGTGGCTTGGGCGCGCATCTGGTCGCCAAAGATCCAAATGAGATTGGGGCGGGGGTCGGGTTGTGTTGACATGTTCTGCCCTTTCAGTGCAATTTCAGTAGACCGCAACGCTATCGAGCCTGACTTTGGACTCAGGACTTAGGACTGCGGACTACTGAATTTAGGGTGGTATGTGAACGGCCCCCCTGTGACCATAGCTTGTCTTAAAATTCATTGTTCACCATCACCGGTCGCCCTGTACGCGCCGACTCAATGGCGGCGGCCAAGGTGGCGACCACGCGCGCCCCATCCACCACCGAAGTCAGCGGTTGTGCCTGCCCCTGGATACAATCGAGAAAATGGGTGCATTGTTCGGCCCAATGATGGACCTGACGGGTGTTGTGGACACGCGGTTTGTAATCTTTGAACTGTTCTTTCCAGTCATAGACCACTTCCGTGCGATGTTCTTCCCGGTTATTGCGATAGAAGCGACCACCCCAGATCGTGCCTTCCGTGCCATATAGCACCAGATGCCCGCCGCTGGGCGCATAGCCCCGGTTGCCCGACGCCGCAATCAGTTTGCCCACGGCGCCATTGGCAAACTTCATAGAAACCACATAGCAATCATTGAGCGGCAGTTGCGGTTCGGCTTTGTGATTGGCAAAAGCGAAAACCTCGGTCACGGTGGTTTGCATGGCCCATAGCATCAGGCCCAGCGGATGGCAACCGCCGCCAAGCAAAATATCCTGTGGCGCGCCGCCCTCGGTGCGCCAGGGGGTATAGCTGCTGGGGCCATAGAAAGGGCGCATATCGGAGATATAATCGCCTTCGGCTAGCCAGACCTCGCCCAGTTCGCCGGTGCGATAGGCCGTCGCCATCGCCTGATAGTCGGGTCGGAAATGGTAGACGTGGCCGCCCAGAAAGACCAAACCCGTTGTCCGCACATCTTCTACTAGTCGCGCTGCGTCTTCACGGGTCGTGGTCATCGGTTTCTCACAAAGCACATGTTTGCCCGCTTGTAGCGCGGCATGACCATGTTCGCCATGTAGATGATCGGGGGAACAGATCGAAACCGCTTGAATATCGTCACGTTGTAAAAACGCATCAAGTGAGGTGTACGTGTGAGCCACCCCCAAGCGCTGCGCCTGTTCGCCCATCTTGGCTTCATCCACATCATAAAGTGCCACCACCGCACAGCGCGGGTCGGCCTGATAGCCGCAAATATGGCCCTCGGCGGAGATGCCACCGCCACCGATAATGCCGATGCCTATCTTGTCGATCATGGGATCTTCATTTCCTTTTATAGTCACCGTAGAAAGAGAGAAGATAGCGGTACTATATTCAATTGCCCTGGCGTAAATATTGACCGGGAAGCCGTGTGCGTTCATAGACGGCATTGGGATCGCTCTGCAATTCCGCCGGCAATTCGCCCTCCCACCAGGAGGGTACGTTGGGAAAGGGAAACACATCCCACCAAGCCAGCACCAGTGTACGGCGCTGTTGGCTGCGGTTGGGCCAGGCGGCATGCAGCACCCGTGCATCGGCAATCACCAGATCGCCGGCCTTAACCGCCAGATCGACCTCGTCGGGGTGGACTTGAAAGGCGGGATGGGATTCGTCGCTGGCCTGGATCTCAGCGCCGTGGGCGGCGGGGAGAACATCATGGAGAGGAATCCGCTTCAGGTGAGTGCCGGGGATGGCGCGCAGACAGCCGTTTTCGCGCGTGGTGTCCACCATATAGTAAGAGAGAAATACCTTCGTCGGCCAGGGCAGCGCCGATTTGGGGTGGTTCCAATCCATGTTGTCTTGATGCCAGTAAAGCGCCGGTCCACCAGACGGCTTGCTAAGGACAATGATGCTGCCACCGGGGGTTAAGCCTTCCAAGCCTAATGCCTCTCCTGCCGCCAGCGCCGCGGGCAACGCCAATAATTCATCAACCAGGGGATGATGATAGCGGTTCTCATCTTTGCGTACAGACCAGGCGGCTTCGGACTGGATGTGAAAATCACTCCCCTGGTAGCGATAACGGGGGTCAACGGCATGGGTGTCGAGAAACTCATCGCTGAAGCGGCGCACCCGTTCCAACAGATCCCCGTGGAGAATGCCCGGCACGACACAATAGCCGTTGCGCAATAACTGCTGCCGTTTTGCCAACGCGTCAAGAGCCGATAAGGTCGTCATGGTTGTCAATCCTTTTTATGAGGGTGCGATCACTTGAAAGGTTCCGGTCACATCCGCATCTGCAATCGACTGTCCCGGAATGGTGCTATGGTTGCCGCAATTGCAACTTTGCGCCGAAACACGAAAGGTCACGGTTCCCGTCCCTGCATCTGCCGGTACGGTCCACGTAATGGCCCGACCATCACCTTGGATAGCATGGAGCGATTGTTCACGTTTCCCGTTGGGATAGGTGACAGCCAGCACAACCAGGGTCGCTGGTGTAGTTCTACCGATTAATTGGATTTGTAACGTCTGCGATGTGCCGGCTTGCACCTGTTGGGCGGACGCGGTCAAGGTGATGGCCGGCGCCTGGAAAAGCCGCGGCTGGTCGGCCAGGGTTGGCCCAACTGAGGCTTGAAGCAGAGCGCTACTCAAGACCAATAGGGGAAGCATCCGCCAAAGCTGCATCATCTGTTTACCCTTTATTGCAGGCGCGATTATTGCTAGTGACAGCAAGCGATAGCGTCATCTTACCCTACTTGCCGCAATGGCGCAACCTTTTTTTAACAATCTTTTAGCGTAATTACTCAGCTCCTAGCCGGTCCGTGATCGGCGTCCCATACCGGCTAGGAGCTGAGTAATTACCTTTTAACAAAAATGGGATCATTCCTAAATCATTGTGCCATCAAGTAGAGTCAATCCAGTAGTTGGTAACATATAGGGTTTACACAGAAGCTCAGACCTTATGAATTTACACAACCAAAGCCGGTAAGGGCGGCCCCTGGCGGCAAATTCGCCCTGCGCAAGTCCCTACAACAGGGCAATCTGGGGGCTGGGGCGCTTCATCCCAAAGCGGTCCAGTTCACGGCGGGCCAGGTGTGCGCTCGATTCAAAGAAGCCGTAGGTGCGGCGCAGTGCGCCATAGCGCTGATTTAACAAGCCTTGCAGATCGCCACCCATCAGTCGCCAGACCATCTGCTCCAGTTCTTCAATACGCGAGAGCATAGCGCCTGGCGAATTGGGAGCCGGAATATCGCAATAGGTGGGAGGGTCGTTATAGCTATAGGGGAAGGTGACTTGTTCGGCGGGTAGCTTTGGCAAGTATCCCAAGGCGGTGGCAGCCATGCCAAAAGCCAACAGTTGTTGACGCGCCTCATCAGCCGGGGAGAGGGTTGCATTTTGGTCAGCCGTTGATTCCTGGCCCATCTCAATGCCTAGCTCGCGACTAAAGGCATTCCAATCCACCAAGACCTGTTCCAGGAGAAACCGTAGCTCCGCCTTTTGGTCGAGTTGGGCAGTACGCACACTAAGCACAAAGCCCTCGCGCACTTGGGACAGGTAATCACGTGCTTGTTGTAGAATCAACTGCTCAATCTTTTCCAATCCACTTTTGGAGTGACGGCCCGGCGTGCGCCCCAGTTCCGTGCCATATTGTAACCCAAGCGCCAACAACTGCGTAACCGTTTCCGCCAACTCACCTACACTAGCAAACTTATAGACACCCGAAGCTTCGTTCATGGAACCTCCACAAGCCAGTGACAAAGGAACAGACGTTAGACATGAATTAGACATGAAGATGGGGAGACAAGAAGAGCAGAAGATAGAGAGGAGAAGATAACAGTTAAAAGAGGTATGCGATTGTTCTTCTTGTCTCCCTAGCTTCTTGTCTTTCCCATCAGTGCGAAAGAGTGTTGTACATATCATTGTATCCATCTATCGATGGATGTAAAGTAACATGGTTTTACACAATTGAATGTACAAATTTCACAAACGCTACTCAATTTGTCGGTATCGTGTTAATGCTTTGTATCTAAAACTTGCAAAAATTGGCTTCGGTTCCAGAAAAAAGTTGTGTGTTAGTCGGCCAGTCGCCCAGGGGCACCGGCAAGCGGATGCCCCTACAGAAATACCAAAGAACTTTGTTAACAGTGTAATAAGTATACTGACGAGCGCTAAGAAGTAACCCATTACTCATGTAAAAAGTGTTACTTCTTAGCGCTCGCTAGTATAGCTTAGGGAGTATAGCTTAGGGAGTATAGCTTAGGGCAAACGGTCTGACTGCCTCACTGATTTATCAGCTACTGATTACCATCCTGCGGTGCTAATTAATCCTCGTCATCAAAGAGATCGCTCAATTCGCGCTCCCAGAGTTCATCTAATGGCTCAAACGAATTTTCTTTGTATTCATTGGTCAACACGCTCATATATTCATGAACATTGAGTTGCGGCATTTTTACGGCCAGTTCTTCTAACTTTTCGCGCATGGAAGCGATGAGCGCCTCACTCTGCTCATCCAGTTCCGAGAGATCGATATCAAGCCGAAACATGTGGTTGAGCCGCTGCATCAATTCATACCAGGCCCGGTAATCGTCTTCAATCCGCAGCCCCTGTAAGGCCAAGCCGGCCTGCGAAAAATCATAGGCCGGGACAAAGGCGTTAAAGACAAACATCTCGACCGCCGCCTGTTCCGCTTGGTTGACCAGGTAGGAGCCAATGGTAGCGCCCCCTTCGTAGTTGGAAAAGCGCACGGCGTATTTGCGCAACTCTTCTTTCATATAGCGCATACTATAGGTGCAGGAGACTTCACGGTCCTTCTCGTAGGGCATAGCGCCATAGACGCCACCGACCGCCGCCACCCGCTGTACGGAAAGACGTTTTGCCGCGCTGAAAAAGGCGTTGGCATAGCGGTCAATGTCCATGTGCGGCTCTTCCCCGATAAAGATGACCAACCCCTTGTGTGCATTGCCGGCATAGTAAAAGCTGTTGACCCGTGGCTTGATGGTTTTGCTATAGCCTTCTTCAAACTTTACCTGCGGGCGCAACAGGTGGTGCGTACCGGGAATTTGAAAGAGGTAGTACCCATCGGAGCGAATTTCGCCAATCTTGCGCGCACGTAGGTGGTTGATTAAATATTGGGGTAAACCCGAAGAAACCGAGCCGGCATCGGCCCACTGTTGCCAGCCAGCAATCATATAGATCTGTTCAGCTTTGGGGAACTCCCAAAGGTTTACATTCTCGTTCATGGCGTTTCTCAATCATTTCCCTTTCGTTCACCTGTGATGACGACTAGTCGCGTTTCTGGAAAAACGCCGTCTTGTACAGGTGAACCTTGCCCTACTCTACAAATTTCTATTTACATTCTGTTTACTTTTAATCCTTACAATCAGTATAGCATCATCTTGCCCGGATTTGTATGAAGAATTCCTGACGATTCCACCTTATGCTTGAAGTAAATCTGTTGTTATTGTACCATACATTCATGGCAAAACGCTATAAGACTTTTCGGAAGGAATACAATGAGGACAAGTAGAAGGTAGTATAGCAGTAGTAGACAAGGAAGAGGCAACCTACGGGGAAACAGCAATCGGCGTGCAGTAAGGGGGTTCCGATTTGCTCAGCGCGCGCCTAAAAGGCAACCGGTTGCCTTTTAGGCGCGCGCTGAGCAAAGTTTGTCTTTGGACACTTACTTGGCGGAAGATGGCAAAATCGGTCGGCTAATCATGGGTCCAGGATTGGGACCAAGGGACAGTGGCAAACTGATAACCCAAACCCCGCCGGGTGATCAAATACTGGGGCTTTGCCGGGTTCTCTTCAATTTTTTGGCGTAGGCGATAGATATAAACTTCAACAACACTTGTACATTCCAGCCACTCATATTGCCAGACGTCGCGCAGCAATTCCTCTTTACTTACGGGTTGATTTGGCCTGGACATCAAGTAAGTGAGCAGGCGGTGTTCAATTCTCGTTAAGTGAATGTTGCGGCCCAAGATAGACTCTTGCCGCCATTGACCTTTTAATCGGATCCCAACCGCAGCGGCGCCATGTATTGATGCTGCCATTGCTTGTCTCCTTCTATGCTTTCAGTTGCCTACGTTGGGTTATAGATATTCAAAATTTTTGGGTATCACCACCTATAGCTACATCTCTTTTTCTGAATGTCTATAGATATTTTGTAAGAGCGAATAGGTCGTTGCATGCTGGGCATAGGCCGCAGCAATGGTTAAGGCCAACTCCCTCACAGTTGAGTCTTTGCGGACATAACCACAGGCGCCGGCACGCAAGGCAGCGGTAATTAAGGATGGTTCATCTCGAACTGACATACAAATTACCGGCAGGTCCGGGTTCATCTGCCGTAGCTTCTGGGTCGTCTCAAGGCCTGACATCCCAGGCAGATCGATGTCGATCAACACAGCATCCGGTGGTAGGCCATACTCCAGTTGATGCAAAAGCTGCTCACCGCTACCGGCTTCGTTAATCACAATAATGTTTTCCTGTTCCAGAAAGGTGCTTACAGCTTGCCGCAGGATGGGGTGATCATCAACAAGCATGATCCGAAGGGGTGATTTCATAACATAATCTCCGTTATACAAGAATGACAGTCAGTTGAGCGTGTCGCCGGTTTGGCACTGATAAAAACCCAGTAAAACTGATAGGGGCTACCAGGCACTTGTACAAAGCCAATGCCATAGTCGCTTTGTTCGGCATAGAAACTGTTAGCACCGAGCAAATGGGTTGAATGTTTCGTCGATTGCAACCAGGCGTGCCACATCTGTTCAGCGTCACCAACGCCTGCGCCAATCGACTCAATATTGTTGCTGGTCAGGGAGGCGCCATAGGTTGCAGGTAGCGTATAACCGGCCATACGCACCAGGTAATTGGGACCAAAGCCGTCGGGGTTGACATGACTAAAGTAGCGGCGTTGGGCCATATCCAGCGCACGCGCTTGCGCCACACGGGTTAGGATGGCATTACAGCGAAGGAGCGGTCGCTGTTGCTTAGGGTCTGTCTGCAACAACGCCAACAGGAGCGCCCCTTGCTCGCTCAGCCCACACGCGTCGGTTGCTTCAACTTCCAGGCTAGTACGGAGAAGCGGCAGATAAAGTTGTATAGCGCTACCCACTTGTGTCGCGGTTGGTGCCAGAATTGGTGTCAGGGTTGGTGTTATGGTTAGGGTATTGGTCGGCGCAATCATGGTTGGCATTGGCGTTAAATGGCTTTCGACAGGGCTTGTCGCCATTAGCGTTGGCGTTGGTGTTGGGGAGGCCGCTATCGGTAGCGTCCTCGTGTATTGCTCCCACCAAGTCACATAAAACGAGGTGCGCAAGTAAATGCCGTAATAACCAGGGCGCGCACAGCCAAAACCGGAATGGACCAACCCCGCCAATTTCCACCCGCCGGCGCCATCCGGCGCCACTAGCGGGCCACCACTATCGCCTTGGCAAGAATCCTTCCCCCCCTGCTTGTAGCCGGCACAAAGCAGATTATCGGTAATAATGATGTCATAAATTTGGTTACAGACCGCATTGCTAACAATGGGCACCATCACTTCTAATAGTAACGCGGAGCGCTCACCATGTTCACTGGTAAGCCCCCAGCCGGTCACCGTTGCCAACGTGTCGATGGCGACCAACGCGTCATCAGCCGGTGAACGCATGGAGTTGATTGGTGCAACAGCAGGCGATAGACGGGCGGCTTCAGGCAATTGGAGCAAGGCAATGTCATGCCAATAACGCATGGCATCAAAATCAGCGTGCGGGATCACCTGTTGCACCAGATAGGTTTGCTCCGTTGGTTCGACAAGCCGTCGATCATGATCACCCAGTGTCACCCAGATCTGTTCAGCAACGAGGGTTTTGTCACGGTTATACAAACAGTGCGCTACGGTTAGCACCCAGGCCGGCGCCACTAAGACACCGCCACAAGAGTTTCCTCCAGCCGCAACATGGGCCTGCCAGGGCCATTCACCCGGATCTGCTGGTTGCCCACCGACAATAGCCGGGGCAGGGGGTGGGGCGTCCACCGTAAAAGTATCTTCTGCCAGCAAAAAGGGCGCCGATGTTGTTAGCGCGGCTGTTACACAAAAAGAGGCCAGGAGGCCATAAATGATCGAGCGGTGATGGAGACAAAACTTGCTTTGGGTTGTCATAAGCCCACCTCCGGTGATTGACAAGATGCAGATAATCTAGATTAATAAACAGAAATTCAACTTATCTTAAACTTACATTCAAAATTATTATTTGTAAATAAGCGGAGTCTGACACTGTTGTAGGCGGAGTACGCACCGTTCTGTCAGTAAATGACTGACAGAACAGTACGGTGAATAGAGGGTAGCGATGGGATATGATCAGTAGACCGCAACGCTCTCAGCAGGTCCGTGACCTGCGCCAGTCACCGGGAACCCCTGCGGGGGTGTGGCTAGGAGTGGGCTGTTGCGGTCTGCTGATGAATAAAAAGTGGATTAGTACACAACAGCCCAAATAGACCAATCTAAGCCGACCTACGATTGGTTTGGTAGCTGCACAGTAAAGGTTGTACCCTGGTCCAATTGGCTTTCGACGATGATCAAGCCATTGTGCAATTCAATCGCTTCTTTGGTGATCACCAAGCCCAGTCCCGTGCCGGCAATGACGCCGACATTACCGGCGCGATGAAATGGTTCAAACAGATGTGGTAGGTCGGCGGGCGGAATGCCAATCCCTTCATCACGCACTTGGAGAAAACATTGATTTTGCCGATGGGTCAACATGATCTGCACTGGCTTTTGGGCGGGTGAATATTTGATCGCATTCGACAGGAGATTGCTGATAATCTGACGCATTAATTTGGGATCGAGTTGGATTGTATAGTCACCGGGGGCAGCGTGGTAGATCAGTTGGTGTTTGACATCCGTGCGCCCCTGAAACTCTTCCACAAGGGTGCGGCAGAGGACATCCAAATCTTGGGCAACCGGGTTGAATTGAGCGCGACGCGCTTGCATTTGAGCCAACAGCAAGACATCTTCCATAATGTCTTTCAGATGATCAACTTGCTCTATAATGCGCGCTAAACGCTGCTGAATTTGCGCATCGGATAATTTATGGCGGTAGGCCCTGATTGTTTCGGTCAGCGCCAGGATGGTGGCTAGGGGCGTGCGAAATTCGTGCGAAGCCATGGAAACAAAACGTGATTTGAGTTCGCTCAACTCTTTTTCTTTCACTAGGGCCTGGCGTAAGGTTTCCTCTGCCTGTTTTTGTACAGTGATATCGGTGATGACCAGTAAACTGCCATTATAGTCGCCCTGTTTATCCAATAAGGGTGTACCGGAGAGCAAGAGATGAAGTGGTGTACCATCCTGGTGATAGGTCACAACCTCATAGGGTTCCACCTCCTGCCCACGTCTTTCAACAAGGTGTGCCTTGACCTTTTGCGCAGCCTCGTCATTCAGGGAATCATAGGGGCGGGTTCCCAGCATCTCGGCACGCGCATAGCCCACCATTTCACAAGCACGGTCGTTCACATAGGTAAGGCGATCGTCGGCATCATAAACCAGCAGCCCACTGCGCATGGTTTCAACCAGCAAGCGATAGTTCGCTTCGCTCTCTTTCAAGGCCAATTCGGCAGCTTTACGATCAGAGATGTTACGCGCCGAACCAACATACTTCTCGATCATTCCTATCTTTTCTGTATGGATGGCACGGATCATGGTTTCCAACCAGAAATAGCGCCCATCCCGGTGGCGGAAGCGGACAACCATAGTGGCAACAGGATGATCGACGGTTTGGGTTGCCAGGAACGCTTGGTTGGCCAGCGGCAGATCATCCGGATGCATATAATCTAGGGCAAGCTGACCGATAAGATCAACTGGTTCGTAGCCCAACACGGTTTGACACGAGGGTGAAACATAGAGAAATTCGGCATCCGGCGTGGTTTCGACAACGACATCGCTAATATTTTCTGCTAACAGCCGGTAGCGCTGCTCGCTTTCGCGCAAAGCAAACTGTGCCTGCTTTTGGGCCAAGAGTGTTCCTACGGTTAGGGCATACAAACGGAGAATATCAAGCATGGGTTTTGAGGCCGGTTTTTGCGACAGTAGGTTATCGGCCACAAGCCAACCCAGCCGTTCAGCCCCATTCCACAAAACCGTAGCGACATTCCAACCTTGGCCGACAACCTGGTGATTGAAAAAAAGCGGCACATTTTCTTGAAAGCTAAAACGCTCACTACTGGTAAAGGCGCTTTGGAGAAGCCCATCCGGGGAAGGTATAAAGCGAATCCCATGTTCGTCGATCACTCTCCCATGGGGATCAGTGCCATAGGCGCCGCCAGCTAGCCCGGTTCTCGGATCAAACGTAAAGAGCGCCAAACGATCAAGCTTGAAATAAGCTAACCCCAATTCCACTGTACGGCGGTAAAAGACATTCATCTGCTCCAGTTGGGTCAATTCAATAGTGATCTCGTGTAAGGCGCGCAAATATTCTTGAAACTCATGCTCTTCTGCGGCGCGCGCCTCTTGCAACACTTCCACGCGCTTACGCTCTGTGATATCGCGGATGACCCCAACGATTTCCAAGGGCGTTCCTGTCTCCGGATCACGAACAATACTGTTGGTGACCTCAACCCAGAGGTAATGGCCTGCTTTGTGACGGAAACGCTGGACAATCTCAAATGATGAGCGATCCCTATTGAGAGCCTGCATCATAGCTGTCACGGTTGCCGCGCGATCATCAGGGTGAACAAGATCAAGTGCCACTTGACCAACCAGTTCATCAGGAGTATAGCCTAGTAAGTGATAGCAAGACGGTGTTACAAAGGTCCGTATCCCATTTGGAAAGCTAAGTTTGCCGATTACATCTTTGACATTCTCGGCCAGGAGACGATAGCGTGCTTCACTTTCCACTAGCGCACGTTGCGCTTGTTGAAGGGGGGTAATATCAAAGATGTTCGAATAGCTGGTCAAAAATTGCCCTTGTTCGTCATAGATAGCTTTGCTACTTAACAAAACAGGGAAGGTGGAGCCATTCTTACGAACGAACTCATACTGCAAATCCTCAATCCAACCACGCGCTTTGAAAAGCGGGAAATTCTGGTGAAAAATCAACTGGCTTTCCGGGGTCAGAAAATCGAGCAAGCGGCGTTTCCCCACAACTTCGGCCCGGTTATACCCCAGCCAACGCAATTCTGTATCATTGATCTCGACAATCACGCCATCTGGGTCGAGGGAGTGATAACCGCAAGGCGCATTGTTATAAAGTTCAAAAATTTCTGCCGCCGCTTTTTGTAGGGCATCCTCAGCCAGTTTTCGTTCGGTGATGTCATGGTTTACCGCCACGATACCGATGGAAGCGCCCCGTTCATCGTATACAAGCGCAACCGAACTTAAGATATGTAGCAAATGACCATCACGATGAAGTTGAACCACTTCGGCCTGCCACCAGCCTTGAGCGTGTAAGCGCGCCACGTGATAGGAGCGTTCATCTGGAGAGGCAAATTGGGTCTGTAAAACAGAACTGGCTAACTGACCATTTGCATCTGCGGCAGGCCAGCCATAGATACGTTCCGCCGCCTGATTCCAACTCTGGATCTGCGTCGCCATATCGGTGACAATCACGGCGTCGCCAACAGCTTTTTGTAAACTGGCATGGTAGCGCAGTTGTCGTTCTTGTTCCTTGCGCTCGGTGATGTCGCGGAGAATGCAGACCAGGCCATTGTTATTGATCAAGCCAATGCTAAGTTCAGCATCAAACGTAGCGCCGTCACACCGTTGGCCGTGAAATTCAATCTGTCCCGTCTTTGTCTCAGCGATCACCTGCTGAATGAGCCGTGTAATGGTATCGATATCGGTTGGTACAATAAAGTCGCATAGGGTTTTCTGCCCCGATTCAGCCAGATCATGACCGACAAGATGATAAAAGGCGGCATTGGCCTGGTGGATGTGTAGATCGGCATCGATCAGGAGAATGCCATCAGCGCTGTTGTGCAAAATGGCTTCAACTCGCTCTTTGGCTGCTTGGAGTTGAACCGTGCGCACCTGCACCAGGTCTTCCAATTGATTGACATATTGGGCCTTTTCCAACGCCAGCGCGGTATAGCGGGCAAAGGTTTGGAGATTGGCGACATCTTTGGGTTGAAACCGCCCTGCCGTTGCGCTGTCCACAATCAGCAGCCCAGTCGGCTCCCCGTGGACAACAATCTGCACGCCCAAACTGGAACGCACCCAGGCCGTCACCGGGAAAGTGCGCCAGCCTGGTTCGGTCGCCGTGTCGCTAACCAGGTAGTAGCTAGGGCCATCACCACTTGGGGCATACATACCCCTGTCCAGCAAGACCGGATTCGCCCGAAAGAAGGCTTCGGCTTCGGCGGAATGGCCGCGCAAATAGGCCACACGGCCCTGGTTGCCTTCATAAAGAACGATAGTGCCGGCCTCGCTGGGAATGACCGTAGCGCTATAATCCAGAATCCGTTGCATGGTCGTATCAATATTGGGCGACGTAGTGAGTGCTGCCAAACTATCGCGCAGGGCTTCGGCCAATAGGCGTTGTTCGCGTTCAGCCTTTTCCATGGCCTTGCGTCCTGTAATATCAATATGAGCGACAATCACGCGCCTGGGTGCGCTCTCTGCCAAAGGCGTTACGCGCAGCATAAACCAATACTCGTGCGGGGTGAAACAGGGGTACTCCAACGAAAACAGATCTTGTTCACCAGCGATCACGGCGCGGATCCCGGCAGCAACAGCAGCAGCCTCGGCAGCCTGCGGCCCGGTTGCCCTATCGCAGACCGTCAAGTAGTTTGTGCCGAGGTAATCGTTGTCGGCAAGCGCAGCGCCGGCAAAAGCTTTCCAACGTTGATTAACGGTCAGGATAACGCCATCAGGAGCCAACACAGCCGTATTCGCTGGAAAAGCATCTAAAATGGCGCGGAGGAAGTGTTGCATCTCTTCAACGGTGGCGACATATTGGGCCAGATCATCCACCAATTGCCGCTGTTGCAACGCCACGGTCAGTTGATTGGCAATCTGCAGCGCCATGTTCTGCTGTTCCGGCGTAAAATAGTGGGGCGTAGCAGCGTTTAAGACGAGCATGCCTAGGGGGCCGCCATGATGACTGAAGAGTGCGCGCAGGGAAGAACGCATACCATCCTGTCGCACACGGCGGTAAGCATTACTAGAGGCAGGCAAGGTTTCCAGGTCATTGATCACCGAAACTTGCTCTGCACCAAAGCCTTCTAAAAAGCCGGACGATATCGGGTAACAGTCGCCTGCCTTGATCACGGAAGGGGAAGTGGATTCCATCGCCAAAATGAGGACTTCGTTCTTGGTAAGATCAAAGAGCAGCGCGCCGGCTTGTTCACACCCCAAAAGAAGACGAATCTGTTTGAGCGCGCCTGTCATGATCTCGGCAATGGAAGTGGCATTGATGATACCCAGATCGATCTCATGCAGGATCTCTAGCCGCTGGGTGTACTGTTTTAATGCTTCCTCAGCCGCTTTGTGCGCCGAAATTTCCTGGCTTGTGCCAAAACCCATATAGGGCTGCCGTGCCGCGCCTTCCCCACGAAAGTAGACTTGGGCCTGGATCGCCAACCAATGCACCGAGCCATCAGGATGAATCACCCGATATTCGGTTACAGAACGGCCATCATTGGCAGGGTCTAGTGTCAACGCAATCTCTGCCCCAAGACGTTGTACATCCTCCGGGTGCACCTGCTTGAGTACCATCTCCAGGGTTACTGTATCCTGGGTAAAGCCATAATGCTGACGCGCCTGTGCATCAAAACGAATGATATTGGTGGCCAGCTCATGTTGCCACTTGCCCAAATTGCTGGCACTGAGCGCCAGCCGCGCCCACTCGGCGCTTTCCCGTTCGGCTGCTTCCGCCTGTTTACGCGCCGTAATATCCACCGAGAAAATCATCAACCCTTCCAGAACTGGGATGGCTTTGAGTTCAAACCAGGCCGACGAACCATCAGGGTAGGAAAATTCATTCTCCATCTTCGCCATTGTCCGTTCGGCCATACAGCGCTGCAACATGGCAAAGAGTGCGGTTGTTTCAATGGCCGGGTAGCGTTCTTGCATGGTATAGCCGAGTAATGTTTCTTTGGCGCGTTGGGCATGACGGGCGGAACTCTCGTTGAGATAGCAGTAACGCCAGTCAAAGTCGATGATCTGGCAACCCTCCAGCAGGTTATCAAGAATGTAGTAGTCATACACAGCAAGCATGAGCGACCTCTATCAACAATTGTTCAATGCCGATACATACAAAAGTCCGAAAAGATAAACAATTTTACCTATTGAAAACTTAGTGTGTTTTCACTAAAATCCAATCTTTGGCGGTTACATACACAGTTGCTGTACTGTAAACGCGTAATATCTGTACGATAAGACTTACGCACATCTTTATGTCGATCGTTTCCCGGCGGGTGCTGCAAAAGTCCTACCATTAGCAAGGAGTTGAAAGCGACATGATCCGCGTTTTGCTGGTAGACGATCACGACCTAGTCCGCGAAGGACTAAGTCAAATTATTCAAACAACGACTGATATGGTGGTTGTCGGGGAAGCAGCCAATGGGCAAAATGCCATGACCTTGCTGCGCAAACAAAGCTTTGATATTGTTTTAATGGATATTGCGCTGCCTGGGCAAAATGGGTTGCACTGGCTGAAGTTGATCAAAATTGAACAACCCCGCCTGCCGGTTCTGATGTTAACCATGTATGATGAACAACAATACGCTGTCCGCTGTATGCGCGCCGGCGCCGCCGGTTACTTAACCAAACGACATGCCAGCACAGAACTCTTGACCGCCATTCGGCGCATTGCAGTCGGTCAAAAATATATTACGCCCACGGTTGGCGCCGAATTGGCAAGAGCTTTAGAGCGTCACAGCCGCCCTTCGTCAGTGATGGAATTGCTCTCTGATCGGGAGTTGGAAGTGCTGCTTTTGTTAACCGATGGACACTCGGTCAGTGATATTGCTTCCCAGTTGACATTAAGCGTCAAAACAGTTAGCACCTATCGCAGCCGGCTCTTAGAGAAATTACATATGAACAGCAACGCCGAATTGATTCGCTATGCGTTGCAAGAAGGGCTTACACCAACAAGCGCTTCGCCAACTTAGCTCATAAAAATATAATTTGAGACACCGCTCTTGGCGAGTCCGTGACTCGCCAAGAGCAGGCTGAGTAGTTGCGCCTGAAAAGGCTGATGACATACTTGTAGATGCAGTTTGTAACCACACCAGCTTGTGCGATTTACGAGGCCGTGTGGTTACAAACCGCACCTACGATACCTTTTCGGACCGTTTCTTAGAGACTACAGCCCGATGATCCTTGGCGGGTTTGTTTGATTAGTCGGCTCCAAGATTGGTATGATGACGGTGATCGTCACCCCTTCCTGCTGCTGATCATCAAACTGGATTGCCCCCCCGTGAAAGGCGACAGACTCTTTCACAACCGCCAAATCCAAGCCAAGGATAGCAACGGTTTCTACTGTCGAAGGCTGCTGTAAGGCCGCAAAAAAGCGTTGCCGTTCAGGAGCAGGCATACTGGTATCTTGGTCACGGACACTGACAACACATGCTGTTGGGCTGCTGCTTATGGTGAACAGAATCGTACTGCCTTTTGGTGAAACCTTGATCGCATGAGTAAGAAGATTACTGGCAATTAACTGTAACAAGCGCACGTCAACCCCGGTGATCTCGCGCTCCTCACTTTGTAGTTGTAGGTGACAGCGCTCCCCGTAAATCGTTTGACAATCGCTTTGGAGACGCTGTAAAAACGGCTGAACAACCACCATCCCAGGGGTGCGGTTGAATGCGCCGGTTTCGACTTGTGCAATCACGAGTAGATCATCCAACATGCGTAACAGCAGATACACCGAGGATTCAATACGGGTTAACTGCATTTGCCGACGATTTGCATCCATCAGTTCCATATGATTATAATTGACCCCAGAAACTAGACCACATGTTAAGATACTAAGCAGCAATCATGTGGAGGGGT